>NZ_BOMS01000091.1 GCF_016862315.1 Actinoplanes palleronii | reverse complement strand
CCCGCCGCGAGTCTCATCGGATCCCGAACGACGCCAGCCGCAGCCCGGGACTGGGCAGCAGGTAGACGTCCCGGCGGCCACGCACGGCCGCCAGCGGTGCGGTGACGTCCGCGTACGTATAGATCCCGCCGGTGTCCGGCACGGTGGCCGTGCCCAGCAGCCGCCCGCCCGGTGAGCCCAGCCGGAGCTGGACGGTCCCGGCGCCGGACGCCCGTACGGTGAAGGTCTTTCCGCCGCGCAGCGCGGCATCCCGGAAAGCAATCCAGTCACCCGCAGTGACCGCACCCACCACCGTGCCGCTTGCCTTGCTCTCGTCGAGCAGGCGCACCCCGGCGTAGTCGTCGAACGTCTCCGCCCTGGTCACCGCGGACAGGTCACGGGCCGGGATCGTCTCGCCGCGCACCGGCAGGGCCGCACGCTGCCGGATGTCACTCGACGACGCGCCGACCAGCACGTCGTATACCGACGTCTCAGTCACCCAGCGTTGCCGGGTGACGTCCCAGCGGGCCAGGTCGGCCGGAGTGAGCGCGAACGTCACGACGGTGCTCCGCCCGGCCGCCAGGTGCACCTTGCGGAAGTCGCGGAGCTGCTTGGTCGCGGTGACGTCGCGGGAGGTGCGCTGGTGGGTGTAGAGCTGGACCACCTCGTCACCGGCCCGCTTGCCGGTGTTGGTGACGGTCACGCTGACCTTGCCGCCGGCCACCCGGAGCCCGCTGTACCGGAACGTGCTGTACGACAGCCCGTGGCCGAACGGGTAGAGCGGCGTCGCGTCGCTGTAGAGGTACGTCTGCCGGGACTTGACGATGTCGTACTCGTTGAGGTCCGCCGGCAGGTCCGCGACCGAGGAGTACCAGGTCTGTGTCAGCTTGCCGGACGGGTTGACGTCGCCGTAGAGCACGTCGGCCAGGGCGTTGCCGGTCTCCGCGCCGGCGTGCGTGGTCCAGACGATGCCCGGCACGTCCCGCTGGGCCCAGGTGATCGCCTCCGGATAGCTGCTCTGCAGCACCACCACGGTGTGCGGGTTGGCCGCGCGGACCGCCTCGATCAGCGCTTCCTGCCGGGCGCCGAGGGCCAGCCCGGTGCGGTCGTGCGCCTCCCTGCCGGCCACGAACGGGTTCGTCCCGACCACCACGACGGCGGTCTGCTTGCCCTTCGCCGATGCCGCCGCCGCGGCCACGCCGTCGACGAGCACCTCCTTGGCGAAGTGCGCGGCGCCGGCCGCGGTCGCCGAACCCAGGCCGAGTGCGCCGTCCGCGCCGACCGTCACGTAGGTGTTCGGGCCGAACCAGCTCTCCTGCGTCTCGTAGCCGGCGTAGTGCAGCACCACCGTGCCGTCGGCCTGCGGCTCCACTCTGAACTGCTGCTGGACGAACCAGCCGGTCGGTGCGGTGTCGTGGGTGACGAACGGGCCCCAGTTGTAGCCGAGGTACGTGCCGTTCGCGGCGTTGCGCAGCGTCGACACCCCGTCGCCCCAGTCCACTGAGTCGAACTGGGCGGCCGCGTCCGGTCCCACCCCGGTCGCGGCGACCGCTTCCGGGTCGGCGGCCGTCACGTACCGGCCGGTGGTGACGTCCTTGAGGGCGATCCGGTCGGCGCCCGCGGCGGTGGACACCGTGCCGGCCCGCGCGGTGATGCCGTCCAGCGCGGTCACCTGGTACGGGAGCTGTCCGCCGTACCAATCGGTGAAGAGCGAGTCGGCCAGCGGACCGACCACCGCGACCGAACCGCCGGTCTTCAGCGGCAGCGCGTTGCCGTCGTTCTTCAGCAGCACCGCGGCCTCGGCCGCGGCTTCCCGAGCCAGCTTGCGGTGCGCGGGACTGTCCACGACCGACGTGGGGATCTTCGCGTACGGGCCGCCGTCCGGGTCGAACTCGCCGAGCCGGAAACGGATGCTCAGCGCGTTCCCGACCGCGGTGTCCACCTGCGCCTCGGTCAGCAGACCCCGGTCGAGCGCCTGCTGCAGCGCGGTGGTGGTCGGCTCGCCGTTGGTGTCGTTGACCGTGAAGCTGTCCAACCCGGCCGTGACCACCGCGGCGTCCGCCTCGGCCTGAGTCGCGAAGTAGGCCTGCGAGCCGGTCAGGTTGGTCGGCGCCCAGGCATCCGAGACGTTGAACAGCCGCCGGTCGCTCCAGCCCCGGACCAGCGTGCCCAGGTCCGGGTCCACGGTGGCCGGCCGCCCGTTGATCAGGTTGTAGGAGGCCATCACGCCGGTCGCGGCCCCGGCTTGCAGGGGGATCCGGAACGGCTCGCGGTCGTACTCGTTGAGCACCCGCTGCGGGACGTTCGACGAGGTCCGGTCGCGGAGCGTCTCGTTGTTGTACGCCGCGTAGTGCTTGAGTGTCGGCGCGGTCTTCAGGTGGTCCGGGTCGTCACCCTGCAGCCCCTGCCCGTACGCGGTGGCGATCGCCCCGGTCAGCAGCGGGTCCTCGGAGTAACCCTCCTCGTTGCGGCCCCAGCGCGGGTCGCGCAGCAGGTTGACCACTGGCGCCCAGAGGTTCAGGCCCCACACCGTCGGGTCCTGCGCGTGCAGGCCGCGGGCCTCGTCGCCGACCGCCGAGCCGACCCGCTCGATCAGCGCCGGGTCCCACGTGCTGGCCAGCCCGACCGCCTGCGGGAACACCGTCGCGGTCGCGTCGATCTTGGCGCCACCGGCGTCGTAGTCGTTGGACCAGGCCACGCCGTGCAGTGCCTCGGTGCCGGCCTTGAACACGGCGAGGCCGAGGCGCGGGACGGCCGGCTGGTACTGGTGGAGCATCGAGAGCTTCTCCGGCAGCGTCAGCCGGGCGACCAGGTCGTCGACCCGCGCCGCCAGCGGAAGGGCCGGATCGCGGAACGGATAGGTCGCGTCGGCGCGTGCGGCTCCGGGGACGAGGGGAACGGCGAGCAGAGCGGCACCTATCAGGGCCAGGCCGCGTCTTCTGCGCATAGCGGACTCCAAAAGAATCGTTTCCAGGCACGGTGAATTGCCCGTCAGGGAGCACCCTGACCAGCGGAAACACTTTTCGAGAAATCAGTCGAAGCGCTTCGACGATCCGTCCTAGAGAACGGACTATCGACGGGGTTCGGTGTCGTCACCATAGAGCCCGGCCGATGCGACAGGCAACACCTTCCGGAAATCCGCCGGTAACAGAGCCGCTTATCCGGGCACAATGGGCGGATGCGACTGATCGTGATCGGCGGCGACGCGGCCGGGATGTCCGCGGCCTCACAGGCCCGGCGTAGACGCGGCCCCGACGACCTGGAGATCCTGGCCTTCGAGATGGGGCGGTTCGTGTCCTACTCGGCCTGCGGGATCCCCTACTGGATCGGCGGCCAGGTGGACGGGCCGGACGCGCTGATCGCCCGGACCCCCGAGGAGTTCCGCAAGAACGCGATCGCCGTGCACACCCGGCACGAGGTGACCGGCATCAACCTGGACGCCCGCACGGTCACCGTGCGCGACCTGGACGCCGGCCGGGACCGGCGCGAGGGCTTCGACGAGCTCGTCTACGCGACCGGCGCCTCCCCGGTGCGCCCGCCGTGGGCCGAGACCGACGCCGGCGGCGTGTTCGGCGTGCAGACCCTGGAGGACGGCAGCGCACTGCGCGCGTGGCTGGACACCGAGAAACCCGAGTCGGCCGTGGTGATCGGGGCCGGCTACATCGGCGTCGAGATGGCCGAAGCGATGATCAATCGCGGACTCCGGGTCACGCTCGTGGAGAGGTCCGCCCAGCCGATGGGCACCGTCGACGAGGACATGGGCGCGCTGGTCGCCGACGCGGTCCGCGGCCTCGGCATCGACCTGCGCACCGGCGTCACGGTCGAGGGCCTGGAGACCGCGAACGGCAAGATCGCCGCGGTGGTCACCGACGCCGGGACGCTGCCGGCCGGCGTCGTGGTCATCGGCTTGGGCGTACGGCCGAACACCGCCCTGGCCGCCGCCGCCGGACTCCCGCTCGGCGCCACCGGTGGCCTGCGCACCGACCTGCGCCAGCGGGTGGCCGGCGGGGTCTGGGCGGCCGGCGACTGCACCGAGACACACCACCGGGTCAGCGGCCGGCAGGTGCACGTCCCGCTCGGCACGCACGCCAACAAGCAGGGCCGGGTCGCCGGGATCAACCTGGGCGGCGGGTACGCCACCTTCCCCGGGATCATCGGCACCGCGGTCACCAAGGTCTGCGACCTGGAGGTGGCCCGCACCGGTCTCGGCTCCCGCGAGGCCGACCAGGCCGGCTTCCAGTACGTCACGGCCACCGTGGAGTCCACCAACCGGGCCGGCTACTACCCCGGCGCCACCCCGATGACCGTCAAGGTGCTCGCCGAGCGGGGCACCGGCGTGCTGCTCGGCGCGCAGATCGTCGGGAAGGCCGAGGCCGCCAAGCGGATCGACGCGTTCGCGGTGGCGGTGTGGAACCGGATGACGGTCGGCGAGATGACCGGGCTCGACCTGGGCTACGCGCCGCCGTACGCCCCGGTCTGGGACCCGGTGCTGGTCGCCGCGCGCAAGGCCGAGGACAAGCTGAGGGGATGAGCCCGGCGGGCCCACCCCCTCATCGCCTCGCGTCGCCGGTTACCCGGTGACGGCGCCGATCGCGACGGTGCCGCGGCCGACGACCGCGCCCTCGTCCGTCACGAACTGCACCTCACCGGAGAGGTGCCGGCCGGCCGGCGGGACCGCGGCCACGGTGACCGCGCCGGTGACCGTGGCGCTCGCGCCGACCCCCAGCACGATCGGGGTGCTCGGCACGGCGACCGTGCCGAGCGCCGTGCTGTAGTACGCGTCCCGGTAGTCGTACGCGGTCGAGCCGCTGGGCACCGAGTACCCGGCGATCTCCACGGTGTACGTGCCGGCGGCCGGCGAGGCGATCGAGACCGCCTCCTCCGAGTCGCCGTCGGCCTGCACCGCCACCTGGACACCGTTCTGGTCATAAACGGTCAGGTCGAGGTCGGCTGCCGGGTCGGCCGGGTTGCCGATCGCGACGTCCAGCCGGGCCGCGCCCTCCGGCACGGTGACGGTGAAGTCCTGCACCGCACCCTGCGCGATGGTCGGCCGCTGACTCGACGAGCTGCCCAGCGACCCGCCCTGCGGGGTGATGGTCAGCGGGCCGAACCGGTTGGTGACCGTCCACGACGCCGGGGTGGCCGTACCGACCTGCACGGTGGGCAGGGTGACCGTGGCCGGGGCCACCGTCACGCCCTGGACCTTGGCGGTCAGCGCGAACGGGTTGCTGAGCACCGGCGACGTGCGCCGGGACTCGACCTCGAGCTCCCAGACACCCGGGAGCGGGTTGTCGTACGAGCGCTCCTCCGGCTTGCACGTGGCCGGGTCGGAGTAGTTGGTGTAGCAGTACGGGCTGGAGGTCGGCTCGACCGGCACACCGTACGGGTTGATCCCGATCCACCGGGTCTGCGAACCGGCCGCGATGCCACCCAGGTCGACCTGCAACGAGGTGGCGCCCTCCGGCACGGTGACGAAGAACGAGGTGGTCGAGTTGCGGTCGACCTCGCCGGTGAACGTCGACGCGTACGACGGCTGCTTCGCCACGACGCCGGTGACCACGGTGTTGAGCACCTCGAAGTCGACCGCCGGGGTCCTCGGGTCGTCCACCTTGAGGATCGCGCTGGTCACGCCGCGCGCGGCGGTGACCTTGACCCTGACCGTGACGGCCTTGTTCAGCGGCAGCCCGACCGAGCGGGCCGACGAGAAGCCCCGCCGGTCACCCTGCCAGGAGAGCCTGTGCTCGATGGTGCGGTTCGGGCCGCTGGTGCGCTTCAGCGCGATCGTGACGTACTCGGTCTGTCCCGCGGTGAAACCACCGGCCGAGGCCGCGCACCGGTTGTAGATGCCGGTGCCGACCCCGGGCGGGGTCAGGTACTGCGCCAGCGGGGTGCAGACCGCGGCCGTCGAGGTGTAGGTGCGCGTCTCGAGCTTCTTGGCCAGCAGCTTCCACGAGGCCGGCACGTCGAACTGGCCGTAGCCCTGCTCGTAGACCTGCTCGCCGGCGATCGGGCCGGCGGTCGAGTAGATCGCCCGGCGCAGCTGGGCCGGGGTGACCGTGAGCCGGTTCTGCTTGGCCGCCGAGAGCAGCAGCGCGGCGCCACCGGTGGCCTGCGGCGCCGCCATCGACGTGCCGTTCTCCATCGCGTAGCCGACCGGCAGGGTGTACCCGACGGTGTCCAGACCGGCCACCACCTCCCAGGTCGGGGTGGCCGAGATGGCCGAGCCCGGTGCCGAGATGTTCGGCTTGAAGCCGCCGTCCTCGCGCGGGCCGCGCGACGAGAACGGGAACAGCTGCTCGCGCTTGCGGACCACCGAGCCGTAGTTGGCCAGCCAGGTCTGTTTGGACACGCTGGCCGCGACGCTCACCGCGTCGGTGGCCACCGACGGGTCGCCGATGGTGTTCACGCCCGAGCCGGAGTTGCCGGCCGAGATGAACAGCTGGACGCCGTACTTGGTGATCAGGTCCTGGTAGAGCTGGGACTGGGCGCTGGAGCCGTCGTTCAGCGCCGGGAGGCCACCGATCGACAGGTTCACCACGTCCACGTGCCGGTTGACCACCAGGTCGATCATGCCGGTGGTCAGCGCGGCCGCCGTGCAGCCGCCGCCCCACGAGCAGGCCCGGGCCGAGACGATCGTGGCGCCCGGCGCCTGGCCGTCCAGGACCCGGTTGCCGAACAGGTCGTTGCCGGCCGCGATGCCGGCCACGTGGGTGGCGTGCAGGCCCTCCGGGATGCCGATGTTGACGAAGTCGTCGGTGCCGGGCAGCCCGACCGGCTCCAGGCTGACGTCCTCGCGGTACTCGACCACGAACGGCATCCGCTCGGCGATCGCGGTGGCCGGGTTGTCGGTGCCGAAGTACCCGACGTCGAACTTCTCCTTGTACGGCCGCATCACGGCGTCGTCGGTGAAGTCCAGGTTCTGGTTCACGTCGACCCGGATGTCGTGGCTGACCGGGTCGTAGAGGATGCCCCAGGTGTCGGTGGTGTCGCCGTCGCGGTTGACGTCGCCGGCCGGCTCCGAGTTGGCGGTGATGCTCTCCGAGAACCGGCTGACCTTCCAGCTCCCGGCCGGTGCGGTCCAGGTCGCGCCGGCGTACGTGAACGTCGGGCCGGTCACCGCGGTGACCATCCGCCGCCAGGTGGCGTCGCCCTCGACGAGCGGGTCGGTCGCGGTGACCCAGTCGACGATCTTCCGCTGCCCGGTGGTGGTCTTCTGCAGCGCCGGGTGGGCCAGGTCGACACCGGTGTCCATCACGCCGATCGTCACGCCCCGCCCGTCGTACGCCGGGTTCTTCTTCTTGAAGTCCACCGACCCGGTCTCACCGACCGGCAGGTACGGGTTGTCGGCCGGGGTGTTCGCGCCCGGCCCGGCCGGCACGGCGGCCTGCTTGGCGGCGCTCGTGTCGGCGGTCAGGTCCGGCTTCGGCACCTGGACGGTCTCGTCCAGGTCGACGGCCGCGACACCGGGCAGCTTCGCGGCGCTGAGCGCCTTGCCGGTCGGCACCGAGGCGAGCAGGTAGCCGACCTGGTCGAACCGCCGGGCGACGCTGCCGCCCAGGGCTTCCACCCGGGCCGCCACGTCGGCGGTCCGGCCCTGGTCGGTGGCGATGATCAGGGTGACGTTCGGCCGTCGTGCGGCCTGTGCCTCGGCGAGCAGGCCGGCGTCGTGCGCGCCGAGCGCCGCCACCGGTGAGTCCTTGGGCGCGACGTCCTCGGTGGCGGGCGCGGTGTCGTTGGTGACCGGCGCCGGCGCGGCCGCGGCCGGCAGTGCACCGGTCATCGTCGTCACGCCGGCGGTCAGGCCGAGCGCCAGGACGGAGGTGAACGTTCGCCGGCCCCAGCGGGATGGTTGTCTCACGTGCGGGTCCTCCGGAGGAGAGCGCGCCCGAAAGGGGTGTCCAGGCGCTTCTCCCGGAGTCTCCGATCGATCGGCATGGAAGTCACTACGATCGATAAGGTTCGTGACCCTCCCGTGACCATTGTGGACTCACCGCGGCCGCGAGCACCTCGGTGAGCCGCGCGGCGAAGGCCCGCGGGTGCGTCATGTTCCCGTTGTGCCCACCGGGGAACCGCACCGCCGGCACGCCGAGATGCCGGGCCAGCGCCAGCCCGGCCTGACGGTCGAACCCGTCCACCGGACTCGTCTCCCCCACCGCCGGAACGATCCGCGCCCTGGCGGGCAGATCAGCCAGCCGCAGGTCGTCCTGGAGCGCGGCGTCGAGATCGTGGCTCAGGAAGTATTCAAAATCGGCCGCCCGCCGCTCGTCGAACGGGAACTCCCGCACCCCCGGCTCGGTCTCCTGATCCCGCGGGTCGATCCCGAGCACGGCCGCGACCGCCGCCGCCGCGGCCCGCCACCCGACTCGACGGTGCGTGTCCAGGACCGCGGTCAGGTCACGGCGGGCCCGGCCTTCGGCATCCGGGTCCAGGAAGCGCAGGGCGATCGGTTCGTGCGCCACCAGGTCCGCGACGATTCCCGGGTACGACACCAGCACGTGCATGCCGATCACCGCGCCCAGGCTGAGCCCGAGCATGGCCACCGGCTCATCGGTCACCTGACCCAGCACGGCGACCAGGTCCGCGGCGTGCTCGCCCATGCCGACCGGCGCGGCCACCTCGTCACGCACGCTGCGCGACAGCCCCCGCCGATCCCAGGTGACCACGGTGAACCGATCGGCCAGCGCGTCGACAAGATCGGCACTGCGGTCGGCGTCCCCGTCCCCGCTCTGCCCCACCACCAGCACCGGCCCGGCCCCGGCGACCTGGTAGTGGATCCGGGCACCGGGCACGTTCACGAAGGCGTTCATGCCCTCGACGATAAAGCATCACTTATGATGCATCAAGAGTGATGTATTGTGTGGCAGGTGACTCCCGTAGAACTGATCCTGCTCGGCCGGACCCTCCTGCGGCTCGGCGAGCAGGCTCTCCCCGAGCCGCCCGGCGGCCGCACCGGTGGTGAGCGTGCCGTGGTCGTCGTGATGACCGACGTCTACGCCCACGACGGCACCACGGTCACCGAGGTCGCCCGCCGCACCGGCCTGCCGCAGAGCGCGGTCTCCGGCGCCGTCGCCCGCCTGCGCGAGGCCGGATCGGTGCTGACCGAGCCGGACCCGTCCGACCGCCGCCGCCAGTTACTCCGCCGCAACCCGTCGATGTCCGCCCGCCGCCGCGAGGTCGCCACCGCGGACATCTCCCCCGCCGTCACCGCCGCGCTGGCCACGCCCACCCCGGAGTCCCTGGCCGCCGTCCTGACCGCCCTCGAGACCCTCCACCGCCACCTGACCCCGGCCACCGGCAACTGACCCCCGGCCGGCTCCCCGGGGTGCCTCAACCCTCCGGAGACACCCCTGACAACCAGCCGGATTTCAGGTGGCGAGGCTCGCGAGGGCGATCGGGGTGTCCACACCGGACCAATGGGCGGTGAGCAGCGCGCCGTCGGGTGCGGCCGGCGACTGCGTGGGCGTGCGGAACAGTCGCAGGACTCCCATGGACGTACCGATGAGGGTGGTTTGTCCGTCAGTGACCTCGAGGTCAGCGACCGTGAGGTCACCCACGGTCCCTGGCGCCTCGGATCCGCTGCCCCGCAGCAGCAGGTTCGGCTCGCGGACGATCACCTGATCGCCGTCGTGCAGCTCCTCGGCCGCCTGTGTGCCGCCGGTCCGGATCACGTCGGTCAGCACGGACACGAAGACCGGGTCACCGGCCGCGTCGTAGACCCAGCGCGTCCCGAGCACCCCGTGCTCGGTTGTGCCGACCAGGAACTCCTCCGCGCCGGCCAGCGGCGCGCCCCGGTAGGTCAGCGGGACGTGCAGCACCGGCCCGTCACCCACCCGGACCAGCATCACCTCGAGCCCGACCACCCCGGCCGGGTCGTCGAACCGCCCCGCGGCCACCCGGCTCACCGCGAGCCCGGCAGCCCCTTCAGCCCCGGCAGCTCCCGCGGCCCAGCTCCGGCCGGGCAGCCACTCACCCAGCAGCTCGAGTTTCGTCGGTTTGATCTCCGTCTTGTGCAGAAGTGCCATGCGCTCACCCTAGGACCGCCTCCGGACGTGCACCCGGTGCGTACCATCGGGACCCGATCACGGGCCCCCACCCGGGTTGACCAGAATGACGAACAGCACAATTCATCTTTCGAGTGAACATTTCACCCGTGGGCCGCGTCAGCTCTCTGACGAACCACCTACCGCGGGGACGCAGGCATGAGAACGAGCAGGTTGTTTCGCACCGCCGCAGCAGGGACCCTGCTGGCGGTCCTCGCCGGATGCGGCAGCTCCGGCGCACACCCCGCCGGCGGCCCGGAGACCCCGCCCCCGCCCAGCACCGCCCCGGCCGCCGACCCGTCCGCCCCGGCATCAGCGCCCGGCGCGTCCGGCGTCCCGGGATTCGGCATCGCCGGCTCCGGCACCCCGGAGTCCGTGACGGCGGCCCTGGCCGCGCTCCCGGAGAACCTCCGCAAGCGCGTCCCGCAGTTCCCACCCGCGCCGCTCCCGGTCAAGGTGTCGCTGCCACCGGCCACGGACGGCAAGGCCGCGTTCTTCAGCCGCATCCCCACCACCGAGAAGATCGCCTTCATCACGATCGACGACGGCTGGGAGAAGAACCCGCTGGCGCTGCAGCTGTTCCAGGCCGCCAACGTGCCGCAGTCCCTGTTCCTCGAGGTCAACGCGATCAAGGACAACCCGGGCTTCTTCCTCCCGCTGCAGACCGCCGGCGCCACCATCGAGAACCACACGATCACCCACGCCACGATGACCCGGCTGTCCCTGGAGGGCCAGAAACGCGAGATCTGCGGCGGCGCCGACAAACTGGCCGCGTACTACGGCACCCGCCCGACGCTGTTCCGCCCGCCCGGCGGCTCCTGGAACAACAACACGTTGCGCGCCGCACACGCCTGCGGCATGAAAGCCGTCTTCACGTGGACCCAGACCACCGACCACGGCAAGCTCTTCTACCAGAACGAAGAGAAAGTCATCTACCCGGGCGACATCATCCTGATGCACTTCCGCCCGCGCTTCGTCGACGACTACCTGGCCGTCCTGAAAGCCATCCACAAGAACGGCCTCACCCCAGCCCGCCTCGAGGACTACATCCCCTAGCTGGTCGCCGGTGCCGGCGCCGGTGCCGCTTTTCGGACCGTCGCCAGCACCTCGTTCGCATAAGCCCCGGCCGCCCCGAAAAGCTGCTTGCTCCGAGCATCCAACCCACCCGGCGGCGCCGACGTGATGAACCGCACGGACACTTCCAGGTTGCTGTGCCGGACCTCCAGCACGGGAATGAGCACCTGCTCCTCGGCCGGCGCGCGGACGTACCGATACGCCTCGGCACCAATGCCGCCCTGCTCCTCGACCCGCTGGTCCTGGGCGTAGTCCTTGGCGTCGTTGCCCTTGCCGTAGCTGAACTGACTCTTGGCCAGCTCGACGTCATGCCAGAAGGTGATCTCGGTGGTGACCAGACCACCGCTGTCTGCCCCGGCGCCGGCCTGCGGACTGAGGCTCTGAACGCACCGAGCCGACCGGCTCGACGTCGGATCAGACCCGAGCGCCTCCGTCTTGGGCGCTCCACTCGGAATCCCGAGCGCACCCCCCAGTGCCCCGTAGGACAGCAACGCACACAAACTCCGCGGATCCCCCGGCGCCGTATAAACCCCGGGCCCACTCGCCTCCGCGGGATCCGGCGTAGCGGCAGGCGCGGGATCATCGCCACTACAAGCGCTGATCGCGACCGAACTCAGCAGGGACAAGGACAGAGCAGCGATCCGCACTCTCATCACATGGACACCCTACGATGCCCAAGCCACTACACCCGGTAGTCGCGGCGCCCACCGAGACCGGCAGGTTCCGAGGCGGGGCCCTCTTCGAAGACATCAAGCCTGACGGGCTTCGAAGAGGGCCCCGCCTCGGAACCACCCACCTCGCGGAAGCGAAGCAAAAGTAAAAGCGAAAACTACAGCCCCATGTCCTTAGCGATGATCATCTTCATGACCTCGGACGTACCGCCGTAGATCCGGTTGACCCGGTTGTCCGCGTACAGACGAGCGATCGGGTACTCGTTGATGAACCCGTACCCGCCGTGCAGCTGCAGGCACCGGTCGATCACCCGATGCGCCACCTCGGTGCAGAACAGCTTCGCCGAAGCCGCCTCGGCCGCCGTCAGCTCACCCGCGTCCAGCGCCTCGAGAGCCCGATCGGCCACCGCCTGCGCCGCGTCCACCTCGGCCTGACAGGCAGCCAGCTCGAACTTGGTGTTCTGGAACGAGGCCACGCTCTGCCCGAACACCTTGCGCTCCAACGTGTACTGCTTCGCGAACTCCACCGCCGCCGCAGCCTGCGCGTACGCACCGTACGCGATGCCGAGACGCTCCTGCGGCAGGTTCTGACCGAGGTACGAGAACCCCTTGTTCTCCTCGCCGAGCAGATCCTCCACCGGTACGAGCACGTCCTGGAACGCCAGCTCAGCGGTGTCGGACGTCTTCAGCCCGAGCTTGTCGAGCTTGCGGCCCACCGAGTACCCGGGCAGCTTGGTGTCCACCACGAGCAGCGAGATCCCGAAGCGCCGGTCGTCGGGCTTGGCCGGCGACGTACGAGCGCAGACGATCACCCGGTCGGCGAGCACGCCGCCGGTGATGAAGGTCTTCGCGCCGTTCAGCACGTAGTGCTTGCCGTCCTCGGTGAGCTTGGCGCTGGTGCTCATCCCGGCCAGGTCGGAGCCGGTGCCGGGCTCGGTCATCGCGATCGCGAACATCATGTCGCCGCTCACGAACGACGGCAGCCAGCGCTGCTTCTGCTCCGCCGTGGCCAGCTTCAGCAGGTACGGCAGACACAGCGCGACGTGCACACCCGAGCCGCCGAACGAGACACCGGCGCGGGTGGTCTCCTCGTACTGGATCGCGGCGAACTTGAACGAGTCGATGCCGGCGCCGCCGTACTCCTCGGGCACCTCGATGCCGAACAGGCCGAGCTCGGCGAGCTTCTTGTAGAACTCGCGCGGCACCTCACCGGCGTGGAGCCACTCGTCGTAGTTCGGGACGACCTCGGCCGCCAGGAACTCCCGCAGGGTCTCCCGGAAGGCCTCGTGGTCCTCGTTGAATACGGTGCGACGCATGTCAGGGGGTCCTTTTCCAGGCTAGAGACGGCGGCCGCCGTCGACGTACAGGGTCTGGCCGGTGACGAACGATGCGGCGTCGCCGGCCAGGAACGCCACCACCCGGGCGATGTCCTCCGGCTGCCCGACCCGGCGCAGCGGCGTGATCTCAGCTGCCTTGGCCTGCATATCGGCAGCGGAGAGCCCGATGCGAGCAGCTGTCGCGTCGGTCATCTCGGTGGCGATGAAACCGGGCGCGACCGCGTTCACGTTGATGTTGAACGGGCCGAGTTCCATCGCGAGCGTACGGGTCAGGCCCTGGATGCCGGCCTTGGCCGTGGCGTAGTTGGCCTGACCGCGATTGCCCAGCGCGGACACGCTCGAGGTATTGATGATCTTGCCGTAGCGCTTGGGCACCATGTGCCGCTGCACCGCCCGGCTGCACAGGAACGCGCCGCGCAGGTGCACGTTCATCACCAGGTCCCAGTCACCCGCGGACATCTTGTGCAGCAGGTTGTCCCGGGTGACGCCGGCGTTGTTGACCAGCACGTCGACCCCGCCCAGCTCGGCCGCGACCTTGTCGACCGCGGCGTCCACCTGTGCCTCGTCGGCGACGTCGCAGCCCAGCGCGATCGCGGTGCCGCCGGCCGCCCGGATCCGGCCGACGATGCCGGCGCAGTCGGACTCGTCGAGGTCGAGCACGGCGACGGCCGCGCCCTCGGAGGCGAACTGCAACGCGGTGGCCGCGCCGATGCCGCGCGCGGCCCCGGTCACGATGGCAACCCGGCTCATGGATGAACTCCCTTGTTCAGACGTGTTCAGAACGCGCTGATCCCGGTCAGCGCCCGGCCGATGAGCAACTTCTGGATCTGGCTGGTGCCCTCGTACAGCGTGGTGACCCGGGCGTCGCGCATGTACTTGCCGACCGGGAACTCGTCGACGTAGCCGTACCCGCCGAACACCTGGATCGCCTGGTTCGCGGCCTTGACCGCGGCCTCACTCGCGAACAGCTTGGCCATCGAGGCCGCAGTGCCGAACGGCTGACCGCGATCGACCAGATCGGCGGCGCGCCAGACGAGCAGGCGCGCGGCCTCGGTCTCCACTGCCATTTCCGCAATCATTTCCTGTACGAGCTGGTACGCGGCGATCGGCTTGCCGAACTGGGTGCGCTCCCCGGCGTACGAAATGGAGGCCTCGAGACAACCGCGAGCCAAGCCCACGCTGCCCGCCGCGACCGCGATGCGGCCCTTGTCCAGCGCGCTCATAGCGATCTTGAAGCCGGCGCCCTCCGCACCCAGGCGTTCCGCGTCGGAGACGCGCACCTGGTCGAACGTCAGCTCGGCGGTGGCCTGACCGCGCAGCCCGAGCTTGCCCTTGATCTCGCGGCGGCCGAAGCCGGCCCGGTCGGTCGGCACCAGGAACGCCGAGACGCCCCGCGCACCGGGCCCGCCGGTGCGGGCGAAGACCAGCGCCACCCCGGCCCACGTCCCGTTGGTGATGAAGATCTTCTCGCCGCTGATCAGCCAGCCGTCGCCGTCGCGGACCGCGCGGGTGACCAGGTTGCCGGCGTCCGAGCCGGTGCCGGGCTCGGTCAGCGCGAAGCAGCCGAGCGTCTCGCCGGTGCACAGGGCCGGCAGCCAGCGCTGCTTCTGCTCCGCGTCGCCGTAGGCCTGGATGCTCTTGGCGACCAGCCCGAGGGAGACCGAGACGATGCCGCGCACCGAGGTGTCGCCGCGGCCCAACTCCTCCATCAGCAGCGCGTAGTCGAGGAAGTCGCCACCCGAGCCGCCGTGCTCCTCGGCGATCCCCAGACCGAGAAAGCCCAGCTCGGCGAGTTTCCCGACGATCTTCGGGTCGACCTGCTCGATCCGGTCCCACTCGGTGGCGTGCGGGACGACCTCGCGCTCCACCCAATCCCGGGCGAGGTCACGCAGCTGCTGCTGTTCCTCCGAGAGGGTGAGGTCCACGGCCGTCTCCTAAATTGAACGCTGTCAGGTTTCCCCGGCCATGTTAACTTAACAGTGTTAGGCAATTCAACGGTCAGGAGAAACAGCCATGCCGCGGCCGACGACCCCGCTGCTCAGCAAGCCCGGCATCCGGGCGGCCGCGCTGGAGATCATCGACCGGGACGGTCTCGCCGGCCTGAGCATGCGCAAACTGGCCACCGCGCTGACCGTGAGCGCCCCCGCGCTGTACTTCCACTACCTCACCAAGGAACAGCTGCTCGACGACGTGGCCAGCGAGATCATGGAGCAGGTCGACGTCAGCGCGTTCGCACTCGGCTGGCGCGACGGCCTGCTCGGCTGGGCCCGCTCCTACCGCGCGGCGCTGGCCGGCCACCCGAACATCGTCCCGTTCCTGGCACACGGCCCCGGCCAGCGCGACGCCTCGCTGCGCCGCGCCGACGCCATCCACGGCGGCCTGGTCGCCGCCGGCTGGCCCGCCCGCGACGCCACCATG
Source organism: Actinoplanes palleronii (assembly GCF_016862315.1). GTDB lineage: Bacteria > Actinomycetota > Actinomycetes > Mycobacteriales > Micromonosporaceae > Actinoplanes > Actinoplanes palleronii. The sequence goes on along the minus strand of NZ_BOMS01000091.1, from coordinate 25,560 downwards.
ATCGGCGCCTCCACCAAATACCTGGTGGTCGGCGCCGCCATGGGCTCGTTCTCCCGCGGCTTCGCCGACGACGTCCAGGTCTACCTCGACCGCTACCCGTCCCTCAACGACGCCCACCGCCTCCGCGAACACGCCGACGCCGTCGACCGGGACAGCTTCGAGTTCGCTCTGCTCACCTTCGTCGACGGCCTGACCACCCGCCTCGCCCGCGCGGCCCGCCGGGACGATCTCCCCGGATGACCGATGTCCTGTTCGCCGGCCTCTGCACACTGGACGTCCTCCAGTTCGTCGAGCGGTACCCGGCCGACAACGAGAAGGTCACCGCGCTCAGGCAGACCGTCGCCGCCGGCGGGCCGGCCACCAATGCCGCCGCGACCGCTGCTCATCTGGGCGGCACGGCCACGCTGCTGACCGCGGTCGGCAGCCATCCGCTCGCCGCCGGCATCCACGCCGACCTGGCCGCGCGCGGTGTCCACCTGATCGACCTGGCCGCCGGGGACCCGGGTGCCCCGCCGGTGTCCAGCATCGTGGTCAGTGCCGGCACCGGAAATCGCGCGGTCGTCTCCACCAACGGTGCCACCCGCACCCTGACCGTTCCTGATCTGCCCGCCCTGGTGCGGGGACAGCGCGCGGTCCAGGTCGACGGCCACTATCCGGAACTGGCCGTCGCGGTCCTGACCGAGGCCCGCCGCCAGGGCATCCCCACGCTGCTGGACGCCGGCAGCTGGAAGCCGGCCCTCCCGGCCCTGCTGCCGCTGCTGGACGTCGTCGTCTGCTCCGCCGACTTCCGCCCGCCGGCGGCGCACGACCCCGCCGCCGTGGCCGGTTTCCTGGCCGGCCACGGCGTCCGCTGGATCGCCGTCAGCCAGGGCCCCGGCCCGCTCCTGCGCTGGACCGGCAACGGCTTCGCGACCCATCCGGTGCCACCGGCCGACGTCGTGGACACCCTCGGCGCCGGCGACGTCCTGCACGGCGCCCTCACCCTGGCCACGGCCCGCCGCCGGCCCCTGACCGACACCACCTTCGCCACGTCCCTCGACGAGGCGGCCGCGATCGCCACCCGATCCTGCACCAGCTTCGGCACCCGAACCTGGATGTCCGATATCGATCGTCATGGGGCAACGTAGGAGACCCCGTCGCCGAACCGGCGGGTGATCGTCACCCGGGGCTCCGCGGGGTGAGTGATCGCCGGCGGCCCCGCGCCGGCTGGCCCCCAGAGGTGCCTCCACCCCCACGACACACCCCTGCGAGCCGGCCCGCCACCGCAAGTCGCGGGCGAAGCATCGGGCCAGGCAAGGTTCGCGCAGGCCCTACAGGCCGGGCCTCCAGCCCAGAGCCGGACCCAGGTGCGTGGCCATATCGGTAAGGATCTGCACGTAGTCGTCGTGGTCGAAGGTGAACGGCAGAGCGAACGCCACCTCGTCGATCTCCCGGAACGCCGCATGTCCCTCCAGCCGTTCCGCGATCTCCGCCGACGACCCCACGATGTCCGGCGCGAACATCATCCGCGCCGGCCCCTGCGGCGAGCGGGTGCGGGGCGTCCGCTGCTCCGCGTACGCGCGGTACTTGGCGCGCTGTTCAGCAGACGCGGAGTCGGTCGGGATCACCACCAGGCCCTGCGAGACCCGGGCCTTGTCACCGTCGGGATGCGCCGCCCGGAACGCCCGCACGTGGGACAACTGGATCTCCGCGAAGTCCTCCGACTCCTCGGCCTTCACCACGCTGCTGGTCAGGAAGTTCATCCCGTGCTCACCGGCCCACTGCGCCGACCGCAGACTGCCCCCGCCATACCAGAGCCTCGACGCCAGACCGGGCGAGTGCGGCTGCACCCGGCGGGAGAACTGTTCGAACCCCACGGTGCCCTCGAAGTCGGTGACCTGCTCACCTCGTACCGAAGAAAGCAACCTCTCGACCCGGGCGTAGCTGAAGTCCTCCGCATCGGCCGTGTCCGGATAGATCGCGTCCTTGACGCGGTCGAAGTTCATCGGCGGCCCCACGCTGAGGCCGGGGTTCAGCCGCCCGCCGCTCAGCAGGTCGACCGTCGCCAGGTCCTCGGCCAGGCGCAGCGGGTTCTCCCAGCCGAGCGGGATGACCGCGGTGCCCAGCTCGATCCGGCTGGTCCGCTGGGACGCCGCGGCCAGCACCGCGACCGGCGACGAGATGCCGAACTGCAGGTGCCGATGGCGGAGCCAGGCACTGTCGAAGCCGAGGCGCTCGCCCAGCTCGATGATTTCCAGGGTGGATTCGTGTCCCCGGGCGGGGTCGGCCTCGTCGAACAGGCCGATCGTGAGAAAGCCCAGCTTGCGCAGCATGTCAAAAACCCTATCCGCCAGATGTGAACGAGTCTCCGTTCAAAAGATCTCTCATTTTTTGATCGAGCGCGGGGGCGGTGGCTAGTCTGGGCCGATGCCTGGCGCCCGGACCCGTGTGTACCTGACGGCCGCGGCCGTCGCCGTGGTCCTCGCCGCCGGCGCGGCCGTCGGTCTGGCCAACGGGCGGGACACCACCGCCGCCCCCGAGCAGTGGGTGGCTCCCTCCGCGCCGCCGGCGACGCTCCCGGTGTCACCGAGCGCTTCGGCCGGGCCGCTCAAGCTGGTCAAGGCACCCGAGGACCTGCCGATCATCTCGTACGCGAAGGGGCCCCGCGGCCTCCCCGCCGACCCGGCGAAGAACTCCACCGTCGCACCTACCGAGGGCCTGCACCCGACGAAGAAGGTCGCGCTCTACGACGCACCGGGTGGCACACCCCGCGCGTTCCTGCCCCCGGAGATCAGCGGGCTGCGCACCGTCGTCCCGATCGTCGCCGAGGACCGCGGCTGGGTCGCGGTGCTCGTCCCGTCGGTGAACCGGCGGATCGGCTGGGTGCCGCCGGGTGGCTGGCAGACCGCGGTGCTGCACGACCAGCTCGTGCTGCAGCGGTCCCAGCACACCCTGACCTGGCTGCGCGACGGCCAGGAGCACCAGCGCTGGACCGTGGCGGTCGGCTCGCGAGCCACCCCGACACCGGTCGGGCGCACCTACGTGATGGGCACGACCAGGATGTCCGGCAGCCCCTACCTCGGGCTGGACGCGCTGGTGCTGGGCTCGATCCCGGAGGAGCCGGAGAAGATGGCGGCCGTCTTCCAGCTGGCGCACACCGGCATCCACGCGTGGTACAAGGCCGACGTGTTCGGCACGAGCGTGTCGAACGGATGCATCCGGATGCCGAAGGCCGCACAGCAGAAGCTGCTCGACGAGATCGGCCCCGGCACCCCGCTGACCGTGATCGCCTGACCTTCTGATCGCGGTCGGTCAGCAGGTCACGGTCAGACGCGCGAGCCGCGCGCACCCGAGGGCCGTGCGCGGACGACCCGCACCCCGGCGCAGGCGCAGCGTGGTCCCGTGCCGGAGTCCGGCGGCCGGGCGGACCGGCGCGACCCGGGCGACCGGCGCCACCGGGGCGGCCCGGCGCATGGTCTGTGGGGCGCCCTGGCGCAGCATCTCGTCGCGGACCAGGTCGAGCAGGTCGGTCATCGGCAGGCCGAGAGCCCGGCAGATCGCCGCGAGGATCTCCGACGACGCCTCCTTGGTGCCGCGTTCCACCTCCGACAGGTAGGGCAGCGACACGCCGGCCGCGCCGGCCACCTCTTTCAGCGTGCGGCCCTGGCGCTGACGCACGCGGCGCAGCACGGCTCCGATGATCCGGCGCAACAGTGGCATTCCCGTCCCCTCCCCGTGGCGTGTGACGTCCATCCTGCCCTACTGGGCGGAATCCGCGAACGGTGCTACGGTGGGCGCATCTCGGATGCCGGTGGATGTCCCCGCCCGGGAGCTCTTCCTCAACTCTGACGAGCCTTCAGTGCCGTCACCTTTCCCAACCCGGGCTGTTGTCGCGCCCGGCTAGGAGTCTTCCCTTGACGACAGTCACCCGTACCCGAAAAACACCCTCAACCGAGGAGACCGTCGCGGTCGACGCCCTCCTCGACATCGTCGACGACCGTGCCTGGCTGCGTGCCGACGGTTACCTGCCCGGCGGTGACGACCTGCCGCTCACCATGGCCGAGGTCCGGCGGCTCGGCCTGCGCCGCGGCGACCGGGTGACCGGGTTCGCCCGGATCGACCGGCCCGGCCGTCCCGCTCACCTGCAGGTCACCGCGGTCAACGGCCGCGATCCCGGCCCGCGGCCGGACTTCTACCGGCTGACCGCGATCTACCCGCAGGAGCGGCTGCGCCTGGAGACCGACCAGGACGTGCTCACCACCCGGGTGATCGACCTGCTGATGCCGATCGGCAAGGGCCAGCGCGCCCTGATCGTGGCGCCTCCGAAGGCCGGCAAGACCACCGTGCTGCAGCAGGTCGCCAACGCGATCAGCCGCAACAACCCGGAGTGCCACCTGATGGTGGTGCTGGTCGACGAGCGACCCGAAGAGGTCACCGACATGCGCCGCACGGTCAAGGCGGAGATCGTGGCGGCCACCTTCGACCGGCCGCCGCAGGATCACACCGCGGTCGCCGAACTCGCCGTCGAACGCGCGAAACGCCTGGCCGAGCTCGGCGAGGACGTGGTGGTGCTGCTCGACTCGATCACCCGGCTCGGGCGGGCGTACAACCTGACCGCACCGGCCGGGCGCGGCCGCACCCTCTCCGGCGGGCTGGACAGCACCGCGCTGCAGCCGCCGAAACGCCTGCTCGGCGCGGCCCGCAACCTCGAGGGCGGCGGCTCGCTGACGATCATCGCAACCGCCCTGGTGGAGAACGGCTCGGCGCTGGACACGGTGATCTTCGAGGAGTTCAAGAGCACCGGGAACGCCGAGCTGAAGCTGGACCGTTCGCTGGCCGAGGCCCGGATCTTCCCGGCCATCGACCTGGCGGTCAGCGGCACCCGGCACGACGAGCTGCTGCTGTCGCCGGCCGAGCTGACCGTTGTCGGTCAGGTGCGGCGCGCGCTCGGCGGTCAGGAGCGCCGCGAGGCCATGCCGCAACTGCTGACGCAGTTGCGCACCACCGCGAGCAACGCGGAATTCCTGCGGCGTGTCGCACGATCGATCGCCTGACCCTCCCTTTAGTACGTCCGACCTGGGTATGCTGGCCTCGATTACTCGCCGCGGCTCCACTGAGGACACTCGTGGTCCGCGCCCTACTCGAGGACGTGCGCGTGGCTGACGACCCGACCGACGCTCCCAAGCTCGACACGAGCGTTCCGCAGACCGCCCGGATCTGGAACTACCTGCTCGGCGGCAAGGACAACTTCGAGGTCGACCGTGCCGTCGGTGACCAGATCATCGCGTCGCTGCCGCACTTCGCCGAGCACGCCCGGCTCTCCCGGCAATATCTGGCCCGCGCGGTGCGCTTCCTGGCCGGCGAGGCCGGGGTGACCCAGTTCCTGGACATCGGCACCGGGCTGCCCACCGCCGACAACACGCACGAGGTCGCGCAGGACACCAACCCGTACGCGAAGATCGTGTATGTCGACAACGACCCGCTCGTGCTCGCGCACGCCCGAGCGCTGCTGACCAGCACCCCGGAGGGGCAGACCGCGTACATCGACGCCGACCTGCACGACCCGGCGCGGATCCTGGAGCAGGCCGGTCAGACGCTCGACTTCGACAAGCCGGTGGCGTTGATGCTGATGGGCATCCTCGGTCACGTCGAGGACGACGCCGAGGCCAAGCGGATCGTCGACACGTTGCTGGCCGCGTTCCCCTCCGGCAGCTACTTCGCGATGTACGACGGCAGCGACATCGACCCGGACGTCCGTGAGGCGGCTCGGATCTGGAACATCTCGGCGAACCCGAAATACCACCTTCGCTCACCGGAACGTTTCGCCGCGCTCTTCGACGGCCTGGAACTGGTCGAGCCCGGGGTGACCTCGGTGACCCGCTGGCGGCCGGACCCGGAGGGCAAGGACGCCGCGGAGATCAGTCAGTACTGTGCTGTCGGTCGCAAGCCCTAGTCAGTAATCTAGGCTCCCTCGAGGAGGTCTCCTTGACGGAGGAATACGACGGCGGTGGTTCGACGGTGCGCCGGCTTCAGGTCGGCGCCCATCTGCGTGCCCTGCGGCGGGCCAGCGGGCTGAGCCGGGAACAGGCGGGGTACGTCATCCGTGCCTCAGAATCCAAGATCAGCCGGATGGAGCTGGGCCGGGTCGGGTTCAAGGAACGCGACATCGTCGACCTGCTCAAGCTGTACGGCGTCGACGACCTGACCGAGCACACCCGGCTGCTCGCCCTGGCCCGCGAGGCGAACGCGCCGAGCTGGTGGCAGGCGTATGCCGACGTGCTCAACACCTGGTTCCAGAACTATCTGGACCTGGAGCAGGCCGCCGAGCTGATCCGGACGTACGAGGTGCAGTTCGTCCCGGGGCTGCTGCAGACCGACGCGTACGCCCGCGCGGTGATCCGGCTGGGCCACGTCAACGCCGGCCCGGACGAGATCGACCGCCGCGCGGGGCTGCGGATGGAGCGCAAACAGGTGCTGGCCCGGCCGGACGCGCCCCGGGTCTGGGCGGTGATCGACGAGGCGGTGCTGCGCCGGCCGATCGGCGGGAAGGCGGTGCTGCGCGAGCAGATCCTCGCGCTGATCGCGGTCTGCGAGTCGCCGACCGTGCGCCTGCAGGTGATCCCGTTCGGGTCCGGCGGGCACGCGGCGGCCGGTGGCGCGTTCAGCATCCTGCGGTTCCCGCACGAGGAACTGCCCGACGTGGTCTACATCGAGCACCTGACGAGTGCGCTCTACCTCGACAAGCGCGACGAGGTGGACAACTACGCGGCGGCGATCGGCCGGCTCTTCATCGAGGCCGAGCCGCCGTCCGAGACCCCGAAGATCCTCACCGACATCCTCAACGAGCTGGACGCCGGCAAACTCTGACCCCGCGCAGCCGCGCCCCGGCTCTCGGCCGTGGGCACGCGCCGGGCTCCGGCTGGTTCTCAGGGGTGCCTCCCGGGCCGGGAGGCACCCCTGAGAACCAGCCGACACCCGTGAGCTGACCGGCTACGCCGGGCCGGGAGCGGTCAGGGCGATGGTCGCGGCCCGGGCCGCGGCCAGCACCTCCTCGTCGCCGGCCGGGTGAGCCTGCGCGGCGAAGAGCGCCGCGCTCACCGAGTCGAACGCCATCCGGGCCAGCAACCGCTCGGACACCGGCGCTCCCGGCGGCAGGATCCGGTCGATCACGTCGTCGAACCAGCTGCGGATGTTGCCGCCCTGCGCCGCCAGCCGCGCCATCATCGGCCCGTTCGCGTGGGCGAACCGCATCGCCATGATCCGCTGCGGGGTGGTGGACTCGACCCAGCGCAGCGCCGCCCCGCGCAGCAGCCCGGGGCCGGGCTCCTGGGTGTCGATCCAGCTCATCAGGTCGTCGAACTCGGCGCGGCGGGAGTCCAGCAGCGCCTGGATGATCGCCTCCTTGCCGTCGAAGTGGTAGTAGAGCGACGACTTCGTCATGCCGAGCGCCTCGGCGATGTCCCGGATCGAGGCGCCCTCGAATCCGCGCTCGGTGAACAGCTCCAGCGCCACCCGCAGGATCTCCGCACGGGTCTCGCTGCCCGGCCGTCGTGTTGTCGTCATACCCCCAGGTTACTTGACGAACGGTCGTTCGGCAGCTTACCGTCGAGACACCTAACGAACGGTCGTTCGGTAGATGACAATCGAGGAGAGATCATGGAAATCGCGATCATCGGAGCCGGCCCCGGCGGGCTCACCTGCGCCCGGGTGCTGCAGAAGGCCGGCGTGCCGGTCACCGTCTACGACGCGGACACCGCGCTCACCGCCCGCGACCAGGGCGGCACCCTGGACATCCACGCCGACACCGGCCAGATCGCCCTGGCCGACGCCGGGCTGACCGCGGAGTTCGCCGCGCTGGCCCGCCCGGAGGGCCAGTCGAAGCGGATGCTCGACCCGTCCGGCGCCGTGGTGATGGAGCACCTGGTCGACGACGACGAGGACGCCGCACCCGAGATCGACCGCGCCCAGCTGCGCGGGCTGCTCGCCGCGTCGCTCGCCCCGGGCACGATCCGCTGGGGGCACCGGGTCACCGAGGTCCGGCCGGGCGGCGAGGTCGTCCTCGCGGACCGGTCCCCGATCACCGCCGACCTGGTGATCGGCGCGGACGGCGCCTGGTCCCGGGTCCGGCCGCTGCTCACCCCGGCGACGCCGGAGTACACCGGGATCAGCTTCGTCGAGGTGCGCTTCACCGAGGTGGACGAGCGGCACCCGGCAATCGCCGAGCTGGTCGGCCAGGGGCACCTGTGGGCCAACGGCGACGGGCAGAACCTGATCCTGCAGCGCAACAGCGGCGGCCACGTCCGCGGGTACGTCGGGATCCGCGCCGAGCTGGACTGGCTGGCCCGGGCCGGACTGGGCCGCGCCGACGGCCGGGGCGGCGTGGTCGACGCGAACGGCGTGCAGGCCCTGGACACCGAGCGGGTCCGCGCCGAGCTGCTGGAGCGGTTCGCGCACTTCGCCGCGCCGCTGCGCCGGGTGATCACGGACAGCGAGGGTGACCTGGTGAACCGGCCGATCTTCGCGCTGCCCGCGCCGCTGGCCTGGCCGCACCGCCCGGGGCTGACCCTGCTCGGCGACGCCGCCCACCTGATGTCACCGTTCGGCGGCGAGGGCGTGAACCTGGCCATGCTGGACGGCGCCGAACTGGCCCGGGAGATCGCCGCCGGCGGTGTGCCGGACGAGGCGGTGGCCCGCTACGAGACCCGGATGCTGGCGCGGTCCGGGCCGGTGGCGGCCGGCGCCAACGGCGCCATCAAGGAGTTCTTCGAGGGCGGCTTCGACCTGGCCGACGTCCCGGACTTCGCCGAGGAGACCGAGCAGTGGAAAGCGAACGCGGCGGCCTACCTGGCGGGACGGGAGAACTAGAAGCGGATCGCGGCGCGGGTCCGGCTCACCAACGCCACACTGCACCGCGCCCGGTGCAGCAGGTGCCGCCCCACCGACGGCCGCAGCACGGCCCGCAGCGCCCGGCGCCCGCGCGCTCCCGCCACCACCAGCTGCGCCCCGGCGGTGGCCTGCGCGAGCACCTCCCCCGGCGATCCGACCACCACCTCGGCGCTGACCGCGACACCCGGGAACCGGCGCTGCCAGCAGCTCACCATCGCCTCCAGCCGGCCGCGTTCCTCGGCGACCGCGCGCAGGTTCACGTCGCAGAGCAGGTCCCGCCCGTCCGGCGGGGACCAGCCGTGCACCGCGCGGACCGGCACACCCCGGACCGCGGCCTGTTCGAACGCGAAGCCGAGCACCACCCCGCCGGCCTCCGGCTCGTCCACGCCGGCCACCACCGGGTCGGTCGCCCGGGGCTCGCCGCGGACCACCACCACCGGGCAGCGGGCGTGCGCGCTGACCGAGCCGCTGGTCGAGCCGAGCCAGGCGCGCATCCCGGACGGGCGGCGCCCGCCGAGCACCACCAGGGACGCGTCGGCGGCCCGCTGGATCAGGGCGACCGCCGCGGTGGAGTGCTCGACCCGGGCCCAGACGCGTACGCCGGGGTGGGTGTCGTCGGCGTCGTCGACCGCGCGCCCGAGCATCTCGGCGACCGCGAGGTCGGTGTCGGCGTCCGGGTAGACCGCCGCCGCGGGCATCATCGCGGCGGCCGGTACGTAGCTCGGCCATTCGTACGCATAGACCAGCTCCACCGGCACGTCGCTCCGGTAGGCCTCGTCGAGTGCCCAGCGAGCCGCCTTGCGGGCTTCCGCCGAGCCGTCGTAGCCGACGACGATCCTCTGGTTCTGCACGGCGTTCGCCTCCTCCCGCGCTGCTTCCACTGCATCGTCGTTGCTGGACCGCCCGGGGGCAATAGTGTGGGGCCCGTCACATTGTGAACCTATTGCTTCGATGTGGACGGGTGACGCCAGGGTTACCGGGATCACTCGTCCGCTGTACGGGATCGGAAACATAGATTTGATCTTCGGTGGTTAGCCTCCTCGCGCCGCGCCAGGGTCGTCCGGCACTGCCATCCGGCGCCGTTTTTCTTGGAGGAGAATTCATGGCTGTCAAGGCCGAGTACCTGTGGGTCGACGGAACCCAGCCGACCGCGAAGCTCCGGTCGAAGACCAAGATCCTGGCCGACGGCGAGACGCCGCCGATCTGGGGCTTCGACGGTTCGAGCACCAACCAGGCGCCCGGTGACAAGTCGGACTGTGTGCTGCAGCCGGTCTTCACCTGTCCGGACCCGATCCGCGGCGGCAGCAACATCATCGTGCTGTGCGAGGTCGAGCTGATCGACGGCACCCCGCACCCGACGAACACCCGCGCCGCGTGCCGCGAGGTCGCCGACAAGTACGCCGACCAGAAGTCGATCTTCGGCATCGAGCAGGAGTACACGTTCTTCAAGGACGGCCGCCCGCTCGGCTTCCCGGTCGGCGGCGGCTACCCGGCCCCGCAGGGCGGCTACTACTGCGGCGTCGGCTCGGACGAGGTCTTCGGTCGCGAGATCGTCGAGGCGCACATGGACGCCTGCCTCGAGGCCGGTCTGCACCTGTCCGGCATCAACGCCGAGGTCATGCCGGGTCAGTGGGAGTTCCAGATCGGCCCGGTCGGCGCGCCCCAGGTCGCCGACGAGCTGTGGGTGGCCCGCTGGCTGCTGTACCGCATCGCCGAGGACTACGGCGTCTCGGCGACCCTGGACCCGAAGCCGGTCAAGGGTGACTGGAACGGCGCCGGCGCGCACACCAACTTCTCCACCGCCGCGATGCGGGAGAGCTACGACGCGATCATCACGGCCGCCGAGTCGCTGGGCAAGAAGCGCCAGGAGCACGTGGACGGCTACGGCGCCGGCATCGACCAGCGCCTGACCGGCCTGCACGAGACCGCCCCGTGGACCGAGTACAGCTACGGCGTCTCCGACCGTGGTGCCTCGGTGCGCATCCCGTGGCAGGTCGAGAAGGACGGCAAGGGTTACATCGAGGACCGTCGCCCGAACGCGAACGTGGACCCGTACGTGGTCACCCGCCTGATCATCGGCACCTGCTGTGAGGCGCTCGCCCAGTCCTGACGGGTAACGGACGTACGCGCGGGGCCGGCCAAGCGGCACCCGCGCGTATTCCTTCCGGCCCCGGATCACCGCGGCAGGCGCGTTTCGCGTCCCGTGGTGTCATGATGGGCCCGAGCAGGAATCCCCGTGCAGGGAAAGGTACGACGGTCGATGGCGAGCTTCGAGACGAGGACGGCCACCGCGCCGGGCCGGATCACGCTGATCCTGTCCGGCGACTGCGACCTGACCGTCCGCGACCAGTTCACCGCCGCCCTGCTCGACGCGGTGAGCCGGTCCACGACGGTCTTCGTCGATGTGGCCGGCGTCGGTTTTCTCGATTCCACCGGCGTGCACGCCCTGGTCACGGCCCATCACGCGGCGCAGGGCCGCGGCGGCCGGCTCTACGTGATCAACGCGGCCGGCGCGGTCGCCGCGGTGCTCGACCTGACCGGCCTGGGCGCCCTGCTGCGCGCCCCGGCGGACGAGCGTCACCATGCTTGAGCAGCCGGGCGACGACGACGGGATGTCGTACACCGAGCCTGACGATCTGCGGAGGGTACGCACCTTCGTCACCGAGCGGGCCGCGGCGCTGGGCCTGGCCCCGTCCCGGATCGATCTGCTCACCCTCGCGGTCAGCGAGCTGACCACCAACACCCTGCAGCACACCGGCGGCGGCGGGCACATCCGGGTCTGGGCCGAGGACGGCCGGCTGATCTGCGACGTGACCGACGGCGGCGGTCCCCGGCCGTTCGGGCGGGCGATGCCGTCGGCCGAGGCGGTCCGCGGGCGCGGCCTCGCCATCGTGGAACGGATCTGCGACTCGGTCTCCACCAGCACGGTGCCCGGCGGCACGCTCGTGCGGATCAGCCTCAACCTCTGACCAGCACCGCCAGCGTGCAGGTGTCGTCATCCGGGCTGGGCGCGTGCAACAGCCGGTGGATCCTCGGCAGCGGGTCAGGTCCCGGCGCCGCGGAGACCGCGCTCAAATGATCGCGCACCTCGGCGGTCCGCCCGAGCAGGTCCCCTCGGCGCTCCACCAGCCCGTCGGTGTAGAACAGCACCAGGTCACCGGGGCGCAGCCGGGCGGTGACCACCGGGAAGTCCGCCTCGGCCTCGGCACCCAGCAGCAGCCCCGGCGGCCGCTCCAGGTCCGAGCTGCGACCGGCCCGGCCGAGCAGCGGCGCCATGTGCCCGGCCCTTGCCCAGGGCAGCAGCCGGGTTTCCGGGTCGTAGACGCCGACCACCGCGGTGCCGGTGATGCCGAGCTGAGCACAGAGCCGGTTCAGGTGACGCAGCAGCAGGCCCGGGTCGCGGATGCCCGCCGACAGCCAGGCGACCAGGGCGAACCGCAGGTGGGCCATGCCGCTGGCGGCCTCCGTGCCGTGCCCGGCCACGTCGCCGACGGCGAGCGCCACCCGGCCGTCCGGCAGGGTCTGCGCGTGGTACCAGTCGCCGCCGACCTGGGCCGCGCTCTCGGCGGGCAGGTAGCTGACCATCGCGTCCAGCCCGTCCAGCGCGAACGCGCCGACCGGCACCGGCTGGATCATCTGCTGCAGCTGGCGGGCCAGCCGGTGCTCGGCGAGCGCGCTGATCTCGCGGACCCGGGCCTCGTCGCTGAGCCGTTCGATCTCGGTGCGGGTGGCCACCCGGGCGGTCACGTCCTGCACCACCGCGTAGATCTTCGCGGGCCGGCCGGTGGCGTCCCGGGCCAGGTCGGAGAGGACCCGCAGGTGCTTGATCGCGTCGCCGACCCGGAACCGGACGGTGACGTCGGAGGTGGCGCCGACGTCGAGGGTCTGCCACGCGGACTCGGCGACGCCCCGGTCCTCGGCCAGGATCGCGGCGGCCTGGTCGGCGCGCGCCATCGGGCCGTCGGCGGGGAGCCGCTGGAAGATCCGGTACATCCCCGGCGACCAGTCGGAGAGGCCGCTGGCCAGGTCGTACTCGGCCCAGCCGAGGCTGCCGAGCAGCTCGGTGCTCTCCAGCCGGCGCCGGTGCTCGTCGACCCGGGTCCACCAGACCAGCAGGCCGCCCAGCACCCGGCGCACGCTGACCTCGAAGCGGGACTCGGCGACCACTCCGGGACGGTTCTCCTCGTGCCGGAACTCGTCCATCGTGGCGGGCGCGCCGGTCGTGATCACCCGCAGGTAGACCTGCCAGAGCGGGCCGTCCACCATCGACGGGTAGAGCTCGCGGAGCCGTCCGCCGACGCGCTGCGTGCCGCGGCCGTAGATGTCCCGGATCTGATCGCTCGTCGCCGCGACCCGGAAGTCGGTGACCGCGCCGTCGTCCCCGATGATCGGAACCAGCCAACTGCAGCCGGCCGGAACCGCGGCGAGCAGCTCCCGGACCACGTCCTCGTCGGCCATCTCAGCAGCTTAGTCGCCGATCAGCCGGGTTTCCCGGACCAGCGTCGCCGGGAACGGTCAGGATGTCCCCCAGGATCAGATCAAAATCCCGATTTGGTACGGAGGTGAGCACACATGCGGGAGTCCACCGGCGGCACCACAGGTAACTCACAGCCGAACCTAACCACGGACTCAACCCGATCCTCCATCATCCGGCTCATGCCCCCGACCGCCACGGCCCGCGTCCCGGTCGTCCGACGCCCCGTTCCGGCCCCGCGCCGGGCGGCCGAGGCCGGCGGCTGCCTGACCGGGCTGAGCCTGCTGGTGGTCACCGCGTTCTGGGTGCACCACGGCGGCGTGCAGCAGGGCGCCGAGGGCGGGTGGACCGCCGCGCACGCGGCCGGGCGGCTGGCCGGGCTCTGGGCCGCCGACCTGCTGCTGGTGCAGACCCTGCTGCTGGCCCGGATCCCGTTCGTGGTGCGGGCGTTCGGCGCCGGCCAGATGATCCGCTGGCGCCACTGGGCCGCGGCCGGCTCCCTCGGGCTGCTGGCCGGGCACCTGATCCTGATCACCGGGGAGCGCTGGCACCCGGCCGCGCTGCGCGAGCTGATCACGCATGGTCCCGGTTTGCCGCTCGCGCTGGCCGGGGCGGTCGTGCTGGCCGCGGTGTCGATCGCCGCCCGGCGCACCGTCCGCCGTCACGCGCTCGACCTGTACGCCTGTTACGGCGTCACCCTCGCCCTGCCGCACCAGCTCTGGGCCGGCGCCGACTTCACCGCCTCGCCGGTGGCTCACGCGTACTGGTGGGGTCTTTATGTCCTGAGCGTGGGCAGCGTCCTGGTCCACCGCGTGGTGTTGCCCGCCTGGCGAAGCCGGCGGCCGGCCGCCGGACGAGTTGGGCAATACCGCTAAAAAAACGCGAAAAGGATTCTACCGTTAGGTCCGACCACCAGGGAGGACCCGATGCAGCCGACCGCGAGTGCCAGCGAGTGGACCACATCAGGACGCCGCGGCCTGCTGGAGCTACTGCTCGGCGACCGCAGCCTGTTGATCAAGAGCACCGTCACCGCGGGCTGTGTCGCCGTGGTGGCGCTCACGCTGACCCTGGTGTCGCTCGGCCGGATGGGTCAGCTCCGCGACGACCTGCAGACGATGAAGACCCAGCACGTCGACAGCATGGAGCAGATCGCGAACATGCGAGCCGGGATCACCAACGTGTTCCGGGGTGCCCTGCTCTACGACGCCGGCAAGAGCAGCAAGAGCAAGGAACTCACCGACCTGGGGCTGACCGTCGCCACCGCCGCGGACGCCCAGGTGGCCACGGGAGTGGCCGCCTACCGCAAGATCGCCACCGACTCCGGCGCCGCGGACCGGTTGTCCGGCCTGGACGCCTTCGCCGGCGCCTTCGCCGAGCACGCCGCGCTGCGCGACGTGATCATTTTCGGGAAGACCCCGCCGAGCGGCTTCCAGATGCCGGCCGTCGACCAGATCCTGCCCGCCTTCACCAAGGCCGAGTCCGGCATGAACACCGCGATGGACGACCTGCAGAAGGTCGAGGAGTCCGACGCCGACGCGATGACCGCGGCCGGCGACCGGGCCTACCAGCGTTCCCGGTGGACCACCCTGGCCGGGCTGGCCGCCGGGTTCGCGATCGCCAGCTTCGTCGGGGTCGGCGTGATGCGGCTGATCAAGCGGCAGCTCGCCACCGTGCAGGCGGCCCTGGGCGCGGTCGCCGACGGCGATCTGACGGTCGCCGCCGAGGTGCGCTCCCGCGACGAGCTCGGCCGGATGGCCCAGGCGGTGAACCGGGCCAGAGAGGGCCTGCAGACCACGGTCAAACAGCTCACCTACGGCGCGGGCACGCTCGGCGAGGTCACCGCGCGGCTGAGCGGCATCACCGGCCGGCTGGACACCCAGTCCCGGGCGGCCGCCGAGCAGGCCGGGATGGTGGCCGGCACGGCCGGAGACGTCTCGGCCAGCGTGCAGTCGGTCGCCGCGGGCAGCGACCAGATGGGCGCCTCGATCCGGGAGATCTCGGAGAACGCCAGCAGCGCCGCCCGGGTGGCGGCCGGCGCGGTCGGCGTCGCCCAGGCCACCAACGACACGGTGGCGAAGCTCGGCGCCTCGTCCGCGGAGATCGGTGACGTGGTCAAGACGATCACGTCGATCGCCGAGCAGACCAACCTGCTCGCCCTGAACGCGACGATCGAGGCGGCCCGCGCGGGCGAGGCCGGCAAGGGCTTCGCCGTGGTCGCGACCGAGGTCAAGGACCTGGCGCAGGAGACCGCGAAGGCCACCGAGGACATCTCGCAGCGGGTGCAGGCGATCCAGGCCGACACCGAGAACGCGGTGACGGCGATCCAGGAGATCTCCCGGATCATCTCGGAGATCAACGATTACCAGGTGACCATCGCGTCGGCGGTGGAGGAGCAGACCGCCACCACCAACGAGATGAGCCGCAGCATCGGCGTGGCCGCGAACGGCAGCTCGACCATCGCCGGCAACATCAACGCGGTCGCCGACGCCGCGCGGGCGACAACGGCCGCGCTCGGCGAGGCGGACGTGTCGATGGGTGAGCTCACCCGGGTCGCGGGCGAGCTGCGCGAGGTGGTCTCCCGCTTCCGGGTCTAGGGCTTGTCCTGCCTGCTTCAGTGGCCGACCAGGTGCTGGACGCGACGCAGCAGGTCGGCCGGGTCGATCGGCTTGACCATGTAGTCCTCGGCGCCCACCACCCGGCCGAGGTCCAGGTCGGCCTGCTCGCCCCGCCCGCTCATGAAGATCACTGGGATGTGCGCGGTCTGCGGCGACGAGTGCAGCTCGTAGCAGAAGCCCAGCCCGTCCAGGCCCGGCATGCACATGTCGAGCAGGACCAGCTGGGGCCGCTCGCCCACCGCGAGCGCCAGCGCGGTCCGGCCGTCGGCGGCGAGCAGCGTCCGGTACCCGGCCGCCCGCAGCTTCGTACCGACCAGGTCGCGGATCCCCTCGTCGTCGTCGGCGATCAGCACGGTGGGCGGCTCCAGCGCCGCGGCCCAGTCGTCCAGCGGCCAGGACAGCCCGGCGTCGGCGTCGCTGAACGTCAGGACCGTTGTCGTTCCGGGCGTGGTCTGCGACATCTCCGAGCTCCTTTTACGGTGGGACTCCTGAGATCGTCAGACTTTCCGCCGCCTGCAGGAAACCTCACGTTGCGGTCGGGTTGCGGGACCACCCGCTCCTTAGGTTAGGGTTACCTAAATCAGTGCCTGGGGAGGCGACCGTGACTCAGACCGTTGTTCCGTCGACCGAGACGGTCCCGTTCCGGTTCTTCCCGGTCACGGTGGCCCGGATAGCCCGGCTCAGCCCGAGCTTCCTGCGCGTCACGTTCACCGGCGACGACCTGGACAAGTTCGCCGACAACGGCTTCGACCAGCGCTGCAAGCTGCTCCTGCCGCTCGCCGACTGCGGGCTCGACCACCTGCCGATGGGCCAGGACTGGTATTCGGAGTGGCGCGGCCTGCCCGCCGAGCGGCAGAACCCGATCCGGACGTACACGGTTCGCCGCGTCCGCGCCCACCTCAACGAGGTCGACGTCGACATGGTGCTGCACGGCGTGAGCGGCCCGGCGTCGCGCTGGGCCGTCGAGGCCGGCCCCGGCTCGACCGCCTGCCTGCTCGGGCCGAACGCGGAGTTCGCCGGCCCGTCCGGCGGCATCGACTTCCACCCGCCGGTCGACACCAACCGGATCCTGCTGGTCGGCGACGAGACCGCGGTCCCGGCGATCGCCTCGATCCTGGCCGGCCTGCCCGCCGGCATGTGCGGCGAGGCGCTGCTCGAGGTCCCGGAGAGCGGCGACCACCTGACCCTCGAGGCACCGGCCGGCGTCCGGATCACCTGGCTCCCCCGCGACGGCGCCGGCCACGGCGTCAAGCTGATCCCGGCCGTCCAGGCCGCCGCGGCACACCTGCTCGGCGACGCGGCCGGCGCCACCTGCGCCGACCTCGAGGACGTCGACGTCGACGCCGGGCTGCTCTGGGAGGTCCCGGACGGCACCGCCGCCACCGACGGCTTCTACGCCTGGCTGGCCGGCGAGGCCGCGGTCATCAAGACCCTGCGCCGCCACCTGGTCGGCACGTGCGGTGTCGACCGGCGCGCGGTCGCCTTCATGGGCTACTGGCGCCTCGGCAGGGCCGAGTGCTGATCCGGCCCGGGGTGTCCACACCCGAGCGCGACCGCGTCCTGACCACCGTTGCCACGGCGATCACCGATCGCCGTGCGGACGGTTTCCTCCGGGTCGGTGTGGATGGGCCGGACGGTTCCGGCAAGACCATCCTGGCCGATGAGCTGGCCGGCACGCTGCACGCCCGGGGCACGGCAGTCGTCCGGGTCTCGATCGACGACTTCCATCACGTACGAGCGATCCGGCACCGCCGCGGGCGCGACTCCCCGGACGGCTTCTGGCTCGACTCGTACGACTACGACCGGTTCCGCACCGACGTGCTGACCCCGTTCGGCCCGGGCGGGACCGGTCGCTACCGCCCGGCCGCACACGACGTGGCCACCGACGCGCTGCTGAACCCGGAGCCGGTGCAGGCCCCGCCCGGCGCGGTACTGATCGTGGACGGCATCTTCCTGCACCGCGACGAGCTGGCCGGCGCCTGGGACCTGTCGCTGTTCCTGGACGTCCCGTTCACCGAGACGGCCCGCCGCATGGCAGCCCGCGACGGCACCCCACCCGACCCGTCCCACCCGGGCATGCGCCGCTACGTCGAGGGCCAGCGCCGCTACTTCACCACCTGCACCCCGCACCGCCGAGCCACCTGGCTCCTCGACAACACCAACCCCGCCACCCCCCACCTGCACCCACCCCGCTGACCCCCGCAGCTGGCGCCCACAGCTCCCTCAACCCACCCGACACAGCCGTGACCACCAGCCGGCCGCACCGGGCTGGCCCAGAGAGGTGCTTCCAGGCGGGCGAGACACCCCTGACAACCAGCCGGGGAACCCGGCAGCGCGCCCACGGACCGGGCCCGGGACCACGCCGGCGCGGCACCGCGCTGCGGGGCTCGGGGTTGGGGTGGCCGTGCGCCCACGCGGGCGTCGCCCTGGAGGGCTTTGCGTTGTGGACGCGTAGCGGCCAGCGAAGACCGGAAGGGTCCCGGCGGGAGCGGCGGTCTGCACCCCAGCGGACGCACGACATCCCGATCTTGAATTTGATCTTCGGCGGTCAGCCACCGCCGGGGAACCCGACACGGAACTGTTCAAGAACCGACAGCGGATCTGTCGGCACGGTGCCAGCATCGGGAGAAGGCCTGGGGGAAAGCCAAAGGACGATCCCGTCCGGGCCGATCTGCTTCTACGTTCGTGCGGTGGGCAGCGCAGCAGAGGGAGCGAGTCGACATGACGGAACGTGTGATCGCCGAGTTGAGGCGGCCGGCCGGATACACCGGCCGGTCGTTGCATGTGGTCCTGGACTCCGAGGAGATGCCCACCGACCAGGCAGAGGATCTGCTCCGCCTGGTCCACGCGATCGACCTGACCCGGCTCGGCGTCAAGCT
Source organism: Actinoplanes palleronii (assembly GCF_016862315.1). Lineage (GTDB taxonomy): Bacteria > Actinomycetota > Actinomycetes > Mycobacteriales > Micromonosporaceae > Actinoplanes > Actinoplanes palleronii. Next base: position 6,727 of record NZ_BOMS01000091.1, on the reverse strand, counting down.
GCCGGCCGCGTCCGGCGCCGACCTGATGCGCTACGACGTGGCGGTCGAGCACGCCGGGCGGCACTGGCGCGGCACCGCCTACGAGCCGTACGTGCCGGGTGAGCTGCGTCCGCTGCTGCGTTTCCTGGTCGACTCGGCCAGTGCACTCCCGGGACGCCGTTGACCGGGGCGACCGTGCGCGCGATGCGGGCCGGCGTGACCGCGCGGCGTGGAGCGGCTTCCCCACCGCGGTCCCGTCGCCGTCCGAGCTGATCGGTGGTCGGCCGGCGACGGGCACTCCCGCGTCCGGGCGTGCCGCGCGCGACGATCGTGGTGAGCCGGCCGGGGCGCGGATTCGCTCACCTGCCACGATCCCGCGCCGATGATCCGGCCAACGCTCCTTCGAGCCCCGAGGTACGCCGATGACCGTCGCCCGTTACGCCGCCCGGACCACCGCCTTCGCGGCGGCGTACCTGCTCGCCTACTGGGCCGGCATCCCGCTCGCCGTGCTCTCCCCGGTCGCGGTCGCCGCGGTCTGGATGCTCGCGCAGGGCCGCTGGGGTCTGCGCCGGTTCGACGTGATCACCCTGGCCACGCTGACCGCCGCGTCGGCGATCGCGCACGGCGCCGGCATGCTGATGGCGTTCGGCCTGGCCGCCGCGGTCACCCTGCCCGCGATGATCTTCGCGGTCCTGCTGGAACGCTGGCTGCCCGGCTGGTGGCAGGGGCACGGCGACCGGTTCCGGCCCCGGCGTACCCGTCTGGTCCGTCTCGCCGCCGTGGCCGCGCTCACCGCCGTAACCTCCGTGGTCCTGCAGGCGATCCTGTCTCCCGAGCCTTCGGTGTACGACGTGAGCCTCCGGCTGGCCCGCGACGTCGTCACGCTCCTGGCGGTCACCCTGGCCGGCCGGGCGCTGCTGCGGCCACGCACGCCGCAGCGGACCGGGCTGACCCTGGTGCGCTGACCGGCCGCCGTTTGTCGGTGGCGCCTGCTACGGTCGCGCCGCCCGCTACACCGCCGTCCCGGAGTGCCCACCATGACCTTCTCGTCCGACACCTCCGCCTTCGACGGCCGCCGGATCGCCGAGTACCCGGCGGACGACAGCAGCGCCACCGTCGCCTGGCGCGTCTCCCACCACGAGTACGACAACTCGACCGACGTGAAGCTCAACGAGGGCTTCCGCGCCAAGCTCGAGGCGTTCCTGACCGACCTGGGTGCGGAGACCGAGTCCCTGGTGATCGGCTCGTGGGGCTATGCGGCGTTCTCCCCCGCCCCGATCGAGCAGCTCTGCGCGGCCGCCCCGCGCCTGCCCCGGCTGCGCTCGCTGTTCCTCGGCGACATCGGCGCCGAGGAGTGCGAGATCTCCTGGATGAAGGTCGGCGACGTGAGCCGGCTGCTCACCGCGTTCCCGCTGCTGGAGACGCTGCAGGTGCGGGGCGGTGAGGACTTCCGGTTCTCCGGCCCGGTCCGCAACGACCACCTGCGCCGCCTGGTGGTGCAGAGCGGCGGCCTCGGCGCCGGCTTCACCACCGCGGTGCTCACCTCGGAGCTGCCCGAGCTGACCGACCTGGAGCTGTGGCTGGGCGTCGACGAGTACGGCGGCTCCACCACCCTGGAGACCCTGCGCCCGCTGCTGGACGGCAAGCTCTTCCCCCGGCTGCGCCGGTTGGCGCTGCGCAACGCGGAGAACGCCGACGAGATCGCCACCGCGCTCGCCCAGGCGCCGGTGGTCGCCCGGCTGGAGGCGCTCGACCTGGCGATGGGCACGTTCGGCGACCAGGGCGCGGCCGCGCTGCTGGCCGGCCAGCCGCTCACCCACCTGCGCGAGCTCGGTCTGGAGTTCCACTACATGTCCGACGAGACCGCGCAGGCCCTGGTCGAGGCGCTGGCCGGGGTCGAGGTCAACGTCGACGACCAGCAGGAGCCCGACGAGTACGAGGACGACGGCGTGACCATCTCGGAGCGGTACACCGCGGTCTCGGAGTGACCCGGTGCGCTCGCTGATCGGCAGTCACGACATCCTCCTGGTCACCATCGACACGCTGCGCTACGACGTGGCCGCCGAGCTGGCCGCGGCCGGCCGCACTCCGGAGCTGGCCGGCGTGCTGCCCGGCGGCCGGTGGGAGCGCCGGCACTCCCCGGCGAGTTTCACCTACGCCGCGCACCACGCGTTCTTCGCCGGTTTCCTGCCCACCCCGGCCTCACCCGGCGTCCACGACCGGCGCTACGCCGCGGCGTTCCCGGGCAGCGAGTCGTCCGGGCCGGACACCTGGGTCTTCGACGCGGCCGACCTGCCGACCGCGCTCGCCGTGGAGGGTTATCACACGCTCTGCCTGGGCGGCGTCGGCTTCTTCAACCGGCGCGGCGCGCTCGGCAGCGTGCTGCCCGGGCTGTTCGCCGAGGCGCACTGGGAGCCGTCGTTCGGGGTCACCGCGCCCGACTGTCTCGGCGCCCAGCTCGACCGGCTGGCCGGCTCGATCGACGCGGTCCCGGCCGGGCAGCCGCTGTTCACGTTCCTCAACGTGGCCGCGCTGCACCAGCCGAACCGGCACTACCTGCCCGGCGCGGCGGCCGACGGCCGGGACAGCCACGCGGCCGCCCTGGAATACACCGATGGTCGCCTCGGCCGGCTGTTCTCGCTGGTCCGCGGCCGCGGCCGGCCGGTCTTCACGATCATCTGTTCCGACCACGGCACGGCGTACGGCGAGGACGGCCACACCGGACACCGGTTCGGTCACGAGGTCGTCTGGACCGTGCCGTACGCCGAGTTCGTCCTGACCCCGAGGGCCTCATGATCGACGATTCGCCCTACCAGGGCTACCTGTACGCCTACCCGCACAAGACCTCGTACCGCCCGTTCCAGCCGCGCCCGGCGCTGGCCGACGTGTGGCGCGACGAGCCCTCCGACGCGCTCTTCCTCTACGTGCACGTGCCGTTCTGCGAGATGCGCTGCGGGTTCTGCAACCTGTTCACCCGCGCGAACGCCCCCGCCGAGCAGGTCACCGCGTATCTCCGCCAGCTGCGGCACCAGGCGGTCGCGGTCAGCCGGGCGCTCGGCGACGCGACGTACGCGATGGCCGCGTTCGGCGGTGGCACACCCACCCACCTGGAGGCCGGCGAGCTGGCCGAGCTGTTCGACATCTGCACCGGCGTGCTCGGCGCCCGGCTGCCCGGGGTGCCGCTCACCGTGGAGACGTCCCCGGCCACCGCCACCCCGGACCGCCTGGCGGTGCTCACCGCGCACGGCGTCACCCGGGTCAGCATCGGCGTGCAGAGCTTCCTGGACAGCGAGGCGCACGCGGCCGGCCGCCCGCAGCGCCGCTCCGAGGTGGACCGCGCGCTCGGCGCGATCCGGGACGCCCGGGTGCCGGTGCTCAACCTCGACCTGATCTACGGCATCGACGGCCAGACCCCGGAGTCCTGGCAGCTCAGCCTGGACACCGCGCTCGGCTGGCGGCCGGAGGAGATCTTCCTCTACCCGCTCTACGTCCGCCCGCTCACCGGCCTGGGCCGCCGGGCGGTCAGCCGCGACGACTGGGACGCCCAGCGCCTCGCGCTCTACCGGCAGGGCCGCGAGGCGCTCCTCGCCGCCGGGTACCGGCAGGAGTCGATGCGGCAGTTCCGGCTCGCCACGCTCCCGGTCGACGGTCCCGACTACTCCTGTCAGGACGACGGCATGGTCGGTCTGGGCTGCGGCGCCCGGTCGTACACCCGGGAGCTGCACTACTCGTTCGACTACGCGGTCTCGGTCGGCCAGGTCCGCGCGGTCCTCGACGACTACCTGGCCCGCCCGGCCGACGACTTCCGCTACGCCGAGGTCGGCTTCGCGCTGGATCAGACCGAGCAGCGCCGGCGTTGGCTGATCAAGTCACTGCTGCGGGCCGAAGGCCTTGACGGGTACGCGTACCGCAGACGTTTCGGCACCGCCCCGGCGGCGGACTTCCCCCAGCTCGAGCAGCTCGTCGAGGCCGGCTGGGCGGAGCCGGGCGGCCTGCGCCTGACCCCGGCCGGGCTGGAGCGCTCGGACGCGATCGGCCCCTGGCTGACGTCCACCGAGGTGCGTTCCGCGATGGCCGGGTACCAGGTCCGATGAACCTCGCCGTGCTCTACCGCGGGCCCCTGGCCAGCTGCAACTACGACTGCCCGTACTGCCCGTTCGCGAAGCGGCACGACCCGCCGGAGCTGCTCCGCGAGGACCGGGCCGCTCTGGCGCGCTTCACCGGCTGGGCGACCGCGACCACCGACGTACGCCTCTCGGTGCTCTTCACCCCGTGGGGCGAGGGCCTGACCCGCAGCTGGTACCGCGACGCGATGGTGTCGCTGTCGCACCTGCCGCACGTCGAGCGGGTGGCGATCCAGACGAACCTGGCCGCCCGGCCGGACTGGCTCGCCGCAGCCGACCCCGCGTCGGTCGCGCTCTGGGCCACCTACCATCCCGGCCAGGTCACCCGGGAGCGTTTCCTGGCCCGCTGCGCCGCGCTGCTCGCGCTCGGCGTGCGCTTCTCGGTCGGCGTCGTCGGCCTCCCGGAGCACCTCGCCGAGGCCCGCGCCCTGCGCGCCGCGCTGCCGCCGGAGGTCTACCTCTGGATCAACGCCGCCGAGGGCAAGCGCTACACCGCCGGCGAGGAGGCGGAGTGGACCACGCTGGACCCGCTCTTCGCCTACAGCGTCCGCCCGCACCTCTCGCTCGACCGGCCCTGCCACGCCGGCGAAACCGCCATCTCGGTCCAGGGCGACGGTACGGTCCGGCGTTGCCACTTCATCCAGGAGAAGATCGGCAATTTGTACGACGGCACGTGGCGTTCGGCGCTCCGCCCGCGGAACTGCGTGAACACCATCTGCGACTGCCACATCGGGTACGTGCACCTGAAGCCGCTCGGCCTGCGCGAGGTCTTCGCCGGCGGCCTCCTCGAACGGATCCCGGCCGGGTGGCCGAACCACCCGATCAGTGCGGTTTCTGCGGCTTCCGTCGCTTCTGTCGGTTTAGTGACACCAAGGGAGTGACTCTCCGATTATTTTCAGTCACAGAACGGGTTGAACGCTAGGGGACAAAGGGCATAGAGCACGGCATAACGCACCCCGCGAGGAGAGGTTGAGCGATGACGACGAACGCCACCGACCAGGTCCGCACCATCACCCCCGACGAGCTACGGGTCACCGGCCCGTCCCGGCTCCGCCAGGCGGTCACCACGGTCCGCACGTCCCGCCCCGCTCAGAAGGTGTCGGCCCACCGCAAACCCGCCACCGCCACCCTGCTGGCCCTCGCCGGCGTCGCCACCGCCACCCTGCTGTATCTCCGCAAGCGCAACGCCAGGCCGGCCCCCAGCCGATGGCGTTCCGCCCTGCGCCGCAGCTGACCCCACCCCACCCGACGCCGCCGCCCTCCCAGCGGCGGCGTCGCCAGTTGCGGGTCAGCCCGGTGCCGGCGCTCACGTGTCCTGACAGGTCAGCTCTTGCGGGTGGTCCTGCCGTCCTGGCTGCGCACTTCGAGGGCGGCCTCGAGGCGGGCGATGTCCGCGGCGTCCTTGGGGCGGCGGGCCAGCGCCGGATTCCACACCGGAAACATCCGCTTGATCTCGATCTGCGCCTCCACACCGACGATCGGGCAGGTGATCCCGGCAAGCGTCCCGGGCGGCCCGTCCAACATGGCCTCCGGCCACGGCTCACCGGCCCACGGCCCGGCCGGCACCACCGGACGTCCCGCCTCATCGTGACCGACAAGCGTCAGGCTCTGCTCGACATCCCCCTTGACCAGATCCATCTGCCGATCGTGCGGCGGCTCCGGCAACAACACCCAGCCCCCGGCGACCAGGGCCTCCGCCAGCCGCACCACCTCGCCCTCCCGGACGAACCAGTCGACGTCCACATGCGCCCGGGTCACCACACCGAGGTAGAAGTCCATCGCCCACCCGCCCCGAAGCCACACGGCCACGCCAAGCCCCCGCGCCAGCCCCACCAGCTCAGCGATAGCCGCCAGCTGCCGCCCGCCGGTCCCGTCCATCGCCCTGTCGGTCACCGCCGGACGGTAGCCCACACCCCCGACCTCAGCGACCGATTTAGCCCCACCGCAACCCAGCACTATTTCGGCATAGCCCGAACCCTATTGACTTCAGTACCCGCTCTTCGGCATAGAAGCAGGAAGAGATTCGAGCGAGCACGGGGGCCGACCACACAAGGAGGGGCGATGCGGATCAGCGACATCATCCGAGTCAAAGGCGACAAGGTGGTGACAGTGGCACCGGACCTGACCGTCAAGGGCCTGATCGAGGAACTGGCCAGGCACCGGATCGGCGCCGCCGTGGTGTCCCGAGACGGCCTCACGGTCGACGGCATCGTCAGCGAACGCGACGTCGTCCGGGCCCTGGCCGCCCAAGGCCCCGCAGTCCTGTCCCACCCGGTCAGCACGATCCACACCACTCAGGTCCGAACCGTCCCCCCAGAAGCCCGCCTGGAGGACGTCGAACGCCTCATGACCGAACACCGCTTCCGCCACGTCCCGGTAGTCCACAACGGCCACCTGGCGGGCGTGGTGAGCATCGGCGACGTGGTCAAGAACCGCATAGACGAACTGGAAGCCGAACGCCACACCCTGGCCAACTACATCACCGGCGACCGCACCTGACCCAGCCGGGGGGCGGCAACAACACGCAGTCGTGCGGTTGCCGCCCGCCTGCCCCAGTCGCGGCTGGAGTTGCTGCGTTAGGTCGGGGTTGGGGGGCGAGACCCAGCGCGATGGGGGGACGGTTT
>NZ_BOMS01000090.1 GCF_016862315.1 Actinoplanes palleronii | reverse complement strand
GATCGACACGTCGGCATTTTGCCAGCCGCCACAAGAAGGACGTTGGTGATGTCCGACGGCACGCCGGCTGGCCGAGGATTTGCTGTTCAAGCGAGGGATGCCGTGGCGATCTAAGATTCGGGCCGGTCTGATGTTGCAGGACGGACGTGTTCGTTGATGGGTGCAGGGTCGATTTATGTCCCGGTGGGATCGCAGAGGCATCAGTGGCTGCAATGCGTTCGGGAGGAGGACTTCGATGCGCTGAACTCCCTCGATCTGCAGTCGAGGGTGTCCTCGTCCTGGCGTCTTCGGGTACGGCTGATCGAACACGACGAGTGCGGTGATCCGCTGCAGGGCTCGGGCCTGTTGTGTCTGTCCTCCCAGGTCCTGGTCATGACAGCTGCGGTATGGGATGCGGTGCGTCCGGTCCTGGAGGGTCAGGGCGTTCTTGCCCGGCTCCAGTCCGACGACGGAGACTTCTGGATGTTCGTGCCGGACCTCTGCGACGCGCTGAACGAGGCGGGTTCCAGCGTTGCGCGATTCTCGAGCGGGCGGGTGATGTACGTCAGCCGGTATGACTTCCACCCGGAACGGCTTGTCGACCAGACCGCGTTTCGCATCCCGCAAATGCCGAAGGGCCCGCTGCTCTGCACCCAGGATGTCGTTGACGCGCTGAGCGAGGAGAGCGGAGTCAGTTTCCAACGGGTCTGGCCGACTTCCTGAAGTCCGGCCGGCATCTAGGTTGAGCGGTGGAATGACACCCTGGTTTCGTCGCCGCTTGTTTTTATGACGATGGAGTCTTTTCCGAATGTCAAGGTCAAGGACTGCTCCATTGCTGGTGACCCGCCAAGTTCTTGGCGGTCCAGCCGCAGGCCCAGGAATTGTCGATAGCTCCAGGCCGCCGCGCCCATGTCGACGATTTCCCATTTTCCTGATTCGCGAACGAATTTTTCGTTCTCGGGAGAGAGTGGGTCCGCGAAGGAATCGATCCAGGGGCCCTGAGTGATGACCAGCGACTCCCCGGTAGAATCAATCATGTAGCTTCCGGATTTCTCGAAAGACGCCTCCAAAGGACCGTCCGGGGCGTCGAGGTCCGCGCCGTAGACGTAATAGGCCCGCCGGAGGCCGGTGAGGCGCTCACCGACAGGCAGCTCGATCAGTAAAGGCACGATCCCACCATCCATCTCCTGATTCGACGTCATGCCCGATCGGTCAGTGCGGCGGCTTTGCGCAGCAGGACTGAGCGTTCGCGGTGGTTGGTGCACAAGCGGGCGGCCAGTTCCAGCTCCGCTCGGGCCTCGGGGTGGCGGCCGAGGCGGGTCAGCAGCTCGCCGCGGACCGTGGGGAGCAGGTGGGAGCCCGGGAGGCGGTTCGCGGCGATCAGGTCGTCGACGATGGGCAGGGCGTGCTCCGGGCCGGAGGCCATCGCGACCGCGACCGCGCGGTTCAACTCGACCACCGGGGACGGGGCGAGGCGGCCCAGGGCCTCGTAGAGCAGCACGATCCGGTCCCAGTCGGTGGCCTCGACCGACAGCGCCGACGCGTGCACCGCGGCGATCGCGGCCTGCAGGCCATACGGGCCGAGGCCGTGTGACGACGCCCTGGTCAGGGCGGTCAGGCCGCGGCGGATGGCGGTGCGGTCCCACAAGCGGCGGTCCTGGTCCTCGAGCAGGATCGGGGTGCCGTCCGGGGCGGTGCGGGCCGGGAAGCGGGCAGCCGTCAGCTCGCAGAGCGCGAGCAAACCGTGCACCTCTGGCTCGTCCGGCTGCAGGGCGGCCAGGGCACGGGCCAGGCGGATCGCCTCGTAGGCGACGTCGGTACGCAGCAGGTGATCGCCCGTTGTGGCGGTGGCGCCCTCGGTGAAGATCACGTAGAGGACGCTGAGGACGCCACCCAGGCGGTCGCGGCGTTCGGCGGCCGGGGGCAGTGCGAACGGCACCCCGGCCGCGGCGATCGTCTTCTTGCCGCGGGTGATGCGGGCCTGGACCGTCGGCACCGGCACCAGGAACGCGCGGGCGATCTCCTCGCTGGACAGGCCGGCGACCACGCGCAGGGTCAGCGCCACCCGGGCCTCGCGGGACAGCACCGGGTGGCAGCTGATGAACATCAACGCCAGGATGTCGTCGTCGATGGTGTCGGGGTCGATGTCCTGGTCGGCGGGGGAGTCGGGCGGGGGGTCCGCGGCCAGCAGGACGTACCGGTCGTGCAGGGCGAACCGGCGGCGGATCGCGTCGATCGCCCGGCGCCGGGCGGTGGCCATCAGCCAGCCGGCCGGGTTGGCCGGAGCGGACCGGGGCCACGACACCAGGGCCTCGGCCACCGCTTCCTGCGTCGCGTCCTCGGCCAGCCCGGCGTCGCCGGTGAACCGGGTCAGCGCGGCGACGATGCGGGCCGACTCGATCCGCCAGACGGCTTCGACATCGGCCGTACCCATCAGATGTTGTTGTCGGTCTCGACGCCCGGCGGCAGTTCGTCTTCGCCGGCCACCCGCCGGACCTCGATCTTGGCGCCGCGGACTGCCGGGACCCGCTTGGCCCAGCCGATCGCGTCCTGCTTCGTGGCGACATCGATCAGGAAGTAGCCGCCGAACAGTTCCTTGGTCTCGCCGTAGGGACCGTCGGTGACCACCGGCGCCTCGCCGCTGAAGTCGACGACGGCGCCCTGCGCCGGGTCGTCGAGACCCTCGGCCGCGATCAGGACGTCGGCCTTCATCATGTCCTCGATGAACTGGTGGGTCGCGGCCATCAGCGTGCCGATGTCGGCCATCATGGCCGCGTTCGACTCGTCGGTGCCCCGCATGATCAGTGCGTACTTCGCCATCGTGTGCTCCTCGTCCGGCGGGGCCGCCGCTCGGCCCTCGCACTCACACGTCGAACGAGCGACCCGCCGATCGACACGGCCCCGGAGAAATTTCCGCGACTTTCCCGATCCTGTCAGACCGGTCCCGGAGCGAAGGCCGACACGGCATCCCGGTCGATGATGACGCTGATCAACCGGGTGGCGCTGTTGACCAGGATGCCCTCGCACGACAGGTCGTCAGCCGCCATGCGCAGCAGCACCGCGCCGGGTATGCCGGCGTTGCACGGCGACCCGGGCGTCCGCGACGCCACCTCCGGGTCGGCGAAGGCGAGGATGCGCGACCGGCCGTCGCCGTGGGTGGTCTTGCCGGCCGCGAAGCCCTCGCCGGTCCGGCCGTCGGGTGACCGGGGGCCGACGCCGACGATCCCGATCACCGAGTTCTGGAACATCTCGACGAATGCCGTGTAGGTCTCCGCGGTGTCGGTTTGCACGTGCGCGTCCATGAGGTCGGACAGTGGGGTGTCAGTCACGGGTGGGACGGTAGCGGGCCCCGCCGTGGCGGTACCGTGCAGGGACGCATTGACCGGCGTCGGCGCGAGGAGGAGAAGTGGAGGAGGTAACGGTGCACCCGATCTAGTGACAGCCCCAGAACGGGGCTGCGCGGAGCCGGAAGGTGCCCGTTGATGAGCAGAACCGACAAGACCCGGCCCTGGTGGGTGCAGCTGGTCGACGCGCCGGGGACGACCTGCGCGCCCGTGCACGATCACCGATGGGGGCCGTGCACGCTGCCCCGCGAGATCGAGGCGCTACGCGCCGAGCCCGGCAGCCGCCGCGCCGGCTGCCACTGGTCCGGCACCCCGGCCTACTGGGTACGACGGTGCGAGAGCCATGGCTACCGGGAGTGGAGCGTCATGCGTCGCGAGGAGCGCCGGCGCAGCCGCCATGACGCCCGTCGTGACCTGCGCGCCGGGAACGACATCGACTGAGCGCCACACACAACGCGGGCGACCCCGGAGCGTGGGGACTTTCGGTGCGCTCCGCACCCCAACTCCCCACGCAACGCGGGTCGGTGGCGTGGGATGAGGGCATGACAGACGTTCTCGTGGTCGGTGCCGGCCCGACCGGGCTCACCCTCGCCACTGACCTCGCCCGGCGCGGCGTCGCGGTCCGGATCGTGGACCGGGCGCCGGATTTCCCCACCGGCTCGCGCGGCAAGGGGCTGAGCCCGCGCAGCCTGGAGGTGCTCGACGACCTGGGTGTCGCCGGCCCGATCCTGGCCGGCGGGGTCAGCCATCTGCGGCACCGCAAGTACCAGGGTGCCGAGGTGGTCGCCGAGGTCGACCCGCAGGCCGATCAGGTGCCGACGCCCGACGTGCCGTATCCGGCGGCGCTGATGATCCCGCAGTGGCGGGTGGAGCAGATTCTGCGGGACCGGCTCGCCGGGCTCGGTGTCACCGTCGAGCGGGGCGCCGAACTGCGCGACTTCCAGCAGGACGCCGACGGGGTGACCGCGACGGTCGGCGGAGAGCGGATCCGCGTGCGGTACCTGGCCGGGTGCGACGGGGGCCGCAGCACCGTACGCAGGGCGCTCGGTCTGGTCATGCGCGGGGAGACGCCGGAGTCACCGGCGATGGCGGTCGGTGACCTCCGGGTCGACGGGCTGGGGCGCGACGTCTGGCATCAGTGGTTCACCGGTGACGGCGTCGTCATGCTGTGCCCGTTGCCCGGCACCGACGTGTTCCAGATGCAGGCGTCCCAGGAGCCCGGCGTGGACGGCGAGCCGACCCTGGAGAGTCTTCAGCGGACCTTCGACCGGGTCGCCGGGGTGCCCGGGGTGCGGCTGCACGACCTGGGGTGGCGGTCGACGTACCGGGTCAACGTCCGCATGGTCGACCGGCTGCGGGTGGACCGGGTGTTCCTCGCCGGGGACTGCGCGCACGTGCACCCGATCGCGGGTGGGCTCGGCATGAACAGCGGGATCCAGGACGCGTACAACCTGGGTTGGAAGCTCGGGCTGACGCTGACCGGGGCGGCGTCGCCGGAGCTGCTGGACACGTACGACGAGGAGCGCCTCCCGATCGCGAGCTGGCTGCTGGACATCACCTCGGCGCGGCTGGCCGCGGTCCTGGACGCGGTCAAGCAGAAGGGCGGCGGCCTGGATGCGGCGGCCTCACCCGAGCTGACCCAGCTGGCGCTGCGGTATCCGTGGAGCCGGCTGTCCCGCCAGGCCGGCCGGCCCGCCCTGGTGCGGCCGGGCGACCGGGCACCGGATGCGCCGCTGCGCGAGGCCGGCGGCGCCCCGATCCGGCTGTTCGACCTGTTCCGCGGCCCGCACTTCACCCTGCTCGGCATCGGCGACCGGGGCGTCCCGTCGCTGGACGGTGTCGAGTGCCGGAAAGTGGGGCCGGGTGGCCTGGACGACGACGGCGGTCACGTGGCGCGGGCGTACGGCGCGGACACCCTGGTGCTGGTGCGCCCGGACGGCTACGTCGGCCTGGTCGCCGACCCCGGGGACGAGCGCGGCGTCCGCGACTACCTGGGCTCGCTCTAGTCCGGCGCGTCGGTGTAGCCCTGGCTGATCTCGACGATCACGCCGTCCGGGTCATTGACCCAGACGGTGCGCCAGCCCGGGATGAACTCGTCGAAGGACAGCGGCCCGAGCGACACGTCCGCGCCGCCGGGGATGGCGGCCACGAACGCGTCCAGGTCGTCGACCGCGAAGGCCAGGTGCCGGATGGTGCCCGGCCCTCGCGGTCCGTCTCCGCCGGACGCCGCGGCCGGCTGCCCCGCGGCGTCGAACAGCTCCAGGTGGATGTCGCCCTGGCGCAGGAACACCACCTCGGCGTCGCCGGTGCTGACCACCCGGGCCCGGCGGAAACCGAACACGTCGCGGTAGAACCGTTCCGTGGCGTGCTGGTCGCGGCAGTTGAGGCCGACGTGCGACCAGCGCGCCACCTGCGGGGCGGTCATGACGCGGGGTGCAGGACCGGCGCGAACGGGACGGTGTCGTGGAAGTTGGCCATGTAGGTGATCTGGCCGCCGGCCACCTCGAAGTAGTTGCACACCTCCGCCTCCACCGACGCGCCCTGCCGGGTCAGGCCGGAGATGTGCGACACGACGGCCGCGTGCGTGTCCGAGATGACGACGTGGCGGGGGCGGTTGGCGAAGCTGGCGTACGTACGCGGAAAGCTCTTGACCATCTCCCGCAGCGTCTCCCGGCCTTCCACGTGCCCGGCGAGCTGCTCGTCCATCCGCGTGTCGGCGGCGAACAGGTCGCACCAGGCGTCCCACTGCCCCGCGTTGGCCAGCTCGTAGTAGCGGTCGACGACCTCTCTGGTGTCCACGGCGGTCAGATCGCGGTCAGGTCGTCGACGCGGTACAGGGTGATCACGAAGCTGGTCCCGGCCCGGGCCAGCCGCCACGTCTGGCGGGCTCGCATCGCCAGCCGGGTGTCGTCCGACGTGCGGGTGGCGCGCCACAGCACCACCACGGTCACCTCGATGTCGTCGTCGGCGGAGGTGATGTCGACCTGTTCGACGGTGTGCTCCTCGGCGGTGTAGGCGAGGCAGACGCCCGTGTACCAGTCGCGGAACTCGGCGATCGAGCGCAGCGTGCGCTCCGGGAACACCATCTCGAGCGTGGTGGTGGACAGGGAGTTCTCCAACTCCTCGGACGGCGCGTGCCGGTCGAGGCCGGCGAACCAGGACGCGGTGAACGCGGACACCGAGTCGGCGAGGGTTCCGGGCATGGTGGTCACAGTGGTGATCCCTTTCAATGGCCGAGGACGGCTTCGACGAGGTACGGGCCGTCGTGATCGAGCATGGTGCGCAGGGTGCCGGGCAGGTCGGCGGCGTGCTCGACCCGGGCGGCCGGCACGCCGAGAGCGGCCGCGAGGGCCACGTAGTCGACGCGAGGTTCGCGGACGTCGAAGAACTCCGGGAACGTGGTGTCGGCCGGGTCCTGGCGGTAGCGGGCCAGGTTGTCCTTGAGCAGCTGGTAGCCGCCGTTGTGGCAGACCACGAACTTCGCCGCGATCCGGTGGTGCGCGGCGGTCCACAACGCCTGGCAGGTGTACATGCCGCCGCCGTCGCCGGTGAAACCCAGCACGGTACGACCGGGGTGGGCGAGTTTCGCGCCGATCGCGCCGGGGATGCCGACGCCGAGCGTGCCGCCGGGCGTCTGGAAGAAGTGCCCGGGCCGGCTCGGCGGCAGCCACCGGGTCAGCGCCGGCGAGTTCGTCAGCGCCTCGTCGAAGATGATCGCGTCGTCCGGCAGCAGGCCGGCCAGGCAGGCGGCGACGGCGGCCATGCCCAGCGGGGTGTCGCCGGCGTGTGCCAGGTCGGCGGTGCGGGCCTGGTCCAGGGCGGCGGTGCGCCGGGCGCCGTGCCGGCGGACCCGTTCGGCCGCGGTCTGCCGCTGCGGGCCGGTCATCGCCTCGTCGAGGGCGCCGGTCAGCGCCCGCAGGGTCAGCCGCGGATCGCCGAGCAGCCCGGCGGTCACCGGGTGGTTCTTGGCGATCGCGTACGGGTCGAGGTCGACGTGCACGACGGTGGCGCCGGGCCGGAACACGTCGCCGAGCTCCGGGAAGACGTCCGGGAACACGTAGGTGCCGCAGATCAGCACCGCGTCGGCCTGCGCGACCAGCGCGGCGCTGTCGGTGCCGAACATGTGCCCGGTCAGCCCGCCCCACAGCGGGTGCGTCCACGGCATGACCAGCTCGGAGGCCATCGCGCCGTGCACCGTGGCGCCCCAGGTCTCGGCGAACCGGACCAGTTCCTCGGCGCCGCCGGAGGCCGCGATGCCGTCGCCGGCCAGGATCACCGGGGCCTGGGCCGCGGCGAACAGGCGGGCCGCGGCCTGGATCGACCCCTTTTCCGGTACGACCCGGGTGTCCGGCACCACCGTCGGCACGATCGGCTCGTCGGCGAGCTGGTCGAGCACGTCCTGTGGCAGGGCGAGGAACACCGGCCCGCGTGGTGGGGTGGCGGCCACCTTCAGCGCCCGGCGGATCAGCCGCAGCAGGCTCGCCGGGTGGGTGACCCGGGCGGCGTACTTGGTGACCGGCCGGGCGATGTCGACCAGGTTCACCGCCATGTGCGCCTCGAGGGCGTCGTACGCGACCCCGGCCTCCCCGGCCAGCACCAGCATCGGCGTCTGCCGGCGCAGCGCGTGGTAGAGGCTGCCCACGGCGTTGCCCAGGCCCACGCCGCTGTGCAGCAGCACCACGCTGGGCCGGCCGGTGGCCTGGGCGTACCCGTCGGCGGTGCACACCACCGCGGCCTCCTGCAGGCCCAGCACGTAGTCGATGTCGGGGAAGCGGGCCACCTCGTCGAGCAGGCCCTCCTCGCTGGAGCCGGGGTTGCCGAACAGGTGGCGCACCCCGTCGGCGCGCAGCTGTTCGAGCAGCCGCCGGTGCCCGGTGGCGAGCCGGTCCGGGGTGCGGGCCGCGGTCGTGGTCATCGGGCACCCGCCCCGACGACGGCGCGCTGCTGGACCTGCTCGATGACGGTGCGGGCGAACACCCCGGCCTGCGCGCCGGTGCGCCCGGTGACCAGGTCACCGTCGACGACCACGTCCTGGTCCACGTAGCGGGCGCCCATGTTGAGCGCGTCGCCGTACAGATTGGGGTGGCAGGTCAGACGGCGGCCGCTGACCAGCTCGGGCACCCGGGCGAGCAGCCACAACCCGTGACAGATGATGCCTTTGACGATGGTGGGCTCGGCGAAGGCCCGGCGGACGAAATCGGTGGCCGGCGGCAGCTTGGTCAGGTCCTCGCTGTAGCGCAGCCGGTCACTGACCATGGCCGACGGCACGATGATCGCCGAGTAGGAGCGCAGCGTGTCGTCGTCGACGTTCTCGAAGGACTCCGTGCAGACGAACGGGGCCCGGTACTCGTGGCCGGTGAAGGTGAGCGACTCCTGCCCCCACAGCCGGGTGAGGAAGTGCAGGTCGGCGCCCTCCTCGGGGAACCGGTACGAGTAGTACCAGATCTCGTGCTCGTAGAAGTCGCTCTCCATCAGCACGGCGATCCGGTGACCGGTCAGCGGGCCGCTCACCAGCCGTACCGTCGCTTGCCGTGGTCGAGCACGTCGACCAGCGCGCGCCCGCAGCCGATCGAGGACTCGGTGGAGCGGGCGGTGACGAACGGGTAGTCCACGATCACCGATTCGGCGTGCCCGACGTTGCCGATGAACTCGCCGTCCGGGCCGACGGCGTCGCGCAGGATGAATTCGAGCGGGTAGAACGGCGGCCCGAAGTTGACGTAGCCGTCGCCGAAGCCGGTGGTGGAGCCGTCCAGCGCGTGCGGGCCCTCGAAGCCGGTGCCGTCGTGGTAGTCGTAGTCGATCGGGTGGCCGGTGACCCGTTTGCCGCGGATGATGCTGAGTTTGCGCAGCGGGTCCCGGGCGAAGGCCAGTGCCGCGACGCCGTAACAGACCGCGGCGACCGGCCGGTCGTGCCGGACGAAGCCGAGGATCAGCTCGTGCAGCCGCTGGTTGTTGGCCAGGTCGACCATGGCGCCGCTGCCACCGACGATCACCAGCGCGTCGTAGGCCGGCAGGTCGTCGGCGATCACCCGCTCGACCCGGCGGTAGTACTCCTCGGCGTCGCGCAGGTAGGTCGGTGAGCTGGGGTAGGGCCGCTCCGGCACCCAGCCGCTGAGGTCGTGCGGCTTGTCCATCCGGTCGCCGGCGTGCAGGTCCCGGGTCTTGGCGGCCATCTCCGCGCTGGTCACCGACTTGCCCTGCGGCGGGTCGGCGTAGGACGGGTCCATGCTGACGGCGAGCGGGGTGGGCCGGGCGCCGGTCGGGGTGACGAACTCGACCTGGTATCCGGCCGCGTCGCAGGCTTCCAGGGGGCCGACCAGTTCCTCGCCCCAGTAGCCCCATTCGGAGATCGCGAACAGCACCGTGGTCATGACCGGCCCCCGGTCGCGCCGGCGCCGGCCAGTTCCGAGCCGAGGTCGCTGTCCTTGAGCTGCTCGGCGACTTGGCCGACCGCGTTGACCAGGGTGAGCGCGAAGCCGGCGTGCTGGCGGGTGACTGCCAGGTCGCGGGCCGCCGCCGGGTCGAGGTGCCGCAGGTCGTGCACGTCGAGCACCATGGTGGTGCAGCCGGCCGCCTGTGCCTCGGCGAGCCGCTCGTGCAGTGCCGGCAGGCCGTCCAGGCCCAGGGTGCCGGCCAGCGCCAGATCGGCCCGGTCACCGTCGGTGCCGATCAGGTCGGCGCTGAACGCGACACCGACCGGGGTCATCCGGACCCGTACGGTCTGTGGCTGGTCGCTGTGCGGCAGGGTGACGGTGAGCCCGCCGGGGTCGAAGTCGTGATGGTCGTGCCCGTTGATCCACACTTGCAGGATCTGGGTACGGCCGGGCGGCAGCAGGTCGGGCGCGACCCGCAGCACCGAGCCGAACGCGCCGGGGCGGGGCTGGAACCACAGGTCGAGGGGCTGCTCGCGGCGCAGCAGGTTGCCGTAGACGGCGGCCAGGTAGCCGAGCTCGGCGCTGTGGTACATGCCCATCGCGTGTGAGCCCTTGCTGCGTTCGCCGCCCAGCTCGAACGGCACGCCGTTGGACAGCACGTTGAAGTAGACGCCGCCGGCGTCGGTGTCGAGCATCCAGGCGTTGTAGAAGGCGGCGCCCTCGCGGGCCTGTTTCGCGTACTCGGGGCGGTCCAGCACGCCGTCCAGGATCAGGTAGGCGAGGATGCCCTGCTCCTGCTGCCACCAGGCTTTCCGGTCGTGCCAGACCAGGCGGTGGAACGTCTCGCCCGGCGCGGTGACCCGCTCGACCATGTCGTACCAGCCACCGCGTTGCGGGTCGGCGCCGACGCGGGGCATCAGGTCGGCGATCCGGGTGGCCATCGTGACGTACGCGTCCTTGGGCCGCAGGTTGTTCATCCGCATCAGGTTCCAGGCGATCTTCAGGTTGTGCCCGACGATGGCCCGGTTCTGCTGCTGGCCGTAGGTCTGGTCCTTGCGCCAGTCACCGAAGAACTTCTCCTGCACGAACGGGCTGTCGTCGTAGTCGGGGAAGTACTTCACCACCGTGTCGCAGCAGTCCTCGAGCAGGTCCGCGTAGCGCTGCTCGCCGGTGGCCAGGAAGAGGTTGATCAGGTACGCCGGGATGTGGTCGCCGACCGAGTTCCAGTTCTTGCGGTCGGCGTTGGTGCGCCCGTCGGCGTCCAGCGCCGGGCTGTGCGGGTCGAACGTCACCGGGTCGATGTGCGAGTAGTAGCCGCCGCGTTCCGGGTCGCGGAAGTACTTCTCGAACAGGTTGATGGTCAGGTCGATCACCTCGCGCAGCCGGGCCTCGCCGGTGGCCCGGTACACCTGGGTGATCCCGGCGATCGCGTAGATCTGCTCGTAGCAGGGGATCGCGTTGTAGTCGTCGCCGAACTCGGACGCCAGGATCTTGCGCTCGCCGCCGTCGGGCGCGATGTCGATGGCGTGGTACCAGTAGGCGATCTGCTGGCTGCGATCCACCGCGCAGAAGTGCTCGATCAGGTAGTCGGCGCCGGCGATCGCCGCGTCCAGGTAGGCCTGCCCGCCGCTGAGCAGGTACGACGTGGCGAGCCCGTACACCATCCGGGACATCGTGTCGGTCTCCTGCCGGACCGCCTTGGTCTTGGTGCCGAGCATCGACAGGTCGGTGCGGTAGCCGTGGTAGTCGTAGCCCGCGCCCGCGCCGCCGAACTCGGCCTGCAGGTAGAAGTCGCCGATCGCGCGGACCTGGCGCTGCCACCAGTCCGGTGACTCGAACCGGTACTCGTCGGCGTCCTTGCCGAACAGCAGCACGTGCTTGGCCTCGAACCCGGTGCCGTTGGCCTCGCCGGGGTAGAACACGCCGTAGACGTGCACGAAGCGGCCGGGCTGCAGCAGCCCGCGCAGCTGGGCGCCGGCGTCGACGTAGGCCTCGCCCAGGTTGCGCAGCATCTCGGCCACGGTGTTCGTGGTGAGCCGGGCGGCGTACGGGCGGCCGTCGGAGGTGCGCAGCCCGAGGGTGTCGGTGGCCGGGTCGTAGCCGGTCACGTACCCGGCGATCATGTCGGAGAAGGTGAAGTCGATCTGGTTGACCCGGGTGCCCGGATCGGTGGCGGGGTTCATGGCGTGTCTCCAGAGAGGGACTGCAGCAGCACGACGCTGTGCGCGGTGACCAGGTAGCCGGCGGTGGTGACCGGCTGTTCGGTGCCCGGGTCGGCGATGTCGGCCGGTGAGTCGAGTGCGGTGTCGACCGTCCGCGCCCAGCGGCGCTCCGGGTCGAACTGGAATTCCAGTGGTGCCGAGTGCATGTTCATCATCAGGAGCAGGTCGGGGTCGTCGCCGACGCCGGTCAGGGTGCAGGCGAAGGCGCGGCCCTGCGGGTCGTCCCAGTCCGGCGGCGGCAGCTGGGTGCCGTGCCAGGTGACGTCGCGTCCGGTGTAGAACTCGTCGCGGCGCAGCACCCGGTGCCGGCGGCGCAGCGCGATCAGGCCGGTCCAGAAGCGCAGCAGGTCCGCGTTCGCGCCGGGCAGACTCCAGTCGAACCAGCCGACCGGGTTGTCCTGGCAGTACGCGTTGTTGTTGCCCTGCTGGCTGCGTCCGGCCTCGTCACCGGCGGTGATCATCGGGACGCCGCGGGAGAACAGCAGCAGGGCCGCGAAGTTCTTGGTCTGCCGCCGTCGCAGGGCGAGGACGTCCGGGTCGGTGGTGGGGCCCTCGGCGCCGCAGTTCCAGCTCAGGTTGTCGTCGTTGCCGTCCCGGTTGTCCTCGCCGTTGGTGTCGTTGTGCTTGCGGTCGTAGGCGACCAGGTCGGCGAGGGTGAACCCGTCGTGGCAGGTGACGAAGTTGACGCTGTTCACCGGCCGGTGCCCGCGCGCCTGGTAGAGGTCGGCGCTGCCACCGAGGCGTTCGGCCATCGCGCCGAGCAGGCCCGGATCGCCGCGGACGAACCGGCGCACGGTGTCGCGGAACCGCCCGTTCCACTCGGCCCAGCGATACCCGGGGTAGTGGCCGACCTCGTAGGCCCCGGCGGCGTCCCACGCCTCCGCGATGATCTTCGTGGTGGCCAGCGTGTCGGAGAGCTCGATCTGCCAGACCACCGGCGGCTCGTCGAGGATCACCCCGCCCGGCCCGCGGGTCAGCACGGCGGCCTCGTCGAACCGGAACCCGTCGACGTGCATCTCCCGGACCCAGTACTCCAGGCAGTCGACGATCATCTTGGTGACGATCGGGTGGTTGGCCATCAGTGTGTTGCCGCAGCCGGAGTAGTCGTCGTAGTAGCGCGGGTCGGCCCGGTCCAGGTGGTAGTAGTTGGTGTTGTCCAGCCCGGCCCAGCAGAACAACGGCCCGAGCTGGTTGCCCTCGTCGGTGTGGTTGACGACCACGTCGAGGATCACCTCGAGCCCGGCCCGGTGCAGCGCCGCGACCATGTCGCGGAACTCCCGGACGTGCGCGCCGGCCTGCGGTTGCTCGCAGTATCCGGCGTGCGGGGCGAAGAACCCGGCCGTGCTGTAACCCCAGTAGTTGCCGGTGCTCGCGTCGAAGTCGAAGACCGGCAGCAGCTCCACGGCGGTGACACCCAGCGCGGTCAGATACGGGATCTTCTCGGTCACCGCGGCGAACGTGCCGGGCCGCGCCACCCCGGAGCCGGGCGAGCGGGTGAACCCGCCGACGTGCATCTCGTAGACGACCATCTCGGCCATCGGCCGGTTCAGCGGCTGGTCGCCGGCCCAGTCGTAGTCTCGCTCGTCGATCACCGCGCAGCGCAGCGAGGTGCCGAGGGTGTCACCGGGCGCGCAGGCCGCACCGCGATCCCAACGACTTCGATCAAGACCTTTGGCGTACGGGTCGGTCAGCACCTTGGCCGCGTCGAACCGCTGTCCGCGTCCCCGGGCGTCCTCGCCCTCGGGCCCGGTGACCCGCAGCGCGTAGAACGTGGGTGCCCGCAGCCCGCGCAGGTAGACGTGCCAGATGGTGAAACTGCGGTTGTGTTCCGGGTCCAGGGTGACCGTCTGCACCGGCTCGGCGTCGCCGGCCCGCTCGAAGATCAGCAGCTGGACGCCGGTGGCCTGCTCGGAGAAGAAGGCGAAGTTCACCCCGTCGTCGTCCGGGGTGGCCCCGAGGGGATGGTTGCGGCCGGGTTCGGGTGCGCCGGTGGTGTGTGGCCGGGACAGCTGGCTCACGCTCATGGCCTTGGCCTCGCGGTGTGAGGTGTGCGGACAGAAGAAGCCTAGGCAGAAAAGTGAATGATTTTCGTGTTACCGGGTAGGTGCTGCCGGCGAGTCAGCGTCGCTGCTCCAGCTGGTCCACCACCTCCTGATAGCTGTCCGGCCCGAGCCGGACACTGCCCTCGAACGGGTAGTTCAGCTCGATGGCCAGGAACATGTTCACGCCGATCGTCGCGGCGACCCCGGCCACCAGCACCCGCCGCAGCAGGCCGTCGCGGATGCCGCACGTCACGCAGAGCGAGAGCACCACGATCGAACCGGTGAACACCGAGATCCACAGGACGTTCGGCAGCTGCTCCTCGTGGGCGAGCCGGATGGCCTTGGCCCGCAACTCGGTCGCCGTGCTGAGCCGCCGTACCGCCTCCTGGACGAAGGCCCGCTGCGCCTCGGTGGTCGGGGTGATCTGGCTGACCACGAGCACCAGCGAGTCCAGGTCCGCGCCGACCTTCGGGGTCGGCTCGCTGTGCACCCGGTTCGACCACATCGCGATCACGTCGCGGTTGTACGTCAGCACACCCGTCTCGATCGTCTGGCGTACCGCCGGGTCGCAGACCCGGGCGCCCTCGGCCAGCCCGGCCAGGTTCACCGCCTCGGCCTCGGTCGCCGCCCGGGCCTCGTTGCGGCTCTCCCAGAGCGTCACCACGCACATGCCCATCGCCACCGAATAGACCACCGCGGCGCTGGAGAGCATGATCCCGGTCGCGTCGTTGTACTTGCCGAGCCGCCAGTCCGGCACCCACCGGTGCACCCGCGACTCGAGCACCAGCATGAACGACGGCAGCCCGATCACCAGTACGAGCAGGGTGAGCCATTCCGGCACCTGGCCCGCGATCCAATTCATCAACGCGTCTCCCGGTGTCGGTGCGGCGAAGTCCCGCAGGACAGTCTCGCGTCGGGGTGACGGCCCGGCCGCCTTTTCCGGATCTTCACCACGGCCCGGCCGGCGGACTCCGAGAATGGACATATGCCACGCTCACTGCTGTCCACGTTGACCGTCGCCGTGCTGGTGGCCGGCGGCTGGGCCCCTCCGGCCGCAGCCGGCGACCGACCCGCCGGGTGCGTCGCGACCGCGCAGCCGCGGGGGACCGCCGCGCAGATCGTCGATATCGTCCGGACGGCGCGACGCGAGTTCGATCTCAGCGCGGCCCTGGTACGGGTGAGTGTCGGCGGCCGGGAGGTGGTGACCGCCGCGGTCGGCGACGCGATGACCGGTGTCCCGGCGAGCACCGGCATGCACTTCCGGGTCGGGTCGGTCGGGATCGCGTACCTGAACATCGTGCTGCTGCAACTGGCCGACAAGGGGATCGTGAAGCTCGACGAGCCGATCGCCCGCTGGCTGCCCGCACTGCCGCGCGCCGACAAGGTCACGCTGCGGATGCTGGGCAGCAGCATGTCCGGCTACCCGGACTACGTGACCTACGAGCCGTTCATCACCAAGATCTACGCCGACCCGTTCCGGCAGTGGACCGAGCGGGAACTCGTCGACCTGGCCACGTCCCGCCCGCTGTGGTACGAGCCCGGCACCAACTGGAGCTACTCGCACGCCAACTTTGTTGTGCTCGGCCAGATCCTCGCCAAGGTCACCGGTACGCCGGTCGGTGAGCTGATGCGCCAGCGGATCCTCAAGCCGCTCGGGCTCACCGAGACCAGCAGCCAGGACAACGCGGTCATCCCGCAGCCGGTGCTGCACGGCTTCACCATCGAGCGCGGCACGTACGAGGACGCCACCTACTGGAACCCGTCCTGGACCACCGCGTCCGGCGCCGTGCTGACCTCGGACATCTGCGACCTGGAAGCGTCCGCCCGGGGCGTCGGCGACGGCCGGCTGCTCTCCGCGGCCGCTCTGCGCATCCAGCGCGACCCGGGCACGGTCGGCCGGGGCGGTCCGACCGCGACCTGCCCGGCGTCGATCTGCATCCGGCACACCGAGCAGAGCCACTACGGGCTCGGCGTCATGGTCAAGAACGGCTGGATCCAGCAGAGCCCGTCGTTCGGTGGTTACTCCGCGGTGCAGACCTACCTGCCGGGCAAGGACATCGCGATCGCCGTCGCCACCACCCGCGGCCGCACCACGACCGTGGTCAACTCCGCGATGACCGTCGCCGACCGGCTCGCCGGCCTGCTCGCCCCGGCCCCGCGGCGCTAAGACAGCTTTCCCGGGTGCCGATACGGTCATGGTGAGCGGCGACGTGGCCCGGGGCCCCGCGCGTCCGGCCCGGTGGGCCGCCGCGTCCTGGATCGTGCTGGGCGCCGGTCTGCTCACCGCCGTGGCCGTCGGCGTCGCGGCGCCGGCCACCGCCACCCGGGTGTACCTGCTCGGCGTGCTGGTCTGTTGCGTCGCGGCAGCCACCGGCCTGCGGCACAACGTCGCCGCCGGGCATCGCCGTCCGTGGTTGCTGCTGCTGTCCGCGCAGTGCCTCTCGCTCACCGGTGAGAGCGTGCGGCTGCTGGTCACCAGCGTCGACGCGCTGGCGCACACCGCGCTCACGATGATCCCGAACCTGGTGCTGCTGCCCAACTACCTGCTGCTGACCGCCGGTGTCCTGGACCTGCTGCGGCGCAGCCGGGCCGCCGCCGACGATCCGGCCCGGGTGGACACCCTGCTGGTCGGGGTCGGCGCGGCCCTGGTCGTCTGGTCGCTGTGGGTGGAGCCGTGGTTCGCCACCGACGACCGCCGGTGGCAGAACCTGGTCGCGGCGCTGCTGCCGCTGGCCGCCGCGCTGCTGCTGGTGATCGCGATGCCGGTGCTGCTGCTGACCCGGGTCCGCACCCCGGCGCTGGCGCTGTTCGTGGCCAGCGGGGTGGCGCTGCTGGCCGCCGACATGGTGCTGGCCGTCCGCGGCTGGTTCGTCTCCGGGCCGGGCGCCATCCCGATGCACGTGATGGGCGCGCTGGTCTTCGTCGCCGACACCACGAACGCGGCCTGCATGCTGCATCCGAGCGTGCGGGTGCTGACCGAGCAGGTGCAGGGCCGGTCGCGGTTCCTGACCAAGGGCCGGACCGCGGCGATCACCGCGGCGCTGTGCGTCCCGACCGTGCTGTGGGTCGCGGCGCCGCCGGTCAACAACACCTTCGCTCTGGTACGGGCGGGCCTGTCCCTGGCCCTGATCGGCGTGGTCGTCGCCCGGGTGGTCCGGGCCAACAACTCCCGGGCGCGCGCCGAGCAGGAAACGCGCTGGCAGGCCGAGCACGACGCGCTGACCGGCCTGCCGAACCGGGACACGGTGGCCGCCACCATCGACCGCTGGGTCGCCCGGGGCGACGCGCCGTCCCGGGTCAGTGTGCTGCTGCTCGACCTGGACCGGTTCAAACTGATCAACGACCATTGGGGTCACGAGGTCGGCGACGAACTGCTCCGGGCGGTGGCCGCCCGGATCGCCGCCGCGGTGCGGGCCGAGGACCTGGTCTCCCGGGTCGGCGGGGACGAGTTCGTCGTCGCACTGCTCGGCCCGGTCGACGAGCCGGTCGCCGAGCAGCTGGCCGCGCGCCTGCTGGTCGAGCTGGCCGCGCCGCTGCCGCTGTCGGTCGGCGCGGTCGACGTGACCGCCTCGGTCGGGGTCGCCCACGCGGCCCCGCAGCCGCACGCCGCGGCCCCGGGACACCACGCTTCGACCCCGGGAAGCCACCCCGAGCCCCCGGACGACCACGCCGCGAGCCGGGAGAGCGCGCTCGATCTTCTCCGCGACGCGGACACCGCGATGTACCGGGCCAAGGACTGCGGCCGCAACCGCTACGCCGTCTTCGACCCGGACCTGCGCAAGGGCATCCAGCGCCGGGTCGAACTCGAGGGCGCGCTGCGCGGTGCCCTCGCACACGGTCAGCTCGCCGTGCACTACCAGCCGCTCGTGCACCTGGCCACCGGCCGGGTCGACGGGTTCGAGGCGCTGATGCGCTGGACCCACCCGGAGTTCGGCCCGGTGTCACCTGTCGAGTTCATCCCGGTCGCCGAGGACACCGGGCTGATCGTCGAGTCCGGCGCCTGGCTGCTCGAGGAGGCGGCCGCGCAGACCCAGGCGTGGCGGTCCGGCAGCCCGGTGCACGTCTCGGTCAACCTGGCGGTGCGCCAGCTGCGCGAGCCGGGCCTGGCCGACCGGGTGCGCGAGATCCTGGAGCGGACCGGCCTGCCCGCCGAGGGGCTCTGGCTGGAGATCACCGAGTCCGGGTTCATGGAGGACCCGGACACCTGCCTGCGAACCCTGCACGAGCTGGCCGCGCTCGGCATCACCCTGTGCATCGACGACTTCGGGACCGGCTACTCCTCGCTGAGCTACCTGCAGCGACTCCCGGTGGCCATCGTCAAGATCGACCGGGCGTTCGTGACCGGGGTCGGTGACGGCGGCCCGGACGAGCCGATCGTGCGGGCGGTGCTGGCCATGTCGCACGCGCTGGGCCACCGGGTGGTGGCTGAGGGCGTGGAGACCGCGGTTCAGCGCGACTGGCTGCGTGCCAACGGCTGCGACTTCGGCCAGGGCTGGCTGTATGGCAAACCGCTCGCGGCCGCGGACCAGACCGCCGCGCTGCAGAAAGCGATCAGCAGCCTGAACGCCTGACAAGCCGCCGCCGACAAGCCGCCGCCGCCGACGATCAGCCGGCCATCATCACTTCGGTGCCGGCCCGGCGGATCGCCTCGACACCGGCCGGGTCGGCGCTCGGGTCGGTGACCAGCATCGCCACGTCGGTGATCGGGCAGATCCCGGCCAGGCACACCTTGCCGACCTTGGAACCGTCGGCCACCACGATCACCCGGTCGGCGCGCCGGACCATGGTGGCGTTCGTGTTCGCCTCGATCTCGTCGTGCGTGGTCAACCCGCCGCGCACGCTGATCCCGTCCACGCCGACCACCGCCACCGCCATGTTCAGACCGCGCAGCGCCTGGTCCGCGATCGGACCCACCAGTTCGTACGACTGGGTCCGCGACACCCCGCCCGTCATGATCAGTTTCAGTCGCGGGCGCAGGGACAGCTCGGCGGCGATGTTCAGCGCGTTGGTGACCACGGTCAGGTCGACCCGCTCGGCGAGCAGCCGGGCCAGCAGGTGGGTGGTGGTGCCGCCGGTCAGGCCGAGGCTCAGCGGGCCCTTCGGCAGCAGCCCGGCGACCGTCTTGGCGATCAGCGCCTTCTCCTCGCGGTGCTGCCCGGCCCGGAAGCGGACCGGCAGCTCGTACGCCACGTCGACGGCGACCGCGCCGCCGTGGGTGCGCGACAGCAGCCGCTGGTCCTCGAGGATCTGCAGGTCCCGGCGGATGGTCGCGGGGGAGACCTGGAACTCGTCGGCGAGCTGACCGGCGTCGACCGAGCCGGTGCCGGTGACGCGTTCCAGGATGGCCGACACGCGGTCGGCGCGGCGCAAGGAGGACATGGCACCTTTCCGGCAGGGAGCACACGCGCGGCAGAAAACCCGCAAACGTGCAAGTGGAACCGTTCGTTTGCCCGCGATCCTTGCACGTTCGGCCATCCGCGACCAACAATCCGCGCATGACGGTGATCGCTTTCCTGGGCGCGGGCAGTGTCGTGTTCACCCGCGAGCTGCTGGCCGACATCCTCTCCTTCGACGAACTGACCGGCGTCACCCTGGCCCTGCACGACATCGACCCGGAACGGCTGGAGACGGCCGAGCTGATCGCCCGTCGTACCGCGGAGCAGCTCGGCGCGAAGCCGGCGGTGACCGCCCATCTGGACCGGCGCCGGGCGCTGCAGGGCGCCGACTTCGTGATCAACGCGATCCAGGTCGGCGGCTACCCGGCGACCGTGCGCGACTTCGAGATCCCGGCCAAGTACGGCCTGCGGCAGACGATCGCGGACACCCTCGGCGTCGGCGGCATCTTCCGCGCGCTGCGCACCTTCCCGGTGCTCGACGGGATCGCCGCCGACATGCTGGAGCTCTGCCCGGACGCCTGGCTGCTCAACTACACCAACCCGATGGCGATGAACGTCGCCTACCTGGCCGCCACGGCGCCCCGGCTCAAGGTCGCCGGGCTGTGCCACTCGGTGTTCTGGACCGTGCACGACCTGGCCGCGCTGCTCGGCGTGCCGCTCGACGAGATCGACTACACCGGCGCCGGGGTGAACCACCAGGCCTGGCTGCTGCGCTTCGAGCACCGCGGCGAGTCGCTCTACCCCCAGCTCGACGCGCTCCTGGACCGGGACCCCGAGCTGCGACGGCGCGTCCGGATGGACATGTACCGGCGGCTCGGCTGGTTCCCGACCGAGACCAGCGAGCACTCCTCGGAGTACGTGCCCTGGTACCTGCACCACGACAGCGAGGTCGACCGGCTGCGCATCCCGGTCGGCGACTACCTGCAGATCAGCGCGGACAACGTCGCCGAGTACCACACCACCCGCCGCTCCCTGCTGGCCGGCGAGGCCCTGGACCTGACCCGCCCGGCCACTGAGTACGCCCCTCAGGTCATCCACAGCATGGTCACCGGCACCCCGCGCCGGATCCACGCCACCGTGCCCAACACCGGCCTGATCACCAACCTGCCCGACGGGTACGCCGTGGAGGTCCCGTGCCTGGTCGACGACGGCGAAATCAAACCCGAACACGTCGGCGCCCTGCCCCCGCAGTGCGCCGCGCTGAACCGCTCGTTCGTCAGCGTCGGCGAGCTCACCGTCCGCGCGGCCGTCGACGGCGACCCGCGGATGGTCCGGCAGGCCGCGATGGTCGACCCGAACACGGCGGCGAGCCTGACCGTTGACGCGATCTGGGCACTCTGCGACGAGCTGACCGCCGCCCACGGCGACCTGCTGCCCCCGGCGCTCCGATCCTGAAACGCGCAGCAGCGGATGCTCGTTTGCTGCGCGCATCTTGTGAAGCGAGCACAAACGAGCATAATCCACGGACATGAATAACACGTCCGCGGAGATCGCCAGTCAGCCCGCGGTGTGGCGCCGGGCCGCCACGCTCGAGCCGGAGGCGGTCCGGGAGTTGGCCGCGCCGGGGGAGCGGATGCTCGTGCTCGGCTGCGGCACGTCCTGGTTCGTCGCACAGAGCATCGCCGAGCTGCGCGAAGACGCGGGGCTGGGCGAGACCGACGCGGTCTGCGCCTCCGAGTACGTGCCGCGCCGGCACTACGACCGGGTCGTCGCGATCACCCGCTCCGGCACCTCCACCGAGGTCCTGGAAGCGCTGCGCCAGGTTCCGGCCGGCACCCGCCGGATCGCGGTCACCGCGGTCCGCGGGGAGCCGGTCGACGACCTGACCGACGCGCGACTGCTGCTCGACTTCGCCGACGAGCGCAGTGTGGTGCAGACCAGGTTCCCGACCTCCGTGCTCGCTCTCGCGCGTACGGCGTACGGAAAAGATCTTGAATCGGTTGTCGCGGACGGTGACGCCGCGCTGACCGCGCCCCTGCCCGCGGACCCGGCGGACATCGACCACCTGGTGTTTCTCGGCACCGGGTGGACCATCGGCCTGGCACACGAGGCGGCGCTGAAGGTCCGCGAGGCGGCGCAGGCCTACTCGGAGTCCTACCCGGCGCGCGACTTCCGGCACGGACCGGTCGCGGTGGCCGGGCCGCGCAGCCTGATCTGGTCGTTCGGCGACGTGCCCGCCGAACTCGACGACGTGGCCCGGGAGGCCGGCGCCACCGCCTACCGGGACGACCGGGACCCGCTCGCTCAACTCGTCCTCGCCCAGCGTTTCGCCCTCGCCCTGGCCGCCCACCGCGGCCTCGACCCCGATCGCCCCCGCCTGCTCACTAGATCCGTGGTGCTCACCTGAGGAAGAGGTCCCCCGTGATGAGACCTGGCTCGCTCGCCGGCGGCGCGGCCGCCCTGTTGTTGCTGACCACCGCCTGCATGGGCGGTACCGCCGAACCCGGCAAGGACGCGGCCGCGGGTTACGACCCGAACGCGACCGTCGAGATCACCTGGTGGACCGGGCAGACCGAGGAGGCGGAGAAGGTCGCGGAACGTCTCGCGGCCGAGTACCACACCGCCCACCCGAACGTCACGATCAAGACCTCGACCGGCGCGCCCACCACCGACGACCTGCTGACCAAGCTGTCCGCCGGTTTCACCGGCGGCACCTATCCGGATATTTCCTATGCTTACGGTAGTTGGGCCGGTGACCTGTCCGCGAGTGGCAAGACCCAGGACCTTTCGTCGTACGTGCAGCAGCCGTCGTTCGGGTGGACCGAGATCCCGGAGGCGGCCCGCCAGACGGCCACCTCGGGCGGCAAGGTGATCGGGGTGCCGGCCCTGGTCGACAACATCGCGCTGATCTACAACACGAAGCTGTTCGATCAGGCCGGGTTGACGTATCCGACCGACGACTGGTCCTGGGACGACTTCCGCACGGCGGCGCGCACATTGACCGACGCGAGCACCAACACCTACGGCACCGCCTATTCCGTTTCGGGCAGTGAGGACACCACCTGGCACCTGTGGCCGCTGCTCTGGCAGCACGGCGGGCAGATCCTGGACGGCACGAAACCGGCGTTCAACTCCGACGCCGGGGTGGCCGCCCTGGAGACGCTGCGGCAGATGGCCGTCGACGACAAGTCGATGTACCTGGACCAGACCGACGAGCGCTACTGGCGGCTGTTCAACAGCGGCCGGATCGGGATGATGCTCTCCGGGCCGTGGTCGCTGATCGAGCTCAAGGAGGCGAAGCTGTCCTACGGGGTGGCCGACCTGCCCGGCTTCAACGGCGATCACCAGACCGTCTCCGGGCCGGACCTGTGGGTGCTCTTCGACCACGGCGACGCGAACCGGGCCGGCGCCACCCGGGCCTTCACCACGTGGCTGACCAGCGCGGAGACCGACGCGAAGTGGAACCTCGCGGTGGGCAACCTGCCGCTGCGCTCCACCGAGGCGTCGACGCCGGAGTTCGCCGCCTACGTCAAGGAGTACCCGGGCGGGCAGAAGTTCTTCGACAACCTGGCCAACGCCAAACAGGCCCGGCCGACCGCACCCGGGTACGAGGAGCTGTCCCGCAACGTCGGTGACGCGATCGCCGAGGTCCTGCAAGGGAAGTCCACGCCGAAGCAGGCTCTCGACGCGGCCGCGAAGAAGTCCGCAGACGCGCTGGTGAACTGATGGCGGGTCTGACGTTCGCGCTGCCCCGTACGGTGCCTGCTGTCAAGGTTCGCCGGCGTTTTGATGTGACCGGCTGGGCGTTCGTGGGGCCGGCCACGCTGATCGTTGTCGGACTCTCGCTGTTCCCGGCCGTGTGGGCGTTCTTCATCTCCCGGGCCAAGTGGAACGGGATCTCACCCGGGGTGCCGGTCGGCTGGACCAACTACGCCCGGCTCGCCCAGGACCCGGACATGCTGGCCGCGGCCCGGCACACGCTGCTGCTGGCGGCCCTGTTCGTACCGGCCTCGATCGGGCTGGGCATGCTCGTCGCGGTGGCGCTCAACCAGCGGATCCGGCTGATCGGGTTCTACCGGACGTGCATCTTCGTGCCGTACGTCGCCTCGGCCGCCGCCACCGGCATCCTGGCCTCGTTCGTCTTCAACCCGCAGTTCGGCGCGGCCAACCAGGTGCTGCGCACGCTCGGGCTGCCCACCCAGCAATTCCTGGAGAGCCCGTCTCAGGCGCTCTACGTGATCTGCCTGATCGCGCTCTGGGGTGAGGTCGGCTTCACCACGGTGATCTACCTGGCCGCGCTGCAGGACATCCCGGCCGAGCTGGTCGAGGCGGCCAAGATGGACGGCGCGAGCCGCTGGCGGGTGTTCCGGCACATCACGTTGCCGGAGCTGCGCCCGGTCACGGTGTTCGCCGCGGTCTGGCAGACGATCACGGCGGTGCAGCTGTTCGACCTGATCTACACGACCACCCGCGGCGGGCCGTTGAACAGCACCCAGACCGTCGTCTACTACATCTACGAGCTGGCCTTTCAAACCCAACGCCTCGGGTACGGCGCGGCAGCCGCCTACCTGCTGTTCGCCGTGACGCTGCTGCTCACCCTCGGGATCATCTGGTACAGCCGCCGGCGTGGATCGGAAGTGTTCTGATGCGTCGTCTTCCGTTCAGTCCCTGGCACCTCCTGCTCATGCCGCTGGCGCTGCTGTTCGTGCTCCCGCTCGTACAAATGGTGCTGACCTCCTTCATGAGCAACGCGGAGATCAACCAGTTCCCGCCGAAGCTCATTCCGAGCAGCCTGCACCTGTCCGGCTGGACCGCGTTGCTCACCGAGACGTCCGCGCTGCGCTGGCTCGGCAACTCGATCGTCGTGTCGGCCGTCTCGGTGGTCGCGCACCTGGCCCTCTGCTCCACCGCCGGGTACGGCTTCGCCCGCCTCAAGTTCGCCGGCCGGGGCGTGGCGTTCCTGGTCGTGGTCGCCACCGTGATGGTCCCGATCCAGCTGCTGATGATCCCGACCTACCTGATGTTCGCCCGGATCGGCATCGTCGACACCCTCGCCGCGGCGTTCGTACCGTGGCTGGCCTCGGCGTTCGGCATCTTCTTGATGCGCCAGTTCTTCCTGTCCCTGCCGGCCGAGCTGGAGGAGGCCGCGCTGATCGACGGATGCGGCCGGTGGCGGACGTTCCGCAGCATCGTGCTGCCACTGGCCCGCCCGGCGCTGGCCACTCTCGCGGTGTTCACCCTGCTGTCCAGCTGGAACGACCTGCTCTGGCCGCTGGTCGCGATCTCCGACGACAGCCGGTTCACCCTGCAGGTGGGACTGGCGACGTTCCAGGGCACCCGGCACACCGAGTGGTCCCAGTTGATGGCCGGCAACGTGCTGGCCACGATGCCGCTGATCCTGGCATTCCTGGTGGCCCAGAAGCGCTTCATCGCCACCATGAGCTTCACCGGCCTGAAGGGCTGACCGCGGGGCGGGCCGGAGTCCGGGCCGGCGGGTGGCTCGCCGGGGACAATGGGGCGATGAGCTCGCGTGATGACGCCACGATGACGGAGGACGGGCGGTATCTGGTCGTGGCCGGGCGGCGGTGGCGGGCCACCGATCCGGCTATTCCTGAGGCGCTGCGTCAGGAGTTGGTGAACGAGCTGATGGCGGCCCGCCGGCTCGTGCGCAGCGACCCGGAAGCGGCCCGCCCGCGGGTGCAGGATGCCAAGGTGGCGCTGGGGGAGCGCGGCGATCCCTGGTGGGAACCGACCCCCGGCGGCCGGCGGGTGAGGCTGGCCGCGACGATCCGGGCGCTGCTGCGGCACCGCGACCCCGATGCCACCATCTGCCCGAGCGACGCGGCCCGCGTCGTCGGCGGCGAGTCGTGGCGGGACCTGATGGACCCGGCGCGCGAGGTGGCCGCCGGCCTGGCGCGAGACGACGTCATCGTCGTCCGCCAGCACGGCGAGGACGTCGACGTCACCACCGCCACCGGGCCGATCCGCCTCGCCCGCGGCCCCGGCTGGTGAGCCGGGCTTACCGATCGGTTCCGGTCAGCAGGTCGGCCAGACCGTGGGGCGCGCCGGCACCGAAGATCAGGTCGATGGTGTCGCGCGCGGCAACGGCTTCGGCTTCGCCTCGCCGGAACATCACTTTTTCGTACGCGGTGAGAGCCGCCTCGGGGTCACCGGGGTGCGCGGCGAGCGCCTGGCCGAGTTCGGCGCCGTCGAGCATCGCGATGTTCGCGCCCTCGCCGCCGGGGACGGTCACGTGCGCGGCGTCGCCGAGCAGGGTCACGCCGGGGGTCCGGGGCCAGCGGTGCCGGTCGGGGAGCTGGTGGATGCTGCGGACGACCGGCGGGGTGTCGCTGTCGGCGATCAGGGCGACGAGCTCGGGTGCCCACCCGCCGAACTCGGCGGCGATCCGTTCCTTCGTGGTGGGTGCCTCGAACCACTCGAGGGGGTGGTCGAGGATGACGTAGGTGTGGATGACGTCGCCCGCTTCGCGGTGGGCCAGGAAACCCTTGCCGGGGATGAGGGCGTACATGGCACCGTCGCCGACGACCTTCGCCGCCGCGGGGTGGCGCTCGTCGACGTCGTGCAGGTAGGTGTCGATGTAGGTCATCCCTGCGTACACCGGAATGTTTGGTGAAAGCAGTGGGCGGACCCTGGACCAAGCGCCGTCCGCGCCCACCAGGATCTCGGTGCCGGCCGTCGAGCCGTCCGCGAAGGTCAACTCGTGCCGGCCCTGGTCCAGTGGACGCGCTGCGATGAGCTTCTTGCCCCACCGCACGGTGCCGGCCGGGAGTGACTCGAGGAGGATGCGGCGGATGTCGCCGCGCAGGGCCTCGGGGCGGGTCATGGTGCCGTCGTCGGGGAGTTCGGCGAGCACGGTGGCGTGCCGGTCGAGGACGCGTTGCGCGCCGCCGCCGTGGTGGATGATGCCGCGGTACTCCTCGGTGAGCCCGGCGATGGCTATGGCGAGCTGGCCGTTGTGCTCGTGCAGGTCGAGCTGGCCGCCCTGGGTGCGGGCGCCCGCCGAGGTCTCCGCGTCGTAGACGGTGACCGGGATGCCGTTGAGGTGCAGGACCCGGGCCAGGGTGAGGCCGCCGAGGCCGGCGCCGACGATCGTGACGTGCATGGGGCTCTCTTCTCCGTCGGTTGGACCGGCGGTCCAATGAACCCACTATTGGACCAGCGGTCCAACTCTGTCAAGATGACGTTCATGACCTCCCGACGCACCGACGCGCTCTCCCGGGAGCGCATCGTCGAGGCGACCATTCAGATCCTGGACACCGCGGGCGAGAGCGGCCTGACACTGCGCGCGGTCACCGCCCACCTCGCCACCGGGCGGGGCGCGATCTATCACCACGTCACGAACAAGGACGAACTCCTGGCCGCGGCCGCGGACGGCGTGATCAGCCAGGTGGTCGCGGCGGCGGCCGGCGGTGATGACCCTCGGGGGTCGATCCGGGCGCTGGCGCTGGGCATCTTCGAGGCGATCGACGCGCGTCCGTGGGTGGGGGTGCAGCTCTCGCGGGAGCCGTTCCAGCCCGCGGTCCTGCAGATCTGGAAGGCGGTGGGGGTGTCGCTGAGCGCTCTCGGGGTTGGCGGGACGGCGCTGGCTGACGCGGGGTCGGCGCTGGTGAACTACGTGCTGGGAGCGGCCGGGCAGCATGCCGCGGGGGCTCGGCGGGCGCCGGACGGGGCGGCGCGCAAGGAGTTCCTGGACGGTTTGGCTGCGGAGTGGGCCAGACAGGACTCCGACCCACTTGTCCAGGAGTCGGCGGCGTTGCTCCGGGAGCACGACGATCGTGCGCAGTTCCTGGCCGGGGTGAACATCTTCCTCGCCGGCATCTTTTCTTCGGAGGCTATTGCTGCTGTTCGGCGAGACGCTTCAGATTGAGCAGCTGCCGCCGGGCCATGACCAGATCGCCGACCGACGCGGCCGGAGCGGCCCAGCGGTGGTTCTGCATGACCACCTTGAGCAGCAGGCGCGTCGTGCCGTCCGCTTGCGGATCCAGGACGTAGGACATGAAAGCGCCCATGATGGTCGCGGTGAGGTGGCTCCCGGCGTCGACCGCGACGATCCGGCCGGTCTGCCGCCCGCCGGCCGTGGTGAACGGATCCCCGGCGCGCGGCTCGGGAAGACTCACGAGCTGCTGAGGCGACCGCCGCCCGAGGTTGTCGATCCAGTCGTAGGAGTACGGCGCGAGTCTGATCTGAACGATCCAGGGCCAGACCGCGGCGGCGGGTGCATTCACCGGGACGCCTCGCCACGCTTGCAGGGCAGGCGAGACCACAAAGTCATCACACGGATAAGCCCGAGACACATCGCCGTCGCCCACACCCCACCGGTCCCCGATCATGCACCCATCGTCCCCCAGATCCAGCCGCGCGCATGTCGGGTGGTGCCGTACCGAAATTGATCCTTTTCGGACGACTCCCACGATGTCGCCTACTTCCGGCGGCACCGTGATGATGATGCCGACGAGTCGGCGCCCGGTCGAGAGTTTCTCCGGTCATGCCCTCCGGCTGTGCGGGCTCAGTTCCGGGCGCGCCTGGTGGCGGTGGCGACAGCACCACCGAAGCGGTTCGCCGGTGGTGGGTACTGGGAGGCCATGCACGGGGAGATGACCGGCTGGTTCGAGGTCCGCGTCGATGGGCCGCGCCGGCATCATTATCGCTTGTTCTGTCTGCTGGACTACGAAGCCGTCGGTCGGTCCAAGCCGCTGCTGGTGGTGGTCGCAGGTCTGGACAAGCCGTTCCGTACGACGTTGTCAGAGGCGGACTACAAACAGGTCCGGGAATTCGGCCGGGAGTACTGGTCCCGGAATCCCCGTTCGCTGATGTAGCCCCGTGGTCATGCCGCTCTGGCGATGGTGCGCCGGCGCGGCTTGGGTTGAGTTCGCTGCCGCCGCATCGCCTGCAAATGGCGGGCGAGCGCCGCAGTGTCGGCGTGCTCGCCCTGCACGAGTGGGTCGGTGATCTGCTCGCGCTCCGCGGCCGGTAGGGGCTCCAGCGTGAGGCGCATGCCGAGAGCGGCGGCAATCTCCGCCACGGTGCGTACCGTCGGATTCGTGGATCCGTTCGTGAACAACCGGCGGATGGCGTCGGGGTTGGCGCCGATGGCGCGGGCCAGGGCAGCTTTGGACAGGCCGGCAGCCTCGCGAGCGTCATCGAGGGCGTTGATCACCGAGTCGACGGTGGCGAGGCGGATGGACTCAACGATGTAAGCGCGCAGGAACTCGGGGTCTCTGAGGTCTTCGGCGAGGTCGTCCCAGAAGGCACTGCTGGTGGCTGTCATGTCCGCCCCTCCGCTCCTCGAGGCTAGAAACGTAGCATAAATGTCACACCCCAGGTTCGGGGTCAGCCGCCCTTGGTTCCTTCCTCAGGCCACTCCGACGCTGTCGCGTTGCTGAGGGTCGCTCGACCTGTTAGACAGGGCCGGTGAGTCGCCGTCCATGCAGTGCATGACGACATCGGCGAGCAGGACAGCATGCGTTCGCTGGTGAACGGCACGGGCGTGGACAGTGAGAGTGGGTCATGGAGAGCAACAGTTCTGCCGCTGCCGTCGGCACCGCCGGCCGGATCCCGCGGACCTATCGAGCGGTCATGGCAGTGGCGGGCCCGATCGTCCGCTGGTGGGGCCGCCTCGAGGTGGAGGGCTTGGACACCCTTCCGATGCGCGGCGCGGTGATCCTCCCGGCCAACCACGACAGTGCGTGGGATCCCGTGGTCATCGCGTTCGCCGCTCGCCGGCGCCGGCAGATCCAGGCCCTCGCCAAAGCGTCGCTCTGGAAGAATCCGCTGCTCCGGTGGGTGCTCGACGGGATGGGGCAGATCCCCGTGCGGCGCGGCGAGGCCGACATGGACGCGCTGGATGCCGCGGTGCAGTGCCTCTCCGCTGGCGGCTGCCTCGGGATCTTCCCGGAGGGCAGTCGTTCACAGGGCCGGCAGTTGCGCGCCCGGAGCGGGGTCGGACGTCTTGCCCAGTCGGTGCCGGAGGCCCGCATCGTCTGCGCGGCGGTCTCCGGGACCGTCGACATCGCCCGGTTCCCCCGGCGCCCCCGGCTGAAGGTGACGTTCTTCGAGCCGACCCCGTCGTCGCCGTCGGAATCCGCGCTGAAGCTGGCCGTACGGCTCACCGCCGAGCTCCGGGCCGTCGCACCGGTCGCCGTGGCGGGGCGTCCCGAGTAGTCGGCGAACGCAAACCGTAGCTGACGGTGGCGTCTGGCAGGCTTGGGTGGTGCAGCTCTACGTGTGGATGGCCAGCTGGCAGATGGAATGCTGCGGTACGCCGTTCCGGGAGGGCTCCGAGGTGTCGTGGCGGCTAGGGCATCCCAACCTGGCCGAACTGGGGTGGATCGACACCGTGCTGCACGACGGTATCGCCGCGACCATCGATGCGGTGGAGGACCATCACGGCGATGCGAGCGCTCCGCTGACCGCCGGCACCGTGACCTCGATCGCCACGTTGCACAGCCGCTCCGCGCCCGAGCCGGTCGCCGGATCCGGTCTCATGGCGTCCGTCGTCACGGCCGAGAAGTGGAACGACGACGTGGAGGGCCGGCACATTTCTGGCTTCCTTATCCGCATCCTCACTCCGAACTAGGTGAGGCACTTCCACCGAGCGCGATCCAGGGCGGCACTCGCTCTCCCCGGCGATGTTGATAAAGCCGATGTGGCCGATATTCTCGCTGTTCACGCGCAGGGTGAAGCGCGCTTTACTTGGCCTTCATTCGTGGGTAAAATGCGCGAGGTGAAGACGTTCCTGATTCTTTTGCGCGGCATCAATGTCGGAGGCAAGAACAAGGTTCCGATGGCCGAACTGAGGAATTGCCTGGAAGGACTGGGGTTCCTCGACGTCTCAACTTTTATCGCCAGTGGCAACGTGGTCCTGACGTCGGACCGGACAGCCGTCGAGGTGGCTGCTCAGATCGAAGCGGCCCTGCCCGAGGCTTTCCAGCTCGACAGCGAACTCATCAAAGTCCTGGTCCTCACGCGCGATCAACTCCAGAGTGTCGTGGACGACAGGCCGGAGGGCTTCGGCGACCAGCCGGACAAATACCACAGCGACGCGATTTTCCTGATGGGCGTCACGTCTGCTGAGGTCATGCCCATCTTCAATCCGCGCGAAGGCGTCGACAGGGTCTGGCCGGGTCATGGCGTCGTCTATGCGGAACGCCTCAGCGCGCAGCGAACAAAGAGCCGGTTGAGCGCCATGATGGCGTCACCGCTGTACAAGTCGATGACTGTTCGCAGCTGGAACACGACGGTCAAGTTGCTGGAAATGCTCCATGCGAGAGGCACGTCGGGGGAGCGGTAGCGTCGCTCGCCACCCATCGCAGATGCCCGGATCTGTCGAACAGCCTGTGAAGGAGGACGGCAGGTAGCAGCATCAGGAACTGGCTCGAAGGCATCCGTTTATCGGGCCGACGCTCGAAGTCCGGCAGCCGGGGAGCCATGATGTCGCAGTTTTCGCCGGTGTCGTCCGGAGCAGCCCGGCCGAGCGCGTACCGGAGATGGGTTGCGATTCTCGCCGGGGGAGTGGCGCTGCTTCTGCCGGCCGCCGGTGTGCCCGCGACCGCGTTTGCCGCCTCGCCGGGAGTCGGCGACGCTCAGATTCTGGAGACCCGGGTGCTGGCGGCGCCGCGGCCGGTGCCCGCGAGTGACAATCGGACACATCTGGTCTACGAGGTCATGCTGCGCAACGTGTCCGCCCGGCCGGTACAGCTGGATCGGGTGGAAGTGCAGGAGCCGGGCCGTGCCGGCCCCATCGCCGTCTATGACTCGCGCGCGATCGAACGAGTTCTGCTGGACCCCAAGGCCCGCACGTTCGGCCGGGCGCTGGCACCCGGCACGTCCGGTTCGTTGCTGCTCGACGTCACGGTGGCGGCCGGTGCCCGGGCGCCGGCCCGGCTGATCCACCGCTTCGAGGTGTCCGGAACCGCCCACCGGACCGTGAGTGGCGCCGCGACAAAGGTCGCCCAGCGCGAACCCCTGCACCTCAGCCCACCGCTGCGGGGCGGCGGTCTCGCCGTGTACGGGTGCTGCCGGCCCCCGTTCGTGCACCGCCTGGCCGTCATGGAGCTCAACGGCGGCACGTTCGCAGCCCAGCGGTACGCGATCGACTTCGTCCGGACCCGCGGCGGCGTGGACAGTTATGCCGGTGACCAGGCCCGCAACGAGAGCTACTTCATCTTCGGCGCCGGTGTCACGGCGGTGGCCGACGGCCGGGTGCTGGCGGTCCGGGACGGCGTGCCCGAGAACACGCCGGAGAAGCTACCGCCCCGCACCGGACCCGGGGACCTGACCGGCAACTTCGTGATCCAGGACCTCGGCGGCGGGGCGTACGCGCTGTACGCCCACATGCAGACCGGCAGCGTGCGGGTCCGGCCGGGAGACCGGCTCACCCGTGGGCAGGCACTCGGCCTGGTCGGCAACACCGGCAACTCGACCGAACCGCACCTGCATTTCCACGTGGTCGACAGCCCGGAACTGCCGTTGGGCGTGGCCGGCGACAGTGTTCCGTACACCTTCGACCGCTTCCGGCTCCAGAACCGGATCACCGGTCTGGACAGCGACCCGCCCGCGCCGGTGAGAGTGGCCGCCCCGCCCGCACCGGGCCGGACCGGGCAGTACCCGCTGACCGGCGATGTCATCGATTTCGGTGAGCGCTGATCCCCGCAGCGAACGGTTGCGCCAGGGCGCGATCATGGGCGGGTGCGGGGTGATGGCGTTACGGTACGGAAAGCGTTGCTGGTATTGGCCGGCTTCTGGACGTTCGGTGTGGTCTTGCTGGTCGGGTCGCTGTACGGCTCGGTCGCCTCGGACCAGTTTCAGAGTGCCCCCACGTGTTCGCCAGGCCAGGTGTTCGCCGCGACGTATTGCCGCGTCACGGTCGACGCGACGGTGACGGCGCTGACGTCCGACCAGGTCGGGATCGACGTCGGCGGCCGGCAGAGCTCGATCGAGGCGAATCTTCACGGGCCGTTACCGGATGACGCGGTCGGCCTTCCGGTGCGAGTGACGTTCTATCGGGGAACTGCCGTTCACATAAAAGGCGGCGACCTGAATTTCGACACGGAGGACGCACCCGTCGACAGGACCGATGAGTTGCGATTCGCCGGCTTGTTCATTCTGATCGGCGGTACCTTACTGGTCGGTATCCTCGCGCTACGCCGATCAGCCCGCCTCGCCAACTCCCCGTGACGCACCGCCATCCGGGCAGGGCACTACCGCTCGCACGTGCGCAGCTCCGCTTGAGGCTCCTTCTTCGGCGCCTCAAGGTCGCCGGTCGCTCAACGGCGCGCCGAGCCCAGGACTCGTCCTGGGCGTCCTCGTTTGCCGCCGTTCATCCCTCCCTGGAGCTTGCTCGAACGCTTAGTTACTGGCGAGGAATAAAGCATTCAGAGGGCACCCAGTCGGGCATGCTTAGATCGCTCATGGCCAACCCATCACCGCGCCGCACCAGTCACCCTGGGTCGCGCATCATGAGCGTCGCCTCCTACCGTCCGCGGACCGAGGTGGGCAACGAGACGGTCGCCGCCTTGATCGACTCGAGCGACGAGTGGATCCGCCGACGATGCGGCATCGAGTCGCGCCGGCATGCCGCACCCGACGAGAGCCTGGTCATGATGGGCGCAGCGGCCGCCTCCAAGGCCCTTGCCAATGCCGGCATCGATCCGCTCGACGTCTCGGCCGTCCTGGTGGCGACGATGTCCCACCGCGGCCGGGCGACCACCGTGGCGCCCCTGGTGGCCGACGCGCTGGGCGCGACCGCAGCCGCCGCGATGGACCTGGGCGCGGCTTGCGCCGGTTTTCCGTACGCACTGGCGACCGCCGACGCGCTCGTCCGCAGTGGCGCGGCCGGCTACGTGGTGGTGGTCGGCGCCGAGCGCATGACGGACATCATCGACGACCACGACCGCGGCACGGCGTTCCTCTTCGGCGACGGCGCGGGCGCGGTGGTTGTGGGTCCCGCGCAGACGTGCGAGATCGGCCCGGTGGTGTGGGGTGCCGACGGCTCCCACAGCGAGGTGCTGCGGTACGACGAGACGGGCATCCTGCGGATGGCGGGCCCGGAGGTCTTCCGCTGGGCGACCTCCGTCGTTCCCGACGTTGCCAAGCGCGCGCTGGACGCGGCGGGCATGTCCGCTTCCGACCTTGCGGCCTTCATCCCGCACCAGGCCAATCTGCGCATCACCTCGGTCGCGGCCAAGGCCCTGGATCTCGGCCCGCACGTCCAGGTGGCCACCGACATCGTCACCAACGGCAACACCGGCGCGGCCTCGATTCCCCAGGCCATGGCCGCCCTGCCCGACACTTCGGGTCCGGCGCTGCTGGTGGGCTTCGGCGCCGGCCTTTCGTACGCGGCGCAGGTCGTCACACTGCCCTGACCCCGGGATGTCGTGTCATCCCGCTGAGCGTCGGTGCAACGGCTGGGCCAGTCATCCTGGCCCAGCCGGCGAGCGCTGTGCCTGACGCACGAGGACGGCAACGATGAGCGGCACGGGTCACCGATCCCGGTGGAAGAGGTGATCCTCGGCCAGCACCATGAAATGCCAGCTGGCGTCGCGACGGCCGGCCCGGCGTGCGGGGCCGTTGACCTGGCTGAGGAGCGCGGGACCCCCGAAACGGTGGATCTCGGAGTTGAGTGCGACCTGCTCACCGCACCAGGTGAGTTCGTCGCCCACCTCGTGCAGAGCCCGAGCCGAGCCGGACAGCAGCAGCGTGTCGGCATGTTCGGTAGCTCGCAGCGGGTGGCGCTCCCGCTCCCACTCGCTCGCCGGCTGCCGTTCTTCCGGTCGAGGGCGCGGAGCCGGCGTCCGCACGGTGGCGAGTGCGCCGACCTTGAGCCCACGTCGCACGCTGGCTCGCAGGATCGGCCAAGCGGACGGCCGGAGCGCCGTATCGCTGCGCCCGATCACCAGGTCGGCCAGTCCCTGACCCGCGTCCCAGTAGGTGACGGCTTCGCTCCGGACGTTTTCCCGCAAGGGCAGGTACACCAGGGAATGTGGGCTGGTGGCGGCCAGCCGGAAC
This sequence comes from Actinoplanes palleronii, assembly GCF_016862315.1. GTDB lineage: Bacteria > Actinomycetota > Actinomycetes > Mycobacteriales > Micromonosporaceae > Actinoplanes > Actinoplanes palleronii. The sequence goes on along the minus strand of NZ_BOMS01000090.1, from coordinate 73,226 downwards.
AATGCACCGAGCCGCAGCAGATCCGCCCGCGAGCCGATCAGCGCCCCGCTGTGCTGCCACAGGACCTTGGTGATGTGCATGCGACGCAACGGAGTCGCCGGAACGAGGACGCGCCGCAATGGACTCTCGCCAGGCAAGTGATGAACATGCATCCGGATGCGCATTCTCCCCGCAGCTGCCGCATCGACCACCAGCGCACCGTAGGGCGGCATTTTTCAACCTTCAAGCGAATTTCGGCGTACGCCCACCCGTGCCCTTTGAAAGATGTGCACGCCGCCAGCCGGGCCACGCCTGAACGATCAACGCCCCGAAGGCTGGTGTTCGACACCGGATGACGATGACCGAGGCGTGGTCATGAAGGGATTCCCGGGCGTGCCCGCCAGCCGTGTCGCTTTGCTGGTGTGGCCGCTTGTCACTCCGACTGCACCACGGTGAAAGGTGGCCGCACGCCCTCGGTGAGCTCGGCCGCCGCTTCGAGTGCCATCACCGCGCGTTCCCGGCTGCTGATCGGCGACCTGGCCGTGGAGTGCAGCGAGCCCAGAGCGACCAGATAACCGGACCCCACCGCGGCATAACCCGAGATCGTGTGCCCGATCTGATAGTCGTCGCCGACGACGTACAGTCGGCCGTGAATGCCGACGAGGAACTGTCCGCCCTGCTCCTGGCCGTTCTCGGTTTTGGCGTAGCCGCCCGTGGAGAGGCACTCGCGGACGGCCTCGATGAACGTGGTCACCATGAACCGGTCGACGTCCCAGGTGTCGGGTTCGCCGACGTCCAGGGAGTAGCGCAGGAGCTGGCCCATCCGATAGCTGGTCGTGAAGCCCATCAGGTAGGGCCCCACTTGAAACACCTTGGAATCCGACCGCACCGTGACGTGCCATCCGTCGCTTCCCGCCGAGTCCCCGCCAATGGTGACGGCAGTGCCATCCGTAATCCCGACGATGCACGTCATGACGCCGCTCTCCATGGCCGCCGAGCTCATGCCAACCCGGCGTAAGCGTATCTGCCGCCGACAATGCGTGATCGGAGCCCGCACGGCAACGAACACGGTCAGGTGGCGCTCGGCACGCCCGCGTCGTACCGGTGTTGGAGCACGTCGACAGCGTGCGGCAGCCGGATCGGTGGCGTCGCATCCCGCATGGCGAGCAGACCGGGGATCGCTCCTCGACGGATCGCGGAGTCAATCGCATGCTGCGTGCCTGGTTCCAGTGATTCCCAGGTCGCAGCAGCTGAACAGCTCCCGCAGAGGCCCGCCCTGCCGTTGCTCGCATTGCCGGCATTCGTCGTTGAGCACGGCCCGATGGTGAGGGCAGCAGGCACCGTGAGCAACCACAATTCACCAGACGTACCGACCGAGGTCGCGGTACCGCCGCAGTTCTCCGCGCCGCTGAGAATGCCGGGCCAAGACCGTCGTACTGGGCACCGAAGTCGTGTCGGAGCCGGCGGCGAGGATGTGTCACGGCCAAGGGGGCGGTAGCGGGTCCGCGTCCGGGCCTGGGCCGTAGGGGGTGTGGCCGGCGCGGAAGTGGCGCAAGGTGTTGACGACCACGATCAGAACCTGTTCGAACTCGCCGGGCTCCGCCGAGACGGACCCGCCGTACCGATCAGGTTCCTGCTCGACGGTCAGGTCGCGGATCGCCCAGGTGCCGGCGGCTCGCGGCTCCACGACGGCCTGGTAGATCTGGTGCCCGGTCCAAGATCGCCACAGTCGGAGGACGTTCGTCTCGTCGAGGTGGGCGAGCCAGCGCATGTCCATGTCGAACGGGCCGAGGCCGTCGGCCAGAAGCTGCCTGGTGTCCGCGTCCAGGACGAGGCCGGGTGAGCCCGGCACCGCTGCCAGCCGCGGTCCTGGTCGCACCTGGTGGGCGTCATCGTCGGTGAAGCGCGGTCGCAGATCAGCCACGTCCGCAGTCAACCATGGAGCCGAGGAGTTCACGCCACCAGGTACGCGGTCAGCCGCTCGGCGAGCTGCTTCGGGTGGCTGAGCGACACGCAATGACCGCCGTCGATCTCGTCCGGAACGATGCCCAGCCGGTCAGCGGCCACCCGGCGCTGGAAGTCGGGTAGGAAGAATCGGTCATCGCGGGCGAGGAGCACCTTCGTCGGCACGTTCGGCCAGGTGTCCAGCGGCCACGGCTCGCCGCCTTCGGCGCTGACCTGGTCCCGGCCATGTTCCGCGGCCGCGGCAACGATCTCGGCCGGTACGCCGTTGAAGAACTGCTGTTCCTCGGTGAGCCCTTCGACGCCGTGATAGCCGGTGTTGCCCCACCAGTCCGCGGGCTTCTCACCGGGCTTCGGGATCATCGGCGTGAGCAGGACGATCATCCGTACCGGCAGCTTGTCGGCGACCAGCGGCGCGGTGAACCCGCCGTAGGAGTGCCCGACGACCACCAGGTCACTGCGGTCACCAATCGCAGCGACGACCGTGTCGCAGAACTCGGCGAACCCCGCCGACCTGTCCTCGATCGGCAGCTCCGGCACCACCACGTCGTGACCGAGAGCGGTCAGTTCAGGCACCACCAGATGCCAGTCCCACGCACTGCCCCCGCCACCGTGAATCAGAACAAACGTCGCCATCCCAAAAGCCTTGCATGAGTACGACAAACCGGCGACCCCGCCGCGCCCGTCCAGTCAGCCGCCCAAGACCTCACGCATCGAGCGGCACTTCACGCCGTCAGGCGGCCGCGACGAGATCGTGATCGTCCGCTTCGAGCCGGCCGAGTGAACCTGGAAGCGCTTAGTTCCCGTCATACCGCCGGGCCGACGGTGCCAAGATGGCGTCGATGACGGGAAAGCTGAGCTATGGCGCGGTCGGACTCACACATCCGGGCGAGGAAACCTGGTCCGAGCGGCCGAAGGGCTACCGCCGGTATGCCACTACGGCTGTCATCGGCCACGGGCAACGGTGTTGGGACGAGGCCGCCTCAGCTGTCCTGGACTGGCAGATCAAGACCCGCAGCGGTTTCGCGGTCGAGTCGCTGACGAACGGGATACGCGTACGAGAGAACGCCGACTATCGGGTTACCGCTCGTATCGGGCCGTTCATCGTTCACGAGCCGGTGCGGGTGGTGGCCGTTGTGGACGAGCCGATGCGCTGTGGATTCGCCTATGGAACTCTTTTCGGACATCCCGTGAGTGGCGAAGAGGCATTTGTTGTACACCGCGACTCCAGCGGAGAAGTCCGGCTCACCCTGCGATCGTTGACGAGATCGTCTCAGGGCCGCTGGCGGTGGGCGTTTCCGGCCTTGCTCGTCGCGCAGAAATGCTACCGGTACCGCTACCGGCGGGCACTGCGCACAAAGCACTGAAGATGCTCGCGATCAGGGATCATGCGGTGTGAACTTCGATGAGTTGGTGGACCGGGTCGCGGCCGGTGCCTCGGCGGTCGGCCCGGTGCTCTCACAACGGCAGCATGTCCTTCACCAGGTGGTGCCGCACCTGCCACTGGGCGTCGTCGCCGGAGGGCCAGGGGAATCCGCCCTCGCTGAACACCCAGTTCAGATATGAAACGAACGACATCGTCGTCTCCCAGCTGAACAGGCCGTCGACGCAGGTGTCCGGAAGGATGAAGCCATACGGCATACCGCCGCTGGTGTTGTCCTTGTGGAAACGGTCCGGTGCGGCCGGCAGCACGAACAGATCGCCGTCCGGATCCTCCGCCTGCTGCTCCTGCCACCCGTCCCATTCCTCGGTGAACCAGTCGCGGATCGGGCTGTCCGGATAGCGGGTCCCCTCCAGCTCGATCACCAGCGGGTCGGCAGCCGCCGAAGCGGCCCACTCCGGGTGCGTGCCCACCAACCAGACATCCCCGACGATGCGCACCCACGACAACAGCGTCATCGGCACCGGCCCGAACTTCTCCGCCAGCCACTCCGCCTGCGCCGCGGCACCGCCGTCGGCGGAGTGTGCGCCGGCACCGGCGTCTGCTCATCGTCGTTGGCGTGGAACCGGTAGCCGCCCTGCGACAGCCGCTCCACGATGACCTCGACGTTCTGCCGGGCCCGCCGCGCCATCTCATCGCAGACCAGTTGCGCCTCCTGCGCCCACTCCCCGCTCCGCACCGCGCCGCCGAGCTGCCGCAACTCCTGCCAGACCTGATCGCGCTGCCCGCTCTGGTACCGGCTGAGCCACCGCGGCGAAGATGTCATCCCGCGATCTTCCCAGATCGACGTGGTGAGATACGTTCTCCGGGATGACTGCCAGCGATCAGCGTCCCCTGCTCTTCCTGGACGTCGATGGCCCGCTGATCCCGTTCCGGTCCCGGCCGACCCAGCGCGTGTCCGGCACCGATCAGCCAGGCAACCCGCTGCTGGATCGCCTCGACCCGGCCGACGGACGTCGGCTGCTGGCCCTTGGCTGCCGGTTGATGTGGGCCACCACCTGGATGTCCGACGCGAACGTCGTCGTCGCCCCTCGGCTCGGCCTGCCGCCGCTGCCGGTTGTCGACTTCCCGGACGCGGACATCCCCGAGCGCGGCCTGCACTGGAAGACCACGTCCCTCATCCGTCGGGCCGCCGGCATCCCGTTCATCTGGCTCGATGACGAGATGACCGAAGCCGATCAGCGCTGGGTCCGCATTCACCATCCGGGGTCGGCCCTGCTACACCAGGTGGATCCGCTGATCGGCCTCACCGACACCGACTTCGCCGCGCTCCGCCGCTGGCTCGCCGACCGAATCGGCCCATAACGCGCCGCGTTGGCCATGACCGCGTTGAGGTCACCGTCGCCCGTCGGTCGTTGCCGTCAAAGACCGATTTTGTACGCAGTGAGCACCGCCGGCGGCAGACCATTAAGGGGCATTCCGGGTGGAGCTAGCTCTACCGTCGATCGGTGGGTTGGCATCATCGTGAAGTTTGCTGGTGATCCGTACGGTCGTGGCATGGATCGACCAACGGGGGCTGCGGATGCTGGACCACCTCATGCCTCTGCTCACCTCACCGTGGCTGTACGTGATCGTGTTCGTGAGCGTGGCGATCGACGGATTCTTCCCGGTCGTGCCGTCCGAGGCCGTGCTGATCGGTGCGGCCGCCCTCTCGGCGACCGGTTCCCCGCACGTGGCGGGGCTGGCCGCGGCCGCGATGTCCGGCGGCGTGGCCGGCGACCGGATCTCCTACCTGATCGGCCGGCGGATCGCCCGGCGCGACCCCACCCGGCGCCCGGGCTCACCAGCTGACTCGAAAGCGGCCCGCGCCCGCGCCAAAGCGAAACAGGCCCTGCTCCGGCACGACGGCGCCGCGATCCTGGTCGGCCGGTTCCTGCCCTACGGCCGGGCGGCCACCACCGTGACCTCCGGCGTGGTCCGGCTGCCGATGCGGCGGTTCCAGCTGTTCAGCGCGCTGGCGAGCGTGGCCTGGGCGATCTACGTGATCGCCCTGGGCCGGCTGGGTGGCGCGGTCTTCGCCCACTCGCCGCTGCTGGGCGCCCTGGCCGGAATGCTGCTCGGCGTCGTCCTGGCCGCCGTGTGCGGCGTGGTGGAGAAACGCCGAAAGCACCGGCCCGGCGGCTGGCCGCCAGGGGTGTCTCGAGGGCACGGAGACACCCCTGAGAGCCAGCCGGGGCCTGAGGTGCGCCGCGGTCCGGGGCAAAGCGGCGATCGCGAACTGGTCACGGGAGGCTGCGACCCGCACTGAAAACGCGGCCGGATCAGCCCGCGAGCGCGGGAGGCGAGGCCGCGCTGGACCGTGAGGTGGTCCTGGGTGGGGAGGTGGCCCGGGGTGGGGAGGTGGTCAGGGGTGGGGGAGGTCGTCCGGGGTGGCCTGGGCGGCGGTGCCGCCGGCTGCTCGGGTGCTCAGGGAGCCGGCGACCGCGGCCCAGCTGACCGCTGACGGCAGGTCGCGGCCACTCAGGCGGGCGGCCAGGAAGCCGGCGTTGAAGCTGTCGCCGGCTCCGACCGCGTCCACCACCTGCACCGGGACGCCCGGCGCGGTGCACGAACCGCCCGGCCACCACGCTTGCGCACCGCGGGCACCGTCCTTCATCACCACGGTGGCGCCGTTCGCCACCAGCTGCTCCGCGGCCGCTGAGGGCGAGGCCGCGCCGGTCACCGCCAGCAGCTCGGCGGCGTTCGGGAGGAACACGTCGGTGTGCGGGAGGATCTCCGGCATCCAGGACCACTCGCCGGTCGGGTCCCAGTTGGTGTCCAGGGACGTGGACACCCCGGCGGTGCGCGCGGCCGCGAACACCCCGGCCAGACCCGCGGCGAGAACGGGCTGCAAGTAGAGCGAGGCGACGTGCACGTGCCGGGTGCGGGACAGCAGCTCGGCGGTGACGTCCGACGGGCGCAGCGCGGCGATCGTGCCGGGCAGGGTGAGCATGGCGCGGTCGTCGGGCTCGGCGAGGACCACGGTCAGCCCGGTCGGGGTGTCCCCGGACTCCACGGCGAGCACCCGCACACCCAGGGACGCCAGGTGGTCGCGGACCAACGTACCGAAGAAGTCCTTGCCGACCGCGGTGAGCAGCGCGGTCCGCAACCCTAGCCGCGCACAGCCCGCCGCAGTGATCGCGGCCGAACCGCCGAGGACCAGGTCGGCGCCGGTGAGCAGTTGTTCCTGCTGGCCGAAGCGCGGGCGCACGTCGCCGCGCAGCAGCAGGTCCGGGTTGGCGTCGCCGACGACCAGCACGTCGAACTCGGGCATGCGTGCTCCAGATGTTCATATGGACAATCGATGAGCACCATACGCGCACGAACGGCTATTGACACGTGCGCGTTCGATCAGTTGGAATCGTGCCAACGATCGTCGCCCAGCCGGTATCCAGTCCGGCAGTCAGGCGCCAGGGCCGCTCCATCCGGCCCGAGGCGGGGCAGATCCGGCAGCGGAGCCCTGACCATGATCGTTACTGTCACCCTGAATCCCGCGCTCGACCTGACCTATCCGGTCGGCGCGCTGGTCCCGCATCGCACCCACCGGGTCACCGGGGTCGCCGAACGCGCCGGCGGCAAGGGGCTCAACGTGGCCCGGGTGCTGCACGCGCTCGGCGAACCGGTGCTGGCCACCGGCCTGCTCGGCGGGCCGTCCGGCGCGGTGGTCGCGTCGCTGCTGGCCACCGAGGGGGTGCCGGCGTCGTTCGTGCCGATCGCCGGGGACACCCGCCGTACCGTCGCGGTCGTCGACCCCGGCGGCGCGACCGGTTTCTGGGAACCCGGGCCGGTGGTCCCGGCGGCCGAGTGGTTGCGGTTCGTCGACCACTTCCGCGAGCTGGTCGGCCGGGCCGCGGTGGTCACGCTGTGCGGTTCGCTTCCGCCGGGTCTGCCGATTGACGCGTACGCGGTACTGAGCCGGCTGGCCGCCGCCGAGCACGTACCCGTGCTGCTGGACACCAGCGGCCCGGCGCTGCGGCACGGTCTGGCGGCCGCGCCCACCGTGGCCAAGCCGAACGCCGAGGAGCTGGCCGAGCTGGGCACCGTCTCCCTGGAAGGCGGAGCGCTGGTGGTCTCGCACGGGCCGGAGGGGCTGCACGCGATCACGCCGGACGGGGAGTTCCGGTGCGCGCCGCCCTACCCGGTCGACGGCAACCCGACCGGTGCGGGCGACGCGTGCGCGGCGGCGCTGGCCCGTGGGCTGCGGGACGGGGCCGGGTGGCCGGAGTTGCTCGCCGACGCGGTGGCGCTGGGTGCCGCTGCGGTGGCGAGCCCGGTCGCCGGCTCCTTCGACCCCGATGTCTACCGTTCGACGCGCGCGGCGCTCGCCGTGACCAGTGGCGGTGGGTCGTGCTGACCCGGGCCGCGCTCGCCGCCGTCGTTGTTGGCGCTGGCGGTGCCGCGTGCTGACGCCGACCGGGGAGATCGTGATGGCGGCTCGGGCGCGGGGCGGGGCGGCGGCCGCGTTCAACGTGATCACCGTTGAGCACGCCGAGGCGATCGTGACCGGGGCCGAGGCGGCCGGGCGCCCGGTGATCCTGCAGATCAGTGAGAACGCGGTCCGGTTCCATCACGGCCGGCTCGCCCCGATCGCCGCGGCCGCCGTTGCGGTGGCGCGGGCGTCCACGGTGCCGGTCGCGCTGCACCTCGATCACGTCGAGTGCGCCGAGCTGCTGGACGAGGCGGCGCCGAACGGATTCGGGTCGGTGATGTATGACGCGTCGCGGATGTCGTACGCCGACAATGTCGCCGCCACCGCAGCGGCAGCAGCCCGCTGCCGAGCCCTGGGACTGTGGGTGGAGAGCGAGCTGGGCGAGGTCGGCGGGAAGGACGGCGCGCACGCTCCCGGGGTGCGGACCGACCCGGACGAGGCGGCCGCCTACGTCGCGGCGACCGGGGTGGACGCGCTCGCGGTCGCGGTCGGTTCCGCGCACGCGATGCGGGAACGGACCGCGCGCCTGGACCACGAGCTGATCGCGCGGTTGCGCGCGGCCGTGCCGGTGCCGCTGGTCCTGCACGGCTCGTCGGGTGTGCCGGACGGCGAGCTGACCGCCGCGGTGTCCGGCGGCATGGCAAAGATCAACATTGGTACGGCGTTGAACACGGCCTTCACCGCCGCGGTCCGGGCGACCCTGGCCGGGCGACCCGAGCTGGTCGACCCGCGCAAGTACCTGACCCCGGCCCGGATCGCGATGGCGGACACCGTCACGGCCGCGCTGCGTCTGCTGACCCCGCTCTGATCGGCCTCGACGGGCGGGCGATTGGTGATATTTTGGACTACCGATCTGCCCGTCGCCGACCTTCCTGGAGCAGGCATGAGTGACCAATCGCCGGACCCAGCTGTCGCCCGTCGCCGCGTGTTGCAGCTGGCCGGGGCGGGTGGGGCCGGCGTCCTGCTGACGGCGTGCGGTTCTTCGTCGGACGACACCGACGACGCCGCGGTCAGCACGACGACGCCGGCGACCACGGAGACTTCCGCGGCGAGCGGTGCCGGGGACAGCGCGGATGTGGTGGCGGCGGTCGCGGACGTCCCGGTCGGTGGGGGTGTGATCGGCACGGATCTGGTCGTCACCCAGCCGACTGCCGGAGCGTTCAAGGCGTTCAGCAAGGTGTGCACACACCAGGGCTGCCCGGTCAGCTCGATCACCGGCGACAAGATTCTGTGCAACTGCCACAACAGCCAGTTCTCCATCAAGGACGGCTCGGTGGTGCAGGGCCCGGCCACCAAGGCGCTGAGCGAGGTCGCCGTCAAGGTCAGCGGCACCAACGTGGTCAAAGCCTGACGGGGCTCTACCTGCCCGGCACGGCGGTGGTGACGATGCGTGGCGTCCGCAGGAACGTCGCCACGGCCACTGCGGTGATCACGCACAGGGCGGTGTTGACGCCGATGGCGGTGCGTACCGCGGTGAGGATGCTGCCGGTGGTATCGGTGCCGAGCGAGGTGAGGGTGGCACCGACGATCGCCGACATGACCGGGATGCCGAGGGTGATGCCGATCTGCTGGCTCATGGTTGCGAGACCGGCGGCGAGGCCCTGTTCGTCGTCCGGCAGGCCCGAGGTGGCCGTGACCATGAACCCGACGATGGCGACCAGGTTGGCGACGCCGCCGATGAAGGTGGCGATCAGCAGCAGCGGCATCCCGTTCGAGGTGGGGCCGAGAGACACCAGCGCCAGGGTCGCCGCCGCCTGGACGGCCATGCCGAGTGCCAGGGCCCGCGGCGGGTTGCCGAGCCGGGCGATCACCGTGGGGCCGATGGCGCCGCCGAGAACGGTGCCGAGGCCGAGGACCGCGAAGGACAGCCCGGCGGCCAGCGGCGAGTAACCGAGGACTTCCTGCAGGTAGAGGGTGAGGAGGAAGACCAGCGAGGTTTCGGTGGCGAACGCGAGGACGCCGGCGATGTTGCCCCCGGCGACGCTGCGCTCGCGCAGGATCCGTACGGGCACCAGCGGCGCGGCGACCCGGCGTTCGATCGCCCGGAATCCGATCAGCAGTACGACTCCGGCGAGCAGCCCGCCCCAGGCGCGGACATCGGTCCAGCCGTGCTCTCCGGCGCTGGTGAGGCCGAGGACGACGGCCAGCAGTCCGGCGGTGACGGTGACAGCGCCGGGCACGTCCAGGCGCGGGCGCTGGCCGGGGCGGCTCTCGGCGAGCACGAACGGGGCGACCGCCAGCACGACGACGGCGACGACCACGTTGACGAAGAACGCCCATCGCCAGCTCAGCACGTCGGTGACGACACCGCCGAGGATGGCGCCGGTGGTGAATCCGGCAGCCATCAGTGCACCGTTGAGGCCGAGCGCCCGTTCGCGCCGGGGCCCCTCCGGGAACGAGGTGGTCAGCAAGGCGAGGGCGGCCGGGGTGACGGCCGCGGTGGCCAGACCTTGCGCGACGCGGGCGACGATCAGGACGGCCGGGCCGGTGGCCAGCCCGCCGGCCAGCGAGGAGACGCCCAGCAGGGCGATGCCGGCGAGGAACAACCGGCGCCGTCCGACGATGTCGGCGATCCGGCCGAACAACAAGGTGAACCCGGCCGCGCACACCGCGAAGGACGTCGCGATCCACTGCAGACCGGAGAGGGCGAAGCCGACGTCGGCGCCGATCACCGGCAGGGCGACGTTGAGGATGGAGAAGTCGACGGCCAGGGCGAAACTCGCGGTCAGCAGGACGGCGAGAGTGAGCCGGTCACGGCGTCTCCCCGTGGTTGAAGCCTGGTTTCTGCTGGTCTCGTGGACCGAGTCCGTACGGGTCATCGAGGCGACCTCCGCGTCGTGGTTGATGGTCAGGCAGGCGGCAGCGCCTGCCGCTGAATCACCCTGACCTGCGGGTTCGCCGGCAACCAGTCCACTGTTCCGGCTACGCGGAGCCCGACTGGTACTGGCAGGGACAGGCAGCACGCCGTGACCATGGGCAAGATGGGCTCATGCAGAGTGAGCGTGGGGGCCGTGGCGAGCTGGCGGACTTCCTCCGGACTCGACGCGCGAGATTGCGCCCCGAGGATGTCGGGCTGGTGTCGTACGGACCACGCCGGGTGCCGGGGCTGCGGCGGGAGGAACTCGCCCAGCTGGCCGGGGTCAGCCCCATCTACTACACCCGGCTGGAGCAGGGGCAGAGCGCGAACGCGTCCGAGTCCGTGATCGACGCCATCGCCCGGGCGCTGGCTCTCACCGATGACGAACGTACCTACCTGCACGAGCTGGCCCGGCCACGACCGGCGAAGCGGCGCCGGCCGCAGCGCACCGAGGCGGCTCGGCGTGGTGTCGAGCGGTTGATCACCGCGATGCGGGACGTGCCGGCTCTCGTGCTGGGCCGCCACAGCGAGGTCCTGGCCTGGAACGAGCTCGGTCATCTGCTGTTCGCCGGGCACGTCGACCGCGCGGCTCCGAACCGGCCGGCGGATCGGCCGAATCTGACCCGGATGCTGTTCCTCGACCCGCACACCCGAGAGCTGTACCGGCGCTGGGACGAGGAAGCCAGCCGGGCCGTGGCCTCGCTGCGGGTGGCAGCGGGCCGCTATTCCGACGACGCCGCGCTGACGGCGCTGGTCGGCGAGCTGATCGTGAAGAGTCCCGAGTTCGCGGCGTGCTGGGCCGAACATCCGGTTCAGGTGTGCGGCGCGGGCACGAAACTCCTGCATCATCCGGTGGTCGGCGATCTGGAACTCGACTACGAGGCGCTGCACCTGCCCGACGACGACGGGCACCGCGTGCTGACGTACACGCCGGCGCCGGGATCGAGCCACGAGGCCGCTCTGCAACTATTGACGGCTTCGGCTCGGGTGGCGGCCGACAACCGGCGTGTCACCGAGACCATGCGGCGAGGGGAGCCAGCCATATGATCGAAAACTGCCCGGAGTGCGGTGAGCCCGGCACGATGCTCGTCTACGGTCTGCCCGCTCCGCCGTTGCTCCGTGCCGTCGAGGCCGGCCGTGTCAGTCTCGGCGGTTGCATGATCGAGCCGGGGCTGCCGGACTGGTTCTGCCCGGCGCGGCACAGGTGGACGGATGAGGATCTCGACGGCCGGGGGCTGCTGCTCGACGAGATCGTGGCCGAGTGCAACGCCCCGCCGCCGCCGCCCACCGCGCACGTCGGTGCCGGCGTCGTCGAGTGGCGTGCCGGCGAGTCCGCGCTCACGCTGGTCGCGCCGGGCGCGTCCGATGAGGTGGCGCCGTTCGAGCCGAGGACCCCGGTCGGTGAGTACGCGTTCGTGGTGTCCCCCGACGAGCGCTACCTGGCGCTGTTCATCTATTCGGGGGACATCGATGCGGAGGACCACACGCACGGCTTCGAGCTGTTCGAGGTGCGGCCCGAGTTCCGGCACATCGGTGGGCTCCCCGCGGTGCCGGGCCGCCACGGGCACCCGCCGGTGTTCTCGCCGGACAGCCGCTGGCTCGTCGGGTTCGTCGCGGACGGATACCGGGTGCGCGGCACCGACCAGCACTTCACCGACCTGTTCGACAAGCGGTCCGGCGCCCGGGTCACGCTCGACTGGGCGAGCCTGCGCGCGCTGCACCTGCCCGACCAAGAACTGCACCGGGTCGACGTCGGCGTCGAGATGCCGGTGTCCAGCTACCCGCACGAGTACATGGACTGGGACACCGAGGACGCCGTCCGGTTCACGGCCGGCGACGTCGTGGTGCTGCGGATGCCCTGGAGGCAGGAGATCGCGGTGTCGTTGCCCCCGTCGGCGCCGGTCACCGGCGACCGGCCGCCCACGGATCCTTACTATTCGGCTTTTCGGTAGGGCTTGCCCAGGTCGAGGACGGCGAGGCCGTGCGCACAACCGACCGCCAGCCGGGAGCCGGCCGCGGCCAGCGCCTGGACCTTGGTTCCCATCCGGAGCGAGGTCAGGCGGCGGCAGCCGATCGGATCCCAGAACTCGACCTCGTCCCGGCGTCCGACGGCCAGCACGGGCCGGCCGTCGGGCGCGGTGAGCAGGCACGGGTGCTTTCCGGGGAGTTCGCCGAGCACCTCGCGGCCGAGGACGTCGTAGATCTGGATCGTGCCGTCCTCGGTTCCGGCGGCCAGCAGCGGCCGGTCGTGTCCAGCCGGCGTCGCCGCCAGCGACCACACCCGGATGTCCGCGCCGATCGGCTCACCGACCGGCAGGCCGGTCGCCGGATCCCACAGTCGTGCCGCCCAGCTGCCGCCGCGAGCCGGGGTGGCGTTGCCGGCCGCCAGCAGTACGCGGCCGTCGGGCATGGGCACCGCGGCGAGCGCCCGCAGCTTTGGCCGGTCGAGCCGGGTGAACATGTCGCCGGCGCTGCCTCCGGTCGCCGGGTCGCGGAGCCGGAGGACGTTCATGTCGTTGCCGGTGGCCAGCAGCGTCCGCCCGTCCGGCAGGCCGATCGGCGTCATCGAGCGGACCGCGTTCGCGCGGGCGGTCGGCGTCGCGGCGAGAAGCTGCCCGGTCACCGGGTCCCATGAACGGATGGTGCCGGCCGCGTCACACGTAACCACGGCCACCCGCCCGTCGGGCAACGGCGCCGACGCCATCGCGGTGACGCCCCCGGCGTGGCCGGTCAACGCGGGCGCGACCGGTTCACCGGTGAGCGCGTCCCAGAATCGGACGGCCTCGTCCACCGGACCGCCGAACTCGCCGGTGCCGGACGTGGCCAGCAACGTGCGGCCGCCGGGCGGCGTCACCGGGGTCAGCAAGGCGACCGGGCCGACCCGTTCGCCGCTCGGCAGCGGTCGTACCGTGGCGGGATCCCACAGCCAGAGCCTGCCGTCCGGTCCGGGACCGGCCAGCAGGGTCGGGCCGCCCGGGGACGGCACCGCCGCGATGGGCCGGGGCACGCCGTTCGTGCCGGCGTCACCCACCCGCCGGCCCGACCCCGGATCCCACAGTCCATCGCCGACCGCCAGCAGCGGCACCGTGCCGTCGGCCGCCGGCACCGGCGTCAGGCCGTAGCCCTCCATCGGATCACCGATCGGGTCGCCGGTCGCCGCGTCCCACAACCGCACCACGAACCCGTCGTCCTCGTGGCCACGGGCGAGCGCCAGGACGAGGCGGCCGTCCGGTAGCGGCAATGCCGCTATCCGGTACGGGCTGGCCGCGTCGTGGAGGGTCCGCAGCAACGGGCCCAACAGCTGCCCGCTCACCGGATCCCAGGACCGGACCACGGCCTCCTTCTCGTCGCCGTACACGGTCAACAGCAGCGAGCGGCCGTCCGGCGTGGTCGTGGCCGCGACGGCCCAGTTCTCCAGCTGTTCCGGCTCCGCATCGGGGCCGAGCGGTCCGAGCACCGGTTCGCCGGTGACCGGATCCCAGAGTCGCAGCACGCCGCCGGAATCCTCGATGACGGCCAGCAGGTGACGGCCGCCCGGCACCGGCACGGCGGCGAGGCCGGCCCTGTCGATCGGGCCCGGCAGCGGCTCGCCGACCCGCTTGCCCGCCACCGGATCCCACACCTGCACCAGCGAATCGTCGACGTCCAGGTAGGCGACCGCCAGCAGGGGCGTCCCGTCCGGCGCCGGCAGCGCGACCATCGCGGTGACGGCCTCCGCCGGATAGGTCAGCGGCTCGCCGATCTTCTCGGCGGTCGCCGGGTCCCACAGTGACACGAGCGCGGGCGGACCGTCCTGATCATGGGCGACCGCCAGCAGCGTACGACCGTCACCGAGCGGGACGGCGACCGCCACTTCGGTGCCGGCGTCGAGCGTGACGCTGATCGGCAACCTGCGCCCGGGCCGCTCCCACGCCAGGCGTACGCGAAGGACATCGGACCGTTCGATCTCCGCATCGTCCATACCGGCCAGGTTATCTACGGCGGCGACCTGGTCGTGCCCGGTGGTCGTGGATCGACATTGGACGACTTCAGCCATCGCATCGACGCGTGTGAAATCAGCCGGGGTCCGGGCGCGGTAATGTTTCGGAACGTCAGTAGAGGGAGTCTTCGTGCGTCCGTTCCTGCTCAGTCTGGTCATCGCCGGTTCTGTGGTCCCGCTTGCCGCCTGCGGCGGCGGCTCGTCGTCCACCGGCGCGCCGACTGCCGCCACCACGTCATCCGCTGCCGAGGTGCCGACGCTCTCCGCGGATGCGCAGGTCAAGCTCGTCGCGTGGTTCGAGGACAGCCGTCACCGGGAAGGACTGCAGGCTATCGACCACGCCTTCGGCGAAGTCAAGCGCAGCATGGCCATCGACCCGGCCGCCGCGGCCGACTTCTCGAACATCCGGTCGGCCTGCGACTTCCTCGATCACGATCTCACCATCATCACGAAGTTCGACCCCATTCCCGACCCGCAGGCCCAGGCACTGTGGTCGTCGGCGCTCACGGATTTGCAGCAGGGCGCGAAGGACTGCCGCACCGGTGCCACCGCCGGCGACGCCGCTCAGGTCGCCGCGGCCAAGACCACGCTCACCAGGGGCGACACCGCCTACGCGGCCGTGGTGGCCAGGCTCGGCGTCGCCCTCGGCGCCGGCACCCCCTCCCCATCCAGCTGACGTGGGGCCGGCATCCGGGGTCAGCGGGCGCCGTTGAAGGTCACGCGCAGCGTGTAGACCGAGGTGCCCGCGGCGATGAACAGGTGGTTGAGGGCCGGGCCGCCGAACGTCAGGTTGGCGACCGACTCCGGTAGCAGCAGTTTGCCGATCAGCGTGCCGTCCGGGGCGAAGCAGTGCACGCCGTCCCACGCGGCCGCCCAGATGCGGCCCTCCGCGTCGGCGCGCAGGCCGTCGAAGCGGCCGTAATCGCAGGTGGCGAAGATTTTCCCGCCGGTCAGCATGCCGTCGGCGGTGACGTCGAAGACTCGGATGTGGCTGGGTTCCTGCCGGGTGTCGGCGATGAAGAGTTGCTGCTCGTCGGGGGAGAAGGCCAGGCCGTTCGGGCGGCAGAAGTCGTCGGCGACGATGCGCAGGTCGCCGGTGGCCGGGTCGAGGCGGAAGACGTAGCAGGCGCCGCCGAACTCGCTGTCCGCCTTGTGGCCCTCGTAGTCGCTGGCGATGCCGTACACCGGGTCGGTGAACCAGATCGTGCCGTCGGAGCGGACCACCACGTCGTTCGGGCTGTTCAGGCGTTTGCCCTGATAGGAATCGGCCAGCACGGTGACCGCGCCGTCGTGCTCGGTGCGGGTGACCCGCCGGTGGCCCTGCTCGCAGGTGATCAGCCGGCCCTGCCGGTCGACGGTGTTGCCGTTCGGGTATCCGGCGGCGTGCCGGAACACGCCGACCGCGCCGCTGGTCTCGTCCCAGCGCATCAGCCGGTCGTTGGGGATGTCGCTCCACACCAGATAGCGGCCGGCCGGGAAATACGCCGGGCCCTCGGTCTTGCGGGCGCCGGTGTGCAGCTGTTCCACCACGAAGTCGCCGTCGAGGTAGCGGAACCGTTCGTCGACCATCTTGAATTCAGCGAGAACCATGGATCGAATCGTAGCCATACCGAACCTGGTACGGTCAAGGCCGTCTTTTGACGAATATCATTAGGAGTACGGGTGGATGAGGTGGATCGGCGGCTGCTCGTGCAGTTGCAGGAGGACGCGACGCGGTCGTATGCCGAGCTGGGCCGGGCGGTGGGACTCTCCGCGGCGTCGGCGCACGACCGGGTCCGCAAGCTGCGCGAGCGTGGCGTGATCCGCCGGACCACCGTCGAGGTCGACCCGGCCGCCGTGGGCCGCGGGGTCGCCGCGTACGTGATGATCGACGCGGGGGCGTGGATGGGTGATCCGCCGACCCGGGACGCGCTGCTCGCGATCCCGGCGATCCAGGAGGCGCACGTGGTGGCCGGGGCGTCGTCGCTGCTGGTCAAGGTGCGCACGGCGACCACCGAGGAGTTGCAGGCGACGCTGCGGGGGATCTACGCGATCGCCGGGGTGAGCGGCACGCAGACGGTGGTGGTGCTGGAGACGTTCTTCGAGCGCCCGATCGATCTCGGTTAGTTCTTGTCAGTGCGCTTGGCGTAGGCGCGCGCGGCCCGGGCCCGGTCGCCGCAGCGCACCGAGCACCACTGGCGCCGGCCGCTGCGCAGCAGGAACCGCTGGCACGGGCGGGAGTTGCAGGCCGTCAGGCGTTCCGCGTCCGCGCCGGTGAGCAGATCCGCGACGTCGGCGGCGAGCAGGCCGAGGGCGTGGTCGACCACCTGGTCGGTGGGGTGCGGCGCGGCGCGGTGCAGGCCGAGGGCCGGATCCCAGCGCAGCTCGTTCGCGGTCGGCACCCGGCTGAGCGCGGTATTGATGGCGCTCAGCGCCGCTGCCGGTGGCTCGGTCTCGTGCGCGCGTGCGGCGAGCAGCTCGCGGATCTGCTCGCGGAGACCGCGCAGGCGCCCCGCGCAGATCTCCCGTAGCTCGGCGTCCGCCGGAACGAGCTGCCGCTCGACCAACCAGTGCGTCGCCGCCTCGGGGGTGTCGAGCAGGTCGACAGGCGGGCCGCCGGGGACGGCGAGGCGGCTGTTGGCGAGGTCCAGGCCCGGGTGCCGGTCCGCCCCCGGCGCAGTGTCGATCACGTTTCTCACGGTACTGGTTGCGCTCATCCGTGACAAACGGCTAGCATCACGGATGACACCACTGCTATCCGTGAGGTATCCATGATTTCCGTCAAGGTTCTTGGTGGTCCGACCGCCTTTTTTGAGTACGGTGGCCTGCGCTTCCTCACCGACCCGACGTTCGACGAGCCCCGCAGCTACCCCTCGCCGAGCGGCACCACGCTGGTCAAGCTCGCCCCCGCCGCCGCCCAGCCGTCCGAGCTCGGCCGGATCGATGCGGTGCTGCTCTCGCACGACGAGCATGCCGACAACCTGGACGACTCCGGCCGGGCGCTGCTCGCCGACGTACCCCTGACTCTGACCACGCCCAGCGGCGCGGAACGCCTCGGCGGCACCGCCCGCGGTCTGGCCCCGTGGGAGTCGACCCGGCTCGGCGCGGTCACGATCACCGGTGTCCCGGCCCGGCACGGCCCGGAGGGCTGCGAGCCGATCACCGGTGACGTCACCGGCTTCGTACTGACCGGTGACGGCCTGCCCACCGTCTACGTCAGCGGCGACAACGCGTCCCTGGAGATCGTCGAGGAGATCGCCGCGCGGTTCGCGCCGATCCACACCGCGATCCTGTTCGCCGGCGCGGTCCGCACCGGGCTCTTCGACGGCGCCCTGCTCACCCTGGACAGCGAGCAGGCCGCCGAGGCCGCGCGCGTTCTCGCCGCGGAGCAGGTCGTGCTGGTGCACTTCGACAGCTGGGCGCACTTCACCGAGGGCCACGACCCCCTCGTGAAGGCGTTCACCACGGCCGGCCTGCTCGATCGCGTGCAGCTCTAGGCCACCCACCACCAGCCGTCGCCCAGCTCCCGTTCCGGCCGGCCACGGTTGCCATCCGCGGTGGGGATCATCGTCAGGTCGACGGTCAACCGGCCGACGCGGTAGTCCTGGGCCAGCGCGGCGAGTTCGGTGCGGTGCGAGCTGACCTGGTACTCGGCGTAGTCGATCTGGGAACTCTGCCGCAGGGTGAAGGCCATGCCGGTGGCGGCCAGGGCCAGGCTGACCAGGGCGACTCCCCAGGAGCGCTGCATACAGGCGAGCAGGATGGTCGTGGTCGACATCAGGGCCGCGAACAGCAGGGCGGCCAGCCAGATCGGCAGGCTGACATACGACCCGCCGAAGCGCGGGTCCTGCGTGAACCAGACCAGCGGAACCAGCAGCAGCCAGCCGGAGCAGCTGAGCGCGGTCTGCAGCAGGCCGCGCCGGCTCCGCAGCGGCGTCCCGGGGTGAGGTCGGAGCGTCATGCCGACGACTCTGGCGTCCCGGCCGCCCCGGTGGAAGGCCCGTCACAGAACCTCCACACGATCTCCCGGACGCCTTCGGGGAAGGGCCGCTTCCCGCGCTCGGCAATCTTGGTGTGGCGGATCGCGGCTACACTGGCGCCCTTCTATCTCTTGATCGGCTACGGAATCGGGGGCACGGTGGGTGGTTCGCTGTTGGACGCCGAGGATGCGCGGGAACGCCTGGAGGCCTGGCAGGCCGATGCCTCGCGCCGGGCCGCCGACACGCAGGCCGCCGCTGCCGGCTTGAGCGCGCTGCGGGTCACGGCCGCCGACGCCAGCGGGGCCGTCGAGGTCACCGTCGACTCCACGGGGGCGATGGCCGACGTCCGGCTTTCCGCGCGGGTGCAGCGCCTGAGCCTGGAGCAGTCGCAGCTGGCGATCATGGGCGCCTATCGCAACGCGCGGGTCAAGCTCGCCGAGGCCGCCGCCGAGGTCGTGCGGGAGACGGTCGGCGCCGACTCGGCGACCGGCCGGGCCCTGCTGGCCGGATTCCGGACCGCCGGCACCGAGGACGACGAGGTGCGGTACTGATGGCCGGTGGGTTCGAGGTCGACATCGAGGCCCTGCGCGCGCACGCCACGGCCATGTTGGCCATTCATGACCGCTTCGCCGCGATCAAGGCCGCGAGCGGCGCGATCTTCCAGGCCGACGGTGCCTACGGGGAGCTCTGCCAGTTCCTCCCGCCCGTCATGGAGGAACGCCACCGGGACCAGGACAAGGGCGTGGGGATGCTCGCCGAGAACATCGAGCTGCTCGCCGCGGGAATCAAGAAGACCGCCGACGCCTACCAGCGGACCGAGGAGTCGACCACCGGCGGCTTCAACTCCTTCCGCTCCGCGACCTGAGCGGCCCCGGCGCCCTCATGAGCAACCCACTGATCGCCACGACCTCCGACATCTCGTCGACCAGCGCCGCGCACCGCGACGACTGGACCGGCCTGCCGCTCGCCGACGACTACAAAGGCATCAAGGACGCCATCGACTCCGGCAGCTGGATCGACGGCTCGATCGCGGGCATGGGCGCCGCTCTCGACGGGGCGTCCATCGCCATCGACCCGTTCAGCACGCTCCTGTCGATGGGCATCGAGTGGGCCGTCGAGCAGGTCGAGCCGCTGAAGCAGGCCCTCGACTGGCTCGCCGGTGCTCCCGAGATCATCGAGACGCACGCCATGACCTGGGACAACATGGCCGATGAGCTGTTCTCCATCGCCGAGGACCTCAAGGCGCGGCTGGTCGGCGACCTCAACGAGTGGCAGGGCGCCGCCGCCGACGCCTACCGTTACATGCTCGCCGGCAACATCGACGTCGCCGGGATCTTCGCGGGCACGGCCGCCGGCATGGGTGCCGCGACCCGTGGCGCGGGAACCCTGGTGCAGACGGTGCGGGAGGTCGTGCGTGCCTTCATCGCCGACTGCATCGCCAAGGTCGTGGTGTGGCTGGCCGAGGAGGTCTTCACCCTCGGCGTCGCCACACCGCTGGTCGTCGCCCAGCTCGCGGTCGCGGTCGTCCGCTGGACCGGACGCATCTTCGGCTGGCTGATGGGCCTGATCACCAGCATCTCCGCCCTCCGCGCACTCCTCGACGTCTAGGCGGCCCTCGATGCGACAACTCCTGGCGGCGCTGCGGACCACCGCCGTCCTGGTGGTCCTGTTCGCCGTGGCGAGCCTCCACAACAAGCACCCCTCGGGCCCCACCCCATCGCACGGTGGTGGCGGCGGTGACGGCGATGGCCCCACGCGTCCCAAGTTCAGCCCCGGCATGATGCCCAGGCGCGTGGGACCAGCCCAGCAGCAGGGCATTCAGAGCGCCGAGAAGTACCACCCGAAGGGCACCGAGACCTCCGGCACCTCCGGAACCTCCGAGCCGGAGGCGCCCAAGAACCCCTGGGACGACCCCGACTTCGCCGACGCCAGGTACGACATGCACCGCTTCGGTCAGATGGGCGACGGGACGATGGACAAGGTCTGGGACGGCGACGGCAGGGGTAATGGCGGCCACAAGCCCTCGTCCACCGTGCCCGACAAGACGCTCTTCCCGCCTGGCACCACCACGGCACAGGTAGAGGGCTGGTTCAAGAGCATCGCCGTCAACCCCGACAGCCGCCCTGCGCCGCGTCCTCACGACGACGGCTGGACCGTCACCGGCACCCGCGACGGCATCACCTGCCTCGTTACCCTGGACAAGGACGGCAGCATCTCCGGCGGCCACCCCGTCAGCGGCGAGGGCGTCACCACCAATCCGCCGGCCTGACCACCGAACCCACGGGAGACCCATGGAAGTCATCGATTACCTCCGGCGCAGCCGCCGGATCACCGACCAGCTCGCACCCAGGATCAGCCCGAAGTACCTGCCGATCGTCCTGTCCGCCAGGGGCGCCGGGGCCTGGGACCTGGCGATCACGACGCTCGTCGGCGCGCTGTCGGAGGAGGACGTCGTGATCACCACGGCGGAGAAGGACGCGCTGCGGGAGCTCATGGAGTACCTCCGGGAGCCTCTGATCTACCTGGAGCAGATCCGGACCTCGGACTGACGGCCCACGCCCGCGCGAACGGATCCATCAACGCCTACTGCGCCGACGGCCGGGAGGCGCGTGGCGGCCGGGAGGCGGCGCGGTCGGGCGCGAGACTGTCACGGGACGTGGCTTGTAGCCTGCGGGCGGTCGCTCCGTATTCGTACCAAATAGGGGTGACGCGGAGGGGAATCGGCCTGGCGGCGGGCGGGGAGTTGTTGACGTAGGGTGCGTCGGTGAGCATTGGTAAAGGTGACATCGCGCCCGACTTCGAACTGCCTGATCAGGATGGGACACCGCGTCGGCTGAGCGACCTCGTCGCGGATGGGCCGGTCGTGCTGTTCTTCTATCCCGGGGCGATGACTCGCGGGTGCACCGCGGAGGCCTGCCACTTCCGGGACCTGGCGACCGAATACCGCGCAGCAGGCGTGCAGCGGGTCGGGATCAGCAAGGACCCGGTCGAGAAGCAGAAGCTGTTCGCCGAGACCAACACGTTCGACTACCCGCTGTTGTCCGATCCGGAATCGGTCACGATCGCGGCCTACGGGGTGAAGCGCAAGCTGAACCTCGGGCCGCTGAGCACCAAGCGGATGACGTTCGTGATCGGCACCGACCGCACGATCCTCGACGTGATCCACAGCGAGCTGGACATGAACCAGCACGCCGTGGACGCCCTCGCCGTGGCGGTCGCGGCCAAGGCCTGACCAGGGTCAGGGCAGTGCTCCGGCGACCGTGGCCAGGCGTAGTTTCGTCTCGTCCGCGGTGTCCGGCGCGGCGGTCATGATGACGATCCGCAGGTCGGTGTCGCCGCCGCCCAGCACGTCGCAGTCGACGGTGATCGGGCCGACCGCGGGGTGCTGGATCGTCTTGCGGTCCTCGCGGTGCGCGCCGACCGCGCCGGCCGCCCACAGCGCGGCGAACTCCGGGCTGCCGTCGGTCAGGTCGCGGATCAGGCGCGCCAGCCGCGGGTCGCGGGGGAACCGGCCGGTGGCCCGGCGCAGGTCGGCGACGACCGCGGCTCTTGTCGCGCCGTCGTCCCGCGAGACGACCAGCCACCGGGACAGCACCGGAGCCGGGTCGGACGCGGTGGGGAAGAGGTCGCGGGCGAAGTTGCGCCGGGCCGGTGGCGCCGCCGACGGGTCGCCGAGCAGCGCCGCCCAGCTGCGGTTCCACCAGATCAGCTGCCAGTCGGCGGCGAAGATCGCGGTGGCGGCGTCGCCGAGCCGGGCGGCGACCCGCTGCACGCCGGGCGGGATGTGGTCGCTGATCAGGTCGTCCGGTGGTGGCGCCAGGCGGGCCAGCCGGAACAGGTGATCGCGTTCGGTCACGGTGAGCTGCAGGGCGCGGGCCAGCGCCGCGGCGACCTGCGCCGACGGGGTGGTCGCGCGGCCCTGCTCCAGGCGGACGACGTAGTCCACCGACAGGCCGGCCAGCTCGGCCAACTCCTCGCGGCGCAGCCCGGCGGCCCGGCGCGCGTGCCGGGCCGGCAAGCCCGCCGCGGCCGGGGACAGCCGGTTGCGCCAGGCGCGCAGGGTCGCGCCCAGTCCCGCCGCCTCGCTCGTCATGCGCCCATCGTCGCGCACGGCGGCGGTGCGAGGGTGGTACTGGTCTTCCTACCGTCACGACGTCCCTGGTGGGTGCCCGGTCGCCCGGCGAACCATGGAACCCATGACGATCACCTTTATCACCGGGGCCAACAAGGGCCTCGGCCGCGAAACCGCCCGCCGCCTGATCGAGCTCGGACACACCGTTGTGGTCGGGGCCCGGGACCCTCGGTTGGGCGCCGCGGCCGCCGAGGAGCTGGGCGCGCGGTTCGTCCCGATCGACGTCACCGACGACGCCTCGGTGGCGGCCGCGGTCGCCGACGTGGAGCGGCACGAGGGCGCGGTCGACGTACTGATCAACAACGCCGGGATCTCCGGGCCGTACGGCGATCCCGGCGCGCTGACCGCCGACGACTTCCGGGACGTGTTCGAGGTGAATCTGTTCGGCGTGGTGCGCGCCACCACGGCGTTCCTGCCACTGCTGCGCCGATCGGCGGACCCGGTGATCGTGAACGTCAGCAGCGGCATGGGTTCGCTGGCACACACCCACGACCCGGACCGGCCCGAGTCGGGGGTGGTGGCGCCCGCCTACACGTCGGCGAAGGCGGCGCTGACCATGCTGACCACCCAGTACGCCAAGGGCCTGCCCGGCATCCGGATCAACGCCGCCGACCCCGGCTACACGGCGACCGACCTGAACGGTTACAGCGGCCCGCAGACGGTCACCGAGGGCACCGACGCGATCGTCGCGCTGGCCACCGAGGGGCCGGGGCACGGCTCCGGCCGGTTCGTCGACCGGCACGGCGAGATCGCCTGGTCCTAGCGCCTCACCCCAGGAATTCGGCGAGACCGGTGAGGAACCTGTCGATCTCCTCGGGGGTGTTGTAGGGCGCCAGGCCGACGCGGAGGGCCGGCTCGGGCAGCTTGAGGGCGGTGAACGGCTCCAGCGCGTAGAACGAGCCGGCCGGTGCCAGCACGTCGCGGGTGGCCAGGTGGCGCTGGGCCTCACCGGCGTCCCGGCCGTCCAGGCTGATCAGGGTGGTCGGCGTGCGGTCGGCGGCGCGGGAGTGCACCGTGACCCGGTCACCGAGCGCGCGCAGGCCCGTTTCCAGCTGGGCGAGCAGGCTCAGCTCGTGCTCGTGCACCGCCTCGAACGACCGGGTCAGGCGGTCCCGGCGGTCGGTGCCGTCCCCGGGCGCGATCGCGGCGAGGAAGTCGACCGCCGCGGTCGCGCCGGCCAGCATCTCGTAGGGCAGGGTGCCGAACTCGAACCGCTCCGGGACCACGTTCGTCGACGGCAGCAGCTTGTCCGGCTCCAGACCCTCGAGCAGGGCCGGCGCGGCGGCGAGCACCCCGCAGTGCGGACCGAAGAATTTGTACGGCGAGCACACGAAGAAGTCCGCCCCCAGCGCCGGCACGTCCACGAGCTGGTGCGCGGCGTAGTGCACCCCGTCGACGTAGAGCAGCGCGCCGGCCGCGTGCGCCAGGTCAGCGATCTCCCGGACCGGCGGGATGGTGCCCAGCACGTTCGACGCGGCGGTGACCGCGACCAGCCGGGTCCGCGGCGACAGCACCCGCCGGTACGAGCCGAGGTCGAGTTCGGCGCCGTCGAGCTCGATCCAGTGCACGCTCACCCCGGCCCGCTCGGCCGCCTGCACCCACGGCCGGACGTTGCTGTCGTGCTCGAGCCGGCTGAGCACGATCTCGTCGCCGGCCTGCCAGGTCTTGGCCAGGTGCCGGGAGAAGTCGTAGGTGAGCTGGGTGGCGCTGCGCCCGTGCACGATGCCGGTCGCCGGCACGTTGAGCAGGTCGGCGTAGGCGGCGCGGAACTCGGCGACGGCCCGCTCGGCGTTGCGCTCGGAGACCGTGCTGGTCCCGCGGATCGAGAGCGGCTGCAACATGGTCGCGGCGATCGCCTCGGCGACCGGGCGCGGCGTCTGGGTGCCGCCGGGCCCGTCGAAGAACGCGATGCCGGAGTCGAGGGAGGGGAAGTGCGAGCGCAGAGCCGCTGAGTCGATGGCCATGAACGACAGTCTGCCCGTCGCTGCCCGTCGTACTCAAAAGGTCCGGTCGGTGGCGTTGCGGGCCAGCGAGGCGAGCACGGATCGGCTGCGCGGGTCGATGTCGATCGTGTGCAGGGCGGTCAGCGACTCGCGCAACCCGCTCGTGATCATCTCCTCGGTCGCGGCCAGGGCGCCGGTGGCCACGATGATCTCGCGGAGGCGGGCGACGCCGGCGGCGTCGAGGCCGGGGTCGCCGAAATGCGCGGCGAACACCTTTTTCTGTACGGGATCGGCATCGCGCAGGGCCAGTGCGACGAGCACCGTTCGCTTGCCCTCGCGCAGGTCGTCGCCGGCGGGTTTGCCGGTCAGCGCGGTGTCGCCGAAGACACCGAGAATGTCGTCGCGCAGCTGGAAGGCCTCACCGAGCGGCAGGCCGAACGCGGAGAGCCCGGCCAGCAGATCCGGGCCGGCACCGGCCAGCTCGGCGCCGAGAAGCAGGGGCTGCTCGACCGAGTACTTCGCGCTCTTGAACCGGATGACCCGGCGGGCGCGGTGCAGCGCGCCCGCCGGATCGCGGCCGTCGGCGGCCTGTTCGATCAGGTCGAGGTACTGCCCGCCCATGAGCTGGGTGCGCATCAGGTTGAAGGTGGTGCGTCCCCGGGCGAGCGCGTCCGCCGGCAGGCCGCTGCCGGTGTAGAGCTCGTCGCTCCACGCCAGGCACAGGTCACCGACGAGCACGGCGGCGGACAGGCCGAAGTGGTCGGCGTCGCCGGCCCACCGGTTGGCGCGGTGCAGCGTGGCGAATCGCCGGTGCACCGCCGGTGCCCCGCGCCGCATGTCGGAGGCGTCCATCACGTCGTCGTGGATCAGCGCCGCGGCCTGGAAGAACTCCAGCGCGGCGGCGGCCGCCACGACGGCCGGTTCGTCCGGCGCGCCGGCCGCCCGCCAGGCCCAGTAGCAGAGCGCCGCGCGCAGCCGCTTGCCGCCGCTGAGCAGGTCCGCCGCGTAACCGACCAGGGGAGCGCAGTCGTCACTGACCGCGGCCAGCGTGGCGGCCCGCGCGGACAGGAAGTGCTCGATCGCTTTGTGCACCCGGTCCTGGAGGTCGTCCACCGCCAGCGGCGAGGGCATCAGGCGTTTCGCGGAACCGTGCGGTGGCGAGATCATTCGTGCAGACCTTCCGGGACGGCGGCGGTGTCAGGCGTGTGGCGGGCGGCGCGGGTCAACCGGGCCGAGGCGAGCAGGCCGAGCAGCAGGAACCCGGCCGCCGTGAAGGCGGTGTACCGGGTGGCGGTCGACAACGCCTGCGCGGCGTCGCCGGCCAGCGCTGCGGTGCGCGGGTCGGCGGCGAGGCCGGGGATCGCGGCGCCGGCGCTGTCCTCGACGGCGGACACGACCGCCGAGCGCTGACTCTCGGCTACGCCGCGGCTGTCCAGGGCCGTGGTCAGCTGGCCGGCGGTGGTGCTGAACAGCACGGTGCCGAGCACCGCGATACCCAGCGCCGAACCGAGCTGGCGGGTGGTGCTCTGCGTGCCGGAGCCCTGGCCGCTCATCGCGACCGGCACGTCGGCCAGGACCACGCCGGTGATCTGCGCGGTGGCCAGGCCGACGCCGACGCCGTACACGAAGAGCATCGGCGTGATCTGCCACCACGCGGTGTCCGGTGCCGCGACGAGGCCGGTACCCACCACCCCGGCGATCTCCAGCACGATGCCGGCGCGTACCGCGAAGATCGGTCCGCGGGCGGCGGTGAGCGGCACGGCCAGGCCACTGGCGAGGAAGCTGCCGGCCGCCAGCGGCAGCAGGGCCAGCCCGGTCTCGAACGCGCTGTAGCCGTGGACGTTCTGCAGCCACAGCGGCAGGGCGAACAGCAGCCCGAACTCGCCGAGACTGACGACGCCGGCGACCAGGTTCCCGTTGCGGAACGAGGGGATCGCGAACAGCGACAGGTCCAGCAGGACCGGCCGGCCCGCCGCGTTGCGGCGCCGCTCGACGAGGATGAAGACGATCAGGCCGGCGG
Organism: Actinoplanes palleronii; assembly: GCF_016862315.1. Lineage (GTDB taxonomy): Bacteria > Actinomycetota > Actinomycetes > Mycobacteriales > Micromonosporaceae > Actinoplanes > Actinoplanes palleronii. The sequence continues at coordinate 46,546 of NZ_BOMS01000090.1, read as the reverse complement.
CGGCGAGGGCGAAACCGAAGGGTACGGGCGACAGCCGGGCGGTCCACGAGAGCCCGGCCACGTCCACCGGCCCGGTGCGCTCGAACCAGCCGTAGCTGCGACCCTGGATGAGGCCGAAGACGAGTCCGGCCATGGTGACCACCGAGAGCACCGCGCCGGCCCAGTCGTTGCCGTGCCCGGTGCGGGGTTCGCGGGATTCGGTCAGCAGCAGTCCCGCGCCGACCAGCAGCAGGGCGCCGAGCGGGACGTTGACGCCGAACGCCCACCGCCAGGACAGGTCGGTGGTGAGCCAGCCGCCGAGCAGGGGGCCGAGGGCCGCGGTCCCGCCGATGGTGGAGCCCCACACCGCGAAGGCTATCCCGCGCTCGCGCCCGGTGAAGGTGGCGTTGAGCAGGGAGAGCGAGGTGGGCAGGATCATCGCGCCGCCGATGCCCTGCACCAGCCGGCCGGTGATCAGCAGCGGTGGGGTGGGAGCCAGGGCGCATCCGATGCTGGCCAGTGCGAACACCGCGACGCCGGCCATGAACAGCCGCCGCCGTCCGACCTGGTCGGCGGTGCGCCCGGCGACCAGCAGCAGCGCCGCGAAGACCAGGGTGTACGACTCCTGGATCCACTGGGCGTCGCTGGAGGTGGCGCCGAGGTCGGTGATCACTGCGGGCACGGCGACGTTCACGATCGTCGCGTCCACGATGATCATCGCCACGCCGAGGCTGACCACGAGCAGGCTGAGCCAGCGCCGCCGAGAAGGTATCTCTGCTGTCATGAATCTTGTTATACAAGTAATTAGATTTTCTTGCTACCTGGTGGGCTTATGATCGTGGCGTGACCAGGCCACAGGAACGTCAGCACAGCGACATGGCGCTGGCCGTCCGGGAGCTTCTGCAGGCCAACGGCGACGCGACCCAGGGTCTGGCCCGCAAGCTCGGGGTGAACCTGACCGACGCCCATGCCCTGGATCACCTGCTCGGCAGCGCGGACGGGCTCGGCCCCACCGAGTTGGGGCAGCGCCTCAACATCCGGTCCGCGTCGGCCACCACGCTCGTCGACCGGCTCACCTCGACCGGGCACGCCCAGCGGGTCCCGCACCCCTCGGACCGCCGTCGCCAGACCGTGGTCGCCACCGAGAAGGCGTACCGGGAGGTGCTCGGCGCGCTGGGGCCCCTCTTCGACGGGGTCGAGCAGGCGGCGGCCCGGCTGACGCCGGAGCAGGCCGCCGCGACGGTGGGCTTCCTGCGCGAGGTGGCCGCCGTGCTGCGCGGTTATGCCGCCGAGCACCGCCGGCCCGAGTAGGCCCCTCCGGCACCCCGGGACGGGAGTCGTCAGGACGTGGCGACCGTCGTGTGGTCGTCGGTGTGCACGACCTCGCTCGCCTGCTGGCGCAGCCAGGTGGTGAGCTGCTCCGGGGCCTGTGGCCGGCTGACGTGATAACCCTGGGCGAGGTCGCAGTCCCACTGCCGGAGCCGGTCCAGCCCGGCCTCGCTCTCCACCCCCTCGGCGATCATGCGCATGCCGAGGTTGTGGGCCAGCTCGACGGTGCTCTTCACGATCGCCGCGCTGCGCGGGTCGGTGTCGCAGTACGTGACGAACGCCCGGTCCAGCTTGAGGTCGTCGACCGGGAGCGCCTGCAGGTAGGCCAGGCTGGAATAGCCGGTGCCGTAGTCGTCCACCGCCAGCCGGATGCCCATCCGGCGCAGCTCCGCGAGGATCTCGGTGGTCCGGGCCGCGTCCCGGATCAGGATCTCCTCGGTGACTTCCAGGTGCAGCGAGTGCGCGGGCACACCGTGGCGCAGCAGTGCGTCGGCGACGTACCCGGGCAGGTCGCAGTCCTGCAGGTTGGACGCGGACAGGTTGACCGCGACGGTGAGCGCCAGGCCGTCGTCGTTCCAGGCGCGGCACTGGGCGAGTGCCATCTCCAGGACCTGGGTGGTCAGCCGGCCCATCAGCCCGGCGTGCTCGGCCAGCGGCAGAAACCCGTCCGGGTAGACCAGCCCGCGACTGGGGTGGTTCCACCGCACCAGGGCTTCCACCCCGGCGACGACGCCCTCGGCGATCAGCATCTGCGGCTGGTAGTGCAGGGTCAGCTCGCCGCGGTCCAGGCCGGCCCGCAGCTCCTCCAGCGTGGTCAGCCGCTGCCGCCCGCTGTCGTCGTCGGGCCCGCCGGTGGCCAGCGCCACGCCGCTCTGGTGGTCCTTGGCCTGGTACATCGCGCTGTCGGCATGCCGCATCAGGGTGCTGGAGTCGACGCCGTGTGCCGGGCACGCGGCCACCCCGATGCTGGCGTCGACGTGCAGGCCGATCTGCCCCAGGTGGAACGGGCGCCGCAGCACGGTCAGGAAACCGGTCGTGATCTGCTGCGCCTGCTCCGCGTCGACGCCCGGCAGCAGCACGCCGAACTCGTCACCGCCGAGGCGGGCCAGCGTGCCGACCGAACCGACCGCCTCCGCCAGCCGCTCGGCGACCAGCTGCAACAAGCGGTCGCCGACGCGGTGACCGAAGCTGTCGTTGATGTCCTTGAACCGGTCCAGGTCGATGATCGCCACGGCCAGCGCCGGGGCGACCAGACCCGGATCCAGACTGCGGTCGACGGCCTCCAGGAAGCTGCGCCGGTTGGGCAACTCGGTCAGGTCGTCGGTGCGGGCCTGATGGCGGGCGTCCGCCAGGGCCTCGACCACCCGGACGGTCAGCAGCATCCGGACGATCGCGCCGGTGATCGCCAGCGCCGCCAGCAGGCCACTGACCTGGGGCAGCGCGCCGACGGAGCGCCAGTCGCCGAGCAACAGCAGCAGCGACGCGCAGGCCAGCACCGCCGGCAGCACCGCGCCGACCACGGCGCTGGCCGGCCGCCGTTCGGTGGCCGGTTGGGGTCGCTGCCAGGCGGCCACCACGATGACCGCCAGCGCGACCGACCAGAGCAGGTCGGCCCAGCCACCGGGCAGGGACAGCCCCACCGCGGTCTGGAACGCGTGGATCCCGTTGGCCGCCGAGTTGATCCCCATGCCGGTCAGCAGCAGCATCCAGACCCGCTCGGTACGCCAGCCGCTGAGCGCCCACGCGCCGAGCAACAGCCCGGCCAGCACGATGTCGGCGACCGGGAAGGCCACGCTGATCACGGCGGACCAGCGTGATCCGGTGCTGCCGGCGAAACCGGTCAAGAAGATCACCGACGCGAACGCCGCCGCACACGCCGTGGCGATCAGGCCGTCCAGCCAGGCTGCCGCACTGAGCCGGCGCTGCCGGACCCACAGCAGGCGCAGCACCGCGGCCAGCGCGAACGGGTAGTACGCCAGCCACAACGCGTCGGCCGGTGACGGGAACGGCGGGTGGTCCATCCGGCTGAAGAGGGCCACCCAGTACACCGTGCCGGCCGCGTACGCGAACAGTCCGGTGCTCATCAGCAGCCAGGCCCCGCGGTCCTCGCGGATCAGTGCGGCCCGCGCCGCCACCAACGCCGCGGCCAGCAGATACACCCCGTCCTGCAGGCCGCCGTCGAGGATCGGGTGCCGGTCGGCCCAGGCCTGGGTGACCGCGAACGACATCACGACCTGTGCGGCGAGCAGCAGCACGCCCAGGCCGAATCCCGCGCGCAGCCAGGTGCTGCCTCTCGTCAGGGTCGCCCGCACCATTGCTATATCAGATCATGTCCGCCTCCCCGGGTACCTGACGAACGGGTCTACCGCCCCGCTTCCTAATGGCCTTAGGATAATGTATAACTGGTATAGGAATACGGAGGTGGGGCGTGGCGCGAGCGGGGATCACCGCGGACCGGCTGGTCGAGGCGGCGGCGGAGCTGGCCGACACGGCCGGTTTTGATCAGGTCAGCCTGTCGGCGCTGGCGCGGCACTTCGGTGTGGCGGTGCCGAGCCTGTACGCACACGTCAAGAGCTCGCACGATCTCAAGACCCGGATCGCGCTGCTGGCGCTGGCCGAGCTCGCCGACCGGGGGATGGCCGCGCTCGCCGGCCGCTCCGGCCGGGACGCCCTGGCCGCGCTCGGCGGCGTCTACCGCGACTACGCCCGTGCCCACCCCGGCCGGTATGCCGCGGCCCGGCTGCCGCTCGACCCGCAGACCGCCGCGGCCAGCGCCGGCCCGCGGCACAGCGAGATGCTCCGCGCCGTCCTGCGCGGTTATCAGGTGCCCGCCGCCGAGCAGAACCACGCGGTGCGGTTCCTCGGCGCCACCTTCCACGGGTACGTGAGCCTCGAGCTGGCCGGCGGCTTCGACCACAGCTCACCCGATTCGCAACAGTCCTGGTCACGGGCTGTGGACGCGCTCGATGTCGCGTTGCGCCACTGGCCGTCCTGAGAAAGGTTCCCTTCGTGCACCCCAGTGAGATCACCCCCGAAATGCTCCGCGGCGCCGTCGAGATCGAGCGGACCGCGCGCGGCCTGCGGCCGCATCGATTGCCGGCCGCGGCCCGCGCACAGACTCCCGATCCGCAGTTGGCCATGGTCGAGGCACAACCCTCCGGGGTACGACTGGTCTGCCGCACCGCCGCCACCACGATCGAGCTGGACGCCGTGCCCACCCGCTTCGGGTACCGGGGCGTCCCGGCCCGCCCGGACGGTGTCTACGACCTCGTCGTCGACGGCCGGCCCACCGCGCAGGGCAGCATCCCGGGCGGCATCCGGCACACCGTCGACATGGCCACCGGCGCCACCGAGACCACCGACAGCGGACCGGGAACGATCACGTTCACCGACCTGCCGGGCGGGGTGAAGGACGTCGAGATCTGGCTCCCGCACACCGAGACGACCGAGCTGGTCGCGCTGCGGGCCGACGCCCCGATCGAGCCGGCGACCCCGGTGACCCGGCCGGTCTGGCTGCACCACGGCAGCTCGATCAGTCAGGGGTCGAACGCGACGAGCCCGCTCGGGATCTGGCCGGTGGTGGCCGCCCGGGAGAGCGACCTGGAGCTGGTGAACCTGGGCTTCGGTGGCGGTGCGCTGCTGGATCCGTTCACGGCGCGGACCATGCGTGACATCCCGGCCGACCTGATCAGCGTGAAGATCGGGATCAATCTGGTGAACGCGGATCTGATGCGGGTGCGGGCGTTCGTGCCGGCCGTGCACGGCTTCCTGGACACGATCCGGGAGGGGCATCCGGAGGTGCCGCTGGTGGTGGTGTCGCCGATCTTCTGCCCGATCCACGAGGCGACGCCGGGACCGGGGGCGTTCGACGTGGAGGCGTTGAAGGAGGGCAAGGTGCGGTTCCGGGCCACGGGGGATCCGGCCGAGGTCGCTGCCGGGAAGCTGACCCTCACGGTGATCCGCGCGCATCTGGCCCGGATCGTGGCGGAGCGAGCGGTGTCCGACCCGCACCTGCATTACGTGGACGGGTTGGAGCTGTACGGCGAGGCGGATCACGCGGAGCTGCCACTGCCGGACGCGCTGCACCCGGACACGGCCGCGCATCGGCGGATGGGGGAACGCTTCGCCAAGCTGACCCTGGACCGGCTGCGACGCTGATCGTCGTACCTGAAAGGGGTGAACCGGGACCACCAGCGGCCCGCCGCCGGCCATAGGGTGGCGGGATGTCGCTGACCCTGGATGAGGCACGCCGCCGGGCCGCCCTGCTCGCCGATGTCTCCTACGACCTGGCGCTCGACATCACGGCGACGGACACCTTCCGCAGCCGGGTCACCGTGCGGTTCGACACACGGGGCGGCGACACCTTCCTCGAGCTGCACCAGGCCGAGCAGTTGCAGGTCACGATCGACGGCGATGTCGTCACGACCGGGTACGACGGCAGGCGCATCCCGCTCGCCGGTCTCGCCCCCGGCAAGCACGAGGTGGTCGTCGACGCCCGGCTGCGGTACGTCGCCGACGGTGAAGGCCTGCACGCCTTCACCGACCCGGTCGACGGCGAACGGTATGTCGGCGCCTACCTCGGCCTGGATGCCACCCAGCGGCTGTTCGCCTGCTTCGACCAGCTGGACCTCAAGAGCCCGATCACCCTGACCGTCACCGCTGACCCGGCGTGGACCGTTCTCACGAACGCGCTGCCGATCACGGGCACCGCGTTCGCCGCTACCCCGCCGATCCCGTGCGACCAGCTGGTGGTGGCGGCCGGGCCGTACCACTCGGTGCGCTGGCAGCACCGCGGCCTGCCGATGGGCTGGCATTGCCGTCGCTCGCTCGCCGCCGACCTGGACCGGGACGCCGCCGAGCTACGCCGGGTCACCGAACTCTGCTTTGACCACTACGCGGAGATCTTCACCGAGCCGTACGCGTTCGACTCCTACGACCAGGTGTTCGTGCCGGAGCTGAACTGGGGCGCGATGGAGAACCCGGGCTGTGTGACGTTCAACGAGTCGATGCTGCCTCGAGGGCGGGCCACCGACGACGACCGCCGGCGCCGGGCCATGGTGATCGCGCACGAGATGTCGCACATGTGGTTCGCCAATCTGGTCTCCCCCGTCTGGTGGGAGGACGCCTGGCTCAACGAGTCTTTTGCGGACTACATGGGCTTCCAGGTCGCCGAGACCGCGGCCGGTTTCCCCGGCACCCGGGTGTCGTTCGAGGCGGCCCACAAACCCGGCGCCTACCGGGCCGACCGGCGGCGCTCGACACACCCGGTCGCCCCGGCCGCCGAGGACGTCCCGGATGTGGCCACCGGCCGGACCGTCTTCGACGAGATCTCGTACGGCAAGGGCAACGCGGTGATCCGGCAGTTGGTGACCTGGCTGGGGGAGAACGACTTCCTCGCCGGCGTGAACGCGCACCTCACCCGGCACCGTTTCGCCAACGCCACCCTCGACGACCTGCTGTCCGCGCTCGACGCCGCCTCGCCGCGCGACGTGCACGCCTGGGCCGCGGTGTGGCTGCGGACGGCGGGTCACGACACGATCCGGGTCACCCGCGGCGACGACGGCGTGCCGGTGCTGACCCGTGACGGCGTCCGGCCGCACCGGTTCACCGTCACCGCGTACACCCCGGAGTTGGCGCCGGTCGGCTCGCGTCTGATCGATCTCGAGGCGGAGCCGGTGACGTTGCCGGACTGGGCCGGGCTGGTGGTGGTGCCGAACTCGCACGGCGAGACCTTCGCCCGGATCGAGCTCGACGAGCTCTCGTCCGATGTGGTGGCGAACGGGCTGGCCGATCTGGCTGACCCGCTTGTCCGAGCGGTGTTGTGGGCCACCGTGCCGATCGAGAGGCTGCTGCCCGGGCAGTTGCCTCGCGAGTCATCACCCACGCTGGTGACCGCGGCCCTCAACCGAGCCCTCGACGAACTGGTACGCCGTAGGTCGGTGCCCGGCGCGCTCGAGATGATCGCCGCGGCCTGCGTACCCTCCGGCGAGCCCGACCGGCAGCTCGCCCTGGCCGCCGGGCTGGCCCGGACCACCACCGACATCGCGCTGCTGCGGCGCTGGCTGGACGTTGACGCCACCGATCTCGGTGTGCCGCTGCTACCGGATCTGCGCTGGGCGGTCGTGCACCGGCTGGCCGAACTGGGCGGCATCGACGCGCCGGGGATCGAAGCCGAGCGGCGGCGCGACGGCACCGCCACGGGTGCACTCGGCGCTCTCACCGCGCTGGCCGCCCGGCCCAGCGCCGTGGCCAAGGCACAGGCCTGGGCCGCGATGACCGGGGACGCCGGCATTTCCGTGCGCCGGTTCGGGGCGCTCGCGGCCGGGCTCTGGTCGCCGTCGCAGCGGGAGCTGGTGGCGCCCTACCTCCCGGCCTACCTCGAGGTTTCCCCGGGTCTGGCTCGGCGTGGCTCGGCGTTCGCCACCGCGGTCGGGCGGGCGTTCCCGGCTCTGCCGCTGACCGCGGCGGAACTGGACCTGGTCCGGGAGGCGTCGACCGGAGACGTCCCTACGGTGCTCCGGCGCCGCTGGATGGACGAGCTCGACGACCGTGACGGCGGGGCCGCTCACTCACTGAGTGACCAGGACCAGCCAGGAGGGCACGGTACGGCAGGGAAGGTCTGACGCTCGCGAGGGGCTGATGGCGCCGGGAGCGGGCGGCGCGCTGCGTTCCAGGCTGGGATTGGTGTCGCGGATGTGCCCGGACCGCCGGTGGCGGTGACCGGCCCGCGGTTTCTCAGGTGGGCTGGGTGGTCGGGTGGGTCTGGAGCAGGCTCTCGACGGCTTGCAGGAACGTTTCGCTGACCGGGGCCGGGTCGGAGAGGCAGCCGGACACCATGGCGCCGTCGCGGAGCAGGACGAAGTGGCGGGCGGTGGGGGTGGCGCCGGACATCAGCGTGGTGATGGTGTCCAGGAACCACTGGCGGTGGTCGGTCACGGCCTGGTGGACCGGGTTGGCCGGGTCGGAATACTCGGCGACCGCGTTGAGGAAGGCGCAGCCGCGGAAGCCGGGGGACCGGATGTACTGGGCGATGCCGCCGGCGATCGCTCGCAGGATCTCGACCGGCGGCTGCCCGCTCGCCACGGCGGCCTCGACGGCGGCGCGCTCGATCTCGTGTGAGGCGTGCAGATACGCCAGGACCAGGTCTTCCTTGCCGGGGTAGTGCCGGTAGAACGTGGCCCGGGTGACCTGGGCCTCCGCGATGATGCGGTCGACGCCGACGGAGTGGATGCCCTCGGCGTAGAAGATGCGGCTGGCCGTGCCGAGCAGGCGGTCGCGGGCCTCGGAGGGCCGGGTCTCGGCGTCGCTGCGCTTCATGCGGCCATGGTAGCGGATAGAACGTTCGGTCTTGACAAGCGGCGAGCGGACCCGCATTGTTTGCGGAGACAGAACGTTCGTTCTACCAAGGGAAGTCGCATGACCACCACCGCCAAGCCGCACGTGAGCACCGCTCCCGACGCCCTGCGCCGGCTGTATTTCGTCCGGTTCGGGTTCGCGATCGTCTGGGCCCTCGTGATGTTCACGACCGCCACCCACCTCGGGCCGCTCGCGGTCGTGCTGCTGGTGATCTACCCGCTGTTCGACGTGGCGGCCGCGGTCGTCGACGCCCGGTCGTCGCGGAGCGCCGGGTCGCCGGTGCTGCTCTACGTGAACATCGCGGTCAGCGCGCTCACCGCGGTCGGGGTGGCCGTCGCGACGTCGTCCGGGATCCCGGCGGTGCTGCGGGTGTGGGGCGCCTGGGCGATCGTGGCCGGTCTGGTGCAGCTGCTGGTCGGGGTGCGCCGGCGGGGCATGGGCGGTCAGTGGCCGATGATCCTCAGCGGTGGCATCTCGGTGCTGGCCGGCAGTTCGTTCGTCACCGCGGCCGGTGCGGCCGACCCGGCCCTGACCAACATCGCCGGCTACGCCATCCCCGGCGGCGTCTTCTTCCTCATCTCGGCCCTGCGCCTGCGCCGGACCGTCTGACAATGAACCCCATGTCGTACGACGTGATCGTCATCGGAGCGGGACCGGTCGGGGAGAACGTCGCCGACCGGGTGGTGCGGGGCGGGCTGACCGCCGCGATCGTCGAGCGGGAGCTGGTCGGCGGGGAGTGCTCGTACTGGGCGTGCATGCCGACCAAGGCGCTGTTGCGCAGCGCGGCCGCGCTCCGGGCCGTACGAAATCTTCCTGGAGCGAGTCAGGCGGTGACCGGCGACCTCGACCCGGCAGCGGTGTTGCGCCGCCGGGACGACTTCGCCTCGCACTGGAAGGACGACGGGCAGACCGCGTGGCTGGCCTCGGCCGGGATCACGCTGCACCGCGGCCACGGGCGGATCACCGCCGACCGGGTCGTCGAGGTGACCGGCGCCGACGGGACGGTGACCACGCTGACCGCGCGGCACGCCGTGGTCGTCGCGACCGGGACCGCGGCGCTGCTGCCGGACCTGCCCGGGCTGCGCGAGGCGGCACCGTGGACCAGCCGGGAGGCGGCGGCCGCCGCGACGGTGCCGGCCCGGCTGGCGATCATCGGCGGGGGTGTGGTGGCCGGTGAGATGGCGACCGCGTTCAGCGGGCTCGGCAGCGCGGTCACCGTGCTGGCCCGCGACGGGATCCTGCCCGCCGCCGAGCCGTTCGCCGGGGAGCGGGTGACCGCGGCGCTGCGCGAGGCCGGAGTGACGGTGCGGCTCGGCGCGGAGGTCACCGCCGTGCAGCGGGACGGCGGGGCGGTGCGGCTCACGCTGACCGACGGCGAGATGGTCGAGGCCGACGAGGTGCTGGTCGCGATCGGGCGGGTGCCGAACACCGCCGAGCTGGGCCTGGAGACGATCGGGCGTACGCCGGGGGACTGGCTCGAGGTGGACGAGACGCTGCGGGTCCGTGGCGTCGACTGGCTCTACGCAGCCGGTGACGTGAACCGGCGGGTGCTGCTGACGCATCAGGGCAAGTACCAGGCTCGGGCGGTCGGTGACGTGATCGTGGCGCGGGCCGGTGGCGCGGAGGTCGAGGACGGGCCGTGGGGCAAGCACGCGGCCACCGCCGACGAGCGGGCGGTGCCGCAGGTGGTCTTCACCGAGCCGGAGGTCGCCTCGGTGGGTCTGACCGCGGCGGCCGCGCAACGCGCCGGGCTGACGGTACGCGTGGTGGACTACGACCTCGGTGCGGTCGCCGGCGCCAAGCTGCACGCGGACGGCTATCGGGGCCACGCGCGGATGGTCGTCGACGAGCAGCGCAAGGTGATCGTCGGGGTCACGTTCGTCGGCCCGGACGTCGCCGAGCTGCTGCACGCCGCGACGATCGCGATCGTGGGCGAGGTGCCGATCGACCGGCTGTGGCACGCGGTGCCGGCGTATCCGACCGTCAGTGAGGTGTGGTTGCGGCTGCTGGAGGCGTACGGTCGCCCGTGACCGTGGCGGGTCGTGTCCACTTGCGGGCGACGAAGTCGACGCCGGCGTACTCCTGGTAGGCGGCGAGCGTGCGGTGCCGGCCCATCGCCAGGTGGCCGACCTCCGGGAAGTACAGCTTGGTGAGGACCCGGCGGTGGCTGGCCCGGTCGAGTTCGTACCAGCTCGCGTCGGTGCCGTCGGCGGCGTGGTCGTCCCAGTGCCGCGGACTGTCCTGGCGGAGGTAGTAGTGCCAGGCCAGCACCTCGGCCGGGTGGAACAGGTCGTACCCGGCGGTGTAGGCGCGCGCGGCCAGCAGGATCTCCTCGCCCTGGAAGTAGATGGCCGGGTCGTAGAGGACCTCGCGGGCGAACGAGCCGGGCGCGAACAGGAAGCAGGCGCCCAGGAACCGGGCCGGCACCGTACCGTCCTGGTTCTCCCAGTCCTCGATGGTGCGCTGCCCCATGATCGGCAGGCCGGCGTCGGACCACCCCTCGATGACCAGTTCGGCCGGCACGTCGCCGGGCGGCTGGTCGCCGGTCGGGTCGTAGGTGGGCGGATAACACGTGATCAGCGGCTTGGCGGCGCCGGTGCGGGCGGCCAGCTCGATCAGCCGGGAGTCCCAGCCGGCCGCGAACCGGGTGTGGCTGTCGACCTGGAAGAACCAGTCCTCGCCGGCGTACTCGGCCATGATCTGGGCGCGGGCCCAGCAGGCGCCGCGGCTGTCCCGGGCATCCCGGTCGATCAGCTGCACACGCGGGTCGGCGGCGATCGCCGACACGTCCTCGTCGCCGTGGTGCTGCCAGCACACCACGACCCGGATCTCGTCCGGCCGGTCCGCCTTGGCCAGGCAGTCCTGCACGGTCGGGACCAGCTGCGGGTCACGGTAGGCGGCCACCGACACGAAGATGGTCATGAGACGGTACGAATGAAGTCGCCGGCCAGCCGCACCCACGCCGGCCCGCCCGGGTTGACCAGCACGTCGGCGTCGTCGGGCAGTGCCGCCAGCAGGTCAGCGAGGGTCACCTCGCGCCACTGCGGCGCGAACAGCTGCCGCCGGTGCGCCGGGCTGGACGCGATCAGCACGCACAGCCGGTCGTCGGGGGAGTGGGCGAGCAGCGGCCGGCCGTCGCCGTTGAACGCCATCTCGACCAGGCTGCCGCCGAGCATGGTGAGCACCTGGTCGAGTTCGGCGTCACCGTGCATGGCCAGCCGGATCACCGCGTCGAGCGGGTCGACCGGCGAGTTCTCGAACCGCGGCCGGTAGTCCGGGTTGGGGCGGAACGGGCCGAGCGCGCCGTCCGGGCCCTCGGCCCACTCGCCGAGCACCGCCTCCGCGGGCGGCGTGTCGTCGTCGTCCGTGGCGTCGGACCATTCCGGGTCGATCAGCAGCATCAGGCGCTCCCGGCCGGTGACAGCGCGCCCGACTGGAACAGCGCGGCGAGCGCGCGGTGCTCGCCGACCGGGTCGACGGCCGGTGGCGCGGCGGCCGCGCGGATGGCGGCGAGCAGGTCCGGCTCCGGGGCCAGGCCGTGCTCGCGCAGGTAGTAGGTGACCATGTCGGGCCAGATCCACCGCCCATCGGTACGCAGGTCGAGCGGGACGACCGCGCCGCGTTCCGGGTCGACGACGTCGGTGCCGCGGTCGGTGGTGCCGAGCACGGCGGCGCCCGCGGTCAGGTAGGCGAGCACGTGGTCACGGCCGGGGCCGTCGAGTCGTTCGTGGTCCGGGGCGAAACCGCCGTCGGCGTCGAAAACCTGGGCCAGGCGCAGCGGCGGGGCGTCGGCGGCGGTCCAGAGCAGCGCGGACGAGCGGCGGGCTGCCCGGACGTACGGTGAAAGGTCGTCGCCGGGCGTGTAGCAGTGTGCCGGGAACGCGGGGGGTTTTCCGGTGGTGGCCAGCACGTAGACGCGGGTCGGTCCGTCGAGCTGCCAGGAGCGCCAGAGTGCGATCGCGCCCGGGAGCGCGGCGACGGCGGTGACCGCGGCCCGGTCCGCGTCGTCGAGCACCGACGAACGGCCGACCAGGTCGAGGACCGGTGCGCCGGGTGCGCCGAACGCGGGGGCGCCCGGTGGGGACGGGGCGAACACGTAGGTCATGGGCTGTCCTCCTGGGGGTCACCGATCAGCTGGGCCAGCGCACGCCGCGCGGCGGCCGGGTCGACCGGCGGGTGGTGATAGTCGCGGGCTCGCAGGTCGGCGAGCAGTCGTTCGTCCGGGCTCAGAGCGTAGGTGCGCAGGTAGTAGGCGGCCGCGTCGGTCCAGATCCACCGGCCGTCGGTGCGGTAGGTCAGCGGGACCACGGGGCCGGCTTCCGTGTCGTAGACGTCGAGCTCTTCGGTGCCGGTGGTGAGCACGGGGGTGCCGGCGTCGAGGTAGGCGAGCGCGCGGGACATCTCGTCACCGGCGGAGAGGAGCGGGTGGTCGGGGGTGAACTGACCGCCGCCGGTCGTGTCCCACGAGTCGAAGACCCGGGCGAGGTGGGGCGGTGCGGGTGTGGCTGCCGGGCCGGGGAGTTGCGGGGTGCCGTTCGCGGTGTAGGTGCCGGGGCCGGTACGCACGACCGTGCCGTCCGGGGTCGCCCAGCGGTCGGTTTCCGGCGATTCCGGCATTTCTGGAATCTCCGGCGTGCTGGCAGGCGCGACCGCCTCAAGCGGCGGGATGGGAGGCGTGATCGGCTCAGGCGCCGGGGTTTCTGGTTCCTCCGGCACCGGCGCCAGGGAATTCGGCACGAACGTCCGGGCTCCCGGCACGAAGGGCGGCGCGAGCGGCGGCGTCGCCGACGGCACCGGCGGCTCGGCCCGGGGCAGGACCACCGGCACGTCCGGTGGCAGGACCACGGGCAGGACCACGGGCAGGACCACCGGCACGTCCGGCGGCAGGACCACGGGCAGGACCACCGGTGCGTCCGGCGGCGGGATTGGCGGGGCGGCCGGGGGCAGTGGCGCGGGTTGTGGGGTGTGGACCGCGGCCAGCTCGCGGTCGTGGGTGGCGCGCGCGTCCCACCACGCCGTCTCGGCGGTGGTGATCGCGGTGTCGGCCTCGGCGAGCGCGACCGGGTCCGGCGCAGGCTGGGCGGCCAGCCCGGCCCGCCGCCGGATCGCGGCGGTCCAGGCGGTGCCCTGCTCGGCGACGGCGATCGCGGCCTCCCGCAGCGCCGGCGGCAGCGCCTCCCCGGTCCGGGCCAGGGCGGACGCGTCGTCCATCCGCACCGACACCGCGTCGTCCACGGTCAGCTCGATCCCGGCCTGGTGCCGGGGCTGCCCGCCACTGGTGGAGTGCGAGCGCGCGATGAACCGGAACGCGACCCCATATGACAGCCCGCGGGTGACCGGGTCGTCGGTGTCCTGGTCCTCGACCGGCAGGTCCGCCACCGGGTCACCGTCGTCGCGGCGGGTCGCCACGCCCTTGCGCATCCGGTCCGGTGTGGTCGCGTAGAGCGGCTGTTCCAGGTGGTTGCGGTCGTTCACCGCGCCGAACGGGTGCCGCGCCTGCAGGTCGTCCGGGCCGACCGCCTTCGCGCCGTGCGGGTGGTTCACGCCGCCGGCGATGATCGGCATCTGGGTGCGGATGCCGAACCGGTGGCCGGCGGTGCGCTCGACCGTGTCGCTGCGCAGCGTCCCGGCCGAGCCCTCGAGGTCGATGTCGGCGTCCGCGCCGGCGAACCGGGGCCCGGACAACAACCGCGCGTCGAGGATCAGGTCGCGGCCCAGCGCCGCCGGCAGCGGCAGCAGGAACCGGCCGTCCGACATGATCGCCAGGCCGGCCTTGACCGTCGAGGTGGTGATGCCGTTGCGGATCGCGGTCCGGACGTTCTCGTCGATCGCCGCACCGGACGCGACGAGCGCCTGCTCGGCGGCCCGGTGCAGGACGGTCAGGTCGGCGAAGACGTGCTCGACCGCGAACCGGCCCGGCTCGGGCAGCGTGTCGTGTCCGGCCGCGTCGCGCCACCGTTGCCGGCTGTCGTCGCCGAGCCGGTTCGGTCGCACCCGGCGGACCCGGTGGGCCACGCCCAGCGGCCCGGCCGGCCGGCTGGCGCCGGGGTGCTGGTGCACGTCGACGACCCGGGTGTCGCTGACCGCGACGCCGTCGGCGGGCAGGCCGGCGCCGGTCACGGTCAGGTCGACCCGCAGGCTGCCACGGTAGGTGGCGATCGGCCCGGACACGCTCAGCGACTGCTTCTGATCACGGGTGATCGACGCGGTGGACTTGGTGTTCTTGGTACCGAGCGCGGCGGACGCCTGGACGCCACCACCGCCGGCCATCGTGCCCGGCCCGGTGCCGGTGGTCTGGGTCAGCTCGGCACCGGTCGGCTGGTGGGTGCCGGCGCCCTGGCCCACCACGGTCAGTGCCACCGAGGCGAGGGTGCGGCCCCGGGAGTTGGTGGTCGCCAGCGTCGAGGTGGCCCGGTCGGTGACCGACAGCTCGTCGACGTGCTCGATGCGGTCGAAAGTGGGCTCGGTGACGAACGCCGCGCTCAGCGTCGCGTGGTAGGTGTGCCCCTTCCAGCGTCCTTCGAGGCGCAGCGGCAGGCTCTGCCCGCCGTTGGCCGCGCTGCCGGCGTGGTGGTGCGCGTCGGCCAGGAAGCTCTGCAGCGCCCGGACGTTGTCGTGCGGCTGCGCGCCGGGGGAGTCGGGCAGCAGCGCGTTCGCGATCGGCTCACCCAGCTCCGTGGCGAGGCGTCGGCGCAGCGGTGCGATCTGGTCACTGAGGTCGATCGTCGAGGCGACACCGCCGATTCCGTACGACACGGTGCCCGCCCCGGTGAGCCCCACCGGTGGCAGCTGCCGGGCCGGCGGGGTGACCGGAACGGCCGCCGGGGCGAGCCCGGCCAGCGCCGCGACCCGGCCGGCGTGGTGCTGCTGGGCCGCCGCCTGCTCGCCCTGCTGGCGGGCGAGCAGCGTGGTCCGCCGCTGGACCTGTCGCTGGGTCAGGTCCTGGACCTGGGTGGCCTGCCGCTGCAGCAGCGCGTCGCGGGCCGGGCCGGCACCGAGTGCGGCCAGCTGGGTGGCGTGCTCGGCGAGCTGGCGTTGCCGTTGCGTGCGTTCGTCGTGCTGTTGGGCCTCGGTCTCCTGGAGGTGCTGCTGCCGCAGGGCCCGGTCGGCGGTCTCGCCGTCGCGGGCGAGGTCGGCGGCGCGCATCCGGTGCACCTGGTCCTCGGTCAGCCAGATCAGCACCGCGTCCGGCATGGTGAACTGCTGGCCCGCGCGGCCGGTCGTCGGCCGGCCGAGGCCGAACAGGTCGAGGTTGCTGGCGTGGCGGGCCTCCGCGACGATCTCGGCCTCGACGTCGACCTGCACCAGTACCCGGCGCTGCGGGCCCGGGTCGGTGCGCAGCTTGGCGCGCCCGGCGAGCACCTTCTCGGTCACCTTGCCCCAGGTGCGCTGCCACGGGGTGAGCGAGGCGGCGAGCCGGGCGCTGCCCTCGGAGGTGTGGTCGCCGCGGTCGGTGGCCGGCCCGCTGATCGCGGCGAAGGCGCCGGCCGACACGCTCGCGTCGACCGCCCAGCCGTGCCGCGACCGGCTGCTCGTCCCGCCGGAGCGGCCCTGGCGGGCCTTCTCGTATTCGGCGGGGGCCAGGATCCGGGGGTTGGTCGGGCGCAGCCGGACCTTCGCGTCGCCGATCGCGTCCGCGGCCCGCCGCGAGTGGGTCAGGTTCGCCAGCGTGACCGGCTTGCTGAACACCTCGGGGTGCCCGGTCAGCCGCTCCGGCGAGAGCACCTCACCGATCGCGGCGGAGATCCGGCCGTCCGGGAACCGGAAGATCGGGTCCTGGGCGGCGTCGACGAGCGTCTCGCGCACCGCCTCCTGCAGGTGTTCCAGCCCGACGAACGACTCGATCCGGGCGCCGTCCAGGTCGTTCGGGTAGCCGCCGGTGATCTCGTTGAGCGGTGCCGGGTCCACGATCGGCGCCTGGTTGGCCGGTGCCACCACCGGCGCGGCCGGCGGCGCGGTGGTGCTCACCCGGTGCTCGGGCACCAGGAAGCGCAGCTTCAGCGGGAACGTCGTGGGCGCGGTGCCACCGGCCGCGACCACGTCGGGCAGGTGCCGGCCGGGTGTGCCGAGGCTCAGCCGCCGGGCGTTCGCGTTGAGCCGTACCGACGAGCGGGTCTGCGCGGTGACCTGCAGGGTTCCAGCGAACTCGCGCATCGGCACGGTGCCGACGTCGCCGTCCTCGGTCAGCGCCGGCCCAGTGCGGGAGTCGACGGCGGCGCGCCGTTCGACGCCGATGTCGTTGCCCTTGACCCAGGTGTGCGACACCCGCGGGCCGCCGAACAGCGCGCCGCCCGCGGTGCCGACCGGGCCCATCACCGTCGCGTCGACGCCGACGTCGAGGGTGGTGCTGGTGTCCTTGCCGCCGCCGGCCCCGGCGACGATCTTGCGTTTGGCGTCGGTCTCGATCGTGCCGCGGTCGGCCAGCTCGCCGTCGGAGAGACCGTCCAGGGTGCCGCGGACCGTCACGACGGTGGTGTAGTCGTGCAGCTTGCCCTGCTTGATCAGCGGGAGCTCCAGGCCCGGGCCGACGATCCGGTCTAGCAGGTAGCGCAGCTGGCGGTTGGACAGCTTGGTGCGCGCCGCCGAGTCCCGGGACAGGATCGCCTGCACGCCCGCGGTCAGGCCGCGGGCCAGCGTCGGGTCGCCGAACTGCTTGAGGAAGGTGTCCTCGTCGACCCGCAGACCCTTGTTCCCGGGTACGTTGCGCAGCACCTGCAGCAGCGAGTCGTACACCTTGTCGCCGCCGCTGAGGTCGTTGACGATCGCGCCGCCGAACGAGGTGCCCTGCTCCAGCTGGGCCGGGCCGAAGTGGGTGCGGTTCGTGCCGGTACGGCCCTGCCAGCCGGTGTCGTCCGGGTAGAGCGGGGTGTGGTGTGCCCGGTCCCGGGTGGTCCACTGCAGCGCGTCGAGCCGGCCGGCCAGGAACCGCGGCGGGTGCCCGATCACGCGGACCTGCAGCTCGTAGACGGTCTGGTAGCGCACCGCGGGGCCCTTGGCGGTGACCCGCTTGGTGGTGGACACCCGCTCGGCGATCTCCTGCTTGTGCGCGCCGCGCCGGGTCACGCCGACCTTCGGCCCGACCACGAACGCGATCGGCGCCGCGTCGGCTCCGACACCGGCCATCACGTAGCCGCCCCACTGCCGCTCGGCCGAGGTGCCTGCCGTGCCGGTGACGTCCATCCGCGAGTCGTCGTGGTGTTCGGCCTCGTCGATCTCGTCGACCACCTGGACCTGCCGGGCGACCGTACGGTATTGGATCGCCCGGTCCTTGCCCGGGAACAACCGTCGCCAGCCCTTCGGCGCCCGCAGCAGCGGGTCGGAGGTCACCCAGCCCTTGTGCGGATCGGTGGTGTCGTAGGCGACCGACCGGCTCAGGTTGCCGGCCAGCCCGGTGTCGCTGAACATCTGCTGCAGCACGGTACGGCCGGGCGCGCCGATCCGGGTCACGTCGCCGAGACCCAGCTCGCCGAGCAGCGTCTCGACCTGCTCGAAGTAGGTGCCGTCGGCGGCTGCGGTCCGGGCGGTGGCCTGCTCGACGCCGAACCGTTTCGGCGGCTCGCCGGCCAGGTCCGGTGCGTCGTCGGCGCGCGCCGGCAGGGCGGGCGGCTCGGTGAGCGCGGTCGCCACGCTCAGCCCGACCGACCCGTCGGCGGTGACTGGGCCGGTCCCGATGATCCGGCCGTCCGCGTCCACCAGGGTGGCCGTCAGGGTGACCGGCACGGTGATCTTCGTCTGCCCGCCGGCGACCACCTCGGTGGTGGTGCGGAAGGCGGCGGTCTGGGTGTTGGACTGGCTGGTGTTCGGCGCGGTCGGCACGGAGAGGCCGGCACCGAACACGGCAGGCGGCATGACCCCGATGCCGACCCGGCCCTCGATGTGGTGGTCCTGGGCGACCTTGATGCGGTTCGTGTAGGCGGCCCGGGTCTCGCCGGCCAGGGTGCGCTCGGTGTCCTCGTCGCCGGGGGCCGGCGGGTCGAGGGTCAGCCCGGTGAAGTCCAGCGTGGCGGTGACCCGCAGCTCGGCCGGCCGGCCGTTGACCATGGTCGGGTAGGGCCGCGGCGCGCCGACGAACTGTCCGAGACCGTTGCGCACGTCGTCGCGCAGCTCGGCCAGGGTGGCCGCGGTGATGGTCGGTGCGAGCGCGCGCACCTGGGCGGCGATGTCGGCGTCCTGGGTGGCCCGGATCTGCTCGGCCATGCCGAGCGACTCGTTGCGGGTGAGATATCCGGGCAGTGCGGCGCGCAGCGTGTCGGCCTCGCTGGGCGGCGGGGCGTCGTCGGCGACCGGCGCGGCAGGCGCGACGATCTCGTCGTCGGCAGGCGGATCCTGCGGTTCCGGTTCCGGCGCGGCCGGGGGCACCGGCGGCTCCTGCGGTTCGGGTTCCGGCGCGACCGGCGGAACCAGCGGCTCCGGTTCCGCGGGCGGCTCGGCCGGCGGTTCCGGCTGTTCCGGCTCAGCGGGCGGTGCGAGCGGCGCCTCCGGCTCGGCCGGCGCGACGTGCTGTTCTCGCTCGATGACAGGCGCGTCCCGCTCGAGGACGGGAGCGTCGGTCGCGGCGACGGGTGCATCGGTCTCAGCGACGGGTGCGTCGGTCGCGGCGACGGGTGCATCGGTCTCAGCGACGGGTACATCGGTCGCGGCGAGGGCCGGTGGTGAGGCGAGCGGGGCCGCCGGCTCGTCCTGCGGGATGGTCGCCGGTGCGGTGGTGGGGGTCAGCTCGGTGAGCATGGCCTGCCAGATCTGCGGGCGGTGGGCGGCCAGCCAGGTCATCTTCTGGTTGACGGCGCTCTGGGCGATCAGCTTGTCCGCGGGTGCGTTGACCCGGTGCTCGGCGACCTGGGTGCGCATCCAGTCGGCGAAGTCCGTCGCGTTCGCCGGGCTCGACACCTCTCGCCCGGCGCGGGCCACCGCCTCCCGCCGGTTGTCGCCGAACGTCGCGGCCGGGTCGGCGATCACGACCACCTGCTCCGGCCGGGACGGCACGTAGGTCGCGACGTCCGAGGTGATCGTGCGGTGTTCGAACAGCACCGCCGACTCCCCGCCGATGACGGCGTCGTCGATGCCGTGGCCGGCGATGTCGTTCTTCTGGGTCACGATGTAGGCGCGCGCGGCCTGCCATGCTGCCGGGTTGACCGTGGGCGGGGGTGTCTCGCGGATCAGTCTGAGGGCCTCGATCCGTTCCGGGTCGGGCAGCAAACCGACCATGGTGATCGGCTTGGTGCGGGGCAGCACCACCCAGGCGTTCTTGACCTTCGGGTCGGTCAGCGTCGTGATGCTGGGGCCGCCGGCCGGCACGTAGTCGCCGATCGCGATGCTGTGGTCGTCGACCTGCTTGGCGACGAAGTCGATGACCGACATCACGTAGGTGTAGGCGCCGGCGACCCGGTCCACGTCGAGGCCGGGGGCCGCGGTGTGCAGCTCGTCACGGGCCCACGTGGCGTGGTCCTTGTTGTACCAGGGTGCGTTGCGGACGGCGGCGGCCGCCGGCTCCGCGGAGGTGGCGACGTCGGTGGCCCGGATGCCGACGGTGACCTGCTGCATGGTCACCGGCATGGCGATCTTCGTGGACGCCGGTTCGCCGTCCGCCGCGCCGGAGCCGATCTCGTGGTTCTTGTTGGTCACCACCAGCTGCAGGCCGTTGCCGAGGCCGGTCGAGGTCAGCGGGCGGCTGCCGCCGGTGGCGAGGTGGGTCTCCAAGTGGTCGAGCAGGGTCAGCACGGCCTGTTTGCGCAGCTCCACGCCGGCCTCGGCGGCCACCTCGACCGGGTAGGTGACCAGCTCCAGGGTGTGCGTCTTCCAGTTCTTCCGGCTGGGATGGTCACCGGTCGACATGTCCTTGGTGATCATCACGAGCGGGGTGCCGTCGCTGGACGCGACGTAGGCGAACGCCCGTGCCGAGCCGCCGTCCAGGGCGGTGCTCACGCCGGAGAGCTCGATCTCGACGCCCACCGACGTACCCTCGAAGGTTTTTCCGAAGTCCGGGACGCCGCCGGACACCAGTTCCGTCAGCGGCGCCGGCGTTGCCGGCACATCAAGGCCGGCCGCGGGAAACTTCTGGTCGCCGGTGGAGACGAGGCTGATCCGAGCGTACGAGGGGTCGAGCGTCGCGAAGTGCCCCGCCTGGCCGTCGAGGAAGACGACGCCGTTGTGGTCGTGGACCACGTTGAACGCGTGGCCGCTGCCGTCGTGGCGCTGGACCGTGACGATGCCGCGGGCGCCCGGTCCGGCGGTGGTGAGGATGTCGCGGACCTGGTCGAGGTCGCGCACGGTGTCGAGCGGCCGTCCGGCGTAGTTCGACAGGTATTGGCTCGGGCTGGCCACCGCGCCGCCGGCCTGGAAGCGGTCGATGCCGCCGGTGGCCAGGGACATGTCGGTGGCGATCGCGGCGACGTAGCAGTTCGTGGACAGGTCGCCGCCCTGCTCGCGCAGCGGGTTGACGTCGAGCAGGAACGGATAGTCGGTGTCGCGCAGCCGGTCCTGGTCGTCGGTGTGCGCCGGGGCGGCGTTCTGGCTGCCGAGGGTGGCGCCGGGCCGGCTCGCCGCGAAGTGCGACAGGCCTTGCAGGACCTGGTCACGCTGCGGGTCGTGGGCGGCCGTGGCGACCCGGTCGAAGTACTGCTTGAGCGCGCTGTCCGGGTTGCGCAGGTCGGTGATGGCGGTGGCGATCGTAGTGATGGCGGTGTCGCTGGGTGCGTTTGAGTGGTCCCGGTATTTTTCGCTCGCCTCGGCCACCATCGCGGCGCGCCGGTTGTCCAGCAGGGCCTGCCACTGCTCGATCATCTGCTGGTCGAGAGGAATGCGGCGCCGTTGGCCGGCCATGAACTGCGTACCGTCGGCGGGCTGGTGCGCGAGAGCGGCCGCCACCACGGCGGTGTCGCCGAGGATCTGCGGGGCGTCGTCCTCGATGCTGTCCGGCAGCGCCCGGCGCAGCCGATCGAAGTCCTCCTGGGTCAGGTGGGCCTCGGCCGGGTCGGTGATCACCCGCGCCCGGCTCTTGAGGACGCTGGTGGCGGTGGCGATCCGGCCGATCGCGCCGAACGGGCCGTCGTCCTCGTCCTCCTTCACCGCCACCGACCAGTCGGTGCCGGCCTGGATCGCGGTGGTGACGTCGCCGAGCGTGCTGATCGGCGCGGCATCGGCGGCGGGGTCGCCGGACCGGGGGAAGCGGGTGGCTTCGGCGCTGGTGGTGGGCCGGGGCGAGAAGTACGGCCGGTTGATGAGCTGGACCAGGTTGGCGGTGTTCGCGCCTTCGAGGACCGCGGGCAGCGAGCCGAGCTGGTAGACGGTGCGGAAGACGTCCTGGGGCAGACCACCGGTGCGGACCACCACGACGTCGCCGGCGCTCAGGCCGGTCAGGTCGACCTGTTCGCCGGCGTTCAGGTCGACGGTGGTGAGCCACGGCGGGTTGTCGGTGGCCGGGGCGTAGTCGACGCGGGAGTCGCTGATCTCCAGGATCACGGCGGGACGACCGAGGGCGGCCTCGTGCACGCCGTGGGCCAGGGTCTGCCCGGCGCTGGGGCGCAGCTCGTCGTCGAGGCGGTGCAGGCCGTAGACCGGCATCACGTCGATCTCGTCGGCCAGGGCGGCCTTGGCGATCGTGACCAGGCCGTCGGCGCGCGGGCTCGGATCGAGGGCGGCGTGGATCGTCGCCTCGACGGTGGCCGCGTCCGGGGCCGGCACGTCGGTGTTGAAGATCGCGTCCGCGGAGATGACCTCGTCCAGGTCGACCGTGGTGACGTCCTCGCCCGGCCCGGTACGGCTGAACGCCAGCCGGTGGGTGCTCTGCCAGGCGTACGGCTTGAACACGATGGCCTGGTCGGCGCCCAGATAGTCGAGGAGGTTCTCGCCGCCGTCCTCGTCGAGGGTGTCCGCCGCACCGATGAGCACCAGGCGGTTCTGGTTCTGGCGTGCGTCGGTGTAGGTCCGCTCCGGGTCGAACTTGGCCTGGGTGACCCGGTTGATGCCGTCCATGTCGGCCGGCAGCAGGGTGTCGAGCTTGGCCCAGACGTTCGGCGAGGCGACCACGGTGATGTCGCGGTCGTAGCCGAGCTTGCGCAGCGACTCGATCAGCGTGACGCCCGCGGTCTGGTGACCGAAGTTGAGCGCCTCGTCGATCAGCACGGTCACGCCCGGCAGCTGCTGCGGGTCGCCGAGCAGGTCGCGGATCGCCGTGTACTGGGCGTCGCCGGTGGCGGCCGGGCCGCTGACCAGTTCCATCTCCGCGTCGGCCGGTTCGCGGCGCTTGGCCGGCCGTGCCTCGGTCTCCGGGCTGGGGCTGCGCTGGTCCCGGGTCCGTTTGGAGATCGCGGTCGAGCGTTCCAGCCGGTCCGCCAGCTCGGCGACGTCGGACTCGGCGGCGAGCAGCGGCCCCGGCGCGATCGCGGTGGTGCTGAACCAGCCGGATTTCTGCCGGTGCACCACGATCGCCGGTCGGCCGGTGGCCGCCCCGAACGGTGCGAACGTCTCGGTGCGATTGATCAGCGAGCCGTCCCGGACGTGCCGGACCTCGATCGGGCGGCCCAGCGCGGTGGCCAGGAAACGCGCGGCGTGGCCGTTCGCGCCGTAGCCGGTGCCGGCCAGGGCGTTGGCCAGGTGTTGCGGGCTGGTGCCGGCCGCTACGGCGTTCGCGGTGACGGCCGTCCGGAACGCCGGGTCGCCGAACGCGGCGAGGGTTCTGTCGCGCAGCGCCTTCGGGTCCATGCCGGATCCGCTGGTGACCGCGTGGTAGAGCGAGTGGGCCGGCGGCGGCGTGTTGTCGTCGCGGACGAAGCCGATGACCTCGTTCTCGACGTAGCGCCACCAACGCTGGTCGTGCGCGTCCGGGCGCCCGGCGATCGACTCGTAGGCGGCCCGGACCCGATGTTCCTCGGCGATGCCGTAGGTGATGCCGGCGAACGTGCCGTCCATCGGTTGCGCGATCGCCTGGCTGGGCGTGTTCACCGGTTGGTTGCCGAGGTGGGCCTGGTAATCCGGTGCCACGTCGGGACGTGTGACGCCGCGACGGGTCGGGCGCAGCGGCTCGGATGTCTGGTAGTCGCCGGTACCCGCGGTGCCCGCCACGTCCTTGAAACTGGTGCCCTTCCTCGAGGGCTTGGACTCGTAGAACCGGGTGCCCGGGTGGTGTGCGGGGGCGTGGTCCTGCGGCAGCTTGCCGGTCTCCAGCACGCCGCGGGCGAGCCGGAGCAGGTCGGTGCTGACCGCGCCGCCGGCGAAGTCGACCACGAACGCGGGTCCCCGGCCGGGCAGCGTGTAGTTGCCGGCGTGGACCGCCACCGACGCGAGGATCTCCGTCCTGTCCTGCGTGGCGAAGGCGTCCTCGACGTCGGTCGGTGTGGTGCTCGGCGGCACCGCCGTGGTGGCGGGGGCAGCCTGGTAGCTGCCGGTGAAGCGTTCCGCCAGCTCGCCGGCGGCGAACGTGTTGAGCTCCTTGGCCAGGTTGGTGAACTCGGCGCCCTTCAGGCCGAAGCTCAACGTGGGGTCGGCCATCACGACGAGGCCGTCCACGAACAGGTTGGGCTCCGGCGAATACGGCAGCAGCGGGTGCACCTTGGCCTGCCCGTCCCGGGCGGCCATATCGGCGCGGATCTTGTTGGACACCTGGGTGACGCGGCCCGGCTGGCCCAGTTGGACGAGGTTCGGGTTCGGGTTCGGCTGGGTGCCGGCCGCGGTGATCTGGGCGGCGAGGTCGTCGGGGCGGTAACCGCCGGCGAACATCAGCGGCCGGAACGGCGGCTCCGGTGTTTCCGGCGTCTCTGGCGTTTCTGGCGTCTCCGGGTCGCCGGTGTCCATCGCGTCGGGGTCGGCCGGTGTGGCCGGTGTGGCCGGTGTGTCCGAGGCGTTCAACGGCGCCAGCAGGTTCTCGAAGTGGTTGAAGACGTGCGGCCCGGTCGGTGACACGAGCCGGCTGCTGAGGTCGAAGTCCTGGACCGCGACGTACGGGTGGTGCCCGTCGCGGTGGTAGGCGGCGAGCAGGGTGCGGGTCGCCGGGTGCTGCAGGATGAGGTTGCGCATCTTGCCGGGCTCGAAATCCTTGGTGCCGAACGTCGACGCCACGAACGCGACCGGCTGGGGCAGGTCCCGGATCCGCGGGTTGTTGCGCAGCGCGGTGATGGCGTTCTCGGTCGCGGTGAACGCCGCCCGCCTGGCGTCCGGGTCGGTGGCCTTGACGTTGAGGTTGAAGACGAAGCCGACCCGGTCGGCGAAGCCCTGCTGCCCGGCCAGCACCTGTTGGATCATGGCGGGGATCTGGCCGATGTCCGAGGCCGGCAGGATGGCGTTGACGACGAACGCCAGCGGCCGCGCCTCGTCGAGGCTGCGGTCCACGGCGGCGAGGTAGCCGGTGCGGGTCACCGGGGTCGCCGGGGTCGCGGTGAGCTGGGCGAAGGCCGCGTTGTTGGTGTGCGGGCGCGGTGCCGGCCGGGTGCCGAGGGTGCCGTCCGGGGTGCTGGTGGTGCCGATCGCGCCTTCTTCGGCGGCGGCGATCCGGTCGAGGTGGCGTTGCAGGATCTGCGGGTCGTCGCTCGCCGTGGTGGTGGCCATGAGGGAGTCGTCGGTGGCGTGGCGGGCGGTGTCGTCGCGGTTGAAGACGCGGATGTTGTCGATGTTCTCGTCGGCGAGGCCGAGGTAGTGGCCGATCTCGTGGGCGAGGTCGAGGTCGCTGCTGGCGGTGGTCCACACGGTCTGCGTGGTGGCCGGGGTGGTGTCGCCGTGCAGGGCGATCGAGGTGTGGGCGCTGCCTGCGTCGTCGGTGAATTCGACGGTGACGTGGAACTGGTCGTCGCCGATCTGGAAGCCCTGGTTGTAGGCGGCGTTGACGGCGTCGATCGCGCGCTGCCGTGTCTGGTCGAGCTGCGCGGTCGCGGTGGTGTCGCGGGGGTCGAGGTGCACGCGGACGGTGAAGTCCTGCACGGTGCGGCCGTCGTCGGTGCTCAGCAGGCGGTGGTCGTAGGCGACCGGGCCGTCGATGCGGCCGAGATTGATCACCGGGCGGCTGGTTTCCGGGACCGGGAGGCCGGCTTCGCGGTAGGAGTCGGCAACCAGGTCGGGGACGCCGGTGCGGGTCGGGGTCAGCTCGACCACGTCGAAGGAGGTGGTGTTCGCGGTGCGCGGGGCGGTGGTGTCGCGCAGGGTGGCGATCTCGTCGGCGGAGACGGGTGTCGCGACAGTCTCCGGGCGCTGACCTGCGGTGCGAGGGCCGGTGGTGGTAGAGGCCGGCGCCGGGCGGGTCTGCGGGGCCAGCTCGGCGAGCATGGCCTGCCAGGTCTGCGGGCGGTTCTCGGCCAGCCACTGCATCTTCTGGTTGGCGGTGCTCTGCGCGATCAGCGCGGCGTCGGAGGCCGTCTTGGCCCGGGCCTCGGAGACCTTCGTGCGCATCACGTCGGCGAAGGCCGTCGCGTTCGCCGGGCTGGACACCTCGGCGGTGGCGCGCTGGACCGCGGCCCGCCGGTTGTCGCCGAACGCCGCGGCCGGGTCGGTGATCACGACCGTGGGCAGGGGCCGCGACGGTACGAACGCCGCCACGTCCGGGGTGACCGTGCGGTGCTCGAACAGCACCGCGTGACCGTTGTCGATCATGGCGTCGTCGATGCCGTGCCCGGCGACGTCACCCTGCTGGCTCACGATGTAGGCGCGAGCGGCCTTCCACGCCTCGGCGTTGGCGGCCGGCGGGGGCGTCTCGCGGATCAGCTTGAGGGCCGCGATCCGTTCCGGGCCGGACAGCCAGCTGACCACGTTGATCGGTTTGGTGCGGGGCAGCACCGCCCAGGCGTTCTTCACCTTGGGGTCGGTCAGGTGGGTGCGCGCGCCGCCGGGCGGCACGTAGTCGCCGAGCGGCACGCCGTAGTCGTCGGCGAGTTTGGCGACGAAGCCGACGACGGACATCACGTAGGTGTACGCGCCGGCCACCTGGGCCACGTCGAGACCGGGGGCCGCCGTTGTCAGCTCCCGGCCGGCCCGGTCGAGGTGGGTCGTGTCGTACCAGGGTGCGGTGCGGACGGCGACGGCGACCGGGTCGTCCGAGGTGGTGACGTCGGAGGCCCGGATGCCGACGGTGACCTGCTGCATGGACACCGGCATGGAGATCTTCGTGCCCGGCCGGTCCGAGGTGATCTCGTGGTTCTTGTTGGTCACCACGAGCTGCAGGTTGTTGCCGAGGTCCGTGGAGGTCAGGGCGCCGCCGCCGGCGGTGAGGTGGGTGTCCAGGTGGTCGAGCAGGGTCAGCACGGCCTGTTTGCGCAGCTCGACCCCCGCGTCGGAGGAGACCTCGACCGGGTAGGTGACCAGCTCCAGGGTGTGTGTCGTCCACTTCGGCCGCCCGGGGACCGTACCGGTGGACATGTCCTTGGTGATCATGACGAGCGGGGTGCCGTCGTCGGTCGACGCGACGTAGCCGAACGCGCGTGCCGAGCCGCTCTCCAGGGCGCTGCTCACGCCGGAGAGCTCGATCTCGACGCCCATGGACGTACCGTCGAAGGTTTTTCCGAAGTCGGGAACGCCGCCGGAAACCAGCGGCGCCGGGATCGCGGGGGTTTCCAGGCCGGCCGAGGGAAACTCCTGGTCGCCGGTGGAGACGAGGCTGATCCGAGCGTACGAGGGGTCCAGCGTGGCGAAGTGGCCGGACTGGCCGTCGAGGAAGACGACGCCGTTGTGGTCGTGGACCACGTTGAACGCGTGTCCGGTTCCGTCCATGCGCTGCACGGTGATGATGCCGCGCGCGCCGGGGCCCGCCGCGGTGAGGATGTCGCGGACCTGGTCGAGGTCGCGCACGGTGTCCAGTGGCCGTCCGGCGTAGTTGGCCAGGTATTGGCTCGGGCTGGCCACCGCGCCGCCGGCCTGGAAGCGGTCGATGCCGCCGGTGGCCAGGGACATGTCGGTGGCGATCGCGGCGACGTAGCAGTTCGTGGACAGGTCGCCGCCCTGCTCGCGCAGCGGGTTGACGTCGAGCAGGAACGGATAGTCGGTGTCGCGCAGCCGGTCCTCGGCCTCGGTGTGCGAGGACACGGCGGGCTGGCTGCCGAGCGGCGCGGTGATGCCGAGCTGGTTCACCGCGAAGTGCGACAGGCCTTGCAGGACCTGGTCGCGCTGCGGGTCGCGGGCGGCCGTGGCGACCCGGTCGAAGTACTGCTTGAGGGCGCTGTCCGGGTTGCGCAGGTCGGTGATCGCGGTGGCGATCGTCGCGACGGCCGCGTCATCGGGGACGTTCGAGTGGTCCTGGTACTTCGTGGTCGCCTCGCGCACGGCCGTGGCGCGCTCGGTGTCCAACCGCGCCTGCAGCTGCTGGATCATCGCCGGGGTGATCGGGATCCGGCGCAGTTCGCCGGCCTCGAACTGCCGGTAGTCGTTCTTCTTGTGCGCGACGGCGTCCGCGACCACGGCGGTGTAACCGAGGATCTGCGGGGCGTCGATCTTGATGCTGCCGGGCAGGGCGTCGCGCAGTCGCTCGAAGTCCTCCTGGGTCAGGTGGGCCTCACGCGGGTCGGCGGTCATCGCCTGCAGCCGGCTCGTGAGCACGCTGGTGGCGGTGGTGATCCGGCCGATCGTGCCGAACGGGCCGGTCTGGTCCTCCTTCACCTCCACCGACCAGTCGGTGCCGGCCTGGATCGCCTCGGTCACGTCGCCGAGCGTGCTGATCGGTGCCGCGTCGGCATCGGGGTCGCCGGAGTGCGGGAAGCGGGTGGCTTCGGCGCTGGTGGTGGGCCGGGGCGAGAAGTACGGCCGGTTGATCAGCTGGACCAGGTTGGCGGTGTTCGCGCCCTCCAGGACCGCGGGCAGCGACCCGAGCTGGTAGGCGGTGCGGAACACGTCCTGGGGCAGACCACCGGTGCGGACCACCACGACGTCGCCAGCACCGAGACCGGTCAGGTCGACCTGCTCGCCGGCGTTCAGGTCGACCGTGGTGAGCCAGGACGGGTTGTCGGTGGCCGGGGCGTAGTCGACGCGGGAGTCGCTGATCTCCAGGATCACGGCGGGGCGGTCGAGGGCGGCGGCGTGCACGCCGTGGGCCAGGGTCAGGCCGGCGGCGGGGCGCAGCTCGTCGTCGAGGCGGTGCAGGCCGTAGACCGGCATCACGTCGATCTCGTCGGCCAGGGCGGCCTTGGCGATCGTGACCAGCCCGTCGGCGCGGGGGCCGGTACCGATGGCGGCGCGGATCGTCGCCTCGGCGGTGGTCGCGTCCGGCACCGGCACGTCGGTGGTGTAGATCGCGTCGGGGGAGATGACCGTGTCCAGGTCGACCGTGGTGACGTCGTCGCTCGGCCCGGTCCGGCTGAACGCCAGCCGGTGGGTGCTCTGCCAGGCGTACGGCTTGAACACGATGGCCCGGTCGGCGCCCAGGTAGTCGAGGAACGCCTTGCCACTGGCCGCGTCGAGGGTGTCCGCGGCCCCGACCAGCACCAGCCGGTGCTGGTTCTGGCGCCTGTCGACGTAGGGGTGGTCCGGGTCGAACTTGGCCTCGATGATCCGGTTGACCCCGGGTGTGCCCAGCGGCAGCAGCGTGTCGAGTTTGGCCCAGACGTTCGGCGACGCGACCACGTCGATGGTCCGGTGGTGGCCGAGCTTGCGCAGCGATTCGATCAGGGTGAGACCGGCGGTCTGGTGGCCGAAGTTGAGCGCTTCGTCGATCAGCACGGTGATGTCCGGCATCTGCCGCTGGTCGCCGAGCAGGTCGCGGATCGCCGTGTACTGGGCGTCGCCGGTGGCGGCCGGGCCGCTGACCAGTTCCATCTCCACGTCGGCCGGCTCGTGGCGCTTGGCCGGCGGCCCGGTCTCCGGGCTGGCGCTGCGCTGGTCGCGGCCCCGCTTGGAGATCGCGGTCGAGCGTTCCAGCCGGTCCGCCAGCTCGGCGACGTCGGACTCCGCGGCGAGCAGCGGCCCCGGCGCGATCGCGGTGGTGCTGAACCAGCCGGACTCGTGCCGGTGCACCACGATCGGCAGCGCGCCGGTGGCCGGCCCGAACGGGGTGAACGTCTCCATGTCACCGGTCAGGGAGCCGTCCCGGACGTGCCGGACCTCGATCGGGCGGCCCAGGGCGGTGGCCAGGTAGCGCGGGGCGTGCCCGTGCGCGCCGTAGCCGTCGCCGCCCAGGGCGTGTGCCAGGTGCGGCAAACCGGTGCCGTCCGCCGCGGCGTTCGCGGTGACCTGGGGCCGGGCCGGCCCGTGGGCGAACGCGCCGAGAGCGTTGTCGCGCAGCGCCTTCGCGGCCGCGTCGGATCCGTCGGTCACCGCGTGGTAGAGCGAGTGGGCCGGCGGGGGTGTGACGTCGTCGCGGACGAAGCCGACGACCTCGTTCTCGACGTAGCGCCACCAGCGCTGGTCCTGCGCGGCAGGGCGCCCGGCGATCGACTCGTACGCGGCCCGGATCCGGTGTTCCTCGGCGATGCCGTAGGTGATGCCGGCGAACGGCCCGGCCATCGGCTGCGCGAGCGCCCGGCTGGGCGTGTTCACCGGGTCGTCGCCCAGGTTGGCCCGGTCGTCCGCGGCCACGCCGGGACGGGTGCCGCCCGGGCGGAACGGGCGCAGCGGTTCCGAGGTCTGGTAGTCCCCGGTGCCCGCGGTGTCCGCGACGGCCTTGAAACTGACGCCGGCCTTCTCGTCCTTGCCGTCGAAGAACCGGTCGATCGGGGCGGCCCCGGGAGCGTGGTCCTGCGGCAGCCGGCCGTTCTTGAGCACGCCGCGGGCGAGCCGGAGCAGGTCGGTGCTGACCGCGCCGCCGGCGAAGTCGACCACGAACGCGGGTCCGCGGCCGGGCAGCGTGTAGTTGCCCGCGTGCACCGCCACCGACGCCAGGATCTCGGCCTTGTCCTGCGGCAGGATGACGTCCTCGACGTCGGTCGGCGCGGTGCTCGGCGGGACCTGCTCGTCGGCGGGGGCTTCGTCGTGCCGGCCGGTGGCACGTTCCTCCAGCTCGCCGGCGGCGAACGTGTTCAGCTCCTTCGCCAGCTGGTCGAACTCGGCGCCGTTCGGGCCGAAACTCAGCCCGGGGTCGGCCATCACGACCAGACCGTCGACGAACAGGTTCGGCTCCGGCGAGTAGGGCAGCAGCGGATGCACCTTGGCCTGCGCGTCCCGGGCGGCCATGTCGGCGTGAATCTTGCCGGACACCCGGGTGACGTGGGCCGGCTGGCCCAGGGCGCCGAGGTCCGCGGCGGGGTTCGGCTGGGCACCGGCCGCGGTGATCTGGGCGGCGAGGTCGTCGGGACGGTAGCCGCCGGCGAACATCAGCGGCCGGAACGGCGGCTCCGGCGGCTCCGGCTCGCCGGTGTCCATCGTGTCCGGGTCGGCCGGGGCGTCCAGCGGTGCGAGCAGGTCGTCGAAGTGGTTGAAGACGTGCGGCCCGGTCGGCGACACGAGCCGGCTGCTGAGGTCGAAGTCCTGTACCGAGACGTAGGGGTGGTGCCCGTCCTCGTGGTAGGCGGCGAGCAGGGCGCGGGTCGCCGGGCTGTGCAGCGCGTCGTTGCGCATCGTGCCGGCCGGGAACTTCGCGGTGCCGAAGACCGACGCCACGAACGCGACCGGCTGGGGCAGGTCCCGGATCCGCGGGTCGGCGAGCAGCGTGGCGATGGCGGCCTCGACCTCGGCTTTCGCCTCCCGCTTGGCCCGCGCGCCGCTGGCCCTGACGTTGACGTCGAAGACGAACGCGACCCGGTCGGCGAAGCCCTGCTGGCCGGCCAGCACCTGTTCGATCATGGCGGGGACGTCGTCGAGGTCCGTGACCGGCAGGGCGGCGTTGACCACGAACGCCAGCGGCCGCGCCTCGTCGAGGCTGCGGTCCACGGCGGCGAGGTAGCCGGCGCGGGTCACCGGGGTCGCCGGGGTCGCGGTGAGCTGCGCGAACGCCGGGTTGGTGTGCGGCACCGGCGCGGGCCGGGTGCCCATCGTGCCGTCCGGAGTACTGGTGGTGCCGATCGCGCCCTCTTCGGCGGCGGCGATCCGGTCCAGGTGGCGTTGCAGGATCTGCGGGTCGTCGCTCGCCGCGGTGGTCGCCATGAGGGAGTCGTCGGTGGCGTGCCGGGCGGTGTCGTCGCGGTTGAAGACGCGGATGTTGTCGATGTTCTCGTCGGCGAGGCCGAGGTAGTGGCCGATCTCGTGGGCGAGGTCGAGGTCGCTGCTGGCGGTGGTCCACACGGTCTGCGTGGTGGCCGGGGTGGTGTCGCCGTGCAGGGCGATCGAGGTGTGGGCGCTGCCTGCGTCGTCGGTGAATTCGACGGTGACGTGGAACTGGTCGTCGCCGATCTGGAAGCCCTGGTTGTAGGCGGCGTTGACGGCGTCGATCGCGCGCTGCCGTGTCTGGTCGAGCTGCGCGGTCGCGGTGGTGTCGCGGGGGTCGAGGTGCACGCGGACGGTGAAGTCCTGCACGGTCCGGCCGTTGTCGGTGCTCAGCAGGCGGTGGTCGTAGGCGACGGGGCCGTCGACGCGGCCGAGGTTGATCACCGGGCGGCTGGTCTCCGGGACGGGGAGGCCGGCTTCGCGATACGACGAAGCGACCAGGTCCGGCACGCCGGTGCGGGTCGGTGTCAGCTCCACGACGTCGAAAGACGTGGTGTTCGCGGTGCGCGGGGCGGTGGTGTCGCGCAGGGTGGCGATCTCGTCCGCGGTGACCGGTGTCGCGACGATGTCGGGGCGCTGACCTGCGGTCCGTGGTCCGGCGGTCGGTGCCGGCGCGGGGCGGGTGGTGGGTGCCAGCTCGGCGAGCATGGCCTGCCAGGTCTGCGGGCGGTTCTCGGCCAGCCAGGTCATCTTCTGGTTGACGGCGCTCTGCGCGATCAGCGCGGCGTCGGAGGCCGTCCTGGCCCGGGCCTCGGAGACCTTCGTGCGCATCCAGTTGGCGAAGTCCGTCGCGTTCTGCGGGCTCGACACCTCTGTGCCGGCACGGGCGACCGCTGTCTTGCGGTTGTCGCCGAAGGTCGAGGCCAGGTCGGTGATCACGACCACTTGCTCCGGCCGGGACGGCACGAACGCCGCGACGTCGGGAGTGATCGTGCGGTGCTCGAACAGCACCGCCGGCTCCCCGCCGATGATGGCGTCGTCGATGCCGTGCCCGGCGACGTCGCCCTGCTGGCTCACGATGTAGGCGCGCGCGGCCCGCCACGCCTCGGCGTTGGCGTCGGCCGGTGGCGGCGTCTCGCGGATCAGCTTGAGCGTCGCGGCCTTCTCGGCGGCCGGCAGCCAGTGCACCATTTTGATCGGCTTGGTGCGGGGCAGCACCGCCCAGGCGTTCTTGATCTTCGGGTCGGTCAGCGAGGTGCTGGTGCTGTCGGCCGGGTAGTAGTCGCCGATCGACATCTTGTTGTCGTTGACCAGCTGGGCGACGAACCCGATCACCGACATGACATACGTGTAGGCGCCGGTGACCTGCTCCACGTCGACGCCGGCCGGGGGCGGGGCGGTGGCCAGCATCGACTGCGCGGTGCCGGTGTGGCTGTCGTCGTACCAGGGCGCCTGGCGGACGGCGACGGCGACCGGGTCGTCCGAGGTGGTGACGTCGGAGGCCCGGATGCCGACGGTGACCTGCTGCATCGACACCGGCATGGCGATCTTGGTGCCGGGCCGGTCGGTGTCGAGCGAACCGGAGGTGATCTCGTGGTTCTTGTTGGTCACCACCAGCTGCAGGCCGTTGCCGAGGTCCGCCGACGTGAGGGGGCCGCCGCCGGTGGCGAGGTGGGTGTCCAGGTGGTCGAGCAGGGTCAGCACGGCCTGTTTGCGCAGCTGGACGCCGTCGGCGGAGGAGACCTCGACCGGGTAGGTGACCAGCTCGAGAGTGTGCGTCTTCCAGTTCGACCGGCTGGGATGATCACCGGTCGACATGTCCTTGGTGATCATCACGAGCGGGGTGTCGCCGGTGGACGCGACGTAACCGAACGCGCGTGTCGAGCCGCGATCCAGGGACGTGCTCACGCCGGAGAGCTCGATTTCGACGCCCATGGACGTACCGTCGAAGGTTTTTCCGAAGTCCGGAACACCGCCGGACAGCGTGCCGACCAGCGGTCCCGGGACCGCGGGGGTTTCCAGGCCGGCCGAGGGAAACTCGCGGTTTCCGGTGGAGACCAGGCTGATGCGAGGGTACGCGGGGTCGAGCGCGGCGAAGTGTCCCGCCTGGCCGTCGAGGAAGACGACGCCGTTGTGGTCGTGGACGACGTTGAACGCGTGTCCGGTTCCGTCCATGCGCTGCACGGTGACGATGCCGCGCGCGCCGGGGCCCGCCGCGGTGAGGATGTCGCGGACCTGGTCGAGGTCACGCACGGTGTCGAGCGGCCGCCCGGCGTAGTTGGCCAGGAACTCGCTGGGGCTGGCCACCGCGCCGCCGGCCTGGAACCGGTCGATGCCGCCGGACGCGAGGGACATGTCGGTGGCGATCGCGGCGACGTAGCAGTTCGTGGTGAGCTCGCCGCCCTGGTCACGCAGCGGGTTGACGTCGAGCAGGAACGGATAGTCGGTGTCGCGCAGCCGGTCCTCGGCCTCGGTGTGCGGTGACGTGGCGCTCTGGCTGCCGACGGTCGTGCCGGGCTGGTTCGCCGCGAAGTGCGACAGGCCCTGCAGCACCTGGTCGCGGCGCGGGTCGCGGGCCGACGCGGCGACCCGGTCGAAGTACTGCTTGAGGGCGCTGTCCGAGGTGTGCAGGTCGTTGATCGCGGTGGCGATGGCCGTCACGGACTCGGGGCTCGGGTCGGTCGAGTGGTGCTGGTACCGGTCGCGGACCTGGTTCACCAGGTTGGCGCGCTCGTCGTCCAGGAGCGCGTGCAACTGCTGGATCTGTTCCTCGGTGACCGGGATCTGCCGTTCCAGGGCCGCCATCTTCTGCTTCTGCGTCATCCCGGTGACGGGCTGCGCGGCGGCGACCGCCTCGGGGCTCCCGCCGAAGATGGCGACGACCTCGTCGAGGCGGCTCGGCAGCGCATCGCGGAGACGGTCGAACTCGTCGCCGAGCAGGAAATCCTCTTCGCCCGGGTAGTCCACGACGGCCTGCGACCGGCTGGTCAGCACGCTCGTGGCGGTGGCGATGGTGGCGATGTTCTGGTACGGGCCCTTCTGCTCCGCCTTGAGCGCCGTCGACCATGCGCTGTCCACCCGGATCGCATCGGCGACCGCGGTCAGCGCGGTGATCTGACCGGCGTCGGCCGGGTCACCGGAGTCCGGGAAGCCGGTGTCCTCGGGCCGCGGCGAGAAGTACGGCCGGTCCAGCAGCTGGACCAGGTTGGCGGTGTTCGCGCCATCGAGGACCGCCGGCAGGGAACCGAGCTGGTAGGCGGTCTGGAAGACGTCCTTGCGCAGCGGACCGGTGCGCACCACGACCACGTCGCCGGGGTTCAGCCCGTCGAGCGTCAAGGGCTCGCCGGCGCGCAGGTCGACGGTGGTCAGCCAGGACGGGACCGGGTTCGCGTCCCGGGGCGGGGAGAAGTCGACGTCCGACTCGCTGATCTCCAGGATCACCGCGGGGCGGCCGAGGCCGGCGGCGTGCACACCGTGGGCCAGGGCCATGCCGGCGCCGGGGCGCAGCTCCTTGTCGAGGCGGTGCAGGCCGTAGACCGGCATCACGTCGATGGTGTCGTCGAGCGCGGCGGTGGCGACCGTGACCAGGGCGTCACCGAGGTTGCTGTCGCCGTGGGCCGTCCGGATCGTGGCCGTCGCGGTGGCCGTGTCGAGGGCCGGCATGTCGGTGTTGAAGATCGCGTCCGCGGGGATGGTGCCCTGGCTGAGATCCGTGACCGTGGCCGTGGCGCCCGGGCCGGTGCGGGAGAACGCCAGCCGGCTGCCGTTCTTCCACGCGTAAGGCTGGAAGACGACGGCCTGGTCGGCGCCCATGTAGTTGAGGAAGGAGTCCGCGTTGCTCGTGTCGATGGTGTCCGACGCGCCGACCAGGACGAGCCGGTTCGGTGCTCCGGGGGTGCGCTGGTCGGAGTAGGGGTTGGCCGGGCTGGCCAGGAACTCGTCCTGGGTGACCCGGGTGATGCCCGGGGTGCCGGGGGGCAGCAGCTTGTCGACCTTGGTCCAGACGCCGGGGGAGGCGACCACGGTGACGTCGCGGTCGTAGCCGAGCTTGCGCAGTGACTCGATGAGCGAGATCCCGGCGGTCTGGTGACCGAAGTTCATCGCTTCGTCGATCATCACGGTGATGCCGGGGAGGCGCTGCGGGTCGCTGAGCAGGTCCCGGACCACAGTCTGCTGGGCATCGGTCTGCTGGGCTTTTTCGGTCTCCGGGCGCGAGGAGGACGGTGCGGCCGAGGAGGGCGGCCGGTCGAGGTCGTTGTCGACCTCCGGGGTACGGGCGGTGGGCGCGTCGGGCGTCGGCTCTTGTTCCTGCTCGGCGGGCGCGGCGGTGGTCGGTTCCTGCTCGCGCGCGGCGGGGGAGTCGGTCGGGCCGTTCACGGGCGCCTCGGGGACGCGGACCGCGCTCTGGGTGGCCTGGTGGATGCGGTTGAGGTCGCCGGGAGTGAGGACCGGGGCCGGTCCGCGGGCCGCCCGGCCCATCAGACCGGGGCCCGTGTCGTGCGGGTTGTCGGTCAGCGCGGTGGGCACCCGGGCGTCCGGGCCGGCCGGTGGCCTGCGGAACAGCATCTCGCGGTCGTGGTAGGTGTCGGCCGCGCCGAGGAAGTGCAGCACCTCGTGGGCGAACACGCCGCTCTCGCCGGACGTGACGGCGTCGACCGGCCAGTGGAACTGCCGGGCGTCGTCGGTGCCGTTGTGCACCCAGACCGACGCGTGCGGCTGGGCGTCGGCGGGGTGCGAGCCGCCCGGGGCCGGCGGATCGACGAACTCGACCCGCACGTGCAGCTGGTCGCCGTTGGGCAGCTGGTACTTGCCGTTGAGATGCTCGTCGACCGCGCGCGCGGCGGCCTCGCGGACCGCGGCCACGTCGGCCGGCGAACTCGGGGTGGAGCCGTCCGGCGCACCCTGCTGGGCCGAGCGCACCGACGGATCAAAAGCACCGATCTCCAACCGTACGGTGTGCTCCTGCACCCAGGCGCCGTCATCTGCCTGGACCCGTCGCACGTCCGAGGCGATGTGGGTGAGCGCGCCGTCCAGCCAGCCGGGGCCGTGCTTGTCGATCGTGAGGTTGTCGGGGGCCATGCCACCGGTCGGGGTGGGCCCGTTGCGGCGCCCGCCGGTGCCCGGGTCGAAGCGTTCGGTCGAGATCCGCGCGGGTTTGACGTCGGCTGCCCGGCTCGCCCAGGCCGACTCGGGCTGGGCCGCGTCGCCGAGCAGATGTCCGGTGTTTTTGACATTTTCCGGCTCGGTGGCGGGACCGGGTGTCTTCCCCGGTGCCGAGGACTCCGCCGGGGGCAGCACCTCGCGGCGCTTGGCCGGCGGCGGGGCCGCGTCGGGCTCCGGCGAACCGGTCTCCTCGCGGCGGCGCTTGCTGCCCAGGGCGACGTCGTCCAGCTGGTCCGTCAGGTCGACGACGGTGTCCTGGGCGGTGTCGGTGTCCATCTCGTCGGTCTTGGACTCGGCGTCCAGCTCGTTGTCCCGGTACCGCTGCATCCGCTCGTCGCGGCCGGCCGGGTTGCCGGCGATGGACTCGTAGGCGGCGCGTGCCTTGTGCTGCGGGTCGATGCCGAACGTGACGTCCCCGAACGGTGTCTCCGACTCCTCCCCGGCCCAGGGCGCAACGGGCTGGGCGAGAGCCCCGCTGATCTTGTTGGCCTTGTTCTTGCCCAGGTCCTTCTTGTCCTTCTTGGACACGTCCGGATCGGTGCTGTCCGCCTCCGTGTCGTCGTGCCGGATCGGCCGCAACGGCTCGGACGTCTGGTAGTAACCGTCGGCCGCCGGGGCGCCGCGCAGACCCGCCCGGGTCGCCACGTCAGCGAACGACGTGCCCGCCTTGGCGGGCTTCGAGTCGAAGAACCGGTCGACCGGGTGGGCCGGTGCGGCATGGCTCTGCGGCAGCGCCGAGCTGTGCAGCAGCCCGCGGGCCAGCCGCAGCAGGTCGGTGCTGACCGCGCCGTCGACGAAGTCGACAACAAACGCCGGCCCGCGGATGGGCAGCGTGGTGCTGCCGCCGTGCACCGCGACCGACTCGTGGATCTCGGTCTGGTCCTGCGCCATCGGCACGTCGACAGTGGTCGACTCCGTGCTGTCCGGCACCGGCAGGTCGACCTCGGCCTCCGCGTGCGCCGTGGCGAAGCTCTGGTGCAGCTCGCCGGCCGCGAACGTGGTGAGCTGCTTGGCCAGGTGATCGAACTCGGCGCCCTTCGGCCCGAACTGCAGCTCGGTGTCGACCATCACGGCGAGGCCGTCGAGGAACAGGTTGGGCTCCGGCGCGTACGGCAGCAGCGGGTGCACCTTGGCCTGTGCCTGCCGGGCCACCATGTCGGCGCGAACCTTGTCGATCGCCGCGGTGATCTTTGCGGGGTTCTCGGCCAGCTTGTTCAGTTCCTCGGCTACGTCCTCGTCGACGTCCGAGTCGCCGAGCGCGGCGTCGAGCTGGGCCTGCAGGTCGTCGGGGCGGTAGCCGCCGGCCATCATCAGCGGCCGGAACGGCGGATCCGGCTGCGCGGCCGTCTCGTCCACCGCCATGTCGACGTCGCTGCCGGTCGGGCTCTGCGGGGCCAGGGTGTCGAGATAGTTCTGGACCTGCTGGTCGGCGGGGGCCAGGAGCGTCTCGAAGTGGTCGAAGACGTGCGGGCCGGCGGGCGAGACGAGCCGGCTGCTGGCGTCCGAGTCCTGGACCGAGACGTAGGGGTGGTGCCCCGCCTCGAGGAACCCGGCGAGCAGGTCGAGCGTCGCGGGGCTGTTCAGCACCTCGTTGCGCATCGTGCCGGCCGGGAACTTGTCCTCGAACGTCGACGCGACGAACGCGATCGGGTAGTCGGCGAACGGGCGCATGGCATCGCTGTCGCGCAGCTCCGTGATGGCGTCGTCGATCCCGGCGAGCTGGCTCTCGGACTCGTCGGCCGACGCCTTGGTGTTGACGCCGAAGACGAACCCGACCCGGCCGGTGGCGCCGGCCGGATCCTGCAGACCGGTGACGACACTCCAGATCATCGCGGGGATCTTGGAGACGTCGCGGACCGGCAGGATCGTGTTGACGACGTAGGCGAGCGGCTTGCCGGCGTCCAGGCTGCTGTTGAGCTGCTGGAAGTAGGTGCCGTAGTCCTCACGCGCCAGGACGTCGTCCGCGGGGGTGGCGCGCTGGTCGTAGGC
This sequence comes from Actinoplanes palleronii, assembly GCF_016862315.1. Taxonomy (GTDB): domain Bacteria; phylum Actinomycetota; class Actinomycetes; order Mycobacteriales; family Micromonosporaceae; genus Actinoplanes; species Actinoplanes palleronii. Next base: position 7,747 of record NZ_BOMS01000090.1, on the reverse strand, counting down.
CTGGTTGGTCCGCGCGATCGGCGCGGTGGCGATCTTGGGGGCGTCCGACTTGAGGCGCAGAGAGGAGGGGGCGCTGGAGGACGGGGGGAGATCGAGGTCCACGTCGTCGTCGAGTGCGGGCGCGGGTGTGGGTGTGGCGGCGATCGGTGTGGCGGGCGGGGCGGGTGCCTCGGGGGTCGGCGGGGTCGCCTGGACCTCGGCCTGCGGTGCGGTCGGGGTGACCTCGGGGGTTGCCTGGAGCTCGACCTGCGGTGCCGGGGCGGTGATCTCGGGGGTCGGCGGGGCGACCGGTGAGTCGATCGGGGTGACCAGGCCGATCTCGGTCGGCGGGGGTGGTGGGGTGGTGGGGCGCTGGGGGGTGGCCTGGGTGGGGGTGGTGGCGGGGTTTGCGCGGGTGGGGGCTGGGGTGGCCTGGTTCGCGGTGGCCTGGCCTGTGGTGGAGGGCGTGGTGGTGCTGGTCTGGTTGGTCCCGGGGCTGGGGGTGTTTGCCGGGGCGGGGCCGGTGGGGCTGGTGGTGGTCGGACTCGTGGTGTTCGTGCTGCCGGTGGCCGGACCTGTGGTGGTGCTGCTGGCCGGGACGCTGGTGCTGGTGGCGGCCGGGCCGGTGGGGGTGTCGGTGGCCGGGTTCGTGGTGGCCGAGGCCGGGGCGGGGGTGTCGAAGCCGGGGAGGCCGCCGGTCGGCGCCGGGCTGGCGGTGGCGGAGGCGATCGGGGGAGCGTTGACCACTGTCGAGGTCTGCGGGGCTGTCGCGGGTGGTGGCGTGACAGTGGTGCCGGGGTTGCCTCGGGTCGGTGTGGTCTCGCTCGTGCCGGTGGCCGGGTTCGTGCCGGAGGGCTGATTGCCCACGCTGCCGGTATTGCCGGTTCCGGTATTTACGGTGCCGGTGTTCGAATTACCGGTAATGCCGGTGTTCTGGTTGCCGGTGTTCGGCTGTCCCGTACCGATAGTGGTGCCGCCGGAGTGCGAGATGTCCGGCTGTCCGGTGGTTCCGTTACCGACAGTGGTGGTGCCATTCCCGATATTGCTGCCGGCGGATCCGCTGTTTGCCGCATCGGTGCTGGTATTGCCGCCGCTGGAATTTGTTCCACCGTTGTTTCCGGTGACCGTTTGGTCACTGGAGGCATTGCCGGTGGCGGAATTGCCGTCTTGGCCGGTGCCCGAGGACGAACTGCCCGGGGAATTACCGCCGGCGGGATTCGTGCTCGGCGCGTTGCCGCCGGCGGAGGCACTGTCGCCGCTGGTTCCGCCGACCGAGCCGGTGCCGGTCCCGCCCGTGCCCGTGCCGGTGCCGGTGCCCGTGCCGCTGGTGCCGGTGCCGTCGGTCCCGGTGCCCGTTCCGCCGGTTCCCGCGCCGGTGCCGCCAGTCCCCGTGCCGGTTCCGCCGGTATCCGTGCCTGTGCTGCCGGTGCCCGTGCCGCTAGTTCCCGTGCCCGTTCCGCCGGTTCCCGTGCCGCTGGTGCCGGTACCCGAGCCGGTGTCGGTGCCGTCGGTCCCGGTGCCCGTTCCGCCAGTTCCCGCGCCGGTGCCGCCCGTGCCGCTGGCTCCCGTGCCGGTGCCGGTGCCGCCCGTGCCGCTGGCTCCCGTGCCGGTGCCGCTGGTGCCGGTGCCTGTGCTGCCGGTGCCCGTGCCGCTTGCTCCCGCGCCAGTTCCCGCGCCAGTTCCCGCGCCGGTGTCGGTGCCCGTGCCGCCGGTTCCCGTGCCCGTGCCGCCGGTTCCCGTGCTGCCCGGAGCGGGCGCAGGCGCGCCGGTGTCGGCGTGGCTGCCGGTGCCGGTGGTCGGGGGAGCGACGCCGGTGGTCAGCGCCGGCGGGGTGTTCCCGCCTGAGCCGACCGCGGACTTCAGCGTCGACGGCGGCAGGTCGCCGTGCGCGCCGCCGGTGCCCGGCCCGATCGCCTGGCCGATCTCGTAGGCGCCGTTGTGCGCCATCCCGCCGATGATCGAGGAGGTGAACGTCGCGCCCGGGTTGAAGCCGCCGCCGCCGACGATCGTGTTGAACAGGCCCTCGAACAGGGTCTCGGCGCCGCCGGACAGCACCTCGCCACCGAAGACGTTCTTGGTGAACTTCGGGAAGAACTTCCCGCCGATCATGTGCATCCCGGCGACGCCGCCGCCGATGAACGCGCCGCCGGCGAACGACATCCCCAGGTCTTTGTAGTCGAAGCCGTGCCGGTGGCCCTCGGCCATCTGCACGATCTGCCCGGCCGCGCTCTGCCAGAGCTCCTCGAGGCCCTCCTGGACCGCTTCCCACACCAGGTGCTGCAGCACCTGTCGCAGCCGGGTGGACAGCATCTCGATGAGCGTCTTGACGATCTCCTGGCCGATTTTGATCAGCCCGGGGACCGCCGGTGCGCCGAAGCCCGAGGAGAGCGCGATCGCGATCTCGACGACCTGGGTGAACGCCGCGATGACGATGCCGTACTGGGTCGACTCGGAGTCCAGGGCGAACTGGTACGACGCGCCGCCCAGCGACGTCGAGATGTTCGCGCCCTGCGGGATGCTCTGGGTGATCCCGCGCGAGAACCGGCCGAACGCCTCGGCGGCCTGGCCGTCCTGGTGGGCGCTCAGCGCGTTGCCCAGGTTGGCCGTCGCGGCCATCCCGCCGAGCAGCGTGTTGGTGAACTGGTAGAGGTCGTCGCCCATCGCGCGCAGCTGGGTCGGGTCGGCCTGCGGGAACTCCTCGCCGACGCCGTACAGGATCAGGTCGTAGACCCACTGCCATTCGGGGTCGTGCGGGATGTGGAAGTCGGGCACGGGAGGTCAGTAGGCCGGGCCGAGCGGTGCGGCGCTGCCGTCCGCGGTGAAGCTGAGGAACATCGGCCGGTAGCCGGACGCCGTCGGGTCGGCCTGCGGGTTGTCCTTGACCATGAAGAACTGCCTGCCGTCCGGGTCGAGCGGCCGGCCCTCGGCGTCGGTGACCGGGGTGTGACCGATCGGGGCCACCGCGTCGTAGAGGCTGGCGTCGATGCGGGTGGTGCCGTCGGCGAACGGGTTCAACGCCTCGAGGCGGTAGCCCTCGGGCAGCGGCCGGCCGTCGACGAGCGCGGTCGTGTACTCGGGCTTGGCCACGTACGACGAGATCGCCGGGATGGCCGGCGTGAGCGCGGCGCTGATCCGTGGGGTGAGCTGGGCGTCTTCCAGCGGCAGGCCGTCGGAGTCCGCCACGGCCAGCCGGGCCGTCTTGGCGAGCAGCGGCCGCCCCTCGGTCTCGGTCGCCAAGGTGCGGGCGAGCAGTGGCTGCCCCTCGGTCCGGGCCGACAGGGTCCGGGCAAGCAGCGGCTGCCCCTCGGTGTCGGCCGCCAGGGTGCGGGCGAGCAGTGGCTGCGCCTCGGTCCGGGCGGACATGGTCCGGGCGAGCAGCGGCTGTGTCTCGGTGCCGGGCCGCGTGGACCGGGAGAGCCGGGACATCGGCTCGGCCGGGATGCCCTCGGTGACCCGGGCGGCGACGGTGCCGGTGGGCACCGACAGGTCGCTGAAGTCCTGCTCCATCTTGTAGCCCGCGGTGCGCGCGTCGTCGTCGGCCGCGCGGTACTGCCGGCCGCCGGTGGTCAGGCCCTCGGAGGTGTAGTCCAGGGTCCCCCGGACCGAGCCGACCAGCGCCTCCAGCTGGTCCAGCCCGGCCAGGAACTTCTTGGAGAACTCCCGGCCGGTCTCGTCGTCGCCCCACGCCTCGCCGTACTGGTTGCGCAGCTGGTGAATGGCCCGCACGTGCCGGGCGTACGTGTCGGAGTGCTCGCCGTAGGCCCGGCCGACGTTGACGACGCCGTCGGGGTTGACCCACATCTGTCCGCGCGCGGTACTCATGCCGTCGGCCCCCGCATCCCGAGCATCTCGCGGACGCTGGTCGCGATCCGCGGTTCGGCCGGCAGGTACGCGTCGGCACCGGCCTTGCCCCGCACCAGATCCGCGGCGTTCAGGCCGTCCGGCAGCATCGGGGCGAGGATCTGCGCGGCCTGGTCCATGGCCGCCTCCTTCGCCTCGGCGAATGTGGTCATAACCACAGCGGTCAGATCGGACGGTGTCATCCGGCGGTAGGTGCCGTTGGCGAACTGGATGTCGGTGAGCACCCCGTTCTGACCGACCGTGACGGTGACTTCGCGGCGCGGTGAGGTGGCCGAGGCCGAGATCTCGCTCATTTTCCGCTGCATGTCCGCGAGGTTGTCGCGTTGTCGCTGGTACTCCGCGAAGAGCTGCTCGATGCGCTCGCTGCCGTTCATGCAACCCCCTCGGTGAGCACCTGCGGCGGCGGTGCAGCCCAGGCCCGCGAGACAATAGCAAGCTTGGGAAAATTCGTCGTTACGTCGCCTTGTCTCCGTATGTTTTCCTGATTGCGCCCTGCCCAAAAGATGCCCGTCTTCTGCCGCTGGTGTTTGACAGGTCTCATGGCGGGCGGTTTCATGACGTCGACATGCGTGGATCGGGACGGATGTCGTAAACAGCTTTGGCGCGAATCGGCATCCACTTCGGACCGTGTGTTCCCAGACCTGTACCACGAAGAGGAGCTACCGACGTGACGATGCCTACGGTGCAAACCAGCCAGCAAGGCATGCAGTTCGCTGCCCAGCAGTTCTCCGACCGGGCCACCGAGTTCACCGGCTACCTGCAGAACGTCAACTCCAACATGGCCACCCTGCAGAGCAGCTGGACCGGCACGGCGTCCAACGGCTTCAACCAGGCCATGGACAGCTGGGAGAACTCGTTCAAGCGGGTCATCGACGAGCTGGTCAACATGCTCGAAGTGATGGGTGTCACGACCAAGGGCTACACCGAGGCCGAGGACTCGGCGGCGCAGACCGCGCAGTCGTTCGGGCAGGCCCTCCCCGGTATCTGATCCGCCCTCCCCACCACCCCTCAGCTTCAGAAAGGACCCGACACGGTGTCCGACTTCCGGTTCGACTTCAATCAGGCCGATGCCACCCTGTACGACATGAACCAGATCAACACCCGCATCAAGTCGGCGCTGACCGACATGGAGCAGAGTGTCGAGCGCAGCATGGCCGACTGGACGGGTGCCGCCCGCGAGCAGTACACGGTCTCCAAGCAGGTCTGGGACCAGTCCGCCAACGAGATGTCCACCTATCTCGACCAGGCGCGCTCCACCCTGCTGCAGATCTCGGACAACTACGGCACGACCGAGCAGCGGCAGGCCTCGATCTGGAACGACGTCCGCGGCGGCTGACCGCCCGGGCCGGCGTCGCACGACGCCGGCCCACCCCGCCGGCCGCAGGGCCGGTTCCTCGCCGGCCTGGCGTGCCTGACCAGGCCGGCGATGCGTTCTCACCAAGCCCGAGCGACGGAGGTCAGCTGACATGGGCGCGAACATGGACTACGCCAACACCGAGGCGATCAAGCAGATCGGCGTCCTCGGCACGCACGACGGCACCATCGGCAAGCCGGCGGGCTGGACCGACTCGTTGATCGACAAGATCCATCAGGACATCTCGCACTGGAACGCGACCCACACCGGCAGGTACCAGCCGCCGTTCGACTGGAACGGGTACAACCAGGAACAAAAAGACACCTACCAGTGGTACAAGGACAATGTGCTCGAAACGAGCCACTGGAAAGAGCTCGTCAAGACCTACCAGGGCACGACCCAGCCGGCCACGGTCAAGCCGGACGCGTTTGACCCGCACCACACGTACATCCCGACGAAGGATTCCGGCTTCGTCCGGCCGAACATCCCCGCGTACGACGTGCAGAACAACCCGGACGGCAACCTGGTCGTCAGCCACCAGGCGATCCAGCACTTCATCGACGCGCTGAAGGCGGTCGCCGACCCCGCCGGCACCGGGATCCTGATCGATGCGCACAACCAGCTCAAGGACGTCCACATGAAGCCGGGCGGTTTCGCCAAGGCCGAGGTGATGCGCCAGAAGATCGAGGGCACCGGCTCGACCAGCTCGGGTCTCAAGGGCGAGGCGATGGACCTGATGCTGACGCTGCAGACGGCGCTGGTCGACCTGCAGGTCGACCTGAAGCAGATGATGGACGAGTACGAGACGGCCGAGGAGTTCAACACCGTCACGACCACCCAGCTCGACGGCGTGATGGACGACGCCTGGGCCCAGATCACCAGCGTCGGCAACCACGGCAGCAGCTCCGCCTGACCGCCGCAGCGCCGGGCCCGGCCGTGGCCCGGCGCGCGTAACTTTCAGTTCTCTCGAGGATCAGGGCGATGGCGAAGCAGTACGACCGCAAGGACTGGGAAGAATCCGGGGGCGGCTGGTGGTCGCCGACCACCGTCGACGCGACGGACCTCAACGACTACCAGGGCTGGGCCCGGACGTCCGGCGGCTGGGCGATGCTGCGGGCCTCGATCACCGGCGCCGCGGGCATCGCCACGCCGGAGCAGATCGCCCGGGCCGCCACGCTGGTCAACGCGCAGTCCGTGATGGACGCGTATGCCGCCTTCCAGCGCGCGCTCAGCACGCTGCTGTGGCTCGAGACGTTTGTGCACGACCAGTCCAAGGCGATCGCCGGTGAGGGCCGGGGCTGGCAGGGGACGGCCGCGAACGCGTTCCTCACCAAGATGGAGGGGCTCTCCAAGAGCATCGGCAAGCAGGCCGAGCACATCTCCGGCGCGGCCGGGATCGGCAGCATCAACTCGGTCCCGTCGCAGCTCAACGCGAGTGCCCAGTACCTGCAGTGGGGCCAGAAGACGATGGCCTACCTCGACGAGTCGTTCGCGGCGCTGTCCCGGGAGGCGAACAACGCGGTCGGCGGCAACGGCCTGGTTTCGATCACCGGCAGCCCGTTCGAGAAGCCGATGACCGAGGCGATGCTCAAGGTCGTCGACACGGTGGCCACCCAGTACGAGGCGACCACCAGCGCGGTGAACGCGAACACCGGCAGCAACGCCCCGGTGAACACGCCGACCCCGAGCCCCAGCACCCCGAACGTCTCGACGCCGAACGTCAGCACCCCGAACATCTCGACGCCCAACATCAGCACGCCCAACATCAGCACCCCGAACATCTCGACGCCGAACGTCAGCACGCCGAACGTCAGCACCCCGAACATCTCCACGCCCAACATCAGCACGCCGAACATCTCGACGCCCAACATCAGCACGCCGAACATCTCGACGCCGAACGTCAGCACCCCGAACATCTCGACGCCGAACATCTCGACCCCGAACATCAGCACGCCGAACATCAGCACCCCGAACATCTCCACGCCGAGCTTCAGCACACCGACCACGGGCCTGCCCGGCTTCGACACACCGACCGGCACCGGGATCGGTGGCGGCAGCGGCGGATCGGGCCTGACCGGCGGCGGTGTTCCGGCGTTCACCGCGCCGACACTGCCCAAGCCGCCCGGCACGTCCGGCGGCACCGGCATCGGTGGTGGCTCCGGGTCCGGCGGCGGCATCGGGTCCGGTGGCGGCGTGGGCGCGTTCACCCCGCCGAAGGTGCCGTCCGCGCCGACCGCGAACACGTCCGGCGGCACCGGCATCGGTGGTGGCATCGACATCCCCGGCCTCACCGGCCCCGGCGTCGGTGGTGGCAGTGGCGGTGGCGTGGGCGCGGGAATGCCGGGCGGCGGCATGCCCGGTGGCGGCGCGGGCGGTGGCGCCGGCGGCGTGAGCCTGCCGGACGCCCCGGACTCGCACGGCCTGCTGACCGGCGACGAGTCGGACTGGAAGCCCACCACCATCGGATCGGTCGACGTGCCGGACGCGCCCGGTGGTGCGAACCCCGGTGGCAGCGGTCTGGGTGGCATGCCCGGCGGCGGGATGCCCGGCGGC
>NZ_BOMS01000089.1 GCF_016862315.1 Actinoplanes palleronii | reverse complement strand
GCTCCGGACGCGGGTGGCCTGCTGACCGGTGACGAGGCGGATTGGCAGGCGCCGACGCTGGGGTCGGTGGACGTGCCGGACGCGCCCGGTGGCGCGAACCCCGGTGGCAGTGGACTGGGCGGCCAGATGCCCGGCGGTCAGATGCCCGGTGGTGGTGCGCCCGGCGGTGGTGCCGGTGGCGTGAGCCTGCCGGATGCCCCGGACGCGGGTGGGCTGCTGACCGGCGACGACACCGACTGGTCGGGCGTCAAGCTCGGCGGGGTCGACGGGCCGGACGCGCCCGGCGGCGCCGACGCCGGCGGTGCGGGCCTGGGCACGACGCTGCCGCCGGGTGGCAACCCGCTCACGGCCGCGCCGCACCTGGTGCCGGTGGCGCCGATCGAACGGCCCGAGGCGGCGCAGCGCGTCGAACGCGACGACGCCGCGTGGCAGGGCGAGCCGGGCAGCGAGACGGATCCGTCCGCCCCGGTGACCGCGCTGCCCGAGGCCCCCGCGCCGGTCGAGGTTCCGATGCCGATGCAGGCCGTCGACGTGATGCGCTCCCCGGTCCCGGCGGTCGAGGCCCCGGGCAAGGACAAGCGCGACGACGACCTGCTGATCCTGCCGTTCCTGCCGGTCCGCGGTTCGTCCGACGAGGAGCCGCAGGAGAAGACCCCCGGCGAGACGCCGATCGCGGAGGAGCCGGAGCCGGCCACGGCCGAGAACCTCGGTTTGCTGCCGCCGCTGGCCGCCGTCACCGAGGAGATCGACGAGCGTACCGAGCCCGAGGCCCCGGACGCCGCCCAGCTGCTGACCGAGGCACCCGAGCGGTGGACGCCGCAGGCCGAGGCCGAGATCGAGGCGGATATGCTCCCGGCCGCCGAGGACCACGTACCGGTGGTCCGGCCGGACGAGTCCGGCGGGGACACCGCGGGCTGGGACGACGCCGGCGACTCGTGGTGGTTGCAGGACGAGCCGAACCGTACGCACGAGGAGAAACCAGCCGATGCCTGATCGGAACGAGGACGGGCTCGCCGCGCCGCGTCCGGTCTGGCGGCCCACCAAGCCGGCCGCGGACCAGGACCTGATCCCGACCGTCGGGTGTGGTGGCGAAGGACCGATCCTCAGCGTGGACGAACGCTGGGAAATGATGAACGCCCTGGCCCAGGAGATGGACGAGGCCAAGGAACGCGAGCAGGCCGAGGCCGAGGAGAAGGCCAAGGAGAAGGAGAGCCGGGCCCGCGGCGACGAGGAGGACGAGGCCCGCGTGGTCGAGCGCTTCCGCAACGACCGGTACGCCGTCAAGCTGCTGCAGCAGAGCGACGACGTCTGGGGCGGCGGCGCCGGCGACACCGGGGTGCTCGGATGAGCACGGTCACCGTCAAACGGCCGCCGCGCGCGACCGGCCCGGACGGCCCCGAGGGCGAGATCGACCTGCAGGAGCCGCCGCTGATGGCGGAGGAGGCCCCGCTCGACTTCCGGTCGTTCGCGATGATCGTGCCGATGGGCCTGGGCATGGGCGGCATGATGGCCATGTTCGGCCTCTACAGCAAAGCGCCGATCATGTACGTGATGGGCGGCGCGATGGCCGGCGGCATGCTGCTGATGGGCGTCATGCAGATCGGCAAGTCGGCCTCCGAACGCAAACGCAAGATGCGCGGCGAACGCCGGGACTTCCTGCGCTACATCGCCCAGCTGCGCAAACAGGCCCGCACCGCGGCCGCGCAGCAGCGCGAGTTCGTCCTGTGGAACAACCCGCAGCCGAGCTGGCTGTGGTCGATCGCGATGAGCAGCCGGCTGTGGGAACGGCGGGCCAGCCACGACGACTTCGGCCGGGTCCGGATCGGACTGGGCCGGCAGAACGCGCTGCTGAAGTTCATCCCGCCGACCACCAAGCCGATCGAGGACCTCGAACCACTCTCGTCGATCTCGCTGCGCCGCTTCTCCGAGGCGTACCGCACGGTCGGCGGCATCCCGGTCTCGGTGGGGCTGCGCAGCTTCACCAGCATCGAGCTGGAGGGCGAGGCCGAACCGGCGATCGACCTGGTCCGGGCGATGCTGGCGCAACTGGCCACGTTCCACGCCCCGGACGAGGTGCGCATCGCGGTGCTGGCCACCGAGGTGCACCGCCAGCCGTGGGAGTTCATCAAGTGGCTGCCGCACAACGCGCACCCCAGCGCGGTGGACGCGGCCGGCCCGGTCCGGTTGTTCGCGAGCAGCCACGACGACCTGATGGACCTGCTCGGCGCGGAGGTCGGTGACCGCGGCGACCACGACCGGACCGCCCGCCCGTCGACCGCCGAACCGTTCGTGGTGGTGCTGGCGCACCTGGCCGACATTCCGGACAGCTCCCGGCTGCTGGGCACCGGCATCCGCAACGTCGTGCTGATCGACCTGACCGGCACCATGCCCGGCGGGCCGAAGGTGCTGCGGCTGAGCGTGCAGGACGACAAGGTGACGTTCCCGGCCGGCGACGCGGTCGGTTCCGCGGTGCGCGACGTGCTCGACGGCACCCAGGCGCTGGCGCTGGCGCGCAGCATGGCGCCCAAACGCACCAGCGGCACCCTCGACGTGGTCGACGAGCCGCTGACCAACGACTTCGAGCTGACCTCGCTGCTGGGCATCCGCGACCTCAACGCGTACGACGTACAAGCGCTGTTCCGCACCCGCAATCCGCAACGTAACCGCCTGCAGGTGCCGATCGGGGTCACCGAGGACGGCGAGGTCATCGAGCTGGACCTCAAGGAGTCCGCGCAGGGCGGCATGGGACCGCACGGCCTGCTGATCGGCGCCACCGGCTCCGGCAAGAGCGAACTGCTGCGCACGCTGGTCTGCTCGCTCGCCGCCACCCACTCCTCGGAGATCCTCAACCTGGTCCTGGTCGACTTCAAGGGCGGCGCGACCTTCATGGGCATGGAGCGGCTGCCGCACACCTCGGCGGTGATCACCAACCTCGCCGACGAGCTGCCGCTGGTCGACCGGATGCAGGACGCCCTCAACGGTGAGATGACCCGGCGCCAGGAGCTGCTGCGCGCCAGCGGGTACGCCTCGCTGTTCGACTACGAGAAGGCCCGCTCGGCCGGCGCCCAGCTGGTGCCGTTCCCGGTGCTGCTGATCATCGTGGACGAGTTCAGTGAGCTGCTGTCGAGCAAGGCCGAGTTCATGGACCTGTTCGTGTCGATCGGCCGGCTGGGCCGCAGCCTCGGGGTGCACCTGCTGCTCGCCTCGCAGCGCCTCGACGAGGGCCGGATCAGCCGGGTCGAGGGCCACCTGTCGTACCGGGTGGCGTTGCGCACGTTCTCCTCGATGGAGTCGCGCGCGGTGATCGGCGTCGGCGCGGCCTACGAGCTGCCGTCCGAGCCCGGCAACGGCTACCTGAAGATCGACACGACGAACCTGGTGCGGTTCAAGTCCGCGTACGTCTCCGGCCCGTACACCGGCGCCGGTGGGCGGGTCGCGGTGGCCGGCGGGCCGGCCGGGTCCCGGGAGGTCGTCGAGTTCACCACCCGGCGCATCGCCGGCGGCTACGACCCGGCGCGCGAGCTGGCCGAGGCCGGCCCGGTGCTCGCCGAGGACTTCGCCACCCCGACCGGGCCGAGCATGGTCGAGGTGCTGCTGGACCGGCTGGCCGGGTCCGGCCCACCGGCCCGGCAGGTGTGGCTGCCGCCGCTGTCCGCCGCGCCCAGCATGGACTCGCTGCTGCCCAGCGTGGTGCCGGACCCGCGACGCGGGATGACCGTCGACGACCCGGCGATGCAGGGCAAGCTGCGGGTGCCGATCGGGATCGTGGACCGGCCCGCCGAGCAGATCCGCGAGCTGCTGACCGCCGACCTCGGTGGCGCCGACGGGCACGTCGGGATCGCCGGCGCCGCACAGAGCGGCAAGTCGACCCTGCTGCGCAGCCTGATGCTCGCGCTCGCGCTGACCAACACCCCGCGCGAGGTGCAGTTCTACGGGCTCGACTTCGGCGGCGGCGGGCTCGCCTCGATCGCCGGGCTGCCGCACGTCGGCTCGATCGCGACGCGACTCGAACGGGACCGGGTCGTTCGTACCATCGAAGAGATCTTGCAAATCATGGAGCGCCGCGAAGCGGAATTCGCCCAGCGCGGGCTCGACTCGATGGCCTCCTACCTGGCCGCCTGTGCGCGCGGTGAGATCAACGACCGGTTCGGTCACGTGTTCCTGGTGATCGACGGCTGGTACACGATGAAGCAGGACTTCCAGGAGCTCGACAGCAAGTTCCAGGAGATCGTCTCGCGGGGCCTGTCGTTCGGCGTGCACGTGATGGTCACCGCGACCCGCTGGTCGGAGATGCGCACCTGGCTGCGTGACCTGATGGGCACCCGGCTCGAACTGCGGCTGGCCGACTCGATGGAATCCGACGTCGGCGCCCGCAAGGCGGCCACCGTGCCCAACCAGTCCGGTCGCGGCCTGACCTCGACCGGCCTGCACTTCCTCGGTGGCCTGCCGCGGATGGACGGGCTGTCCGCGGTCGGTGACCTGGCCGAGGCGACCAAGGCGGTGGTCGAGGAGATCGGCACGTTCTGGCCCGGCCCGCTGGCCCCGCAGGTGCGGATGCTGCCGCCGAGCCTGCCGGCCGCGAGCCTGCCCGACCCGGAGCCGGAGTTCCGGGTCTGCCTGGGCCAGGACGAGCAGCGCATCGCCCCGGTCTGGCACGACTTCCTGGCCACCCCGCACCTGCTGGTCTTCGGCGACAACGAGACCGGCAAGACGAACATGCTGCGGCTGGTGCTCGCCGCCATCCAGCGCCGTTACACCCCCGAGCAGGCCAAGGTGGTGCTCGGTGACTCGCGGCGCGACCTGGACACCGCGATCGACGCGGCCTACCAGGTCGGTGCGGCGTTCACCGGCGACCGGCTCTACGAGCTGGCCGGGCAGACCTCGGTCTCGATGACCCGGCGGCTGCCCGGCGCGGACATCTCCTCGGAACGGATGCGCCGCCGCGACTGGTGGGAAGGCCCGGAACTGTTCGTCGTGGTCGACGACTACGACCTGATGACCAAGGGTGTCGGTGTCGGCTCGACCCTGGAACCGCTGCTCCCGCTGCTGGCGCAGGGCTCGTCGGTCGGGCTGCACGTGATCCTGGCGCGCAGCACGTCCGGCGCGATGCGGGCCATGATGGACCCGGTCGTGCGCCGGATGTGGGAGCTGGGCACCCCGGCCACGCTGTTCTCCTACCCCAAGGAGGAGGGCAAGTTCCTGGGCGAGGCCGCGCCGCGGCGGCTCCCGCCCGGACGCGCCCAGCTCGTCACCCGCCGTGGTGTGCGCCTGATGCAGACCGGTCACGTCAGCACCGGCACACACCGATGAGATCCGCTCCGTGGCGCTCCGCGCCGATGAAAGAGGTACCCCGATGACCGCGGCGATGAGCGGCGAGATCTGCCGGATCACCGTGACCGGACCCGACCGCCAGGTGGACCTGGCGGTCCCGGTCGGCATCCCGGTCGCCGACCTGCTGCCGCAGCTGTTGCAGCTGACCAGCAGCGGGCCCGGCTTCGAACGTGACCTGCCGGAGGGCCCCTGGGTGCTGCAGCGGCTCGGGGCGGTGCCGTTCGAGCTGTCCGGCACCCCGGAGAGCCTCGACTGGATCGAGGGCGAGCAGCTGTACCTGCGCCGCGCCGAGGACCCGCTGCCCGAACTGGACTTCGACGACCTCGCCGAGGGTGTCGCCACGATGGTCAACCGGCGCACCGACCGGTGGCAGGCCGAACACCGCCGGCCGTTGTTCCTGGTGCTCTCCGCGATCGTGATGCTGGTGGTGGCCCGGGCCGTGGTGGCACACGGCCCGCTGCTGCCGCAGATCGTCAGCGGCGCGGTGCTGTCGCTGGCGCTGCTGGCCGCCGCGCTGGTCAGCGCGCGCCGGCTGACCGACGGCAACTTCGCGCTGCTGTTCGGCTGCGGCGCGGTGTTCTTCGCCGCGATCGCCGCGTCCAGCGCCGTCGACGACAAGCTCGACGGGGTGGCCTGGACCGGCCCGGCGGTGCTCGCCGGCGCGGTGGCCGCCACCGCGGTCAGCGCGCTGCTGCTGGTCTTCCAGCGCACCGTCACCCCGCACATGCCGTTCGCGCCGATGCTGTTCGTCGGGCTGACCGCGTTGACCGTGGTGCTGACCATCCTGCTCGGCGACGCGGCCGGCGCGAGCGCGGCGACCACGTCGGCGGCGGCCAGCGCGGTGCTGTTCGCGGTGATCGTGCTGGCGCCCCGGTTCGCGGTCAAGCTGTCGCGCCTGCGCGGCCCGCAGCTGCCCAAGACCGGCGAGGACATGGCCTACGACATCGAGCCGGACGACTCGAGCCTGGTCAAGGAGCGCGCCGACAACGCCGAGACGTACCTGACCGTGGCGATCGTGGTGGCCGCGGTGCTGCTGCCGGTGCTGTTCCACTTCGTCAACCAGGTGTCCGGCTGGTCCGGCTGGACGCTGGTGCTGCTGGTGTCGAGTGCGGTGCTGCTGCGTTCACGGACGTTCTTCGGGCTCTGGCAGCGTCTCGCCCTGGTCGCCGCGGGTGTGGCCGGCTACGTCCTGGTGCTGCTGCGGCTGGCCGACAGCATGCCCTCGGGCGGGCGGTTCACGCTGATCGGTGTGCTGCTCGTGCTGCTGATCCCGCTGGTGCTCGCCGCCCTGCGACCGTGGCCGCAGCGGATGCTGCCGTTCTGGGAGTACTCGGCGACCTTCTTCGACGTGGCCTCCGGCGTCGCGATCCTGCCGATCCTGGCGCAGACGCTCGGGCTCTACGCCTGGGCCCGCGGACTGTTCGGGTAGGCGGGCGTGCAGACCCAACGCGACCACGTGCACGCCCATCAGTTCATGATGGGCCGGCTCGGTTCGGCCCTGGTGCAGGGCGACCCGACCAGCGCCGAGATCCCCGGTCACCGGGCGATGACCGGGCTGCTGTTCGGCATCCTGGTGGCGGCGCTCGGCATCGGCGGTGTCGCCGTCTACGGCTGGATCGTGCCCGGCGGCTCCACCGCGTACAGCAAACCCGGCAACCTCGTGGTGGAGAAGGAGACCGGCAACCGCTACGTCTACCTCGACGGTGCGCTGCGGCCGGTGGCGAACGTGACCACCGCGTCGCTGCTGCTCGGCAAGGCCATGACGGTCAAGCTGATCTCCCGTAACTCGATCAAGGAGGTGCCCCGCGGCGCCGAGCTCGGCGACTCCGGCTGGCCGCAGTCGGTGTCCGGCGGCACCCGGGTGGCCGGGCCGTGGCTGGTCTGCCTGCCCGGTTCGCTGGTCGAGAAGCCGGACCCGGCCGCGCTCGGGGTCAACCTGGACCCGCAGGCACCGGTCGCGGTTCTGCCGCAGGACCGGTTCAGCGTGGTCCGCAGCCCGACCGGCGTCGAATACCTGATCATTCGTGGTCACAAGTTCCGGGTCGAGGCCGACTCGGTGCTGGTCGCGCTCGGCGCCAGCAACGTGCGGCCGATGCTCGCCCCGCAGACCTGGCTGGACTGGCTGCCCGACGGTGTGGCGCTCGGCCCGGCGAAGGTGCCCGGCGCCGGCACGTTCGGCCCGAAGGTCGGCGGCCAGCACCGCCGGGTCGGCACGCTGTTCCGCCAGCGGCCGGCCGGCGGCGAGGAGCAGCTGTTCGTGCTGCGCAAGGACGGCCTCGCCCCGATCAGCGCGACCGAGTTCCTGCTCGGCGCGGCCGCCGCGGCCACCCCGCCGATCGAGCTGGACGCCGCCGCCGTGGTCGGCGCGGCCCGCTCGAGCGACCGCACCCTGCTGGACCGGCTGCCCGACCTGACCGCGATGCGCCCGCAGGACCGCGGTTCGACGGCGCTGTGCCAGCGGCAGCGGCCCAGCGGCGAGGACACCTTCGAGACCCAGATCGTGTTCACCGCCGCCGGCACCTCCGGGGTGGACGCCACCGGCCGGGCCGGAGTGCTCGCGGCACCCGGCACCGGCATGGCCGTCGTCGCCGTGCCGCACCCACAGAACCAGCGTGACCAGGTCGTCTACCTCTCCGAGTCGGGCACCGCCTACCCGGTGGCCGACACGGACAGCCAGAGCGCTCTCGGCCTCGACGGCACCCCGGTGCCGTTCCCGCAAAGCCTGCTGGCGGCCCTGCCGCACGGCCCGGCCCTGAGTCGCGGGGCGATCTACAGCCCCGCAGGAGGTTGATCGACATGGCGAACGGGATTCGTGGCCTGCTTCGTGGCAAAGGTGACGAGCCCGGCCGGGTCGAGCAGCACATCGTCGGCAACGCCACGGTGCTGCACGGCTCCGACCGGATCAGCGCGGAGGCGCAGACCCTGGCGATGGCCGTGGTGGCCGACGCCGACAACGACATCGTTGTGCTCGACCTCGGCGCCGGGATGCCGATCAACTCCTGGGAGGCGATGGCCCGGGTGCTGCCGCGCCGCCGGCGCGGCATCCGGCTGGTCGCCTGCGGGCGTTCCACCACCGCCGCGGCGATGGCCGGGCAGTGGTTGTCGGAGCGACTGAACCGGACGGTCATCGCGCCCGACGGTGAACTGATCCGCGGCTCGGCCGGCACCCTGTTCGTGCACTCCCAGCCGGGCAGCGGCTGGGTGCGGTTCCGCCCCGGCAAGACACCGACCTGGGAGTCCAAGCGCTACCCGGCGCCGTTGTGGGACCTCGCGGCGGTCGACAGCCGCGCGTCCAGCGCGATCGGCGAGATCGAACCGCTGCCCGGCGGCGTCTGGATCCACGACACCCGCGACACCGCCACGGTGGCCACCCACCGCCAGCACCTGATCACCGGCGTGCCCTGCCAGCCGGATGTGATGACCGTGCTGCTCGGCTGCCCCGGCACCCCGCCGCTGTCGCTCGACGACGTGGTGCGGTTCTGGCGCGGCCTCGACGAGGACGCCCGCGCCCGGACCCGCTTCGTGCAGTACGGCGACGTGCGGCTGCCCGAGGGCGAGGCGCTGGGCCAGGCGCTCGCCGACCTGCTCGCCGCGAACGTGATCTGCTACACCGGTGTCCCGGTCGGCACCCCGGACAAGTACGACCTGCGCACGGTCCTGCCGGACGGGACGCTCGGCTGGCCGCCGTTCGCCCGCGAACTCGGCTACGTGCCGCGCGTGCACAAGAACTCGCGGCCGCGCCGCCCGGTCGTGCTCAGCCACCGGGCGCCGCTGCGCTGGACCGACGAGATCGCGCCCCGGGTGTTCTGGTACGCCCCGGACGCGGTCGTCGAGGTGGTCGAGGCCGGGCTGTGGATCCGCGGGGTGGAGGAGCCGGGCAACGCCGAACGGGTCCGGGCCACCGCGCTCGACCCGCAGCAGAGCACGCTGATCTTCGACGACTCGGTGCCGGCGCAGACCGGCCGGATGCGCGAACTCGCCGCGGATCTGGCGGCCCGGCTCGACGACATGACCGCACCTGGGGCGCTGGTGCCGGCGTCGGTGCTGGTGCCGGAGATGACCCGCGGCGGGCGGGCGACCGCCGCCGCGGACGTGGACGCGATCACGTCGCGGGCCCCGGTGGACGTGACGGTGCCGACGGTGGTGGAGTTGCCGGTTCCGGCGGCGGAGCCGCAGTCGTACCGGGCGCCGATGCCGGCCTTCGACGAGTCGCAGGCGTTCAGTGTGAGCGTGCCGTTGCCGGCGCCGGCGCCGTCGCCGGTGTTCGACGAGTCGCAGGCGTTCAGCGGGCCGTTGCCGGTGTTCGACGACTCGCAGGCGTTCAGCATGCCGCTGCCGTTGCCGGTGGTCGAGGAGCCGTCGGTGCTGGCTGTTGCCGAGCAGTCGTCCGCTCTGTTGCGGCCGCCGGTCGCTTATGAGCCGCCGCCGGTTGTCGAAGAGCCGGCCGCTTTTGAACAGCCGCCGGTTGTCGAGGAACCGGCGCCGGTTGTCGAGGAACCGGCCGCCTTTGAACCGGCGCCCGTCGTCGAGGAGCCGCTGGCGCCGGTCGCACTGATCGCTCCCGACGAGCCGGTCGAGCTGCCGGCCGCGCCGGTCGACTTCCCCGCCGCCCCGGTCGCTCCGGCGGCGCCCACCACGGTGGACATCGCGCCACCGCCCCCACCGGTCGAGCCACCACCCGCGGTCGAGCCGCCGCCCCCGTTCGACCCGGGCATGGTCGCGCCCCCGATCGAGGTGCCGCTCTCGGCCGTCGTCGAGGTGGGCGTTCCCGCCGTCCAGCCCGCGCCCGCCGCCTCAGCCCCGGCCCCGGTCGACCTCCCCGGCCCGGTCGAGATCGAGACCCCGCCCGTCGTCGCCGCTCCGGTCGAACCCGCCGCTCCGGTCGCGCCCGCCGCCCCGGCCGGCCCCCGGGTCCGGCAGCAGCCGGTGCCCGACCCGGCCACCAGCGCCCTGCTGCCCAACCGCCCCCTCGACGAGGAGCGCGTCTGGGTCCGGCGCACCCTGAGCCGCGACTTCGACACGATGGCCAGCTCGGTCGCCCGGATCATGTCGGAGCACCCGGGTCTGCAGAGCGCCGGCCACGGCACCGACGACGTGCTCGTCGACTCGGTCGCGGTCCGGCTGTTCCTGTCCGCCCGCGGCCCGGGTGTGGACGCCGGGCTGCGCGCCGGGCGCAACGGCCCGCACGTGCCGCTGGCCCGCTGCGCGGTCTCCGGGTTGTCGCGGCTGCCGTCGTTCCGCGGCACCACGATCTTCCGGATGTCGCCGCTGGCCGAGGAGTGGGAGCTCTACCGGCAGCGCCGGCTCTTCTCCGACTGGGGGTTCGTCACCGCGATGACCCAGCCGGACGAGGTGCAGGACGGCGACACCGACGTGCTGCTCTGGTCGATGACCGGGCGGCGCACCGCGCTGCTCGAGCCGCAGGACGACGAACGGATCGACGACCGGGTGGTGTTCCTGCCCGGCACCAGCTTCAAGGTCCTCGAGTTGCGCGAGCCGTCGGACGACGGGCGCGGCTCGATCCTGATGCGCGAGATCGGCAGCAACGAGATCGACGACGAGGGCCGGGTCGACCCGGACCGGGTCTCGCTCGACGAGCTGGCCGTCACGTCGTTGCATCGCAGCCTGGAACGATGGGCCGGCGCACCGGCCAAGCGACGGATCGGTTCGGCCGCGCGGGCACGCTTCGACGTGCTCCCGGGCCTGGAACGGCAGGAGGTGACCCGGTGATGAGCCGACAGGTTCTGGTGGTGGGCTCGCGCCAGCCCGGCGCGTACCCGACGATCGGTGCGGCGCTGGCCCGGGCCGAAGCCGGTGCGACGATCAGCGTGCACCCGGGCCGGTACACCGAGAAGCTGGTGCTCGGCAACCGGGTGACGATCAGCGCCGAGGACGGCGGCCCGGTCGAGGTGCACGTCGAGCAGGGCAGTGTGCTGGTCGTGCACGGCGAGGGCGCCCAGCTGCGCGGGCTCACCCTGTCCAGCGGCGACCCGAAACTCGCCGCCGTCGACGTCTACGCCGGCGAGGTCGCCCTGGACGGCTGCACGATCGCCGGCAGTTCCTGGGTCACCGTGCTGGCCCGGCTGCAGGGGTCGCTCGCGATGCGCCGCTGCGAGGTGTCCAGCAGCGCCGGCGCCGGGATCGTGATGATGTCCTCGGGCACCGGCACCGTCGAGGACACCACGATCAAGGACGTGACCACCTCGGGCATCGTGGTCGGTGAGACCGCCACGCTCACCCTGCGCCGCTGCACCGTGCGCGACACCCCGGCCAACAGCATCTGCGCCAACGGCGACAGCCGTCTGGTGATGGACCAGTGCGAGATCGTCGGCGCGCGCAAGCCCGCCCTGGTGGTGGAGCAGAAGGCGCACGCCCGGATCACCGGGCTGACCGTGCGCGACAGCGCGAACGTCGACGTGTTCCTGCGCGGTGAGATCGACGTGACGGTCACCGACTCCACGTTCAGCGGTGCGGCACTGCAGGCGGTCCACATCACGGACAATGCCCGACCCCATTTCGTACGCTGTACCTTCACCGGGATCGGGCACACCGCCGTACACCTGACGGGTGCGGCGAAGCCGGAATTCACCGACACGACGGTGACCGGAACCCCGATAGCGGTCCTGACCGAGGCGAAGGCCTCGCCGACGTTCAGCGGTCTGACCGTGCGCGGCACCCGGGACAACGTGGCGGTGTTCGGCGGCGGCGGGACCGTGACGCTGCACCGGCTGCGCGCCGAGGTGGAGACCGGCGCCGGTGTCGTGGTGCGCGACGAGACCGTCCTGGAGGGCTCGGATCTGGCCGTCGACGGCGGGGTCGCGCTCGAGTTCAGCGGCCAGGCCCGCGGCACCGTGCGCGACGCCCGGTTCGACGGCAGCGCGCCGGCCACGGTCACCGTCGGCACCGGCTCGTCGCTGACGCTCAGCTCGATGGTGGCCCGCGGCTGCGGCGTGCGCGTCGACGGCGGTCAGCTGCAGCTCAAGGACAGCGAGATCACCGGCGCGCCCGGCGACGGTCTGCTGGTCACCGGCGGCGGCCAGGTGACCGCCACCCAGGTCCGGGTGCGTGACGCCAAGGGCAACGGGATCGCCCTGGCCGACGGCGCCCGGGGCCGGGTCGTCGACTGCGAGATCCTCGGCAGCGGCGCGGCCGGGATCAGCGCCGAGAACACCGAGCCGGTCACCGTGACCCGCTGCGTCGTGCAGGACAGCACCGGCGAGGACATCCACCGGGGCGCCGGCGCGCAGCTGAGCCTGGACTCGGTGACCACCGGCCGGCGTGCCCAGGGATCCGGTGGCCCGGCCGCCGGGCGTGCCGGGTCCGCGCCGGGCCCGGCCTCCGGCGACGGCGAGTCCGGCCCGGCCGGCAAGGACGAGCCGGAGGGCGAACTCGCCGGCCCGCTGCGCGAACTCAACGCGCTGATCGGCCTGCGCGGGGTGAAGAAAGAGGTCACCGCCCTGATCAACCTGATCAGGATGTCGCAGGTGCGGCTGCAGATGGGCCTGCCGATGCCGCCGATGAGCCGGCACCTGGTCTTCGCCGGCCCGCCCGGTACCGGTAAGACCACGGTCGCCCGGCTCTACGGCTCGGTCCTGGCCGAACTGGGCATCCTGTCCAAGGGCCACATGGTCGAGGCGGCCCGCGCCGACCTGGTCGGGCAGTACATCGGCTCGACTGCGATCAAGACCACCGAGCTGGTCACCAAGGCGCTCGGCGGGGTGCTGTTCATCGACGAGGCGTACACGTTGTCGGCCGGCTCCGGCGGCTCCGGGCCGGACTTCGGCCAGGAAGCCATCGACGCGCTGATGAAGATGATGGAGGACCACCGCGACGAGCTTGTGGTGATCGTCGCCGGGTACTCCGAGCTGATGGAGAAGTTCCTCGAGTCCAACCCCGGTCTGGCCTCCCGGTTCACCCGCACCATCGAGTTCCCGAACTACTCGGTCGAGGAACTCGTCACGATCACCTCGAACCTGGTCGCCAAGCACTACTACGAGCTCACCGACGACGCGGTCGACGGGCTGACCGCGTACTTCGAGCGGGTACCGAAGAACGCCACCTTCGGCAACGGCCGTGTCGCCCGTAAACTGTTCGAAGCCATGATCAACAACCAGGCCTCCCGGCTGGCGACCAGCCCGGTCGTCAAGGACACCGAGATGAACCGGCTCACCGGCGAGGACGTCGCGCCGGAGTTCGCGCTGCTCGACGACCTGCCGGTGGAGCAGAACAGCAGCCCGGACAGCGCCACCGACCCGGCCGGCGCGATCAAGGCGACCCGCTCGTGGAAACGCGTCTGCGCCCTGGTCGGTTCGACCTCGGTGCGCGAGGCGCTCGGCTCGGGCCTGCTGCAGCTGTGTGACCTGCGCAACCGCCGCCGCGCGTACGGAAAGAACGCCAACGTGATCCTCGGCGGCGTGCCCGGCAGCGGCCGCAGCGAGGTCGCCCGGCTGTACGCGGCCGCGCTCAGCGAACTCGACCTGGTCCGCGTCGGCCAGGTGGTCCGGGTCTCCACCGCGGGCGCGCTGGCCCCGCAGTGGCCGGGCCAGATCCCGAGCCTGGTCCGCGCCGCGATCGAGGACGCCGCCGGCGGGGTGCTGCTGATCGACCACACGCCCGGCGAGGGTGCCGACGAGGCCGTTGAGGCCCTGGTGGAGCAGCTGCGGGCGGCGGCCGGTGACCCGGTCGTGGTGCTGATCGGGGAGATCGCCGCGCTGGCCGCGCTGCGCCAGCGGATCCCCGGGCTCGACGAGGTGTTCGGCAGGCAGTGGTCGATGCCGGCGTTCTCCGAGGCCGAGCTCGGTGACATCGTCGTGCGGCACCTGGTGCGCCGCGGCCACGAGGTGCCCCCGGACGTGCAGGCCGCGATCGCCGGGCTGGCCGGCCGGCTGCCGCGCCCGACGGTCCGCGCCGCGCACGAGTTCTCCTCGCTGCTGAGCCGCACCGCCGCCTCGCGGACCCTGGCCGTCGCCGACCTGAACGTCCCGATGGCGGGGACAGCCGCCGCCACCCGTCAGGCCGAGGGCCTGGCGGCCGTCAGCTGAGAGGAACCGTCATGGCCCCCGATATGCAGGAGTTCTTCGACAACGCGCGGGCGTTGGAGCAGCGCATGCGCGACGCCGAGATCTCGCTGCGGCAGGCCGTGGTGACCGGTCGCTCCACCGACGGCACGGTCGCGGTGCTCGCCAGCGGCCTCGGCAAGCTCACCTCGGTGCAGGTCGACCCGGCCGTGTTCGACCACCGTGACCCGGACCGGCTGGCCACCGCGATCACCGAGGCGGTCCGGGCCGCCGCGGCCACCGCCTCGCGCCTGGCCGAGCAGCGGATGGGCCCGGTCGAGATCAACCTGCACTGACCGTCCACCGTCGCCCGACCATCTCGTTCTCGACCAGCGGAGCTCCTCAGTGCGTACGGCCTTCCATCCCGCGACGGTGACCCGCAACGTCGTCGGCAACGCTGTCGTGCTGCACGCCCGCGACGAGATCAGCCCCGAGGCGCAGACGTTGGCCCTCGAGGTACGTCCCGACCCGCAGCACGACATCGTGGTGTTCGACCTGCACACCGGCCTGCCCGCCGGGTTCTGGGAAGCGGTCGCCGCGACCCTGCACGGCACCCGCCGCGACCTGCGCCTGATCTTCCTCGGCGCCGGGCGGGAGACGTCGCTGCTGGCCGGGCAGTTCCTCGCCGACCGGCTCGGCCGCGCCGTGCTGTCCCCGGACGGCGCGGTCACCCTCAGCGAGTCCGGGATGCTCTTCGCGCACGGCGGGGAGGGGTCCGGCTGGATCCGCTACCGCCGCGGCCGCCCGCCGGAGTGGACCGGCAAACGCCACCCGGCACCGGCCTGGGACGCGCAGGTCGCGGAGTCGCTGCCGACCAGCGCCGCCGGGGTCGCCGAACCGCTGCCCGGCGGGGTGTGGCTGCACCACACCGGCGCCGAGGCCGCCGCGTACGCCGCATGGCTCACCACGTCGATGGCCTGCGATCCCGACCAGGTCACCGTGGTGATCGGCAGCCCGGGTGCGCCGGCGCTCGCGCTCGACGACGTGGCCCGGTTCTGGCGGCTGCTCGGTGACCAGGCGCGCAGCCGGGCCCGGTTCGTGCAGTACGGCGACGTGCGCCTGGGCGAGGGGGTCAGCTTCGGCCAGGCCCTGGCCGACCTGCTCGGCGCGCCGGTAGTGTGCCTGACCGGCGTGCCCACCGGCGGCCCGGACGAGGCGCTGATGCACACCACCGCGACCGACGGGCAACCCGGCTGGCAGACGTTCGCCCGCGAGGTGCGCTTCTCCCCGCAGGCCAGCGCGCCGCCGCAGATCGTCGCGCATCGCGCCACCGCCGAGCTGGGCGACCCGCTCGGGGCGCTGCAGTTCCAGTACGCCGGCGACGCGGTCGTCGAGATCGTCGAGTCCGGGCTGTGGATCCGTGGCAACGACCTGCCCGGGCACGCGGCCGCGGTCCGGTCCCGGGCACTGAATCCGGACCGGTTCGAGGTGCTCGTCGACGACGCCGACCCGGCCCAGGTGGCCCGGCTGCGGCAGCTGGCCGAGGACCTGGTGTCGCGGCTGGACGCGCCGACCCAGCAGCGCGCCGGGTTCCTGACCGCGTCCAGCGGCGCGCCGGTCGGCGAGTTCGTGGCCGCGGTCACCGCGCCGATGGCCGAACCGGTGGCGTTCGCCGCGATCGAGAGCCCGGCCTTCGACCTCGCGCCGCTGCGCCCCGCGGTGGTGGCCCCGGCGGTCGTCGCGGCCCCGGCCCCGGTTGTGGCGCCGGCCCCGGCGGCGCCGGTGTCCGCGCTGGCCGAGCCGACCATGCAGCTGCCGATCGTGGCGCCGGCCCCGGTGATCGAGCAGATCACCGAGCAGGTGCGGGTGCTGCCGCCGGTCGCGCGTCCGGCCGTGGCCGCGGCCGCACCGGCGCCGGTGGTCCCGAACGGCTTCTTCCAGGCCACCCCGGATCCGGCGGCGCGGGCGGTGGCCGGCACCGAGGCGGTCGCCGCCGACCGGGTGTGGCTGGGCGAGACCTTCGCCTCGCGGTACCGCAGCGCGCGCACCGAGGTCGAACAGGTGCTCGCCCGCTACTCCGGGTTCCAGGCCGAGGACGGCCTGATCACCGACCTGGCCGCGGTGCGGATGTACCTGACCGGGTTCGGCATCGGGGTCAGCCAGACCCTGCACGGCGGCGCGATCGGCCCGCACCTGCCGTTCGCCCGCTGCGTGGCCGGCGGCCTGACCAAGATGCCCGAGCATCACGGCCCGGCCATGCTCAGCGCCGACCTCAACGCCACCGAGCTGGAGTGGATCACGACGCGGCCGGTGCTCACCGACTGGGGTTTCACCGAGGCGCTGACCGTACCGGCCGTGCTGCCCGGAACGGTCGACGTGCTGATCTGGGCGGCCGGCGCCGCGGCCACCGAGCCGCTGGAGCCGGTCGACGAGCACCACGCCGACCACCGGGTGATCTTCCCGCCCGGCAGCCGGTTCGAGGTGCTCACGACGATGCCGCAGGCCGCGGAGACCCGGGGCCGGCTCCTGCTGCGCCACCTGCCGCCCGGCGCCGACCCGGACCCGCTCGGCAGCGACGTGATCATCGCCGAGCTGCAGCGCGCCGCCGATCGCTGGCTGACCGGCACGGCCCGCGCCACGGTGGGCGCGGCGGCGGTGCGCCGCTTCGCCCAGGTCCCCGGCCTGACGGCAGAACCCGGATCCGGCCTGCGGCCCCGGGTCAGCTGACCCTCGTCACCCGAGTTTGAGCAGCAGGGTGGCGAGCTCGCCCGGCATCGTGATCATGCAATCGTGGTCAGTGGGTAGTTCCCAGACCTGACCAGTAGAGCATCCGCACCACCTGTTCCCCCGCGCTTCAGCGGTCCGCCCCAGGCTCGAACTGAGTCCTTGAGGCGGGCGATCCAAGGGTGTTCAGCCCGACCTTTCTCTAATTCCCGGCGGTAGTGTCGGTCAATGGATGAGGGGTTGGCGGAGCTCGCTGGTCTGCTGCGTGAGCGCGATGAGA
Source organism: Actinoplanes palleronii (assembly GCF_016862315.1). Taxonomy (GTDB): domain Bacteria; phylum Actinomycetota; class Actinomycetes; order Mycobacteriales; family Micromonosporaceae; genus Actinoplanes; species Actinoplanes palleronii. Next base: position 25,073 of record NZ_BOMS01000089.1, on the reverse strand, counting down.
TCGAGCAGCGGATCGCCGGGATCACCCGCCGGTCCGCCCGGCAGGGTGACGTGGGCGAGTTCATCGCCGCCGCCGTGTTCGACATCAGGCTCGCGGCGACTGCGATTCAGGCCGGTCATGACGGCTGGTTCCGTTCCGGGCCGCTCAAGGACCGGACAGTCAACATCAAGGCGTACGGCAGTGCCGCCGCCGGGATCGACATCAGTCCACATCCGTGCGAGTACTACCTCGTCCTGAGTGGGCCCGCGAAGCCGTCCGGCGCTGTGCACCACCACCGCTGGTGGATCTCGGCGGTGTACCTGTTCGATGCGCCAGCGTTGCTCGCCGGGTTCGCGGCTCGGGGTGTCAAGGTCGGTGTCGCCACCAGCGTGCGGGCAGCGGATCTGACCGCCGCCCAGCTCTACCCGACCCCGGGGCCGAACGCCCTGCTGCCCTTGACGCCGGAGCAGCGGTCGATGCTGGCGCTTTTCGCCTGATCCCGCCACGACGTGCTCGTCCGCGCAGTACGGTCGCTGCTGTGACTCGGACCTCGCCGGTGCCGCCCTTGGATCTCCCGGCGCTGTTCCCCGGCCTCAGCGCGTTCGCGAAGACGGCGACGCGACTGCACCCGAGGCGGGGCGAGCCGGACCGCTCGGACAGCCACGTCGGCGGTCTTTTGCTCTGGCCCGCTGAGGAGCCGTGGCCGACCTGTGAAGAACTGCATGTCGTGGCGACCGAGACGCCGGTGCCGCCGGTGCCGCCGCTGTCGACGCCGAGTCCCGAGTTGATGGCGGGCTTGGCGACGATGGTGCCCGGGTTCGCGGGCTACACGACGACGGACGCGGGTTCTTTCCTGCGAGGAAGCACGGTGCAGGTGCAGCCGGGGCCACTGGTGCCGGTGGCGCAGCTGCGCGCCGGTGACATCCCGGATGTGCGGTGCCCGCCCGGCACCGACATGCTGCAGGTGCTGTGGTGTCCCAACACGCACGGCGAGCACTCGGGTCCCGCGATCGAGGTGCGATGGCGCCAGGAGCGCAGCGTCGTCAACGTGTTGCCTGCCGCACCACCGGTCACGGCGAGTGAAGAGCATTACCTGCCACGCCGTTGTGTGGTGCACCCCGAGCAGGTGGTGGAGTTCCCCGATGACGAGGAGCTGCCCGATGACCTCGGAGAGCGTGTCCGGGCCTTCGAGGACAGCCGGCAGTACGGGGAGGAGTCGTATTCCTCGGTGTCGCGGGCGCCAGGGTGGAAAGTCGGCGGCTACCCGAGCTGGGGAGTCACCGGCCTCATCCCGATGCTCTGCGACGGCTGCCACTCACCGATGGATCTGCTGCTGACGATCAGTTCCAGCGAGCATCGCGGCGCGGCCTGGTTTCCGGTCGAGGACGCACACGTGCCGGAGTCGTGGGGCGATCCGGCATGGACGGTGCTCACCAAGCCCACCGGCGTGACCGCCGGCAACGAGGACGGTCTGCGCATCTTCGTGTGCACGGCCTGTCCCGAATGGCCGATCCGCGTTCGCTGAAGGATCGCTGCACCCTGTGATCGGCCGGCCGGGGCGCGGGTGAGTCAGCACTCGCGGCTACAACGGTGGGCGCGGCCGCGGTGAGCCGGTTCGCCCAGGTCCCGGCCTGATGGGCGAACCCGGCCCCGGGCTGCGGCCCCGGGCGCCGCGCCCCCACGATCGAGGTAAAGCGCACCGGGTGTCTTGAGTGGATCTCGGCCCCGCCCGATCCTGGGACGCGATGTCCAGAATGAGCGCCGCCGCCGAGTGCCACCGGTGACCCGGCTGCTGCGCGAGCCCAGCCAGGTGGCCGTGGTCCGGGTGCTGCGGGAACGCGACGGCGTGCCGGTCGGCGCGGCCGTGCTGGTCGGGGCTCGGCACGTGGTCACGGCCGGGCACAACGTCAGCTTCGCGCTGGGCCGCGAGCCGCGCGACGGCGACCCGGTCCGTATCGACTTCCCGCTGGTCGCGCCGGGGGAGGAGCGGGTCGCCCGGGTGAGGTTCTTCGCCCCCGAACGCCCGCAGCTCACCGGGGACCTCGCCGGTCTGGTGCTCGACAGCGAACCGCCGGCCGGGGTGCGACCCGCGCCGGTGCTGCGCACGGTGCCGCCCGCCGGGACGACGTTCCGGCTGTTCGGCGTGCCGGAGAACCGGGAGGCCGGGTTCTGGCTGGAGACCACCTGCCAAGGAGTGACCGCGGGCGGGCTGATCCAGCTCGGTGTCGACCCGCGCTCGCGCATGGGCGTGGTCTCCGGCTACAGCGGCGGCCCGCTGTGGGCGCCCGCGCATCGGGCCGCGTTCGGGATCGTGCTCAGCAGCGAGCAGGGGCTGGGCTGGCAGACCGCCTACGCGCTGCCGTTCAGCGAGATCCACCGGATGTGGCCGGAGCTGGCCGAGGCCTGCCGGCCCCCGCAGCCGTACCGGGGCCTGCACTGTTTCGACGAGGCGGACCGCGAGTGGTTCTTCGGCCGGGACCGGGAGACCGCCCTGCTCACCGCCCGGGTGCGGGCGAATCCGGTCACCCTGGTCCTGGCCGGGCCCGGTGTCGGCAAGTCGTCGCTGGTCAGAGCGGGCCTGGTGCCCACCCTCAAAGATCAAAATCACCTTGTTTCGTACGTCGACGCCGGCGCCCCGGCGCTGTCGAGCGCGGCGCGGCTGGCCGACGCGCTGCTGCCGCTGACCGGCGGATCCGGCCCCGAAGCGGCGGCCCGCCTGGCCGGGCTGCTGGGTGAGGACGGCCTCGGCCACGTGCTGAGCGCGCTGCCGGCCCCACTCGTGGTGATCATCGACCAGCTGGAGGAGCTGCTGGTCCAGGACCCCGCGACGGCACGTGAGCTGCTCGCACTGCTGCTGCCGCACACCGCCGACCGGCCCGCCGGCGGCGGGTACCGGATGCGCGTGCTCGCCTGTGTCCGCCACGACTACCTGCCGATGGCCACGACCCACCTGCCCGCGCCGCTGGTCGAGCAGCCGTTCGTGCTCGCGCCGCTCGGGCCCGAGCAGCTCGCCACCGCGATCCGGCGCCCGGCCGAGCTCAGCGGCTACGTACGGTTCGCCCCGGAGACCGTCGCCCGGATCGTCGCCGACGCCACGGCCGCGACCGACGGCGTACCCGGGCAGTTGCTGCCCCTGATCGAGCTCACCGCCGGCGAACTGTGGCAGCGGGCCACCGACTCGCCGATCGGTCCGGACGACTACTTCCGCCTGGGCGGAGTCGCCCGGATCCTGACCCGGATCGGCGACGAGGCCCTGCGACGGCTCGGCACCGACCTGCGCCGGATCGCGCCGCGGCTGCTCACCCGGCTCGTCCGGGTCGGCGACGACGCGCTGCAGGACACCCGGGCCACCGTGCCGGTCGAGGACCTGCCACCCGGGTACTGGCCGGTCGCCCAGCGCCTGGCCGGCGAACGCCTGATCACGGTCAGCGAGCGTGACGGCCAGCTCAGCGTGCGGCTCGCCCACGACGCGCTGCTGATCCACTGGCAGCGGCTGCGCGACTGGATCGCCGCGGACCGGGCGTTCCGGCGGTGGCACGCCGAGCTGGAGTCGGCGCTGCGCCACTGGATCGCCGGGCGGGCCAAGGACGCGCTGCTGAGCGGGGTGATGCTGCGGGCGGCGCGCGGCTGGCTGCACGAGCGCCCTGGCGATCTGTCCGCGGTGGAGCAGGAGTTCATCCGCGCCTCGCTGGCCCACGAGCAGCGGCAGCGCCGGGTCCGGCGCACGGTCGCCACCGGCGCCGCCGGGGCGGTACTGCTGCTGGTCACCGCGGTCACGGTGCTGTTCCCGGTGGCCCGGGACCGCACCGCCGACGGGTTGCAGCGCGCCGCCGCGCAGATCGGCCGTACCGACGAGGCGACCCGGACGATCCTGGAGCTGGCCGCCGCCCGGGCCCGCGGCCGCACCGACACGATCCGGCCGGTGCTCGACGACCTGCTCGACAACGCCGGTACGACGGCCCTGCTGCCGGTCACCGGCCCGGTCGCACAGCTGGCCGTCGCCGGGGACCTGGTGCTGATCGCCGACACCGCGGGCCGGTTGACCGGCTGGCGGATCGGCCCGGACGGTCCGCGCCGGGTGGTCGACGAGACCGGGGTCACGGCGCTGGCCGCGGCCGGGACGCTGGTGGCGACCGGGGACCGGACCGGGCAGATCACCGTCCGGGCGGCGGCCGACTGGGCGGTCGTGCGGCGCCTGACCGGGCCGGCCAGCACCGACAGCGAGAGCACCGCGGTGCACGCGCTCGCCTTCGACGGCCCGCGACACCGGCTGGCCGCGGTGGCCGACCGGTCCCGCGCCGTACGCGTCGTCGACCTGAGCTCCGGTACGACCTGGAACCGTGCTCTGCGCGGTGGGGTGCCGTTCCCGATCGAGCACCTCGGCTTCAGCCCCGGCGGCTGGGTCGTGGCCGGGCTCACCGACGGCGACGGCCTGTCGGACGGCTTCGAACCGCTGCTGTGGAAGCCCGGCACCACCACCGTGCGAGCGATGCGCCCCGCCGCGTCGCCGGACCACGTGGTCTTCGGGACACCGACCCTGCTGGCCCACTTCCAGGACAACTCCCAGCAGCTGCTCGACCCGGTGACCCGCCGCCGGTACCCGGCCGTGGTCCAGGGCCGGTGCGGGCGTCTGACCGCGGCGGTCAGCGGCCGGCGGGTGCTCTGCGTCGACAACGTGACCGGGGAGCAGGTCGGCACCGGGTTCCCGACGATGCACCGGATCTTCCTGTTCGACGGGGCGCGGCAGCTCGCCGAGGCGCCGGGGCGCCCGGACGCCGACGGCCCCTACGCGGTGGGTGACCTGATCGCGGCGGCCGGCGACGGGGTGGTGCGGGTGATCCGGCCACCGGCCCGGCCGCCCGGGAGCACGGCGGAGATCTCGTTCGCCCGGTTCCGCCCCGACGGGACCCTGCTCGCGCTGCACGACGACAACGTGCTGGAGCTGCTGAACCCGGACGGCTCCGCGCGGGCGGCGGTGACGGTGGACCAGACCGGCACGCCGGGGGACCGGGGGACGGCCGAGATGGCCCCGGACGGCTCGTTCGTGGCACTGCTGGCCCGGCCCGGCACGGCGGCCACCTTCGAGGTCAGCCGCTACGAGCTGCCCGGGTTGCGGCGCACCGGGACAGCCGTGGTCACCGCCGAGGTGGATCCGGGGGAACCGCGCTCGGCGCTCACCGTGCTCGGGGACGGCCGGATCGTCGTACGATCGAATGACGATCTTCTGATCTATCCGGCCAGGCTGGGCAGTGCGCCGCCACGGCACCTGACCCTGTCGTCCGCGGCGGGGCGCAGCGAGTCGGGAACCACCGTGCTGGCGGCCAGGCCGGCATCCAGCCAGGTGGCGGTGGTCGCCCCGGACGGTTCCGGGTTCCAGCTGCTCGACGTCGACCGCGGCACCACCGGTCCGGCCTGGGGCCCGATGTCCGGCGGTGAGACCCGCAACGTGGTCTTTCCGTCACCGGACCGTGCGGTCGTGATCGGCGAGGGCGGCACCGACGAGGTCGATCTCGGCCGGAACGTGCTCGACCGGGACCCGCCGGCCGCACCGGCCGAGGCGACCGGCGCGGTCGGTCAGTTCACCTCGCGCCCGCTGTCCTCGGACGACGCGGACTCGGTGGCCGGCTGGCCGCGGGTGCTCGCCGACTGGGGGCTGTCACCCGACCTCGACCGGCTGTGGCCGGCCGACGGCTCCGCCCGCGTGCCCGGTGAGGCCCGGCACGTGCTGCTCACCCACGACCGCAAGCGGTTCGCCGTGGTGCGCCACGGCGCGGTCGAGGTGTACCCGACCGACGTCGACCTATGGAGGCAACAGCTGTGCGCGATGACCACGTCCCATCAGGACCGGGCACGGGAGCGTCTCGGCCCGGTGCCCTGGCTGGTCGATCCCTGCTGAGCGTGGCGCTGGCGCTGGCCGGCTGCTCGTCGGCGAAGGCCGAACCGGCGCCACGGCAGGCTCCGGGCTGGGGCGTGCAGACCAGCGCCGCCCCGGCGTCGCGCGCCCCGTTCGACTACCGGGCCGTGCTGGCCGAGATCCGCCGCAAGGGGTTCACCGCGGACGAGCCCGCGACCGTGCCGCCCGGGCCGCTGCGGGCGTTCCTCGCGGTCGGCACGGGCAGCGCTGACGGCGGCTACCAGCAGGTCTTCTTCTTCGACGAGGGCCGGCTGGCCGGCACCACGCACGGCGGCCGGTACGAGATCCTCGGCCAGGACGGCACATCGGTGCGGCTGGAGTTGCCGCAGTACGCCGGCAGCGACGCCCAGTGCTGCCCGAGCGCCCCGTCGCGCCGGCACACCGCCACCCTGACCGGCACCACGCTGACCATCACCCCGCCGATCCCGGCCGACCCCAACCATCAGTAGGAGAATTCATGCCCGAGCAGGTCAGCGTCCTGATGTACGGCAACGGCGAACTGCTCGCCGTCCAGCCGGACGTGCCCGGCCCCACCAACGGCTCGCCGTTCGCGGCCGACCCTCGCCCGGTCGGGCGCGCCGACGACGCCCGCCGGTTGGCCGGCCGGGTCGAGGAGTCGATCGATCAGATCCGGCGTTTCGGCGAGATGGCGATCAACCGGCTGACCAGCATGCCGACGGCGCCGGACAAGGTGATCGTCCAGATGCAGGTGAAGGTCTCCGGGGAACTGGGCGTGATGCTGGCCAAGTCGGCGGCCGAGGCGAACTTCACCGTGACCCTGGAGTGGGGGCGCGACACGAAGCGGTGATGCCCGCATCTGTCGTCGGGCAGGGCATGGACGAGGGCCCCGGCGCTGATGCGCCGGGGCCCGGGTTTACAGGTCGAACCACCATTTACCGACGGGGTCGTCGGCTTGTCGTTTCCACACCGGCCGCCATGAGCAGCGTGCGGTGCGAGGATCGCGTAAGCGTGACCGGAGACCACCTTTCGTACGATGGAATTTCGGTGTCCGCCCCAGAGGTGAACTGCGCTCGGGAAGCGGGCGATCCAACGGTGTCCAGCCCTCCCTTTCCTCTTCTTCCGATACTGCTGCCCGCCGGTGCCGGAACCCCACGCGACTTCATGGCCCCGGGCACGTGCGACAGGCGGTCTTTCCCGGTGCGGCCCTGAACCTGCATCGGCCCCACCAGATCCGCCCTGACCTGGACTTACGTCAGGGTCTTACCTGCCTTGCGTCGTTCTCAATCACTGGACCGAGCGAGCCACGACGTGGTGCCGGGCCCTGCTTGACGCTCAGTCCGATCGTCTGCGTCTTCAGCGATCTCTGTGTTCGACAAGAAGAACACTAACCAGTACTCGCCAGAATATCTAGCATTTGGGCCACAGATTTTCTCGGCGTGTCGCCGTGCTTCTCGGGCCCGGACCCGGGCCGTGGGTTCCCGTCCTCAGGCCGGAGCGTTCCCGCTGGCCACGATCTCGTACCACGGCTGGTTGGCGGCCGGGGCCGACACCGACTCGGTCCACAGCTGCGTGCCGGGCAGCAGCATGACCTCCATCTCGTTCGCGTTGAGAGCGAGCGTGTCGTGTCCACCGGCGTCGTGCAGGTTGAGAAGGACGCCGACCGTGCGGGCGGCGTTCTTGCCCGGCGCGATTCTGGTGATGAAGTCCACCGCCACGCCCGGAGCGGTGCTGGTACTGGTGATCGTCTTCAGCGTGAACGGCTGCCCGACCACGTACTCTTTCGACTTCTCCGCCCACTCGGCGGGAGTGAAGGCCATGCCGCGGTAGACGTCCTTGTCGTACAAGGGCAGTTTGCGCAGACCCGAGATCGCGAGTGCGCCGTGCAGGCCGCCCAGTTCGAGCATCTGGGTCTCTGATCTCTGCAGGAAATCCAGGGGCGAGTGCTGGCTGCGCAACCAGGCCCGGTCATAGGCGGTGGCCGGATTGATGTAGACGTACGCCGACCCGATGTACGTTCTGATCGCCTTGTGCTCGGCCTGACTGAGCTTGTACTTCGCAATGGCGGGTGCGGTGTCCGGCAACGAACCGCCGCCCGGTTCGTAGATCTCTTCGGCGAGCTGCCGGCCGAGTGCCGAGGTTTCCGTGTTGGCCTCGTCCACCAGCCGCTTCACCAGGCCGGACCAGACCTTTCCCTCCGCCGATGTGTCGTGGAAGGCCGCATGCCGATTGATCCAATCGGTGCCGAGCTCGGTCAGGTCGATGAGAAACTCGTGGCGATCCCGCAGGTCTTGCGCGGTCAGGTACCGGGCCAGTACCTCGCGCAGCACGACATAGTCGTCGAAGACGTCTTCCGGCGCGGGGTTGTTCGCCGGTTTCGTGGCGGACAGAGCGTCGAGCTGCTTCAGCGTCACGGTAATAGGCATGAGACCCTCCTGTGTCTCATCGGGAGCGGCCGCCCACGGCCACCGAAAGCACAGAAGGTAGCGGAAGCATCACTCTTCCGTGATGGCTCGATCAGCGGATTGCCGAGCCGGTGGCCCTCCGCTATGGACGATCCACTGACCCGCGCGCGGCAGCGCCAGAGGGCAGCCCCGGCCGCGCGCCGGCGGTCGGGCCGGGGTCAGCGGTTGCCGCCGCGGAAGATCCGCAGGAAGAACAGGAAGACGTTGAGGATGTCGAGGAAGATCGATGCCGCCAGCAGCGGTGCGGAGGCGATGTCCGACGAACGTCGAAGTCGCTGGAAGTCGAACATGATGAAACCCGCGAAGATCACCAGGCCGAGCACGGAGTAGATCAGAGCGCCGTTCGGGATGTTCACGAAGATCAGCACGATGCCGAAGACGATCAGTGCCACCAGGGCCCAGAAGCAGATCCGGGCGAGCGCGGTCAGGTCGCGGCGGGTGGCGAATCCGGCCGCGCCGAATCCGGCGACGAACAGCGCGGTGGCGGCGCCGGCCTGCCAGAGCGCCTGCGGGTCGGTGCTGGCGTAGTAGACCAGCGTCGGCGCGACCGCGACGCCCATCAGCAGCCCGAACGCGGCGAGCAGGGCGACCGTGGCCTGCGGTGACCGGCGCACGGTGAACTGCATGGCGATCAGGGCGGCGAACGCCGCGAGGTAGGCCAGGAAGGCCACGCCCCCGGGCAGGTTGCGACCGAGGTAGGCGCCGAGGGCGAACAGGCCGGTGGTGGCCGAGACGTAGCCCATCGTGCGGGCGAACAGGGTGTTGCCTTCGGTAGCGACGCGGGCCGGTTGGTACGGGTAGGTGTTGTCCATCGGTACTCCCTGCGATCGAGGTGTACTCGCTGCCACTCTGGACCGGCGCGGCCGTCCGGGCACCGCCCGCCAGGGGTGAGATACGAGCCGGGTCAGTCGCCGATGTCCAGGCGCAGGACCTGGGTGAGGCCGGGCTGATCCGGGTCGTCGGTGATGTCGCGCCCGTCGAGCCAGCAGCCGATGAGGTGGGCGAGCTCGCCGGGACGGCTGAAGTTCATCGCGTGGGCCGCGCCGTCGATGGCCGCGATCGTCACCTGCGGCGGCGCGAGCCGGCCCACCTCCCGCACCCGCCGCAGCGGCGGATCGCGGGAGCCGAGCACGGCCAGGGTGGGCGCAGCTCAGCCGATCTCATCAGCGGCCGGGGAACGGTCGAGCAGACGGTCGAGGGTGATCGCGGCGTCGATCAGGGAGAGATGGGTGAACGCCTGCGGGAAGTTGCCGATCTGCTCGCCGGTCAGCGCGATCTCCTCGGAGTAGAGACCGACGTGGTTGGCGTACGTCAGCATCTTCTCGAACGTCACCCGCGCCTTGTCGAGCTGGCCGGCCCGGGCCAGCGAGGTGACGTAGGCGAACGTGCACAGCGAGAACGTCCCCTCGCAGCCGCGCAGACCGTCCGGTGACGCCGACGGGTCGTAGCGGTACATCAGGCTGTCGGTGACCAGTTCGGCGTCCATCGCCTGCAGCGTGGAGAGCCACATCGGATCGGTCGGGGTGATGAAACCGGTCGTGGACATCCGCAGCAGCGACGAGTCGAGCACGTCGGTGTCGTAGTGCTGCCGGAACGCCCGCCGGGTCGGACTCCACCCACGGTCCATGATCTGCTGGTAGATCGCGTCGCGTTCCTGCTGCCAGCGTTGCAGCGAGGCCGGGCGCCCGTGCCTGGTCGCCAGGCGGATGCCGCGGTCCAGGGCGACCCAGCACATCAGCCGGCCGTAGGTGAAGTTCTGCCGTCCGCCGCGGGTCTCCCAGATGCCCTCCTCGGGCTGGTCCCAGTTCTCGCTCACCCAGTCGAGCAGTTCACCGATGCGCTTCCAGCCCTGGTGGCCGACCTCGACCCCGTTCTGGTCGGCGGCGTAGACGCTGTCCAGCGCCTCACCGTAGATGTCGAGTTGCAGCTGGTCGGAGGCGGCGTTGCCGATGCGGACCGGCGACGATCCGCGGTAGCCCGTCCAGTGGTCGAGCACCTCCTCGGTCAGATCGCCGGAGCCGTCGACGCGGTACATGATCTGGAGTGGACCGCTGCCGTTCTTGGCGTCCCGGCCCTCGTCGACCCGGTCCCCGAGCCAGCGCTCCAGCGCCGCCGCTTCCTCGGTGAACCCCAGGCCGAGCAGCGAATACACCGAGAACGATGCGTCGCGCACCCAGGTGTAGCGGTAGTCCCAGTTGCGTTCGCCGCCGATCTGCTCGGGCAGCCCGGCGGTCGGTGCCGCGATCAGGGCGCCGCTCGGCGCGTACGTCATGAGTTTGAGGGTGATCGCCGACCGGTTGACCATCTCGCGCCAGCGCCCGGAGTAGGTGGACTTGCGCAGCCAGGCCCGCCAGAAGGCGACCGTGTCGTCGAACAGCCGCTGGGCCTCCGCCACCCGGACCGGGTGCAGTGGCCCGGCGACACCGGTCTCCAGCACCATGCCGCGCATCTGCCCCGACTCCAGCGACAGCTCGGCGTGCAGGTCGCCGTCGGCGTCCAGCAGGGTGCGGGCCCGGCGGTCGTCGTCGGGTTCCCGGACCAGGTTCACCGTCATCGAGGTGCGGCTGCCCCGGAAGACGACGCCGTCGTCGGCCACGTGGGTCTCGTGCGGCTCCCGTCCGTAGTCGAACCGCGGGGCGATCTCGATCGCGAACGTCATCCGGCCCCGGACACAGCGCATGATCCGGACCAGCCGGTGGGTGTCCGAGGCGACCTCGCCGCCGGCAGCCGGCATGAAGTCGATGACCTCGCCGACACCGGCCTCGGTCATGAAGCGGGTGACCAGGATCGCGGTGTCCGGGAAGTAGAGCTGTTTCGTGGTGAACACGTCCACGGTGGGGCGCACCCGGCAGTGCCCGCCGCGCTCGTGATCGAGCAGGGCGCCGAAGACGCTCGGCGAGTCGAACCGGGGAGCGCAGAACCAGTCGACGGTTCCGTCCGTGGCGACCAGCGCCGCCGTCTGAAGATCTCCGATGAGGCCGTGGTCGGCGATGAGCGGGTAGCCGGTCATGCGGCCCAGCGTCGGCCTCCGCCGACCGGCCCGCCTCATGCCCAGCGGATGACTGGCGTCGTCCCGTCCTGCGCAGCGTTAGTTTGTCACGGTGATCCTCACTGACGCCGACACGCGGGGCTGGCGCACCGTCCGTCGCTACGCGGTGCCCGCCCCGATGATCCACCGGGCGACCGAACGCCGCCTCGCCGGTGACTGGCGGGGTGCCTGCTCCGCCGCCGACGTCGCGGTTGATCTGGACCTTTCCAGAATCAAAAGCCGTTTTGGTACGACAGCAGCCGCCCGCGTCGAGCAGGATCTGCAGCACTTCGCCCCCGATCTGCTGCGCTGGCACCTGCCCCGGCGACCGAGTACCGGCCACACCGCGCTGTCGCCACGTCGCCTGTCGGTCCTGGCTCGCTACCGTGACGACCTGATCCTCGTCGTCGGCAGCCCTCGTACCGGCTACGGCCGTCAGCAGTTGCGCCTGTTCCTCGCGGCCGAGCCGCTGACCTCCCGTCCGTCGCAGACCCATCGCGACGACTCCGGCCACGAGCCCTGCACGTGGCACATGGCCGTCGACCGGGACCTGCCCCGTCACGTGTGGGACGCCCGCCACGCCGGCGAGCTGCTGAGCTGGTACGGCCTGGGGCCCGGTCCGCACGACCATCTGGTCGGGGACCTGCACGACACCGAACGGTTCGTGCGGGCGTGGGCGGAGCTGGGAGTCGACGTCCCGCAGCGGCAGGTACAGATCAACCGGCACATGGCCCTCGGCTTCTGGTATCGGCTGCCGGAGATCGTCCGCGCGGTCCGCGACGCCGCCACCACCACCCCGGGCCAGGTCGTCGCTGGGTGGCGCGACCAGTCCTACCTGTCGTTCACCCCGGCCGGGGGTGGACGGCTCGCCATGGACTTCTACACCTACACACCGCGCGACGCCTACGTCCCGCTGGAACGCCTCGGCCTGCCGCTCGACGCCCTGCTGATCCACCTCGGACTCATCGACCCGGACCACCTGCACCCATTGATCCACGCGGCGCTGTTCCCGTCCGCCACCGCGTCGCCGGCCGGGCCACCGCGACCCGGCCGCCCGTCGGCGGACCCGGTGCGGGTGCGCTGCGGCGGCGCCTGGCACGAGGTGCGCTGGGTGGGCGGGCGCGTACACATTCCGCACAGTGAACAGGAGCAACAGCGCGAAACCATGCTGGTCACGTTCGGCGGCAGTCGCAGCGGCTGCTTCGCCGCCAAGACCGCCATGGAGAACGGCCCCGCCGGACTGCCCCGTTCCCCGCGCAACGACACCGACTTCCCGGATCCGTGGGCGGCGACCGTATCCGTGACGCCCGCCGTCCCCCAGGCCCCGCCCGTCCGCCCGGCCCGACAGGCCCGGCTGCCGCGCCGGCTGACCGAGCAGCGCCGCGACCTGATGCGGCTGGCGTTGCACGGCGACACCGAGGGCGTGGTGTCGCTGCTCGACGCCGGTGTCTCCGCGCACACCCGCGACCATCGGGGCCGTACCCTGCTGCACTTCATGGCGCACCTGCGTGACCTCACCCTGCTGGCCCGGCTGCTCGCCGAGGGCCTCGACGCCGACGGCGCCGACGTGGCCGGGGTGACCCCGCTGGTCGCCGCGGCGTACGGGATGGGCGACCTCGCGGTGATCCGCGCCCTGATCGCGGCCGGCGCCCGGCAGGACGCGACGGTGGGGAGCACCGGCGAGCCGATCACGGCCTGGCTGGAGACGGCTCGCCCGGATGTCTTCGCCGCGATCGCCGACCTGCAGGACAGCGCGGCCATCACCGCTCGGCTCCACTGGCGCCGCCAGATGGCGGAGTCGGCCCGCGCGCACGCCGCATGGCTCAGCCGCCATCCGTGATCACCTTCGGTCGGACCGGCCGGGTCGTGCTGACCCGGCTGACGTCAGCCGGCATCCTCGGCGGCGGCTTCGTCGCCGGACGCTTCGATCCGGTCGACCACCTGCCGGCTCCACACCTGGATGACTGCGGCCTGCTCGGGCGTGAGCTGGTCGAAGAAGTATCGGCGGACGTTGCCCTCGTGGCCCTGGATGGCTTTCTGCACGGCGCTGCGGCCCTGGGGTGTCAGTCCGACCCCGATCCGGCGGCCGGTGGTCCCGTTGTCGATCCGCTTCACGAGTGCGCGGCCCTCCATCCGCGTGAGCTGGTGGGCGACACGACCTTTGTCCCAGGCGAGCGACTCGGCGAGCTCGCCGACGCGTAACTGGCCGCCGGCCGCCTGGTGCAGCGACACGAGCACGCTGAACTCGGCCTTGGAGATGCCGTAGTCCTGCTGCAGGTGCCGGTCCAGCTCGCGGGCCAGCAGGCGTTGCGCCTGCATCCAGATGTGCCAGAGCTCCCACTCCGCCGGCTCCAAGGGCTTCGTCATGGCGAAAATCTTATCGGTGGGGAGTTGACGCGACAACTTTGCGAGCTAGAGTTGTCGCGTCAACTTCACTGCGCTGCAGCAAGGAGCAGCTATGAATCGCACGGTAGTGGTCGTCGGCGGAGGCTACGCAGGATCATTGGTCGCCAAGGCGCTGGACGCTGACGCGGACGTCACCCTCATCGACCCCCGGGAGGCATTCGTCAACGCGGCAGCGTCGCTGCGGGCGCTGACCCAGCCGGATTGGGCGCCCAACGCCTTCTTCTCGTTCGCGACCCTGCTCGAACGAGGGCGGGTGATCCGCGACCGGGCTGTCTCGGTGGATCCGCGCGGCGTGACACTCGCCTCGGGTGAGCGGGTCGAGGCCGACTACCTCGTGCTGGCCACCGGTTCCGGCTACACCTCTATCCGGCCAAGCCGCACCCTGGCTCAACGAGCATCGCCGAGCAGCTGGACGATCTCCGCGAGACTCACCAGGAGCTGGCCGGCACCCACCGCGTCCTCATCCTCGGCGCCGGCCCGGTCGGCCTGGAACTCGCCGGGGAGATCAAGGAGGTCTGGCCGGACAAGCAGGTGGTCGTCGTCGACCGGACCGATCAGCTGCTACCCGGCTTCCTGCCCGAGGTGCAGGACGACCTGCGCCGCCAGCTGGACAAGCTCGGTGTCGAGCTGCACCTGGGCACCGGGTTGACCGCACCACCGACGATCGACGCCGGCCGGGCCGGCCACGTCGCGGTCACCACCGACCACGGCGACGAGATCGTGGCGGACATCTGGTTCCGCGCTTTCGGCGTCCGGACCACCACCGACTACCTGGCGGACGGGACGCTCACGCCACTGACCGAGCAGGCGACCGTTCCGGTCACCGAGCGCCTGAACGTCCAGGGCTACGACCACGTCTACGCGATCGGCGACATCGCCGCTCTGCCCGATCCCAAAATGGCGTCCTACGCGATGACCCATGCCGAGGTCGTGGTGCAGAACATCACCGCCCAGCTCGCCGGCGACCAGCCGGGCACCGTCTGGTCGCCGACGGCCGAGCGGAGGATCCTGCTCCCGCTGGGCACGTACGGGGGAGCCGGCCAGCTCCCCACCCCGGACGGCGCCGCCCCGGCCACGGCGCAGATGGTCTACGAACGCAAGGGCGCCGACCTGTTCACCGCGAAGTTCGCCTCGCGATTCAACAACCCGCGGAGACCGATCAACGACCGGGATTGAGCAGGCCGGACTGCTGGCCGAGGTCGGCGCGGAAGGCCGGCCGGTCGTGGATGTGATTCTGATTTAGGCTCGGTGCTATGACGGCGCCGCTCATTTTCGGAGTCTTCCCGCTGGGGATCGCTGGTGGACCGGACGGAATCGCCGTGGGACCGCCGGATGACTTTGAGGCAATCGGGCGGATGGTCCGCGAGTTGCAGGGAGAAGGCCGCGCCTTGCTTCCGCGAATATACGTACTCTGGTCCGGCGCCGACTCCACCGCGGCGGTGCACTCGCAGATCGCAACCCTCACTGCGGGCGGGATCCCGTGGGACCTGGTGCTCTGCTATCGGGATCCTGGCGGCGATGTGGCGGCATGGGCTGCGTTCGTGGCCCAGGTCGTCCAGCGGCACGGAAGGCGACTGTCGGCGGTGCAGGTCACCGGTGAACCGAATCTGACCTGGGCCGGCGCTGCAGCCGACGGCGCGTTTCCCGGTGCCCTGGACGCGATGGTCGAAGGCGTGCTGGCTGGCGCCGCGGCCAAGCGTGAGACCGGCGGTTCGGCGGCGATCGGGTTCGCGGTCGTGCCCGACATCGATCCCGCCGTGAGCGACTTCTGGACCGGGGTGCACAAGTCCGGTGGTCCATCATTCGCGGCGGCGCTGGACTATGCAGGGATCGACGTCTACCCAGACGTGTTCGGCCCTCGGGTGAGCCTCGACGCGCTGCCGGGCACAGTGGAGCGGCTGTTGCGCGATTTCCGTGAGCAAGCCCTGGTGACAGCGGGGATTCCGGCCACTGTGCCGATCCGGATCTGTGAGAACGGTTGGCCAACGGGCCCAGGCCGGCCCGAGGAACAGCAGGCAGTGGTGCTGGAAACCATCATCCGGACGGTGTATCGACTGCGGGCGGAGCTGAACGTGACGCACTGGCAACTGTTCACACTGCGCGATGCGGACAGTTCGAAGGATGACCTTTTTCACCGGTTCGGCGTACTGCGCAGCGACTATTCGCCGAAGCCTGCGTTCCACAGCCTCCGCCGCCTGATCGCGGAGCTCGGCTGATTCCTGTTCGAGGGAAGTCGCCTACGGCAGATTGTCAGGGGCCCGCATTCGGCTCGGTTCGTGAAGAAGTGATGGTGTGGTCAGATCGCGGGTTCGCGGGTCGATGGAGCTCAGATAATGGCCTGGATGGGCGAGGTCGCTGCGGCTGGTGAGCACGAGCCCTCCACCGAGGCGGGGCAGTGGCAGCAGGGTGGCGGTGAAACTGCCGTGCGGCACCGGGAAGCCGACACTGACGTAACCGCGGCCCGCATGCCGGTATGTGGTGTAGATGCCCGACATAGATCGGTTCGTCGGTGTCGGCGAACGAGCGGATCCACCCGCGTACGCCGACTTGCTCTTGATCTTTCAGGGTGATGGTGTCGATGCGGCTGCGGACACCGCGCATGGTTTCGCGCTGGTTCATCGGTACGTTGGCCTGGCCGAGCGGGCGCGCCACCAGATTGCGGTAGAGCAGGTAGCCGGGGCGGACCCAGAGCCGCCACTCGGGCACGATGGTGAGCTTGAAGCGGCTGGTGTGTTCATAGAATTCGCGCACCAGAGGGTCAACGTCGCTCGGGTCGAACTGCGGCCCGGCCAGCTCGTCGAGTGACGCGACGATACCCTCGTCCTCGGTGTCGGCCCGGTAGGTGCCGCCGAGCACGTCGGCCAGCTCGCGCACGAAACGGCGGCGCCTATCGGCTTACCTTGCGGCTTGCGACAGTCGCTCGGTCCCGGCAACAGGTGTTCCGGGCCGACCGAGGCCATAGGCTGAACGGGTAGCGGTACGAGACGGCTCACGGGGTGGTCGTACGCGTGATGCACGAACGGCATCCCGCATAGGCGTGATTCTGGTTCGCTGTGCCCGGTCGGCCGTGTGGGTCGTTCGACTGTCCGGATCGAGGGTTTGCCCGAGCTGTTTCCGGCTGGTTGGATCATGCCGTGAAGGGAATCGCTGGGCGACGACTGCTCGATCGGCTGATCGAGGCGCTGGCGGGGCACCTACCCGCCGGTGTCCGCAGCGTTGACACGAGAGTAGGTACCGGCGGCGGTTTGCAGATCTGGGCGGTGCCCAGCACCGCAGCGCCCGGCGAGGAATATGGATTCTGGGACGTCAGCGGCGGGGACGGCGACGTCATCTTGAGCATCGGGCAGCGAGGTGTCTGGTTGCCCTGGGGGCTCGGCAGTTGGGTGCCGATGCCACGCCGGACACGTGTGCGGGGTGCGGCCGTGGCCGCTCTGGAAGCCATCCATGAGGCTGTCCGGGAGGTGGACGAGCGCTGGCCGGCACCGGACGCCCAGGTCGCCGCTCGGGTGGAGGGCGACGATGTCCTGGTGTGGTTCGAGAGCCGAGCCGCCGAGCGGGTTCCGCCGCTCGTACGACTGCCGTTGTCGGTTTTCGACTGATATCCCGGTGGCGACCGTGAGCAGTAATGGGCGGAACTGCGGGCGCTCGGACCGATCGATCAGGGCCATTCACTGTACGACGACGCCCGCGCACGATGGTTACCTCGGCTGGGTGACGCCGGCCCTTCACGACGAGGCCACTGTGGTCATAAACGACGCCGACTGCGGTGGGGGCTGACAGTATCGGGGCGTGCGTCCTTCCTCGCTTGCCTCGATCATGTCTGCCGTGACCAGCGCAGTTCTCGGCGCGATCGGCGTTGCCGCACCCGCCGCGGCCGACGACGGCTACCGGGCCTCGATCCAGGCCATTGACGTCGCCGCCGCGAAAGCGATGACCGGAGTCTCGTGGCGCCGCGGCTGCCCGGTGCGGATCTCGGACCTGCGCCGTGTGGAGCTGACGCACTGGGGCTTCGACGGTGTCCGGCACCGCGGCGAATTGATCGTCAACCAAGCGGTGGCGCGCAGCGTGGTGGAGGTTTTCCACACGCTGTACTCGATGCGTTTTCCGATCAGGACGATGCTTCCGGTGGATCGGTTCGGTGCCGATGACAACGCGTCGATGGCCGCCGACAACACCTCGGGGTTCAACTGCCGGCCGATCACCGGTTCGACGAGCGGTTTCTCGGTGCATTCGTACGGTAAGGCCATTGACCTCAATACGCTGGAGAACCCTTACGTCAAAGGTACGGTCGTGCAGCCGCCGGCCGGAAAGGCGTTCATGAACCGTGAGAAGGTCCGGCCGGGCATGATCAAGCACGGTGACCCGGTGTGGCGGGCATTCACCACGCACGGTTTCACCTGGGGCGGGGACTGGACGTCGCTCAAGGACTACCAGCATTTCGAGGCCCCTGTCTGACAGCGGTGCGGACGTTCTTGCCTCGGCCGGGCAGGATGGCCCGGTGATCGGATCTCGGATCTTCCGTTGTGCCGTCCCGTTTGTCGGGGTCGTGCTGCTCGCCGGCTGCGCACGTCCCATCGGCACGGCCGACGGAGTGTCACCCTTGGTCCCCACACCATCGGTCGTTCCCTCGGCAACACCGTCGCCGTCGCCTCCGGGGCTGTTGTCAGCGGCCTGCCCGCCCGAGGGCGTCCGGGTGCAGCCGGACGGCGGTGACGCGGCGGCGGGCCTGCGCGTGCTCAGCATCACGCTGGTCAACTGCGGTACGAAGAGCTACCGCCTGAGTGGCTACCCGGCCGTGCAAGTACTCGACGACGACGGGGCCGTGCTCGACCTGCGGGTCCTCAACGGTGTCACCGAGATCCTCGGCAGCATGCCCTGGGACGGCCCGCCGAAGCCGGTCACCCTGCGTCCCGGCCAGCGAGCCAGCACGGCAGTGGCCTGGCGCAACACCTACGACGACACGCGGAAACCGCCGGCCAACGGTAAGTACCTGCGGATCGAGCCCCTCGCCGGCCGTCCCGCCCAGACCATCGAACCGGACGCCGCCCTCGACTTCGGCAGCACCGGCCGCCTCGCGGTCAGCTCCTGGCAGTTGTTCCCCGCCGCCTCCACTTCGCCGACCGCACGCCGCTAGATCCTGTCCCGCCGGACCAAGCCGGACCAAGCCTGGCCCGGATGAGGCCGTGACAGAAGCCGGCCCCGGAGAACTCCCCGGGGCCGGCTTCGCATTCCACTGCGACATCAGTACACGCTGGTCGGGGCCTTGCCCATCTCGACCCACTTCACCAGGGCGCCGAGGGCGTCACCGGGCTGCTGCCCCGTGCCGCCGCCGCAGTGCGCCACGCCCGGCAGCAGGAACAGGCGGTAGAACCGGTCCACCTTCGCCTTGCCGCCCAGCAGCCGCTCCACTCGCTCCCGGTAGTCGACGGTGCCCTGCGTGGGAACCAGTTCGTCGTACTGGCCCTGCCAGGTCAGCAGTTTGCCGCCGGAGTTGCGGAACGCCCGGAGATCCGCGTCATCGGTGCCGATGACGTGGTTGAACTGCCGCTGGGAGGAAGCGAACAGCTTCGCGAAACTCGTGTAGGTCAGCTTGGTGGTGTCCAGCGACAGGTTCCGGGTCACGAAGTACTTCGCCCAGAAGTCCGCGACGAAGAACGGCTGACCCGCCTTGGCCAGGTAGAACGACAGGTCGGCGCCCTTGTTCGGGCCGTACCAGAGCTTCTTGCCGTTCGGGGCGACCGGTCCGGCCCAGATCTTGCGCATGACGTCGGCCTTGGCCTTGGTGATGGTCAGCGTCTGACCCTCGCATTCGACAGTGGCCCCGACCAACCTCCTCGGGTCCCAGCGGCAGGTCTGCGGGTCCCCGATGATGGTGTCCTTGACCCCGTCGTCGGTGTCACAGGCCTGAACCGCGGCATTGTTGAAAGCGGTCAGCTCGCAGCCGGTCAGCGCCACCTTCTCCTCGTTGTAGACGACCTGCGGCCACAGCGTGGCGATCGCGAACCGGTCCCAGTTCACCGCGGGAGCGTTTGCCAGGACACCGTCGTAGTCGTCCGGGTACCGCTGCGCCTCCAGGTAGCCTTGCCGGCCGCCGGTGGAGCAACCGTTCCAGTACGAGTAATCGGCCGGCTTGCCGTAGAAGGACGTGGTCACGCTCTTGGCGACGACGGTCATGTCGTGCAGCGAGCGGGAGGCGAAGTTGGTCACCAGCGCGGTGTTCGCCGTGCCGTCGGCTTTCAGCGCCCAGCTGGTGTCGAGCGGGTTGTCGCTGACCCCGGCGTCGGTCGCGGTGCCGACATAGCCGTTCTTGACCGCGGTGACCAGCTCCGGGCCGTCCAGATTGCCGGCCTGGTAGGCGCTGCCGCCGGTGGCCTGCAGCCGCCCGGTCCAGTTCTTCGGGTCGGTGGGCAGTAAGACCTTGACCGTGACGTGGTCGTTCGCGCCAGGGTGGGTCAGGGTGACAGTGACGTCGCACCAGGCCGGCACGCCGGTGATCGGTTCGGCCGGGGTCGGCAGCGGTGTCTGATCGGGGATCGTGACGCTTCCCCCGGGACGGGCGACCGCCGTCACGGATGCCACTCGCGTACCCGCCGGCGCGCTGACCGGCAGGGTGCGGCAGGACGTCGAGGCACTCTCGGCGCGGTTGAGGGCGTTCGCGGCCATCGGCGCCAGGGCGGCGGCCGAGAGCGGGACGATCGCGGCGGCGATCAGTAGTAGTCGTCGTCTCATGCCAAGGACTCTCACCGCCGGGGGTGCCCGCCCGAGCCAGGGAAGATCACTGGTCGGCCCCCGGGCCGCGACCCGCGCGGAGATCCCGGCAGTCGCCCGGGAGCTGTTCCTGCGCCACGGTTGTGCGGCGACGACCGTTCCACAGATCGCCCGCGGTCCCGGGCACACCAGGGTCCGGGACCAGGGTCTTCCACCGGCTCGGTGGCCCGCGGAGAACGCGATGCTGGTGCGGTACTCGAAACCACCGAACCGGAGCACACCGATGTCCATCATTCGCATGACCAAGACGAGCACCGCGACGCCTGAGCAGTTGGTCGCCGGGATCACCGATTTCGGCCCAGGCCGTTCGACGCTCTTCACCGCCAGCGCCGACGACCAGCTGACGGTGCACTCCAGGAGCGCCACCCGAGCTGACGTCACGGAAGGTTCCGGTGGCGTCTGGGAGCGACTGGAGTACGACTGGTCGGACCCGAACCGGATCGTCATGACGACCGTCGACTCCAACCTGTGGGGCGGAGCGTCGGGGCACACCTACACCCTGACCCGGCGGCCCGACGGGCTGACCGAACTGAACGCCGTGGTGATCCGCGAGGGGAAGAACCTCAAGGGGAAGATCGTCGGATTCCTGCTCGGATCGGTCGCCAAGGGCCAGCTCGACAAGGCGTTGGGCAACACGGTCACGGCCATCGAGGCCCGGAACTCGCCCCACATCTGAAAGAGCGGATCAGGTGCGTCCCGCCGCCCGCCGTCCACGACGGTCCACGATGAAGCCCGGGATCGAGCAGGCCCTGGCCACGGTCGGGGAGCAGGACGCCGAGCCGCCCCAGTCAGCTCGGCCGGGGCGCCGGGGTGCAGGTCCAGCGGCCGTTGTGCCAGGTGCAGGTCTGCTCGTAGCCGGAGCGGAACGAGCCGAGCCACGGGATGTCGTCCTGGTAGCGGGTGGGTGGGGGTGTCGGGGCGAAGTTTGCCGCGTCGTCGGTGCTGCCGGTGCCGTCGTAGCGGGCGACGGTGGGATAGGGGTAGACCGGGCGGGTTCGTGTGACGGTCTCGTCCTGGCGTTGTGTGGCGATGAGCTGGTCGGGGGCGATGCCGTTCTCGACCCAGTTGAGGGTGGGGGTGAGCGCGTCGATCGCGTCCGGGCCCTGGCCGCCGCCGCAGTGGGCGACGCCCGGCAGCATGAACAGGCGGGCGAATCGCTGCGTGGCGTCCGACCCGCCCATGCGTTCGATCAGGGCGTGGTAATAGGCGATCGTTCCGTAGGGGGAGATCGCCGGGTCGGCCCAGCCGTGCCAGAGCAGGAGTTTGCCGCCCGCGGCGCGGAAGGCGGTCAGGTCGGGGTTTGTCGCGTCGTAGATGCCGGCCCGCTGGTAGATCTCGTGGAACGTCGCCGCGTCGTAGTGCAGGTCGTGCAGTGTCGCCGACGGGCGGGCGGACGGGTAGGCGAGGTACTTCAGGGCGTTCGTCGCGTTGTTCCCGGCCACGGCCGGGGTGCCGTTTGCGGTCGGGGTGACCCAGCGGGCCCAGTTCGCTTCCGAGCCGACGGGCTCACCGCCCGGGTACATCCGCCGGGTCCGCTCGTCTCGGGGTCCGTCATACAACTTTCGTACGGTGTCGATCTGCGCGTCGGTGAGGCAACTCGCATCGTCGGTTCCCGTCGGGCAGCGCAGGCTGCGCGGGTCGAACGTGCAGGCCCGGGGGTCGTCGATCTGGCCGTCGGCCAGGCCGTCGCGGGCGTCGCACTCGCGCAGGACCGCGGCGTGCAGTGCGGGAAGCTTGGCGGCGGTCAGGATGGGCCGGCCTTGCGCGTCGGTGTTCGCCGTGGCGTGCCAGCCGGTGGACCACACGATGAGCGAGGTGAGCAGCGATGCCGGGGCGCCGGCGACGATGCCGTCGAAGTCGTGTGGGTAGCGCTGCGCCTCGGTCAGTCCCTGGTGGCCGCCCTGCGAGCAGCCGTCGAAGTAGGAGTAGCGCGGAGCCTGCCCGTAGTAGAGCGTGATGAGCCGTTTGGCGACGAGCGCGACGACGTGATCGGCCCGGTAGCCGAAGTCGACCCGCAGCTGCGGGTCGGCGCCGAAGGTGGCGTCGAAGCCGGCGACGCCGACGTGGCCCTGGTTGGTCGTGGCCAGGACGAAGTCGCCGCGGGTCAGCGGCACACACCCGTCGGTCGCGTCGGCGTAGAAGTCGATGTTCCCGCAGAGCGACGCGCACCCGAGTTGCAGATACCGCTGCCGCCACGTCTCGGTGGGGAGGTACACGTCGAACTGGATCTGCGGTGCGGCGGTTCCCTTGACCTCGCAGGCTGCCGAGCCGTCCGGGGAGGTCGCCGCGGTCGCGGACCCGACGACCGCCGGAGCGTCCGGGATCCCGGACAGGTCCTGCCCGGCGAGGGCCGCGCAGTCGATCTTCGGCAGCACCACGGGAGGGCCGTCTGCCTCGGAGAACGCCCCGGCTGCGGCCGAGCGGGGCGCGGCCTGGGCACCGCCGGCCATCACAAGGACGGCGAGCACGGCCGGCAGTGCCCGGATTCCAAGCGTCCGAGCCCGGACAAGAGCGCGCATAGGTGTCCCCCCGTTTCGCGGCGTACGCGCAATCGCGGGACCTCGGTGACGCCTGCGACCGCACGACACGAGCACGGAAAGCTAAATATGGCCATGGGTGGGTGTCAATACCCGGCAGGTGCGCAGCAACAAGGCGATGGATCCAGGGGGCCGGCGTTCCCTCGGGTCAGGCGCCGAGCCTTGACGGCAAGTCGCAGCGCTCGCCAGAGCCGTAGGCGGCGGGAACTGTCGGCGGCGGCGAGGACTGTGGCGACGCGCGTACCGGTCACGTCAGTGGCCTTGCGCCATGACGGCAATGATCAGAATGAGCGCGATACCGACGGCGATCGCCGCTGCTGTCGCCGCGGCGAGGGCGCGTACGAGAGGACCGATGGCGGCGAGCGCCTGCTTGACGTTGAAGAGGGCGGCGACGAGGCAGATCGCCGCGAGCGGGATCGCGAGTTGCCCGGCCGACAGAGGCGATACGCCAGCGGTGGTGGCTACGGCGAGCTCGAACATGTGGACCTCCTAGGGCTGTGCTCCATCCGAGAAAGACGGGACGGCTGGTTGGCGCGCTCCACGAATCGATCTTGGACTTCGCCGGGGCGGCGCCCGATGGAGCGCCTACGCTCAGGCTGAGGCGTGACTGAACTCGCCACAAGCGGATATGCAGCAGACGCGAATAACGGACATAGAGGTGACAAACGGCTAGGTAGCAGGTAGAAACATGACTGATCGTTACCGGGGTCGCAGCCATGAGCGGCGTGCCCCTCAGTCTGATCACATATTTCTGGCCGGTGTTTTCGCAGCGCAGGCCCTAGAGAGAACGGTGGCGTGAGCAACTATGATCAGCATTGGCAACGAGGCCAACGATGGCACGGGTCCGGCACTTGAGCTCCTGGCAACCACCTGTTCGAGTGGAACGTGCCCGACGGTTTTCAGGTCTGACCGCGGAACCATCCTGATCCAGGGATATGCCGTGGATGCGCAACAGAGCGGGGTGACGCTTGCCCCGGGCGAGTTGTTGGTGGAGATTCCGGCTGAGCTGCTGACGGCTGCTCACCTAGCTGCCGGGTGACCTTCAGCCTCACCGTGAGATCGCCGCACCGAGTGAGGAGGCGAACATGAGTACGGAGTCGGCCAATGATGGTGGCGGCTCGTCCGAATCGCCCGGTGCGGTGATCGCGCGCCTGCGTCGTACTGCTGGCCTCACCGGACAGCAGCTCGGCCTCTTGGTAAAAATGAGCCAGGCCAAGATTTCCCGAATAGAAACGGGACAGGCGTCTGCTTCACCTGAGGATATTGCCCGTATTGCCCGCGCGCTCGGTGCCTCTCGGGAGGTCACTGATCGGCTGATCAGCCAAGCTGAAACCGCATACAACCGGATGACCGACTGGCGGCAGGCGACCGGTGCGGTCGGCGGCATTCAGTCTGAAGTTGCCCGGATCGAAGCGAAGACCCGCGAATTTCGCATTTTCCAGCCGAACGTCGTGGTGGGGCTGGCGCAGACCAGTGAATACGCGCGTTCCGTCCTGTCCTCGATCGATGTCATTTATGGCCGCAGGCCACGTGACGGGCGAGTCACGAGCGTGGCGGAGGCGGTCTCCGCGCGTGTGCGCCGCCAAGAGGTCCTCGAGGAGCGAGACCGCCGCTTCTACTTCATGATCGGGGAGTCCGCCTTGAGCAGCCGGGTGGCGGAACCCATCCACATGCTGGCCCAAGTCGAGCGCCTCCGC
This sequence comes from Actinoplanes palleronii, assembly GCF_016862315.1. Classification (GTDB taxonomy): domain Bacteria; phylum Actinomycetota; class Actinomycetes; order Mycobacteriales; family Micromonosporaceae; genus Actinoplanes; species Actinoplanes palleronii. The sequence goes on along the minus strand of NZ_BOMS01000089.1, from coordinate 321 downwards.
CAAGTGGCGGACCAGGAAAATGCCACTCTCAGAATCATCCCGTCGGACGCACCGATCCCTTTCCCGCTTATTCATGGTTTTGAGTTGCTTGACGACTCGTGCATCGTGATTGATGTTTTCAACACTGCGATGATAAGCCGCGGCCATGACGACATCACAGCCTACCGCCGGGTTTTCGACGAACTCGAGAAGATCGCTACCGCCGACGTTGCTCCACTGCTCGAAAAGTACCGCCGCCACTACCGTGAACTGGCCGGGTGACGGCGGGCGGGTCCCGCTCCAGCTGCTCCCCTTGAGGAATTACGGGCAAGCCTGTGACGC
>NZ_BOMS01000088.1 GCF_016862315.1 Actinoplanes palleronii | reverse complement strand
TTCCGGCACCGGGTGTTCGGGGACCGGCACCTCGCCCGGATGCAGGAAATCATGCGGGCGGTGTGCGCCGATTTCGAAACCGAGCTGGTCGAGTTCAACGGGGAGAACAACCACGTGCACCTACTGGTCAACTTCCCGCCCAAGGTCGCCTTGGCGAAGCTGGTCAACAGCCTCAAGGGCGTGTCGTCGCGGCGGATGCGCCAGGAGTTCCCCGACCTGGTCCAGCACTACTACCGGGCCAACAAGCTCTGGTCGGGCTCGTACTTCGCAGGCTCCGTCGGCGGCGCACCGCTGAGCGTCGTACGCCAGTACATCGAACAGCAGAACCGCCCTGTTTAAGGCACGCTCGGGCCTGGCGGCCCTCCCGCGCGGGCCTTCACCCCCGGGCTGAAGCCCGGAGCACTGCCCCGCAACCCGGTAGCCGGCGCCGTAGTCGTCGGCGCCGAAGAGGAAGCGGGGGTTCTCCTCGTCCACCGCGTAGATCAGACCGGCGATGTGGTCGCGCCGTTCGAGCTTCGCGGGCGGGTCGCCGGGTGTCAGCACCTCGACGATCGCGAGCATCTCGGCGCCGGTCGGCAGGGCACCGGCGTGCTGCCAGCCCAGCCACGCGCCGAGCATCCCGATCAGCGGCACCGTGACCGCCACGATCCCGACCGTCCGGGCTGCCCGGCCGATCCGCCGGCTCAGGGATGGCCGACGCGCTTGTGTCGCGATCGCTGCGGTCATGAATCGTGCTCCCTCAGCGTTCGCGCGACAGTGCCGGATCCTGATCATTGCCGGACCGCGATAAGCGCCGTTCCACCGCGATGAACGCGCCGGCAATGCCGGGCGAACATCTCGTGGTCGTCGCGTCAGGCGGGGCGGTCCCGGCGCAGCACCCGGTGCAGACGGTCGTCGATCGGCTTGTCCGGTTCCAGCTCGCCCTCGGCGACCAGCGCGAACCCGGCCTTCTCCCTTGCGCTCGCGGTCCGCGGAGCGGGCATGGGCGCGACCATGGTGCTCGCGCCCTCCCTGCGGCAGGCGATCGTCCCCGCCCACCTGATCGGCCGGGTCACCTCCACCTCGCGCATGCTCGCCATGTGCGCCGCCCCGTTCGGCGCCTTCCTCGGCGGCTGGCTGGCCGCCACGTTCGACGTGCGCACCCCGCTCTACACCGCCGCCGGCCTCCTGCTCGCCATGACCGCCGTCACGACCACCATGACCAACAACCGCCGGGTGGAGGCAGCACTGCGCGCCGCCGCCGCGACCCCAGCGTCCGACGATCCCGTACGGCAGGATGCAGCCGAATTGTCGTGACGCCGTAGCAGACAAACACAGCTCCCAGCAGCGTCCATAATCGCGCTCCCGCCGACCTCATCTGCCGACGAGAGTGCGTGTTTTTACTTGCCGTGGCACCCTTGCGTCGTGTCGAAGAGGGTCAATCCCGGCGCGCCGATTGCATCGACGAATGGACGGTATCGGATCATGTCTAATCGGGATGTCTAACTCCGTGTGATGGGTCGGAGTTGCCACACTTATCGGCTGCCTCAGCGGCATTCAGAGCCTCGATTAGGAGCCAGTATAGGGCGTACCGACGGTCAAACCCTTTCGCGGTTGCATAAGCGTCGATTCTCGAGATCAAATCTGCACCTGGCTGGAAGAATATAGGTTCTCCGCTGGCCGTCGGTATGATGTTTGGCGGATAATCAAGCCGAATCTCCTCGGCTGCACCGAAGTAGTGCTCGACAACGTTCTGCATTCCGAAGACCGACAGCCATCCAACGGCATCCTCGTCGCTCCAAAGTGAGTAGTGAATTTCAGGATCACCGGGAGGCCGCTGTACGGAGTGCTCGAATACCCACTGGCCGCTAGCAGTCCGCAGTAGGCACTCCTCCCTGATGAGCTTGCTGCTATCGCCCGCTGCGTCACTACCGGGATGATTTTCAAAGCCTTGCCTCGCAAGCTTTCTAAAGCGCAGTGTCCTGTCGTAGTCGAATGACCCCATCTTTAGTGGGTTCTTGTCCCATGGACTGTTGGTATAGTGCATCTCGATCCACTTGGCCACGGTTCCTCCTCGGCTGCGGATGTGTATGCTGCCAATCAAGCCTACGGTCGCCCGAATCAGGCCACGCGGATATGAGGCTGCCGAGCCCTACGGGGACTGGCGGTAATGCTGAAACTATTGCAGCGAACTCGGCCGCGCGGATTCGAAGCGCGTACTTGGGGGACATATGGCCCTACCTCAAGACCGATCAGGCGGCCAGTCGCATCGAAATCCAGGTTGATCATGCCGTTTACGTCGACTGGATCGCACGGATACATCGTCGCCGCCCGAGTACCAGGCGCCTGGAAGTAGATGTAGGCCGCATCCGCGACCTCGTCGTAAGTGACCTTCAACGGCACCATGGCGTACAGCTTGCCAGCCCCGTCAGCGCCGACCGCGAGGGCACTCTCTTGCCGCAAGTCGCTCGTCAGGCGCCATCGAGCCCATCACGCACGGTAACCGGTGACGGGGCGGCGCCGACAGGCGGATCTGCCGACTTCAGTACATTCCGCCACCGAAGTCAAGGCCGCCGAAGGCCGGTCATGTCTGATTTTCGCCGATAGTTTCGGCTTTCGATCGGGCGTTGTGACCGTAGGGCCCGTCCCGCTCTGCCTGGTCACTCAAGACGCGGCGCGCCTCATCGGTCCGGCCTTGATTCAGCAAAATATCCGCGGCCCTCATGGATGCGAAGAAATCTCCCGCATTCGCCCTGCCCAGCAACCGGTCCAGCAGGCCGCGCAGATACAGCAGCTCAGCAAGAGCATGAGCAGCCGACCCCTCCTCCGCCGCTTCCGGATCAGCATCGTGCTGTTCCAGCTGCGTGATGGCCAGCGTCAGGAGCTCCGGAGTGTCCAACCGGCGGCTCAACCGACCAAGCGCGTCGTCACTGCCATAGGCAGTGACGTGACGAGCCGCGATAACGGCCTCCCCGATTCGGCCTGCCGGCATCAGCAGCTCGATGAGTTCGTCAGCAGCCTCGAACTCGCCGAACGTGAATACGAGGCTGTGGAGATAGCTGACCCGGTCCTCATCGACGAAACGGTTGAACCGCAACGGCCCAGCCTCTGGCGATTCGCGCCTCCGCCGTACCCAGTCCTACAACGCCACAGGGCAAATGATGCCACGCCACAAGTGGACGTCCTCATCTGCCGCGATTCGGGCGATGGCGCCCACGACTCGGGTCATGGTTGCTTCGCCACGTAGACACGGCGGCCGAGGTTTCCCGGCCAAGTAGCGCCCGGCTCACCCACGTGGATTGATGCCTCAATTTCAACCGCCTTGCCTTGAAGCGCGTCCAGCTCGAATACCAGGTCGTCGACGTCTTCCTCAACCTGCGGAGTCCGCTCGTGGACAGCGACGTGCAGGACGATCCGGTCCGGCTCCGTGCAAACCGAGATGGCTCGCATATCACGGGAGATCAGCCCTAGCGCAGCCTGGACTACTTCAAGCACCACGCGGTTCTCTCGCGCCAATGGCGATTCCATCGTCAGCTCCCCAGGACGCCGGCTGACGCCGTACGCGGACTCTTCGACACACCCTTGCTCGGGCGCTTGTCGAAGATAGCTGCGGTGCCATCTCAGCGCACCTGGCTTCGCCAGAGGAGTTCACTCAACTGCCGCTGTCCGTGCTCGGGTCGGCCGCCGCCGCGTCACGGTCGGTAACCGGCGGTCTGGGCTGGTGTCATTGTCGTGCTGATACGCGGTTGTAGCAGCAATCCGGTAGCGGGGTGCGCCGAGTACGCATCACCCATGCCCGACCAAGGCCAGGTGGCCGTAGTCTGCGTGATCATCCCCGCAAGAGGCGAAGGGTCCAATGGGCGCGAAGACTGCACTGCTTGCTTTCACTGAGGGCGCTCTGCGCCCCGCTCTGCGGGAAGCGGTTCGAGCCGACCCTGCGGAGGTCCTCGCCCTGGTGCGCGAAATGCACCCCGCCTACGAGGTGACACCGATTGACGGCGGCGTACTCGGCGACGACACGTACCCGCCGGACGACACCACCTACGCGACTGTGCTGGCCGGCGCTGAGTTGTTCTGCGATCGTCGGCTCGTCTATGACCCCCCATCGCAGCTACCCGCCCGTCTGCTTCGTGCCGCAGGTGACCGGCGGATCATCATGCACGGGATGCACTCAGTCTCCGATTGGCTGTGCTTCGCGGTGTGGGAGAACGGCTCTCTGGTCCGCTCGCTCAGCGTTTCTCCGGACGGCGGCATCGGGGAGAACATCGGCGAACCGTACGAGTTCGAGCGTCCGTACTGGGCGGGCGAGCAGCCGGTCGGGTCGACGTTCTCAGGAGAGCCGTACCCGCTGCCGTTTCATCCGCTGGAGTTGGGTGAGGACGCCTTGCGCGCCTTGTTCGGTTTCATCTTGGAAGGCCTGCCGGACCCTGCCGACGTCGACCCGTTCGAAGTTCCTTTGCAGGGGTTCCGGGTCGCTGACCCGACCGGCCGCGAACAGGCGGAACGCGAGGCCCACATGAAGCAGCTACTGCTGCAGATGGGACCGCCGCGCCGCTACCGCATGATGCTCGACGGCACATTCCAGGAAATCGCCGACGCTTGACCACCTCGCCGAGGTGGCCTCGATAGACTTCCGGATCTGCCGCAGAGAACGCACGTGCGACTACTCCGGGTCTGGCCGGGCGCCTCAGGAGAAGATCAGCCATGGTGATCCCTCTATCGAACGCGTTCGGCATCCAGTAGATCAGCCGCTTCGGTGAGGACAGCTACGCACTCGTCCGCCAGGATCCTGGCAACGACGACCTTTTCCTGGTCCTCGGGTAAGTGATCGTCGTCCCGCAAGACGAGGGTGATGATTAGTTCGTCGCCGTTCAGGTAGGCGAAGCAGGTCACGTTGTCGGCGGTCGGACCCCAGTCCATTAGCCGGAATTGCTCCGAGAAGTCTGACTCACCGGCGCAGGCCTGCGCGTAGAGCAGTCGGCAGATCTCCTCCGGCGAGCGCTCCGGGAAAGGACAGGTCCTGACGTCACGGCGGCGGACCTGCTCCGCGTCACGCCGCAGGTAGTGGGTAAAGGAGGGAACGTACGCCGTGTTGTCGACGGTGGTCAGCCATGTGCCACCGGCCCACACATCGACGGTGCGTAGATCGCCCGTCGCCGCGTCGGGTGGCCAGACCTCGCCAACCTCCACAGCCAATCTGGCTCGGTCACCAAGGCGTCGCATCATAAGGCTGACCGACCGCCGGGTCGAGGCGGCGTGCATCGACCCGGACGCTGGTCAGACCTGGTTCCAAGGCCCACAAAGTTCCAAGTCGAGCCGGAAATGGTAGAGCGAACCCAGGTCGCTCCAGGATTTTCTGCTGGTCAGTTGCGGGCCAGGAAGTTCTGGAACAGGTAGCGCAGGTATTCCACCTGCGCCGGGCTGGTCAGGCTGCGCTTGGGCAGCGGGATGTTGATGCCTTTGTGAGCGGCCAGTCCGACCAGGAAGAGCGTGTCCGTCTCGCGTATGCGTCCGATCGCGGCCCACGTGTGCAGCGTCGAGGTGCCGCCTTGAGTGAAAGTGATGCCCACATGGGGATCGATGCGCGCTCGGGCGGGTTGTCGTACTGCCGGGCTCGATCGCCAGGCCATTTCTACCAGGAGAGCAGGTAGCACGAAGGGTCCCAACACGCCCGCGGCCATTGCTGCCAGTGCTCGGTAGCCCACGTGAAAATCGCCGGTGGTCAGCGCGACCAGGAGCATGAGGATCAGCAGCAGACCCATGAAGCTGACCAGAATGATCCAGGCGACCTTGCGGGCCGGCGTTATCAGGGCCGCGCGAACAGCCGTTCGATGATCCGCCTTCTCGGGTTGCCAGGTGATGTCCACAACCACATCGGATGTTGGCGGCATGAGTCCTCCGACTATGGACCGCCGCCCGGGGCGGTCCAACCTGTACAGCAGCTTCCTGGCCGCATTGCAGTTGATCCATCGCTGCGGCAGTGGAGGCTACCTCAGCCGATGTGCTGTGCGGTTTTCCCACCGGCCCGAGCCGGTCGACGATCCTCATGACGCCTACGGCGCCGGACGGCGGAGGCGCCGCCGCCAGAGGGCGAAGCCGCCGGACAGCAGCGCCGTCGCGGCCGCGAGCGCCGCGGCGGTGAGCAGGCCGCCGGCGATGCTGTCGACAGTGGTGGCCAGCGTCGCGGCCGTTCCGACCTTGCCCGCGGCCAGCACGTAGTCGGCCACATCGATGGCCTCGGTGCCGGCCGAGCTCAACTGGTGATGGCCGCTCCCCGGTGAAAGCTCCAGCAGCCGGGCGGAATCGACCTTGTCCATGCTGATCAGCTGGTACCGGCTCGGCTCGTCGTCGAACAGTGTCGTGGCGGCGTCATCGGTGGGCGCGTACGCGACAGCCACCGGCCGGCCGGAGGGCCACCAGCCGAGCACCCGCACCGCGTACGCCCCGTCGACCTGGTACCGCGGCCCCACGGCTGCCCCGGTTGTCGCCACGAGGGTCGTCACGGTCCAGCGCATCGGGTAGTCGCCGCAGGAGCAGCAGTGCTCCCCCGACACCACGAGCAGCCCCTGCCCGTCGCGGGTCCAGCTGCCCTTGCCCGCCAGCCGTGCGCCGTCCGGCAACGGGACAGCGGTGCTCCGGCCGTCGGCGACGGTGACGATGCGGACCTGACCGGAAGCCTGGTACGCCAGACGTGTGCCGTCCGGCGAGAACGCGACCGTCCAGCCGTCCAGCGCCGCGGCGTCCGGGAGTCCCGCGACCTCGGTGATCGCGCCGCTGCCGACGTCGAGCAGGTTCAGCACGGTGGCCGAAGCGTTCGCCGTTGACGGGTAGGGCCCGTCGCCGCCGGGCACGCGGCTGGTCACGGCGAGCCGGGCACCGTCCGGCGACCAGGCCTGCGCCGCGAGTTCCCGGTCCTGCCAGGCCTGCGGGTACCCCGTCCACCGGCCGGTCGCGATGTCGAGGATCCCGTCACCGGAGGCCGGGCGGCGGCCGTCCGGCGACAGCACGGCCCCGAACCCGGCGGCCCCGGCGTTGTTGACGAACACCCGGTACTCCCCCGCGTCCGCGCTGATCACCGCGCCGTACCAGCCGGAGCCGTCCGCGAACCACGTGTTGCCGCTGATCAGGACGCCAGCCGCGGCCACCGGATGTTTCGTCTCGTCGGCACTGCGGACACCCGGCGCCCCCACCGCCGCCGGCAGGTTCACCGCCCGCGCCCCCTGCACGGCCGCCGGTGTCCCGGGATGCCATCCGAAGAGACCACTGGTGAAGCCGGCGAGCGTGAGGACCACGAGCGACACCGCCAGGACCGCGCTGACGATCGATATCTGAACCGGCCAGTTCGGCCGCGTGCGCTCCGACGTCATGGGTGGCTGGTCCTCCGGTGCCGATCTCCTGGGGGAAACGTCAACCCGCGTGGGCTGATCATTATCCATCCAGGAGACGAGCGCTCACGGGACGATCTTGCCTGGGTTGAGCTGGGCCGCCGGGTCGATGCCCGCGAACAGCGCGCCGATCAGCCCCGCGCCCGCCGGCGACACATCCTCGGACAGCCACCGGGCGTGTTCGGTGCCGACCGCGTGGTGGTGGGACAGGGTGCCGCCGCCGTCGACGAACGCCTGCTGGACCGCGGACTTGACCACGTCGTAGTCGTGCAGGTCGCCGTCCTCGGCGGGCACCACCGCGAACGTGAAGTAGAGGCACGCGCCGACCGGGTCGGTGTGCGAGAGGTGGCACATCACCGAGCCGCGCGCCCCGGATGCCGCCAGGCCGGCCTGGAACGCGGTCATCACCTCGGTGTACAGGCCGGGCAGCCGGGACCACGGAGCGCCGGTCTCCGAGACGTCGGCGTGCACGCCGCGCGACAGCAGGAAGTCGCGGATGTACGGGGTGTCGAACTTCTTCCGGTCGTAGACCGCGCCGGCGCCCGCGCCGATCGGGAACCCGCCGGCCGCCTTGACCGCGGCCGCCACCAGCCGCCGGTCGCGCCGGACCGCGGCCGGGGAGCCCTCGAACCCGACCAGCCCGAGACACAACTGCGCCGGGTCCTGCCGGCGGACTTTCCGGACGTACCCATCAAGCAGTTTCTCGGCCAGGCCGGGCCCGCCGGTGCGCAGCGACAGTGAGAACGTGGTTTCCTCGGCGTCCGCGAGGCGGACGAAGGCCGGCCGGGCCTCGCCGCGGGTGATCGCCGCGGTGGCGCGCAGGCCGGCCTCCCAGCTCGGGTAGAGGTAGCCGAGCACCACCCGGCGCTGCGGCAGTGGGCGGATCCGGACAGTGGCCTCGGTGATCACGCCGAGGCGGCCCTCGCTGCCGAGGATCATCTGCAGCACCGACGGGCCGGTCGAGGTGCCCGGCAGCGGGCGGGTCCGCAGCAGGCCGTGCGGTGTCACGACGCGGACGGCGAGGACCATGGCGGCGATGTCGCCGTAGGTGTCGGACTGCATGCCGGAGGAGCGGGTGGCGATCCAGCCGCCGAGGGTGGAGTGCTTGAAGCTGTCCGGGAAGTGCCCGAGGGTCCAGCCGGCCGCGTTGAGCTGCTCCTCCAGCTCCGGGCCGAGCGCGCCGGCCTCGATCACGGCCAGGCCCGACTCGGTGTCGATCGAGGTGACCCGGTTCATCCGGTCCAGGTCGATCGAGATCACCGGGCGTTGTTCGTCGTCGGGCGGGCGCAGGCTGCCGGAGATGTTGCTGCCGCCGCCGAACGGGATGACCACCGCGTCGTGGTCGAGGGCCAGCCGCAGCACCGCGGCGGTCTCGGCCTCGTCGCCCGGGTGCACGACCAGGTCCGGGAGCCGGCCGAGACGTCCGGCGCGCAGGTCGACGAGTTCGCGCAGCGACTTGCCGGTGCCGTGCACCAGCCGCTCGACGGGGTCGTCGGACAGCCGGGTCGCCGCGGCGAGCGCGGAGGTCAGCGGTGCGGGCCGGCGCGGCGGCGGGAGGTGCAGGTCGGCGACGTCCGGCGGGGTGGCGGCCGGGATGTCGATGTCGACGCCGAGGCGGTCGAGCAGCAGCGGGCGCAGCGCCGGCTTGTCGTCGTGGTGGAACGCGGTGTCCGCGCGGCCCCAGCCCCACCACTTCATGTGTTCACGGCTCACGGTTGCTCTCCCAGGGGGCAGGCGATCAGGGCGCGGACCGCGGCGGCGACCCGGCCGGTGAACGCCTGCGCGTCCTCGGCCGGCGCCGGGGTCAGCGGTGCGCCCAGGTGCACGACGACGGGTGGGCGGCCGGGGCGCGGCCAGCGGCGACCGCGGGGCATGGCGTGATGAGTTCCGGTCACGCCGACCGGCAGGCACGGGACGCCGTGGCGCAGGCAGAGCGCAGCGGCACCCCGGCGGAAGTCGCCGAGCACACCGTCGCGGCTGCGGGTGCCCTCCGGGAACAGCAGCAGGTTCCAGCCGGCGGTCAGCAGCCGGTCGGCGTCCGCGCGGCCGCCGTGGGCGGCGCGGGGGCCGGTGGGGCGCGCGGGTCGTCGTACCGGAAAGGTGTTGAAAAGCAGCCGGACCCCGGCGGACCGCAACCGGGAGGCGTAGAAGTAGTCCGCGGCCGCGCCGACCGCGGTGCGGCGGGGTCCGCCCGGCAGTGCCTGCAGGATCAGCGGGGTGTCCAGGTGGCTGGCGTGGTTGGCGGCCACGACGACCGGCGACGGTCCGGGCGCGCCGTGCCGGCAGACCGAGATCCGCAAGGTCGCCGACAACAACGGCTTCAAGATCAAGACCCCATTGAGGGTACGGACAATCGCGCTCACCGCACGGCTGCCCGCACCGACGCCGTGGCCGAGAGCTGATCGAGGTGCCAGCCGAACACGCGCTCCAGCGTGGGCGCGTCGATCGTCCAGGACAGCAGGGCGGCGTCCGGCAGCACCGCGCGCAGGGCGCTCTGGTCGAACACCTTCTGCCCGCTCATGTACGAACGGTGGAAGTCCAGCCGCCGATCGAACTCGCGGTCGATCTGGGTGAACCCGTCGTCGCCGCCGACCAGCAGCGGCGCGGCCAGCCCGGACATCGCGAACATCAGGTCCAGCCCGGGGCGCAGCCGCATCGGCGCGGGATGGGTCAGGTGATAGGTGCCGGCCGGCGCGCCGGCGGTGCTCAGCGCGACCGCGTCCGCCGCGACCAGGTCGACCGGCACCACGTTGATCGGGCTGTCCGCCTCGGCGCGGATCCGCAGCGGGCGGCCCCGGCCCCCGGCGTCGCCGAGCAGGGTGAGCATCCGGTCGAGCTGGTGGACCCGGCGGTGGATCGTGTAGAGCCCGGTACGGCCGCCGGCCACCGCCATGGTGCGGCTGTGCCCGATCACGATGCTGGGCCGCAGCACCCGGATCGCCGGCCCGGTCGTCGCGGCGAGCAGGTGCTCGGCGGCGGTCTTGCTCTCCTCGTAGTGGTTGTTGCCCAGCCCGGCCGGGGCCGGCTCCTCGCGCAGCAGGCCGGTGCGGCGGCCGGCGACATAGGCGGTGCTGACGTAGTTGAAGACCGTGGCGCCGGCCGCGCGGGCCAGGTCGTGTGCGTGCCGGGTGCCGTCGACGTTGGTGGCGAAGAGCAGGTCGCGGTGGCGGTCCTCGTAGCGCAGGTCGGCGGCGCAGTGCCAGAACTCGTCGACCGGGCCGATCTCCGCGGGGTCGACGCCGCACCGGGCCTGGGTCAGGTCCGCCGGGACGGCCCGGCAGATCTGCTCGTCCACGTTCGTCTCTTCCCGGCCGTAGGCGCGGGCGGCCGCGGTCAGGGCGGTCGTCAGCCGCTCGGTGGCGCTGGACCGGCCCGGGCGCACCAGGCAGATCACGGTCGCGTCGGTGCGGGTCAGCAGCTCCAGGACCAGGGCGGCACCGACCAGGCCGGTCGCGCCGGTCACCACGTGGGTGGTCAAGCGAGGGCTCCACTTCTGGCCGGCATCACGCCGACGGCGTTGATGAAGTTGCCGATCACGTAGCGGGGCCCGGCCAGTTCCAGGGCCGGCATCTGCCGCACCACCTCGGCGACCAGGTGCCCGATCTGCTTGCGGGCCATCAGCGCGCCCAGGCAGAAGTGCGGCCCGCCACCGCCGAACGCGATGTGCCGATTCGGTCGCCGCCCGATGTCGAACCGCCACGGGTCGGTGAACACCGCCTCGTCCCGGTTGGCCGACTCGTAGAACAGCACCACGCTCTCCCCCGGCGCTACCTGATGCCCGCCGAGCAGCGCCGGCCGGGTCACGGTCCGGCGGAACGTCATGATCGGGGTGGCCCAGCGGACCATCTCCTCGACCGTGCCCTCCCGGTGCCGTTCCGGGTCGGCGGCGACCGCGGCCCACTGCTCCGGGGTGTCGCGCAGCGCCTTGACCCCGTGCGCGATCGCGTGCCGGGTGGTCTCGTTACCCGCGATGACCAGCAGGATGACGAACGCGGCGATCTCGTCGTCGGTCAGCCGCTCGCCGTCCACCTCGGCCTCGGCCAGCGCGCTGATCAGATCCTCGCCCGGGTGCCGCCGCCGGTCGTCGATCAGCTCGGCGGTCAGCGCGCCGAACGCGACAAGGCCGTCGCGCAGCGCCCCGATCGGGTCGGCGCCGCCGTACTCCGGGTCGCGGCAGCCGGTCATCGCGTTCGCGTGCGGCAGGATCCACGTGCGGTCCGGCTCGTCCAGGCCGAGGATCTCGCAGATCGCCCAGATCGGCAGTGGCTCGGCCACGTCGGCGACGAAGTCGAACTCTCCTTTCGCCCCGGCCGCGGCCACGATGTCGCGGGCCGCCCGGCGGATCGCACCGTCCATCTCGGTCATCCGGCGCGGCGTGAACGCCGACGACACCAGCCGGCGCAGCAGGGCGTGCTCCGGCGCGTCCATCGCGATGATCGACTGGGTGGCGCGGGCGAGTGCGGGCGGCAACGCCTCCATGGTCACCCCGCCGTGCCGGGCATCCGACGAGTACGTCTGCGGGTCCCGGCTGACCGCGACCACCTCGGCGTGCCCGACGACCGCCCAGTAGCCGCCGCCGGCCGCGCCGGGCAGCACCGGATCCTCGAGGGGCCGCTGCCGGCTGACCGGACGGTCGCGGCGCAGGATCGACAGGCTCCGGTCCCGCTCGCGCGGCGACCGGCTCCAGAACGCGCTGCTGGAGAGGTCGACCGGATCTGTCATGCGGGCATGATCAGCTGCCCCGATCGACGAATGATCAACAAATGCATGACGCGCACCACGATCGGCCGGCGGTTCACCGTGTCGCGCGCAGGCCGTCCATCAGGAGGTTCAGCAAGCGGCTCGCCCTGGCCTCGTGCTCGGGCGGCGGCGCCACGGTGAAGATGCCGATCAGACTGGCGGCGATGTCCTCGGCGGTGACGTCGGCGCGTAGTTCGCCGGTCGCGCGGCCGGCGCCGAGAATCTGGTCGATGGCCGCCAGCAGCTCGGCCCGGGTCTGCGCGTGGGCGATCTCCCCCGACTCGATCATGGTGAGCAGCGTGTCGAGCATGCCGTTCTTGGTGGCGATCCAGTCCCCGAACAGCTCCATCCAGCGGCGCAGCGCCGCCGGCGGGGCCAGCGCGGCGAGCAGCTCGCGGGCGCCGTCGGTGAGCCGCGCGACCTGATCGCGGTAAACCGCGTCGACGAGCGACTCGCGGGTGGGAAAGTGCCGGTAGAGCGTGGCGATACCCACCCCGGCCTCGCGGGCGATGGTGCGCATCGACGGCTCGGCGCCGGCCGAGGCGAACACCCGGGTCGCGACGTCGAGCAGCTGGGTGCGGTTGCGAGCCGCATCCGCCCGCGGGGTGCGGGCTTCTGGCGCAGCCTGCGGGGTGCGGGCTTCTGGCGTAGTCAAAACGGATCACGCTCCGGTTGCGTGTTACGGTGCTCTCAGCAAACGGAGCATAGTCCGTTTCTCGTGGCAGCCACCGGAGCAGACACATGAGCGTGCAAACGAGCCGAGCGGTGCAGTTCGTCGAGTCGTTCGGCGGCCCCGAGGCCCTGAGCCTCCGCGAGGTCCCCGCACCGCAGGCCGGACCGGGGCAGATCCGCGTGCGGGTCACCGCGGCCGGGCTGAATCCGATGGACTGGTTCATGGCCTCCGACGCGGACACCGCCCGCCGGTTCGGCCTGAGCCTGCCGTCCGGGTTCGGCACCGACTACGCCGGTGTCGTGGACCAGGTCGGCGACGGCGTGACGGCGTTCGCGACCGGCGAGCGGGTGTTCGGCGGCGCCCTCTCCCGCGCGGTCGCCGACCACGTGGTGATCGACGTGGCCGGGACGATCGCGGTGGGCGGCGACGCGCACCACACGCCCGACGGCGTCGACGACCGCACCGCCGCCACCCTCACCATTGCCGGGTGCACGGCCGCCGCCGCGCTCGCCGTCGTGCAACCCGGTCCGGGTGACACGCTGCTCGTCGGCGGCGCGGGCGGCGGGGTCGGCGTGTTCACCGTGCAGCTCGCCGTGCTCGCGGGGGCCCGGGTGATCGGCACCGGATCGGCGACGTCGGCCGACGCCCTGCGCGCGCTCGGGGCCGAGCCGGTCACCTACGGCGAGGGCCTCGCCGACCGGGTCCGCGCGCTGGCGCCCGGCGGCGTCACCGCGGCCGTCGACCTGCACGGCACGGACACGGTGCAGGCGGCCCGCGAGCTCGGCGTGCCGGACAAGCGCCTCACCACCATCGCCGCGCAGGTCGACGGGATCACGCCCGCGAACGGCGCCAACGCCGCGCCCGGCGCCCTCGAGGAGATCGCCCGCCTGGTCGCGACGGGCAAGCTGCGGGTGCCGATCGCCGCGACGTTCCCGGTGGAGCAGATCCGCGCCGCGGTCGAGCTGCAGGCCGGCCGGCACGTGCACGGCAAGGTCGTCGTCGACCTCTGACCCTCGCCGGCCAGCAGCGCGGCCCGGGAGGGTCGACCTCTAACTCTCGCCGCCGGGAGCGCGGCCCGGGAGCGCGGCCGAGCGCAGGGCCGGTTCGAGGCCGTTCAGCCGCAGGGTGCTCCCACCCCGCAGGTGCGCGAGGTCGGCGCTGCCGTCCCCGTCGTACCTCAGGAAGGTCACCTGCTCGGTCCAGTCCAGGCGGGTGCCGCCCGTCTCCGCCTCGAACCGGACGGTGACCAGCGAGGTCCACCGCAGGTCACCGTCGACGATCGCCTCGTAGCCGTAGACGATCCGCTCGGCGTCCGCGATGGCGAAATACCGCGAGCGGTACTCCAGCCGCTCGGGCGCGGTGTCCAGCCCGGTGAACGTGCTGTGCGCCGTCTCCCCACCGCCCACCCGAAAATCTTGATCGTACGCAGCGCCGCTGCCCGGCAGCCGGAACCACCGCCGCCGCAGCCCGGTGTCGGCGAAGGCCGAGAACACCTCCGCCGGCCGCCGGTCGAAGTGCCGCGAGATCGTGAACGTGTCGTGCCGGGTCATGCGTTTCCCTCCGCCGCAATGCTTACGATCAGTAAGAAACGCGCGGCGACCGCCGTTAATCCGGCCCGCCGTTACGCACTTCGAAGTCAGGAACGGCGATGGCGATTTCGTGGGGTGCCGACCTCGCACAGCGGGGGATCGCGCCGGACTGCGTGCAGACGATCGAGCTGGTCCGGGACGTGCTGGCGCGGGTCGGCGACAAGTGGACGCTGCTGACCATCACGGCCCTGGCATCCGGCCCGCTGCGCTTCACCGCGCTGCACCAGCAGGTCGCCGGCATCTCCCAGCGGATGCTCGGTCAGACGCTGCGCGCGCTGACCCGCGACGGGCTGGTGACCAGGACCGCGTACCCGGAAATGCCCCCGCGGGTGGAATACGCCCTGACGCCGCTCGGGCACTCCCTGGGCCAGGCCGTGGAGGGGCTCGTCGGCTGGGTCCGTGGGCACCAGGGCGACATCCTGCGCCACCGCCACGACTTCGACCGGGCCGGGCCCGATGCGAGCGGATGACCTGCGGTCAGTGGGTCAGGTGCAGTGACCGGGTGCGCTGCACGACCCGGATCGCGGATTCGCAGGTCAGGTTGTCCGGCAGGAACAGGCCACCGGGCAGCACCTCGTTCAGGACGCCGCGCACCGACGGTGACGCACTGTCGAGCAGGCCCATCGACCAGTCCGGATAGCTGCGTTCGGCGATGTCCGCGACGTGCAGAATGTTGACCTTGCAGTGCCGGGTGTCGGCGGCGATGACGGTGAAGGCGCGGGTCACCTGCTCGCGGTCGCCTTCGAGGTACTGCAGGAAATACGTACGGTTGAACAACAGCACCCCGGTCAGGTCGTCACGGGCGTTGTTGTGCCGTGCCTGCTCCTGGATGCGGAAAATCTCCCCCTCGGGCAGGGTGTTCTTCGTGCTGATGTAGATCAGCCGGATCAGGTTCACGCCGGGACCGTACTGCCGGACGGGGCGGGCCGGTGGCGAAACGGCGCCATCACGTCGTCCGGCTGCTGCCGCGGAAGGCGATCGGGGTGACGCCGGTGCGGGTGTGGAAGTACTTGCTGAAGTTGGTGGCGCTGGCGAAGCCGAGCCGGGCGGCGATCTGTGCCGCGGTGTGGTCGCTGTGCGCGAGCAGGCGCTGGGCCTCCAGGACGATGCGCCGGTCGATCAGCTCCTTGCCGCTGACACCGGCCCGCCGGTCCGGCTGACCGTGGAGCTGGGCGAGCCGGTGGCCGGGGCGGTCGTGACGTCGGTGCTGCGGCTCGTACAGGAATCGGTGGCCAACGCCCGGCGGCATGCCGCCGGCGCCCGCGAGATAACCGCGACGGTACGCACCGCGCGCGGCACGGTCCGGGTCGAGATCCACGACGACGGCCGGGCGCCCCGGGCGATCGGCCGGTACCGCGGCGGCCTCGGGCTGATCGGCATGCGCGAGCGGGTGCACCTGCTCGGCGGCCGGTTCACCGCCGGTCGCGCGCCCGGCGGCGGCTGGCAGGTCACCGCCGAGGTGCCTCTGCACCGCACCGGTGCAACCTAGGTCAGCCGTCCGCCGTCGACCCGGGTGCCGACCTGTTTGACCTGCCGCGAGGTCAGGCTGACCTCCATGGTCTCGACGCCGGGCAGCGCGCCGACCCGCTCGGTGGTGAACACGAACAGCCGGTCCAGGTCGGCGCAGTGCACCACGGCGTGCAGGTTGTCCCGCCCGGACACCGCCGCGGCGAACGCCACCTCGGGCATCGCCGCGAGGGCCCGCCCGACCGCGGTGAGCTGCGCCGGGTGCACCCGCAGCGCCAGGATCGCCCGCGCCCGGTAGCCCAGCGCGAGCGGCGCGATCTCCACGTCGAGGTAGAGCACGCCGGCGGCCAGCAGCGCCTGCATCCGGCGCGACACCCGGCCCGCGGTGAGCCCGGTCGCGGCCGCGAGGTCGACCAGGCTGGCCCGCCCGTCGGCGGCGAGCGCCGCGAGCAGCGTGTCGTCCGGGGCGCTCAGCGTCGCCGGCGGGTCCCGCACGATCGGCCGTTCGACGAACGGGCTCCCGCCGGTCGCACCGAGCGCGGTCTCCTGCTCGGGGGTCAGCACCCCGGTCAGCGCCACCCAGTAGTGCCCGCGACCGGCGACGAACTGGCGCAGCTGCACCGCGGCCTGCAGGTCCAGCACCGCGGCCGCGCGCGGCAGGCGCCGGCCGAGCAGGTCGTCGCGCTGCTCGGCGGTCCGGGAGCGCACCGCGCAGGTGACCTCGGACCCGCCGGCGGCCAGCGTCACCCAGCTGACGTCGTCGCGCCCGGCGAGGGCTTCGGCGATCGCGGTGCCGCTGCCCGGCCGGCACCGCAGCCGCACCATCCACTGGCTCTGCCCGAGCGCCCCGGGGTCGACGACGCCGACCACCCGCAGCACCCCGGCCCGGCACATCCGGCGGTAGCGGCGCGCCACGGTCAGCTCGGAGATCCCCAGCACCGCACCCACGGCGGTGAATCCGACCCGCGGATCGATCTGCAGGGCACGAATGATTCGTACGTCCTCAGGCTCCAACCGCATGGAATCCGCTATATCCGGTGCTTCCATAGTGGTGATCCTACGCCGCGGACCGTCACGGCATCGGGCTCGGCCGACGCTTGGATCATGACACTCATCGCCATCGAAGAGCACTGGATCATGCCGGAGCTGACCGCCGCACTGCGCGCCGCACCACCCGAGCGCCGCGACGAGAGCCTGGCCTTCAACGACCTGGGCGACCACCAGCAGCGCCTGCAGGATCTGGGCGCCGGCCGGCTCGCCACGATGGACGCGCAGGGCATCGACGTGGCGGTGCTCGCGCTCACCCCGCCGGGCACCCAGCCCCTCGACCCCGAGCAGGCGGTCCGGCTGAGCCGGGCCGCCAACGACCTGGCCGCCGCGGCCGTCGCCACCCACCCGACCCGGTTCCGGGCGCTGTCCACGCTGCCGATGTCCGCACCGGGCGCGGTCGTCGCCGAGCTGGAGCGCGCCGCGGGCCTGGGCCACGTCGGCACCATGGTCTACGGCCGCTCCGGTGAGCTGCTGCTCGACGATCCCGCCTACGACGACTTCTTCGCCGCGTGCGCCCGGCTCGGGCAGCCGGTGTTCCTGCATCCGCAGCTCCCGTCGGCCGCGGTGCGCGACGCGTCGTACCGTGGCTTCGGCCCGCTGACCGATCTCGGCCTGGCCACCTTCGGCTGGGGCTGGCACCTGGACGCCGCCACGGCCGCGCTGCGCCTGATCCTGCGCGGCACCTTCGACCGGCACCCGGACCTGCAGATCGTGCTCGGCCACTGGGGCGAGATGCTGCTGTTCTGGCTGGACCGCGCGGACAGCCTGTCCCGGGTCACCGGCCTGCCCCGATCAGTTTCGGACTACGTCCGGTCCCACTTCCACATCACCGCGTCCGGCATGTTCAACCCGGCGCTGCTGCACCACGCCCTGTCGGTGACCGGTCCCGACCGGCTGCTCTTCTCCACGGACTACCCGTTCCAGCACCCGGACCGCGACGCCATCACCACGTTCCTCACCCACTTCCCCTCCGACGCCGCCCGCCACGCCTTCACCTCGGGCAACGCGGCGTCGCTGTTCGGCATCGACCGCTAAACCCCTATTCGGTACGAATACGGAGCGCCCGCCCGCAGGCTACGAGCCACGTCCCGCGGTGGCCTCGCGCCACACCGCCCCACTCCCGGCTGCGGCCGCGCCCCGCGCTCACCGGCTGGTCCTGACGGCCCCTATGGCGACCGGAATACGGCCGTGAGGACCAGCCGGGGCCGCGACGCGCGCTGCCACCGCGCGGCCCCGGGTCAGTCGTGCAGCAGCAGGTCGTGCAGTTCGGCGACGTAGCCGGCGGCCTCGGCCACGTGCGCGCTGTGGCCGAACGAGCGCGGCCGCGGCAGGGCGATGTCGAGCACCTGGCGGACCCGGCCCGGGCGGGTGCTCAGCACCACCACCCGGTCGGCGAGCAGGACCGCTTCGGCGATCGAGTGGGTGACGAAGACCGTGGTGGCCGGGGCGCTCATGTGCATCGCCTGCAGCTGGGTGGCCAGTTCCTCGCGGGTGAGCGCGTCCAACGCGGAGAACGGCTCGTCCATCAGCAGCACCCGGGGCTGCTGGATCAGGGCGCGGCACAGCGCGACCCGCTGCTGCATCCCGCCGGACAGTTCGTACGGATGGCGGTGGTGAAATCCGGTCAGACCGACCGCGTCGAGCAGTTCGGCGGCCTTGACCCGGTGGTCGGCCCGGGGCAGGCGGCGGATCTCGACCGGCAGCATCACGTTGCCCAGCGCCGTGCGCCACGGCAGCAGCGCGGGCAGCTGGTGCATCAGCACCACGTCGGCGCGGGGCCGGCGCACCGGGGCACCGTCGACGGTGACCGTGCCGCTGGTCGGCGCGAGCAGCCCGGCCATCAGCCGCAGCAGGGTCGACTTGCCGCACCCGGAACGGCCGATCACGGCGACGAACTCGTGCTTGTCGACCCGCAGATCGATGTCGGACAGCGCGGTGACCTCACCGTCGCGGGTCGGGAAGGTCCGCGACACCCGGTCCAGGCCGATCATCCGGCAATCGCCCGCGCCCACGGCACAAGCAGCCGTTCCACCGCCACCACCAGGTAGAACAGCGCGGTGCTGAGCAGCGCGAGCAGCACGATCGCGGCGAACGCGAGCGGGGTGTCGAACGACATGCCGGAGAGCACCACGACCGCGCCGAGCCCGCCGCTCGGGTTGCTGATCTCCGCGACCACCGCGCCGATCACCGCGAGCGAGACCGCGACCTTCAGGCCGGTGAACACCTGCGGCAGCGCCCACGGCAGGCGGATCTTGACGTACGTCTGCCACGCCGAGGCGGACAGTGACCGGCTCAGCTCGCCGAGCTCGGACGGTGTCGAGGTGAGCCCGGCCATCGTCGCCACCACGATCGGGAACACGCAGATCAGCAGCACCAGGACGACCTTGGGGCGCGGGCCGAAGCCGAGCCACACCACCAGCAGCGGGGCGACCGCGACCTTCGGCACCGAGTTCAGCGCGACCAGCACCGGCAGGGCGGCCCGTTCCAGGGTGCGCGAGGCGGTCAGCGTGACCGCGATCAGCAGGCCGAGCAGCACGGCCAGGCCGAACCCGGTGACCGTCTCGAGCAGCGTGGCGCCGGTCTCGCACAGCAGGTAGCCGGGCTGGGCGCGGAACGCCGCCACCACGTCGGGTGGGGCGGGCAGGAACAGCGGGCGGATGCCGAACACCGCGGTGGCGCCCCACCAGATCCCGATCGCGGCGAGCGCGCCGGCGACCGGCAGCACCGGGCGGGACGCGTTCACCGGCGGCGGCCGGCCACGGCGTAGGTGAAGTGCCCGCGGATCACCAGGCGCGGATCCTCGGCCAGCGCGCTGAGCCGGTCCAGCTCCTCGTCGGTGAACCCGGCGTCACGGAACCCGGCGCGCAGCTGGGCGATGTTCGCCGCGATCAGCCGGGCGCCGGCGGTGCCGCCCGGCCAGGACGAGGCCCGGATCTCGGTGTGCACACCGGTGAGCCCGGCCGCCAGCAGCGCGGCGTGCGCGGTCGCACCCCAGCCGGGGTCACCGCCGTTGCCCGGCAGCAGCCGGCCGACCAGGGTGTCGTGGTAGCGCTCGACCAGCGCCGCCGTCTGCGGGTCCGGGGCGGCCAGCACCAGGCCGCGATACGCCGACACCCACTCCTCGATCAGCAGCGTCCCGCCCGGGGCGAGCGCGGCGACCAGCCGGGTCAGCACGTCGGCGCGGCCGGGCAGGTGGGACAGCACCAGCCGGGCGTGGATCAGGTCCCACGGCGGCTGCGGCACGTCCTCGGTGGTCAGGTCGTGGCGCAGCACCGCGTAGCCGCCGCTGGTGGACAGGTGGCGCGGGTTGAGGTCGGTGGCCAGCACCGTACCGGCCGGTCCGGTGCGCTCGGCGAGCCAGGCCGCGATGCTGCCGCCGCCGGCGCCGACCTCCAGGCAGCGCCGCCCGGTGAGGTCGTCGAGCGCGGTGAGCCGTTCGACGGTGAACGGGTCGAGCACCGCGGCGAGCAGCCGGTGCCGGCCGGCCGCGACCGGGTCGTCGTTGTCGAACGAGTAGCTGGCGCGGGCGGTCATCGGGTCAGCCCGCCGGGGCGAGGGCGAAGTCGACGGCGGTGTCCGGGGTCAGCCCCGGCGGGATCAGGCCGTTCTTCTGCAGGGTGTCGATCTCGGCGGCGACCCGCTGGCGGTCGATGACGCCGGAGGTCTTCACGTACGGCGCCATCAGGGTGATCTCGCCGACCGCGGCGGTGATGTCCGCGGCGGGCTGCGCCTTCTTCATGATCTCGGCGGCTTCCTGGGGATGCTCCATGGTGTACGCCAGGCCTTTGAGCGCGGCGTCGCGGAACCGCCGGGCCAGGTCGGGCTGGTCGCGGGTGATCGCGAGCGGGGCGATCAGCCCGTTGCCGAACAGCTCCGGCAGGTACGCGCTGTACGGCAGCACCACGGCCTTCTTGCCGCCGGCCGCCTTCTCCAGGCCCTTCGCGCCGATCAGGAACGTGCTCAGCGCGTCCACCCGGTTGCTGGCCAGCAGCGCCGGCAGCTGCGCGGGTGGCGCGTTGACCCACGTCACCCGGGCCTGGTCGACACCGGCGAGTTTCGCGTACGCCGGGAACAGCAACTGGTTGACCGAACCGGTCGCCGCGCCCAGTTTCCGGCCTTCCAGGTCCTTCGGCGTGGTGATCCCGGCGCCGGCCAGCGAGACGATCGAGACGAGGGTCTGCTGGTGGATCGCGGCGATCGCGCGGACGTCCGGGTACTCCCCCTTGCCGGCCAGGATCCAGGTGCCGGTCAGGTCGAGGTTGGCGAACTGGGCCTGCCCGGCCGCGAGGACCTTCAGGTTCTCGCCGGTGGCCGCGCCGAGCCGGATGGTGACGTCGAGCCCGGCGTCACGGAAGTAACCCTTCTCCTGCGCCACCCAGGCGAAGGCGTCCCGGCCGACCGCGCCGAACGCGGTCAGATAGGTGACCTTGTCACCGGAGGACGAGCCACCACCGGAGTCGCCGCAGCCGGTGAGCAGCAGGATGATGACCAGGAACGCGGCACAGACACGCCTCATCGGAAAGACTCCCCACCGGGGCCGACGCATTTACCGGCGACGATACCCCGGGGAGTCCACGATGGAACAGGTCTGTCCGGGTTCCGGCAGTCCGCTCAGCGCAGGCTCTCGCCCTCGGCCACGGCCTGCTGCAGCTGCCCGACGAGTTCGCGCAGGCTCGCGTCCAGGTCGACCTGGTCGGCGGTCTCGGCGACGATCTCGTCGCGGACCGCGTCGACGAACGGCTGCCAGGCGTCGCGGGCGTGCCGGGTGGCCTCGTCGACGACCTGCTGGCGCTGCTCCATCGCGGCCCGGTCCTGGCTCTGGCGCGCCTGGCCGGCGCGCCGGTCGTCGACGACCTTCGCCAGGTAGACGGCGAGCGGCAACACGGCCTCGGCAGTGCCGACGTGCCGGCCCCAGCCCTGCGCCACCGTCACCACCCGGGTCTTGCGGCCGGTGGCCGCCACGTCGTTCACCGCCTTCAACGCGCCGATCAGCATCGTCCCGACCTGCTCCAGATGCCCGGCCACAGCGCCGGACCCGGGCCCGGCCGCCCCGGGCTCCGGTTCGGCGCGCAGGGTCGCGGCCAGCGACGCGAACCCGGCCCAGGACGGCCGGGCGCGCTCACGTTCCTTGGCCTTGCGGATCGAGGCCCGCAGCCGTTGCAGGCGCACGTCGTGCTGGGTGAACCACTCGTCGAGGGTGCGCTGGATCTCGGCCTGCAGCTCGGCGGCGCCGGCGCCGGGCGCCCACGAGCGGCGCATCACCTCCTCGACCAGGCCGTCGAGCCCGGCGTGCGCGGCCCGGTCGAGGGTGTCGAGTTCGCTTTGCCAGCCGTCGCGGCGCGCGACACCGCCCGCGGCGACCTCGGCCTGGGCGGTGTAGTCGGCCAGCTGCCGGCGCAGCTCGGTCACGGTGTCGTCCAGGACCACGCTCCAGTAGCGCTGCCCGGCCGCCTGCCGCCAGCCGGGCAGCGCCGACGGCGACACCGCCGCGACGGCGTCCGTCAGCGCGTCCATGCCGTCCCAGCCGCGGAACTCGTCCCAGGTGTCGCGGTCCAGCCCGGTGTCCGGGCCGGCGCTCTGGAACGGGTCCTGCGCCACGACGAAGACCGGCACCCGCTCGTCGAGCGCGAACATCTCCCGCAACTCGCCGACCTTGCGGGCGGCCAGGTCCCGGTACGCCGCGAGGCCGTACTCCGGGTCGGCGCCGGCCTCGTCGAAGCGGGAGATGACGAACCACATCGTCCCGGCCGGCCAGCCCCGCGCGACCAGCTGCTGCAGCAGGTCACGTTCCGCGGTCGCCAGCTGCGGCGTCAGCACCGCGATGCCGACGTCGGTGAGCCCGACCGCCGCCCGGGCCCGGCGCGCGTTGTTCTGCGCCCGCATGTCGGACGCGCCGACCGCGAACCCGGGGGTGTCGCGCACCGTGCACCCGCCGACCTCGGCGTCGTTGACCTCGAACGTCTCGTGGCGCGCGCTGATCGTGAGCCAGCCGGGCACCTCACCGCCCGCGTCGACCAGCAGCCGGCGCAGCAGCGAGCTCTTGCCGGTGTCGTACGACCCGAACAGGGTCAGCACCGGCCGGTCGTGCCGCGCGAACGCGTCCCAGTCGCCGGCGTACCGCCCGGCCAGGGATCCGCCGGGCAGCCGGCCCAGCCAGTCCCGCACCGCCTCGATGTCGACCATGCTCACGTGTTCCTTCCCGGTGTGCCGATCACGGTGTCCGCCGCGGCGAGCAACGCGCCGGCCGTCGCGGACCGCGCTGCCGCCGCGTCCATCCGTTCTTTGATCGACGCGGTGCGGTCGAGGTGCCCGTCGAGCAGGGCCGCCAGCTCGGTGATCCGCGCGTCGAGGTAGCCGACCGGGCCCTCGCCCTGCT
The DNA here is from genome assembly GCF_016862315.1 of Actinoplanes palleronii. Classification (GTDB taxonomy): domain Bacteria; phylum Actinomycetota; class Actinomycetes; order Mycobacteriales; family Micromonosporaceae; genus Actinoplanes; species Actinoplanes palleronii. Next base: position 130,583 of record NZ_BOMS01000088.1, on the reverse strand, counting down.
CCCCGCGCATGATCTGCTCGACGATCCGCGCGGCGGCCTCGTCGATCGCCTCGGCCGCTGCCTGCTGCTCGTGCTGGTGCTTGCCGGCGTTCTTGTGGTCGGTGACCATCGCCGCGACGTCGACGGCGGCCGCCACCGCGGCGAGCACGATCGAGGCCCGGGCCACGGTGGTGCCGCCCTTGACCGCGCCCCACGGTTTGAACTTGTGGCCGAGCTGCTTGCCGATCGCGTAGATCGCCTCACGGTTGCCCAGCGCCTTCGCCAGCGGTGCGGCGGCACCCGCGACGGTGCCGGCGCCCTCGGTCACCTCCTCGTACCAGGCGGTGCCGCGGGCCTTGAACTCGGCGGCGAACTCCGGTGCCACCTGGAACGCGGCGGCGCGCATCTCCCGCCCGATCGCCGCGATGTGGTCGCTGTGCCACTCCTGCAGCCGCTGGGCCGCGTCGGCGAGATAGCGTTCCAGATCCGCTTCGAACTGCGGTGCGGTCCACCACGACGCGACCAGGCTCTCCAGCTTCTTGGCGTCCTTGCGGTCGAGTTCGGCGACCGCGGACTTCGTCGTCACCAGGTGGCGGTCCACCATCCGGCGGGCGTCCTCGCGCAGCGACTCCTCGACGACCACGGCGTCGTCGATCGCGGCGCGCAGGGTGGCGATCACCGGTTCGGAGCGGCGCAGCTCCGTGCTGCCGTCGTCCCGTTCCTGGTCCAGGGTGTGCCGGTGCCGTTTGAGGCCGGTGACCGCGGCGTCGAAGGCGGCCGACGCGGCGGCCGCGGCCAGCTGGTCGGCGGACAGCTCGGTCAGGGTGCCGGTCAGCGCGGAGACGCCGTCCCACAGCCGGTGCTCGTCGAAGTCGCCGGGTCCGGCGGTGTCGTCCGCGCCGACCAGGCCGTACGGGTCTCCGGCCAGGCAGTGGATCCGGTCGATCCCGACGTCGACACCGCGGGCGGCGAACGCGGCCCGCAGCTCGTCGCGTTTGCGGTCCTGCAGGTGCAGGAACGCCTCCGGTGCGGTCAGCGGGTCGACGCCCAGCTCGTCGCACCGGTTGACCAGGAACACCATCCGGGCGCCCTTCGCGGCGACCAGCTCCGAGCCCCGCGACAGCTCCTCCAGGATCGCGGTGTCCCCGACCAGCAGGTTGATGTGCACGACGACGAACACCAGCGCGGCCTCGGCGATCGCCGCCAGCGCGGCGCTGTCGTGCCCGGCGTGCCCGCTCTGCAGGCCCGGGGTGTCCACCAGCGTGAAGCCGGGGAACGGGTGGTGCTGCGCGGCGGCGGTCGCCGGCGAGGCGCGGATGTCGAACGCGGTGTGCGGCGTCGCGCCGCTGTCCACCACGATCCGGCGCAGCAGCGACGACTTGCCGGAGTTGTAGTCACCGAGCACGGCCAGCGCCGGTGGTGCCGCGCCGACACGCCGGAAGGTCGCCGCGATGGCGGCCAGCTCAGGGTCGCCGTCGGCCGCGTCGTCGAGGCCGGCGCGCCATGCCTGGATGCCAGCGGCGGGCGGGGTGGTCCAGGCCGCGGCGAAGGCATCGGTCAGCCGCCGGTGGTCCTGCTCGCGGCGCGCGGCGTACCGCTCGGGCACGGCGGGGTCGAGCGGCGCCACCGGGTGATCGAGATCGGACTCGAGCCAGTCCTCGCCCAGCAGCGTGCGGGTCACCGCGGCCGGCGACTCGCCCATCCGGCGCTGTGCGCGCAGCAGCACGTCGGTCACCGGAGGCGCCGCCGTGATCGCCTCCGTGCAGGCTCGCACGCTGCCGATCAGCTGGACGGCGCGGGCGCCGTCCGTGCGCAGTGCGATCGCGGCGTTCAGCGACTCCCCGACCGCGGGCGCCAGCGCCGTCCACGCCGCGGCCCGGCTGTGCCGCACCAGGGCCTGCTCGTAGTCGGCGAACGTCTGGTCCACCGCGCGATGGCAGTCCGCGATGGCCTGCGCTCTCGCCTTGCCGGCCTGCTCGGCGGCGGTGCGGGTCATCTTGCGGCCGAAGTGCTGCTGGATCTGCCCGGCGATCCCGACCCCCGCGACGGTCGCGCCGATCACCCAGCCCACCGGGTTCCAGAACATGGCCAGCGCGGCCGGCACCGCCAGGGCGCCCACACCGACCGCGATGCCGGTGCCCCGCACCACGTCACCGGCCACGCCGCCGCCCTCCTCACCGAGGATGGTCGCCGCGTGCGAGACCGCCGGTCCGTTGTCCAGGCTCCGATGCTCGACCGCGACGGCCAGCTCCCGCTGCAGGAACGCCCGGCGATCGGCCCAGACCGCCTGCGCCGCGGCCGCGAGGGCCTCCTGATCGAAAACGGCCTCGGCGAACGCCGCCTCGTCGATCGTGGTGTGGTCGTCGAACGCGGTGCGGATCAGGTCGTCCGCGGCGGCCTTAGCCTGCCGCCGGCACTTCGCCAGGTGCGAGGCGGCCAGGTGCCGGACGAACCGGTCCAGCGCCCCGCTGACCGGCGACGTGTACGGCCGCCCGCGCGCCTGCTCGGACACGCTGACCAGCTCCGCGCTGGACGCCTCGTCGCCGGCGTCGGCCTCCGGGTAGCCGAGCATGGCGAACAGCGATTCGGCCTGGCGTTCGGCGGCGTCCGCGTCCAGCGCGATCGCGGCCGCGAGGTCCTCGAGCTCGCCGGCCCCACGATGGCAGCGGGCCCGCAGGTCCTCGCGCAGCGCGGCCAGCCGCAGTTCGGCGCCGCCCTCGGCGATCGCGGTGGCGATCAGGCGCTCCAGGGCCGGGAAGTTCGACCAGCGGTCGAGGTAGTCGATCCCGAACTGGTCGCGTTCGTGCTGGAAGTCCTGCTCGGCCGGCCCGTGGAACGGGGTGGCGGCCCGGGCGAACAGCGCCCGCCGGCTGTGGAGCGCGACGATCGGGGTGTCCGGCAACCCGATCTGCACGAGCTGGGTGCGGATGTTGTCAGTGTGCTGGCGCACCGACGCGGACAGGTTCGCGCGCCGGGCCGCGGGCACCTTCGCCGGGTGCCGCCAGCGCGGGTTGCGCACGTTGAGCACCGCCACGGCCGGCTTGCCGTGGCTGCGGATCCACGCGGCGATCTTCGCGAACTCCATCTCCTGCTGCGACTGGTTGTCGAAGCACAGCAGCACGATGTCGGCGATCTCGACCGCCTCGCGCGCCTTGGCCTCGAGGTGGTCGCGGCTCTCGGTACGGCCCCAGCCGTTGATCCCGGGGGTGTCGAACAGCCGGCAGTCGCGCCACGCAACCGGGCGCACCTCGGTGGTCCAGTCGCTGACCCCCGGCGACACGTACTCGCCGTCGAGGCGGCCGAACGCCGACAGCAGGGTGCTCTTGCCGACGCCGGTACGCCCGAAGAACGCGATGTTGAACGACCCGAGCGACTCCCCCTCCCGGTCGAGGTGCCGGCGCAGCTGCGCCGGGAACGCGCGGGTGAACGCGTCGAGCCGGGTGCCCGCGCCGGGCGGCGACGGCGCGAACGCACCGGCCAGCTCGGCGGTGACGGCCTCCAGGACGGTCAGTTCCGCACGTCCCTGCTCGACCGCCGTGTGCACGGCCTGCTCGAGCGACACCACCTCTGTCGTCACGAGCACATGTCTACACGATGGCGGCGGCCGCCTTGCGGGCCTGTTTCGTCGTGTACATCGCGGCGTCCGCGTCGCGCAGCAGCACGTCCGCGTCGCACTCGCCGGGCGCCGCGGTGCCCACCCCGACGCTGCCGCCGACCCGCACCCGCAGCGGCCCGTCCGGCATGTCCAGCACGAACGGCTCGTCGAGCACCTCGCGGACCCGATCGGCGACCGCCTGCGCGTCACCGCCCTCGCAGAGCACCACGAACTCGTCCCCGCCGAGGCGCGCGCACGTGCCCGCGTCACCCACCGCGCCGAGCAGCCGCCCGGCCACCTGGGTCAGCAGCAGGTCACCGGCCTCGTGCCCGTGCGTGTCGTTGACCGACTTGAACCCGTCCAGGTCGGCGAAGAGCACGCTCAGCGCGCGGCCGCCGGTGCGGCGGCGGTGCACCGCGGTGGTCAGCCGCTGCAGGAACAGCGACCGGTTCGGCAGCCCGGTCAGCGCGTCGGTCTCGGCCTGCTCGCGCATCCGCTGGAACAGCAGCGCCTTCTCCAGCGCCAGCCCGCCGACCTCGGCCAGGTGCTCCAGGAACGTGCGGCCCAGGGTCCCGGCCGCCGGCGCTCCGGCGATCACCAGCGTGCCGAAGCTGCCCGCGTCACCGCCGAGGCCCAGCACCAGCCGGTCCAGGTAGACGGTGGTGCCGGCCCGCCCGACCGGCGTGTCACCCTGATGGACCGCGGCGCCGGTGACCGGCACGTGCGTCACCACCGCTTCGGCGAGCCGCTGCGCGGCCTCACCGACATCCTCGATCCGGGCCAGGTCCGCGGTCACCTCATGCAGCTGCTGGCTGCGGCGCAACTGCTCCTGGGTACGACGATGAAGGCGCCCGTTGTCCACCGCGAGCGAGATCCGGCTGACCACCGCGGCCAGTTCTTGCAGGTCGGCGTTGTCGAAAGCGATGTCGGCGCGACGGGCCAGCAGCAGGTGACCGGGGCTCTCGTCGCGCACCGTCAGCAGCCCGCAGGTCAGGTGCCGGGGCTGGTAGGCCGCCAGCCACCCGGGCACCTCGAAGTCGGCGACCGGCCCGGCCACCACCGGCGACTCGGTGCTGGGCAGCCGGGCGCCGCGCACCGGGGTGCGGTTCGCGTCCGGGGTGTCACCGAGCCCCCACGAGGCGACCAGGCGCCCCTCCCCGGTGAACACGGCGGCGATGTCCGCGCCGAACAGCTCGGCCACCTCGCACACCGCGCGGTCGAACACCTCGGCCACGTCGACGACCTGCCCGAGCGCGTTCACCAGCTGGGACAGCCGGGTGGCGCGGGCCAGTGCCCGTACCGAAGCGACTCTCTCCTCGACCAGCGCGGCCCGCAAGCGGACCAGCTCACCGGAAAGTTCCTCGGCCGGGGCGGCCGGAATCGTCTGCATCGTCGTCTCCGTCATCGGTCTCAGAGGGCCAGGGTGACCACGGTCGCGTTGTGGAAGCCGGTAGATCCGGTGACCCGGGCGAACTCGCCGTAGGTGAAAAAACCCGCGATCGGCGCCCCGCCCGTGCCGGCCTGCACCGCGACCGCCTCGGCCTCGATGTGCTCGCCGAGCGGATGCACCCGGCCCGCGCAGCTGAACACCAGCGCACCGCGCGCCGGGCGGCCGAGCTGCGCGGCGGCGTCGGCACCGCTGCGCGCGGCGGCGTCGAGCAGATCACCGTGGTCACCGGCCATCACCTGCACCACCGACTGCTCGGTGACGTGCCCGAACATGGCCAGCCCGCCGTCCGGGGTGCGGTCGAGGATGTGCCGGCCGGCGAACCGGCCCAGCGCGTCGGCCAGGCCCAGCGGGTGACCGAGCGCAGCCCGGGCGAACGGCCGGTCCCACAGGCCCTCGCGCACCCCCGGCGGCAGGTCGGTGCCGCGCTGCGACAGGTAGACCTCGACGGCGGGCCGCCCGTCCAGCTCGTGGATGATGTTGCGCTTGGCCCGGGTGACGATCATCGGGTCGCCGATCGCGTGCCAGCCGTGCTCGACGCCGATGCCCAGCGGCCGCGGCGAGTTGATCCAGACCGCGATCAGGCCGTTGGTGGCGACGCGGCCCTCGGCGTACTGGAAGGTCTGTGTCATCGAGAGGTTCTCGGCGGCCGCCCCGCCGATGATCGGGACGGTCGCGCCGGCCACCGTGTAGGCGCCGCGGACCACGGCCCGCTGGTCCCCGGCGAACCCGTCGGAGAGCATCAGCAGCACCGGGTGCCCGGCGTCGGGACCGGCCCGGTCGCGGGCCGTGGCGGTGACCGCCTGCGCGGCGCCGAGCACGTCCCGGCCGATCTCGTCGTGCAGCGCGATCCCGAAGCTCAGCCCGCCGGCCGGCAGGTGCACGGCGACCGCGCCCCGCTGCAGGTTCGCGGTGGAGGTGAAGCTGCGGAACGAGGTGCAGCCGACGACCTGCGCGTCCCCGGCGGCCCGCTGGGCGGCGGCGAAGAACTGGTGCGGGTCGTAGTCGATCGTCGGGAACACCAGGACCAGGTCGGCGGCGGTGGGTGTGCGGCCGCCGAGGGCTTCCTGGACGGCTGCCGTGGCGGCCTCGCCGGCGTCGGCGGCCTGGCTGCTGCCGTGCCCGAGCTGGTCGCTGCCGTGCATGTCCGCCCTGCCTCCCGATTCGTGGTCCGCTTCGCCCTGTCGGCGCTTCTCCTTATCGGCGGGGAAGCGACGGAATTGACCGAAACGGGCACAGTGCCTTTGCGTCCTAGGAGGCTGGGTCAGAAGGATCGCAGTACCGTGGCGGGCATGAGCGCACCCGAGCCGGACAGCGACGACCGCGGGGGCCGGCCCGTCGGGCGGCGGATCGTGCTCGGCGTGCTCGCGCTCGGCGCCGCCGGGGTCGCCCTCGGCGCGCGGGTGCAGGACGCCACCGACGGGGCGCTGGCCGCCGTCGCCGCCAACGACCCGACCGGGCTGACCGGGCTGCTGCCCGGTGGCGGCGGGTTCCGCTTCTACTCGGTGGCCGACGCCATCCCGCACCGCTTCCCCGGCGACTACCGGCTCACCGTGGACGGGCTGGTCGAGCGGCCGGCGACGTACACGATGGATCAGCTGGCCGGGATGCCGCGCACCCGCCTGGTCCGCGACGTGCAGTGCGTGACCGGCTGGCGGGTGCCGCAGACCGCGTTCACCGGCGTGCTGCTCTCCGATCTGCTGGCCGCGGCCGGGGTCCGCCCGGGCGCCACCGCGCTGCGCTTCACCTGCTTCGACGGGGTCTACACCGAGAGCCTGACCCTGGAGCAGGCCCTCCGGCCCGACATGCTCGTCGCGGACCGGATGCGCGACGAGGCGATCACCGACGCGCACGGTGGCCCGGTCCGGCTCTACGCCGCGCCGATGTACTTCTACAAGTCGGCGAAGTGGCTGTCCGGCATCACGGTCACCGACCACGTCACGCCCGGCTATTGGGAGGAACGCGGCTACGACATCGACGGCTGGGTCGGCAGCTCGAACGGGCGTGGTGACGATCCCACCTGATGACACGCCGCTGCGCCGGTTCACCCCCGCCGAACGCTGGATCCACCGCGGCACCGCCGCCCTGCTCGGCACCACCATGATCACCGCCGCGTTCCTGTACCTGCCCGGGCTCGGCGAGATCCTCGGCCGGCGCGCCCTGCTGGTCACCGTGCACGAGTGGTCCGGGGTCCTGGCGCTGATCCCGGTGCTCGCCGGGCTGCTCTCGCGCGCCTTCCGCGCCGACCTGGCCCGGCTGAACCGCTTCGGCCCGCACGACCGTGGCTGGTTGCGGGCGACCCTGCGCCGGCTGCCGCGGCCCGCGGGCAAATTCAACACCGGACAGAAGATGTACGCGGCGCTGGCCGCCGGCGCCGTGCTCGTGATGACCGGCACCGGGCTGATCCTGTGGTTCCCGCACCTGACACCGCTGGTCACCCGGATCGGGGCGACGTTCGTGCACGACTGGGGCGCGTTGCTGCTGGGCGCGCTGGTGGCCGGGCACATCTGGATCGCCTCCAACGACCCGGAGGCGCGGGCCGGGCTGCGCACCGGGTTCGTGTCCCGCTCCTGGGCCCGGCACCATCACGCACTGTGGGAGCGCGAGGACCACGACGGGTGATCCCGTCCCACGTTTCGCTGCGGCCCCACGGGGCATCGAGCATGATCGTGGAGTCGCAGAGTGTGATAGCGGGCCGGTACCGGCTGCGAGAGCAGCTGGGCCGTGGTGGCATGTCGGTGGTGTGGCGCGCCGACGACGAAGTGCTCGGCCGCGAGGTGGCCGTCAAGGTCCTGTCGCCGGCGCTGGCCTCCGACCCGCTGCTGCGGCGCCAGATCCACGACGAGGCCCGCACCGCCGCGCGGCTGCACCATCCCGCTGTCGTGGCGGTGCACGACTACGGCGAGTTCCTCGACGCGGGGCGGCTTTCGTCGTACGTCGTGATGGAACTCGTCGACGGGCGCACCCTCGCCGACATGCTCACCGCCGGCAGCCTGCCGTGGAAGGTCGCCGTCCTGGTCGGCGCGCAGGTGGCCGCGGCCCTGTCCGCGGCGCACGCGGCCGGCATCGTGCACCGCGACGTCAAACCCGCGAACGTCATGGTCACCAGCGTCGGGGTGAAGCTCGTCGACTTCGGCATCTCGGCCATCGTCGGCGCGGTCGACGGGCAGAAGGGCCAGATCCTCGGCACGCCCGCCTACCTGGCCCCGGAACGCATCCGCGGCGCACCGGTCCGCCCGGCCACCGACGTCTACGCCCTCGGCCTGCTGCTCTACCTGGCCCTGTGCGGCCGGATGCCCTGGGACGCCTCGACGGTCACCCAGATGGTGCGCGCCCACGTGTACGCGCGCCCGGCACCACTGCCGGCCGTCCCCGGCCTGCCGGCACCGGTCGTCCAGCTGGTGACGCGCTGCCTGGCCAAGGATCCCGCGGACCGGCCCTCGGCGATCGAGGTCGCCGAGCGGCTGGGCGAGATCGCCGGACTGCCGTCGAGCCGGGTGATGCGCAGCGCGGTGGCCACGCCGACGCTGAACCTGACCGGCCCGGCGGTGCGCCGTCCCCGGCGGGGCCTGCTGGCCGCCGCCGCGGCCGTGGTGCTGATGACCGGCGGTGGACTGTGGTGGAACCTGGCCACCCCGGCCGACACCCTGGCCGCCACCGGCTCCGAGACGTCGTGCCCGGCGACCTGCCCCGGCAGCGCCGGCGTCAGCGCGACACCGGCCACCACGGCACCGAGCACGGCGCCGACCACGTCGCCACCGGTGAAAGCGGTCACGGTCCGGACCACCGCCACGGCGCGCCCGGACAGCCGCCCACGCCGGACGACCGGGACCGGCACACCGGCGCGCCGCCCGGCGCTGAACCCGCCGAAACCGAAGGCCGCCCCGGTCACCGCCCCGCACCCGAAGAAGCCGAAGAAGGCGAAAAAGCCGAAATCCGGGCACGGCCGCCGGTGACCGATCCGGGCCGGTCGCCGTCAGCTCGCCGTGGGTCCGCCCGGGCACTTTATCCAGCCGCCGTCGAGCAGCCCGTTAAGTCTCGGCTTCCGAGGCCGAGGTCAGCGGGCCAGACGCCCGTCTCTTCCCGATCGCCCTGTGAAACTTGCAACAACAATAGTTGTTGCTTCAACCTGAGTGTGCGCGCATGGTTGTAGCTACAACCAATTGATCCGGGAGGATGTCATGGCGCACATCAGCATCATCGGGACGGGCAACATGGGTCAGGCCATCGCGGGACTGGTCACCAAGGGCGGCAACACCGTCGAGACCGTCAACAGCGCGCAGACCGGCACCCCGGTCACCGGCGACATCGTCGTGCTGGCCGTCCCGTACAGCGCGGTGACCGACATCGTCGCGCAGCGCGGCGAGCAGCTCGCCGGGAAGATCGTCGTAGACATCACCAACCCGGTGGACTTCGCCACCTTCGACGGCCTGACCGTCCCCGCCGACGGCTCCGCCGCGGCCGAGATCGCCGCCCAGCTGCCGGACTCGACAGTGCTCAAGGCGTTCAACACCAACTTCGGCGGCACCCTGGTCGGCGGCAGCGTCGGCGCCGAGACCACCACCGTCCTGATCGCCGGCGACGACGCCGACGCCAAGGCCCTGCTCACCGGCGTGGTCACTGCCGCCGGACTCAAGGCCGTCGACGCCGGCGGCCTCAAGCGCGCCCGCGAGCTCGAAGCCCTCGGCTTCCTGCAGATCACCCTCGCCGCCGGCGAAAAGATCACCTGGACCGGCGGCTTCGCCGTCTCCCACTGACTCCTGCCGTTCAGCGACAACCGAGGAGATCGTCATGTCCGACCGCCGCACCCTGCTGCGCGACAGCGGCGCCGTCGCGCTGGGCGCCCTGGCCCTGGGCGCGTTCGCTCAGGGCTCGCCCGCCCTGGCGCACGAGGCCGTCCGCACCGCGCCGATGCCCGACCCGGCCGGCACCCCGGTGCCCAACCCGCCCTTCCCGCACGGCCTGAGCAGCACCGAAAAGGCACACCTGAAGGCCTTCGACGAGCTCGACTTCGACGTGTTCACCCACGCCGACTGGTCCCGGCTCGGCGAGAGCCACTCCCCCACCATCCGCGTGCACTGGCCCGACGGGCACTACACCGACGGCATCGACAAGCACATCGCCGACCTCGCCGCCATGTTCGTCTGGGCACCCGACACCCGGATCCTCGAACACCCGATCCGGATCGCGTTGAACGAGTTCACCGCCGTCACCGGCGTCATGCGCGGCACCTTCTCCCGCCCCATGCCGGACGGCAAGGGCGGATACATCGCACCGACCGGCAAGAAGTACGCCATCAACATGGCGACCATCGGCATCTGGAACAAGCGCAAGCGCTACATGGACGAGGAGTTCCTGTTCTGGGACAACCAGTCCTTCTACTCCCAGATCGGCCTGTAAACCAGGCGTGGGTGGGCAGTGAACAATGGCGGCGGCACGTCCGTCCGACCGAGGAGCACCATGAGCGGTCCCCAGCTGTCCACCCGACTGATCAGCGCGGCGGAGATCCCGGACGCCTTGCGCCCGGCTGCCGAGGCGGCGCTGACCGCCGGCTCGCTCTGCTGCCTGACCCGCGCCGAGACACCCCGCCGTTTCCGCCGGCCCACCGTCATGGAGGTGCTCTACCTGCTCGGCGAGAACCGGTTCACGGTCGTCACGGCGACCGCGACGGGCGTCGGCGTGGTCAGCACCGATCTGCGCGACCTGCGGGCCGGAACGTCGCTGAGTACCGCAGGTTTCGGCCTGGCGCAGCCCACGGCCGAGGCGAGCTTCTCCCTCTCCGGGCACTGGGTCGGCGGCAACCTCAACGACCGTGGCTCGCTGCGGATCCTGCTCGAGGGCAACGAGGACGGCCGGCAGTTCCGCACCCGGCTGCTGGCCTTGGCCTGAGCAATGTCAGGGCCCGGGAACCGCCGGCCGAGCGGAGGCGCCCCCGTCCTGAACTGCACGCCGGCGGCACCGGGGGTGGTAGCGGCGGCTCAGAAAATCTGTGCCGAACCTACTAGACTTTCTTGGCAGGACCGATTAACGTTTCTCCCGTTGACAGCAAAGATCGTTGAAGACGCAGACGTCGCAAGCCGAGCGTCAAGCAGGGCCCGGATGTTCGTGGCTCGCTCGGCACCGCAATGGAGTTCGCACTCCAGCAGGACAAGACCTTGACGTAACTCCAGGTCAAGGCGATGCAGGTAAGGCCGATGCACGTTCGGGGCTTTGCCTGACGCACGAATGAGCTGCTGTACGTGCGCGGGGCCATGACGTTGCGTGGGGTTCCGACACCAGCAGTACAGAAAATCGAAGCAGAGGAAAGGGAGGGTCGAACACCGTTGGATCGCCCGCCGTCAGGACGCAGTGCCGGTTCTGGGGTGGACACCGCAGTCTCCATCGAACGTGAGGTGGTCTCCGGTCACGCGTATGCGATCCTCGCACTCCACGCCGCTGAAGTTCGCGGCCGGTGCGGATACGACAAACCGACGAACCTGTTGGTAGATGGTGTAGTAAACCCGTAACCCTGGGCCCCGGCGCTTCTGCGCCGGGGCCCTCGTCATGGAGGTCCCTGTATGGCTCAACCGGATGACATGCTCGACGATGAGGATTACCCCGCCTACACGATGGGCCGCGCCGCGGAGATCACTGGCGCTTCGCAGGATTTCCTGCGCCGCCTCGACGAGGCGAAGCTGATCACCCCGTTCCGATCCGCCGGCGGGCACCGCCGCTACTCCCGCTACCAGTTACGACTCGCCGCACGGGCCCGGGAAATGGTCGACCACGGCACCGCCCTGGAAGCCGCCTGCCGGATCATCATCCTCGAGAACCAACTCGAGGACGCTCTCCGACACCACGAGAGCTACCAGCGCGCGGACGCTGCCTGACCTACGGACCGTCAGCCGGGTGGGGAGCGCATGACGTCGGCGAGTGTCATCACGCGGATCCCGCTCTTGCCGGCCACGTAGTCGACCAGCGCCGTGTGGTTGGCGATCGAGAACTGGGTGGATGTCGTGGGTGTGGTGACGATGTCATGGCAGCAGTACACGAGCAGCCCGCCGTGGTTGGCCACCCCGTCCACCTGGGCCTGCAGGGCGGACAGGGTGCTGTTGTTGTCGAGGGTGTAGCAGCGGATCGCGTACGAGTCGGCCGGCGGCACCGTTTCGGCGCTGTTCGCCGTGCTGGTCATGGCGCGGGCGTAGGACACCCCGGCACGCAGCATCTGCCGTTGCACCGCGGTGCTGAACCGGCCCTGCGGATAACAGTGCCCGATGAACCCGTCCGTCAGGTCGTTGTCGACCAGCCACTGCACGGTGTCGCCGATGTCGGTGTCGAGCTCGGTGGCCGACAGCGGATTGGTGCCGCCAGCGAAGCCCCTGTTGTGGGCGGTCGCGGTCATGGCGTGCGGCCCGATCTCCCACCCCGACCAGGTCCGCAGCTGTTTGAGCCGGGCGGTGCTCAGATAGGCGGTGTTCCCCGCGTCCGCGTCCTGCGCGCTGGAGACGATCGTGTACGCGGTGGCGGGCCAGCCGTACTTGTCGAGGTCGCGCTTCGCGATCGTGTACTGAGAGGCGTACGAGTCGTCGTAGGTGAAACACACGATGCCGCCGGCGGCGACCGGCCGGCGCTCGATCACTTGCACGGCTTGCAACCGCACCTGGCAGGTCGTGCCGCCGGCGGACAACGCCCGTAGCCGTAACGAGTCGACGGCGGCGAGGTTCGGGTTGCCGGTGACGGTCGCCGACTGCCAGGGCAGCGTGACCCACTTCCACTCGCCGTCCTTGAGCCAGCGGACGGCCGGGTCGGGGGTCTCCGATTGGACGTAGACATAGCCGAAGTTGGCGATCACACCGTCCGAGGACACGTACACATTGAGGCCCTTGAGATTGTCGGTCCCGTCGACGCGCACGAGTATCCGCAGGTGCTTGGCGCCGGACAGGTTCACCGACAACCCGGTCCGGGTCAGGGTCGAGGCGACGTTGTCACTGCGGGTGGTGATCGATGCGGACTGGGTGCCCAGGGCACAGGTCGTCGTGTCGTTGAGGTTGCTGGCGCTGACGTTCCCCGCAGTCCAACCGTGCCCGTTCTGCATCGACGTGACATGGGTGATGACTCGCGGATTGGCCGGGAGCGGCGATCCCGGAGCCAGGCCGGACGGCCCGAGCGTGAGCGCTGCGGCAGCTGCGGGTCGAGGTATCGACAGGCCGGTGACGGTAACCGCGCCGGCGGTCAAGGCGCTGCGTCGACTGATCGGAACAACCATCCGACCTCCCATGTCATTGAGGTCTGTCTATCACAGTTGTCGCGCCAGATCGCCCTTCGCGCATGCCATCCGGACGGCCACCGATCGACATGCGGCTATGAAATTCCGTGATTTCTGTGATCGGCGGCCGGCTGGCGCAACTACTAGGCAGGCTCCCCGGGTCGTCCTCGGCCGGGAGAGCCATCGATGACGCCTAGAAGGGACCTGCGATGTCAGGGATCAGAAGGAGAACGCGGTTGCTGGTGGCCGCCGTGGTGCTGGCCGTCCCCAGCGCCGTGGCCGGTTACGCGGCGCTCCCGTCGGAGGCGGCCGCAGCACCGGCCGCCGGCGTGACGTACCAGTTGGCGGTGACCAAGAGCGGCATGTGTGCCGACGTGACCGCCGGGTCGAAGGAGAACAGCGCGCTGTTGCAGCAGTGGGGCTGCACGCCGAGTGCCACCTGGCAGCAGTTCACGCTGGTGGCGGTCGGCTCGGTCTACCAGGTGAAGAACGTCAACAGCGGTAAGTGCATCGACGTGCCGGATCACTCCACCACCTCCGGCGTGCAGTTGCAGCAGTACACCTGTGTGTCGTCGCAGACCAACCAGCAGTGGAGGCTCACCGCGAGCGGCACCGGCACGTACCAGATCGTCGGGGTCGGCAGTGGACTCTGCGTCACCGACAAGGGCGCGTCGACCTCGTCCGGCGCCGCGATCATCCAGGAGACCTGCTCGGCCAACAGCAACAAGCAGTGGGCGTTCACCCCGGTCACCGGCGGCACCACGCCGCCGGCCGGCAGCCTGACCGTGGCCAAGGACGGCACCGGGCAGTACAGCACCGTGCAGGCCGCCGTCGACGCGGTGCCGGCGAACAACACCATCCGTAAGACGATCGCGATCAAGGCCGGTACGTACCGGGAGAGCGTGGTCATCCCGTCGAACAAGCCGTTCATCACCTTCCAGGGCCTGGGCTCGGCGCCGTCCGCCACGGTGATCGTCAACAACAAGCCCGCCTCGACGGCCGGCACCACCGGGTCGGCCACCGTCTACGTGCAGGCGAAAGAGTTCAACGCCACCAACCTGACGTTCAACAACGACTACGACGAGACCGTGGCGGCGTCGCAGGCGCTCGCGCTGGCCCTCTACGGCGACAGGGCGGTCCTCAAGAACGTCCGGGTCACCGCCGACCAGGACACCCTGCTGATCTACAACAGTGCGCGGGCGTACATCGCGAACTCGTACATCGAGGGGACCGTCGACTTCATCTACGGCAACGGCTCGGCGGTGTTCCACGCCTGCACCATCTACGAGAAGCGCAGCACCGGCGGGCCGATCACCGCGGCGAACACCCCGGCGGCCCAGACGTACGGCTTCCTGATCTACCAGTCGACGATCACCGGCGCCACCGCCGACACCACCCAGCTCGGCCGGCCGTGGGGCCAGGGCGCGCAGGTGACCTATCGCGAGTCGTCGCTGAGCGCCACCATCGCCACCGCCCAGCCGTGGGTCAACATGTCCACCAACACCTGGCAGAACGCCCGGTTCTACGAGTACAAGAACACCGGCGCCGGCGCGACCGTCAACAGCAACCGCACGCAGCTCACCGACGCGCAGGCCGCAAACTACACCCCGCAGAAGTACCTGGCCGGCACCGACGCGTGGAACCCGGTCGGCTGATGCCAACGCGTAGATCCGCGCTGCTGACCGCGGCCGCGGCGATCACCGCGGGGGCCACGTCCGGGCTCGTCACGGCGCGACCGGCCTCGGCCGCGACCGCCGTGCGCGTGTACGTCGCCGGTGACTCGACGGCCTCGACGTACGTCACCGGATACCGGCCGCGGACCGGATGGGGCCAGGCCCTGCAACTGTTCCTGACCCCGGACGCGAGCGTGGTCAACGTGGCCAAGTCCGGCGCCAGCTCCAAGAGCTTCGTCGACCTGGGCCGGCTCGACCACATCCTCGGCCTGATCAGGAGCGGCGACTACCTGCTCATCTCGTTCGGGCACAACGACGAGAAGACCGACGACCCGGCGCGGTACACCGAGCCGGCGACGACCTACCAGTCCTACCTGAGCCAGTACGTCGACAAGGCCCGGGCCAAGGGCGCGAAGCCGGTCCTGATCACGCCGGTCGAGCGGCGCCGGTTCACCAGCGCCGGGGTGGCCACCGCCTCGCACGGGGCCTACCCGGCCGCGATGCGCCAGCTGGCCGCGGCCAAGGGCGTGCCGCTCGTCGACCTGAGCACGTCCAGCATGGCGCTGTGGAACCGGCTCGGCGTCGAGGGCACCAAGGCGTGCTTCCTGTTCCTGAGCGCCGGGCAGAGCCCCAACTATCCGGCCGGGGCCGCGGACAACACGCACTTCCAGGCGCACGGCGCGATCGAGGTCGCCCGGCTGATCGGCACCGCCCTGCAGAGCCAGGCGGTGCTGCCCGCGGCGTACTTCAAGCAGCTCACGAACACCTCCATCCCGGACAGCAAGATCGTCTGGCCGGCCACCGCCCCGTACTGAATCCCCCGGAAGGATCCCCCATGTCCGCAACCGCACCTCCGGCCCGTTCCCGCCGCCGGCGCCGCGTCATGGCCGCCGCCGCGATCTCGGTGAGCGTCCTGGCCGCCGGCACGATGCTGGCCGTCGGCCAGCTCGACGCGTCCGCCGCGGAGAGCAGCCCGGTCGGTTTCGCCGCGCTCAACGGCGGCACCAAGGGCGGCGGCAGCAGCACCGTCGTCACCGTCAACACCGCCGCGGCGCTGAAAACCGCGCTGGCGTCCAGCACCGCGCAGACCGTCAAGATCTCCGGGATGATCACGATCTCCGGGATGTACACGGTCGCGTCGAACAAGACCGTCCTCGGCTCCGGGGCGAGCTCCGGCGTCACCGGCGGCGGTTTCAACCTCTCCGGCGTCAAGAACGTGATCATCCGGAACCTGGTCTTCACGAACGCCAGCGACGACGCGATCAACGTCCAGTCCGGCTCCACGAACGTGTGGATCGACCACAACGACCTGTCCAACGGCTTCGACGGCCTGATCGACATCAAGCGCGGCTCGGACTTCGTCACGGTGTCCTGGAACCACCTGCACGACCACGACAAGTCGATGCTGCTCGGCCACAGCGATGACAACGGCGCCCAGGACCTCGGGCACCTGCGCACCACCTACGTGCACAACTGGTTCGACGGCACCAACCAGCGCCACCCCCGGGTGCGCTTCGCCAACCCGGTCCACGTGCTGAACAACTACTACAGCAACATCGGTTCGTACGGTGTCGCCTCGGCCATGAACGCCGGGGTGTTCGTCGAGCGCAACTATTTCGAGAACGTCGCCAAACCCACCATGACCATCGGTGACACGAATCTGGGCAACATCAAGGTCCTCAACAACTACAAGGTCAATTCGGGTACGGAGCTGGTCCGCAACCCGGCGAGCGTCGCGGCGATCCCGTACGCGTACACGCCGGAAGCGGCCGCCAACGTCAAGGCCGCGGTGAAGGCCGGGGCGGGCACCGGCAAGCTCTGACCATAACCGGTCACGAACCCGGTCCGCCCCGCAGGCGGACCGGGTTCGGCGCGGATCAGGAGCGCGTGACCGACCAGCTCTTGATCCGCCGGCTCCGGTTCGGCGGCGGTGAGCCCTCGACGTCGACGTTGACGCGGAGCCCGGCTTCGAGGTGGCCGGGGGCCGCCGACGCCGTGGCATGGCTCGGTTTTGCGCGGTCCGGGCCAGGCGGGTCGTCGCGGCGAACCTCCTGCGGTGGCGCTTCAGGTGCCGACAGTTGCGGTTGAGGTCTTCTGCTCCCCCTGCGACCGACCCACCCGATCACAGCGGTGACCATGTCGACCGCAGAAAGAGGCACCCTCGTGACCCGGAAGCTCCGCCGCGCCGCCCTCACCGCCGTCGTCATCGCCACCCCGTTGTGCGCTGTCGCGGGCCCGGCGCTTGCGGCCTCCGCGGCACCGCCCGCCGCGACGGGTGTCGTCGTCACGAACCCGGGCCACCCGCACGGGCAGCCGAACCGGCCGGACGACCGCTGGCACCGCAAGCCAGCTTCCCGGCCCACCCCGCCCGCGACTCCCGGCACCTCCCGGCCCACCCCGCCGGCGACTCCCGGCGCCTCCCGGCCGACCTCGTCGCCGACGGTGCGGCCGACGACCTCCGCGCCCGGCCCCACGTCGTCACCGACCGTCACGCCGACAACGTCGACCGCGCCGCCGGCGACCTCGAACGACTTCGAGACACAGGTCGTCGCGCTGACCAACACCGAACGCCTCAGCAACGGCTGCGGCGCGCTGCGCATCGACAGCCGTCTCATCGCCGCCGCCCGGGCACACAGCAGCGACATGATCGCGCAGAACTTCTTCAGCCACACCGGCTCGAACGGCAGCGACTTCGTCGCCCGTGAGGTCACCGCCGGCTACCCGAAGAACGGCGCCTCGGCGGAGAACATCGCCTGGGGATACCGCACACCGCAGGAGGTCGTCACCGGCTGGATGAACAGCGCCGGGCACCGCGCGAACATCCTCGACTGCTCGAGCACCGCGGTCGGCGTGGGCATCGCCACCACGTCCATCGGCACGATCTACTGGACCCAGGACTTCGGCCGCATCTGATCCCGCCGGACGCCGAGAGAGATTGAGACAAATTCCATTTCGTACGATGGGACAGCCCGGTTCCGGCCGTGAAGCCCGCATGAAGTCGGCTCTCGCCGCGAATGCTCCCCACCGCAGCCGACCGGCGCGCAGCAATCCCGCTGTCGCCGGTGCGGCCAGGGCCCGGGCACCGATCCGCCGCACCGAGGGCCGCAAGTGAGGACCCCCTGCCGGGCCCGGAGCGGAGTTGATCTTCCGGACCGGGGGCGGTTGCACATAGGATCGGCGGCCGTGTGGTCGATCAAGAAGAACGAAGCCGATGATGACGACGGGACTCTGGAGTTCTGCCGATTCCTCGACGAGGAGGCCGAACTCCTGCGCCGGGCGCTTCGCCGGCGCGACTGGCCGACCGCCCGCGGGATCCTCGAGGCGGAGGATCCCGAGCTTCGCGCGTACTACTTCTCCGTCGCCGCGACCACCGTCGGGGTGGAACGGTGGATCACCGACGTCATCCGCGGCGAGCCGGACGCGACCCTGCCGCTGCTGCTGCGCGGTGCGGGCCTGCTGACCTCGGCCTGGGAACTGCGCCGGGACGGGCTCACCAGCACGATGAGTGACGCCGCAGCGCAGCTCTGGATCCGGCTCGTAGGGCAGGCCGAGGAATGCGTCGAGGAGGTGCTCCGGCGCGATCCGGGAAGTGCCGACGCGTGGACCTGGTCGATCGCCCTGAGCCGCGCGCGGAACCTGCCCGAGCCGGAGCGCCGGCGGCGGTTCCAACGGTTGGTGGAGATCGAGCCGCACCACTGGTTCGGCCACGAGCAGATGCTTCTCGCGCTGAGCCCGCGCTGGGGCGGTAGCTCGGAGTCGATGTTCGCGTTCGCCCGTACGCAATCTGCCGCCTGTCCCAGCACCCACATCCCGACGCTGATCGTGCTGGCGCACCAGGAGCAGTTCGTCCACCTGAACCAGCTCGCCGAGCCGGACGATCCGGACCGTGAGCCGCCGCTGTCCGACTGGGAGCCGGCCGAGGTGATGGACGAGGTCTGGGAGGCGGCGCAGGCCTCGTACTGGCACGACGACTATCCGATCTCGGTGCTGACGCCGATCGTGTGGAACACCTTCGCCTACGCGTTCACCTGGGGCGATTTCCACAAGCCGGCCTGGAGCCTGTTCGAGTCGATCGGCGAGGACTGGATCACCCGGGAACCATGGGAAACGATCAAGTTCTTCCGCCGCTCCCGCACCTACACCGAGAAGAATCTCTGATCAGTCATGTGGCCTTTCACGAAGCAGCAGGACGCCGCCCCCACGACCGTCGGGCTCGCGAAAGCTCCGGACCTCCAGCAGCTCAACCTGGGCCTGAAGGCCAGGGACTGGCCGGCGGTACGCGACATTCTCACCGCCGCCGACCCCGTGCACTTGATGTCGTACATGCTGCACGTAGCAAGCGCGGCAGGCGTGGAGGAGTGGATCCCCGACGTGGTCCGCGCCGAGCCTGACTCCACCCTTCCGCTGCTGGTCCGCGGCGCCCGCGCCGTCTACTGGGCCTGGGACGCCCGCGGTGGCGGCACCGCTGACACGGTCAGCCCGGAGCAGTGGAAGATCTGGTTCTCCCGGCTCAAACTGGCCGAGAACTGCCTGGACGAGGTGACCGACCGCGATCCGGGATGCGCCGAGGCGTGGCACTACCTGGTCATCCTGGGCCGGGCACGGCAGCTGCCGGAGCAGGAGCGCTGGCGCCGGTTCGACAAGCTCATCGCGATCGACCCGACTCACCTGTTCGGCCACCAGCAGATGCTGGAGAACCTGAAACCGAAGTGGAGCGGCAGCACCGAGGCGATGTTCGACTTCGCCCGGACCCGGGCTGCCGCCTGTCCCGGCACCGACATCCCGGTCCTCATCGCGGAAGCGCACCGGGAGCACCGGTGGTCCTCGGGCGACAACAAACACTTCCGGCGCAACGAGGTGGCCGGCGAGATCTACGCGGCCGCCCACAACTCGTTCTGGCACGACGACTACCACAGGTCGATCATGACCCCGCGGGTGTGGAACGAGTTCGCCTACGGCCTGACGATGGGCCGGTACTTCCGGGAAGCCTGCGCCGTCTACGACCTGATCGGCGACGACGAGTTCCGGACCACCCCGTGGCGCTCCGTCGAACGCTTCCAAGAGCTGCGCGACAGGGCCCGCGACAAGGCCGACGACCCGGACCCCGCGGACGACGACGACTGAATCCGTCGCTCCGGCCGGGCCGGCGGCGGCAGGCCGACCCGGCTGCTCAGGCCCCGCGGGCGGGGTGCCGGCATCGTCTTCGGGTGGATGTGGACGGCCCACCAGTTCGGCGGCGCGGTCGGCGCGGTCGGCGGCGGCTACCTGCGCGACCTGTTCGGCGGTTACACCGGCGTCTGGTCCGGATCCGCCGTCATCTGCCTGCTCACCGTGCTGCTGGTGCTCACCGTTCCGCGCCGGCCGGCCCCGCCGGACCAGGCCTCCGGAAGCCCGGAGCCCGTCCTGAGGTCGAAGCCCCCTGCGCCTGACCTCGGATGTCACGCCGGCGTGCTCGTCCTGGATTCCGGCTCGTTCACACCGCCGGCCCGGAGCCGCGCCGGGCCGGGCCGGGGAGGTCACTGCCATGCCTCGAGGGCCAGCCGTTCCGCCAGGATCTTCTTCACGTGTGAGGGCGGTAGCGGGCGGCTGACGATCCGGGACAGCGGCTGATCGGGATGGAGGCCGAGCCGCCGCAGGGCGCCCGCGTCGATGTCCAGGTAGTGCCGGCACCACCACCGGCCGGTCTCGTCGTTGCGGCCGCACATGAAGCCGCCGCGGACCTCGCCCTCGGTGAAAGGGTTCCAGTCGATGCCGCGGTCGGCCAGTCAACCGGCCAGGGAGAAACGACCGCCACCATCCGAGGAATACACCGACACCCAACCATTCATGCTCTCCATCGTACGAGGACGTTGCGCTGGCCGCGGCGTTCGGTGGCCGGCCAGGAGCTGCATCGACGCCTGTCATGTTCTCGTCGCCGGCTGGTCAGCCGTCGGCCACACCCGTGCCGCAGGCTGATCCGAACCGACCGAACGGAGCGGCACGATGACGCAGCCTGGTTTGCTGCCCACTGGCCGGATCGTGCGCTGATGTTCGGGCTCGGGATCGGCGCAGTCGCCCTGGCGTGGGGTGTCCTGGTGGCCTTCCTCGACCAGCCCGCCGCGCCGACCGGACGACACGTCGACAGGCTGTGCACGGGCTTGCTGATCGCCGGCGCGGCTGTCACGATCACCGGAGGCGTGCTCGCGGCGACCGTGCACTGGTGAACCCGGCTGCCGCGATCCGCAAGCGATCAGGCCGGCCCGGCTCAGCCGATAGTGACGTACGGGGTCCGACGCTGATCGATTGAGGGCCCCAGTCGCGGGCGCGGTCAGTGGTGGGGGTCGCCGGCGGTCAGTCGTACCGTGAAGCCGTCGTCGTGGCGGTAGAGGGCTACGTGGTTGCAGGACTGGTGGGCGATCCACAGCCCGAGGCCGCCGTTCGTGCCGTCGCCGGCGGGCACCAGCCCGGCGAACGGGTCTTCGGGGCCGGTGCCGGCGTCGGTGACCGTCACGACGAGACGATCGATGCTGCTCCACACCCGGAGCCGGACCGGGCCGGAGCCGTGCCGCTGGGCGTTGGCCACCGCCTCGCTGACCGCCACGACCAGGTCGTCCACCTCGGTGGACGCCAGGTGGCCCCGGTCGGCGCCGCGGACCGCCTGGCGGGCCTCGGAAAGAGTCGGGTCGATCAGCTCGGCGGCCGGCTCGCCGTCCAGCACGGGATCCGGGGTCGGCGGGTGACGTTCGCCCAGGTAGAGGTGCGGGTCGGTGAAGCCGGCGTTGGGTACGTTCCGTCCGTCCGGCAGGGCCGTCCAGGGATGCGTGCGCATGACATCGGCCAGTGCGGCCGGCGGTGTCGTGCGGGTGTCGTAGGCGCAGATGCTCCACAGCGGGAAATCGTCGTAGGCCCGGTTGATGGCGGACTCGTAGCGGGCCCACCAGTCCCAGGTCGCGCCGTGCGTGACCGCGGTCAGGTCACCGAAGATGCGGATCTGGGACGCGCCGGCGGCCACGTGGCCGGCCAGCAGCTTCCGATACGACCGGATGGCCGCGGCGGGCCGCTCGTACACCGCGCCACCCGGCAGGAAGATGACTGCGGCGCCCGCCGGTAACGCGTCCCGCACCAACTGCGCGTTGCGGTCGTTCAGGACCACCACGCTGGTTTCACCGCTCGCGGCGCCGCCGGTCAGGAAGGGCACGGCGAGCCCGAGCAGTTCGTCATCCGAGCCGAAGCACCCGGCCGTGTGGAAGTAGCCGGCGTGCCCGGCTGCGGCGCCCGTCCTCATCGCGCCATCTCCACACGTACGTCAGGTAGTTCGAGCAGCTCGGCGAGGTGAAGCGCTGAGCTCAGGCCGGTGCGGAGCACGACGGTCATCCGGCGTTCCTGTGCGTACCGCTGCACCAGCAGCAGCGATCTGTGGTCGATGAAGCGCAGCCGGCCGGCGTCCACCGTCACCTCGCCGCCGGACGGTGCCAGCCCGGTACGCCACAGGGCGCCGCTGAGGAGGTCCTCACTGGCCATGTCCAGCTCGCCGTCCAGTATCGCCTCGTCCTCGGTCGGGCCGGCGTGCAGCTGAAATGTCACACCGCTGGCGTGACTCGTCTCGTGCAGACACGCCAGTTCGGCGACCACCCGGTCGCCGAGTTCGGTCCGGTCGTAGGTGCACAGCGCACGCATCGGAGCGGTGTGCATGTATCGGCCGATGGCGTACTCGTAGCGGGCGAAGGCGTCGCGCTGCTCGGGGGTGCGCACCATGGCCGTGACGTCGGCGACCACCCGGAAGCCGCTGAACCCGTCGGCGAGCGCGGCGTCCGTCACGGCCGCGTACGCCGCGATCTGCGCGGCCGGATCGACCACCTGCCCGGCGGT
The DNA here is from genome assembly GCF_016862315.1 of Actinoplanes palleronii. GTDB lineage: Bacteria > Actinomycetota > Actinomycetes > Mycobacteriales > Micromonosporaceae > Actinoplanes > Actinoplanes palleronii. The sequence continues at coordinate 107,796 of NZ_BOMS01000088.1, read as the reverse complement.
GTAGGCGTCCTGCCACGGGATGATCCGCACCGGGTCGGGACGCGACGACCTCGGGCTGACGCTTCGCAGCCAGTCGGTGATGCCTTGCGACCGGGGGCGCGGCACGTACCAGATCCGTTCACCGGCGGCGAGCCCGGCGCGCAGGAACTCCTTGGCGTACTCGTCGAGGGCCTGGTGATCGCCATACGACCAGCACGCGTGGGAGGACTCGATCGCGGTGGTCATGCCGCGAGACTAGCCCTCCCGGATCATGGCGGGGACACGGCACGGCCACTGGTGCCTATGCGCCTCGGTGAGGTGCCTGGCCTGCGGGGCGATTTCTCCCGGGACCGACGATCGACGCGACGCAGAGGTCGCTGGTGGCGACAACCCCCGATTTTGTACGACCTGAGCACCGTGACGCCGGCACCGCCCCCGCAGTTGGGAGGCACCAGACACGGGAGGGTGTTCAGCACCCAGCCGATCGCATCGATCTCGCGACGGGCTCCCCGGTCGACTGGCATATATTGATCAGCGCGACGGCATCTGTGCTGGCGGTCAGTGACCGGCACATCTCCTACCGGGAGAATCGCGAGATCGCCGAGCGCCTGCAACCGGGCTCCGCGCAGGACTGTTTGCTCGTCGCGGGTGACGTGGGTGAGCTCATAACACCGCGATGTGGTGGCACCGGTCCACCGGCGCCACCACATCGCCCGCGCGACTCGGCAAGCCAACTGCCGATCGCACGATCCAATCGGCGCTGTGACCAGTAGTTGCCAAACTAGGCAATGCCTTTGGGTCGCGACCCTTCACCGTCACGATTGACGGGTCTTAATAGATCACCAGTATTCCAGTTTCTGCCACTCCACGCAGGTTGGACGCTTTCCACCGGAAAGCAGAAACTCCTTGACCGCTTGCCTAATCAAATCGAGAGGAACGCTCGATTTTTCTGGGAATTCCCGCCTATGCCCCATTATAAAATACATTTCAGCTTGCGCCAAACCCTCCCCGGATCCCAGTGTTACCTGGTTCCCATCAGCATCCATCCACGCCAATGCACCAAACCCCAGGACCGAATCAACTCCGACGAGAAGCTCGTGGTCGGGATCCCCATAGGCCGGCAAAAGTGGCCGATTCAACGAGTGGAGCTGCGCTAGATTGTGGTCATCCGGACCATTCAGCAGAGCATCCACCAATAAATCAATGCTCTCGGCAGTTTCCAGCAGTATCGGCCGCTCAGCATGCTCAGTCCGATATCTCGCTTCTGCCTTAAAATTTGTCATGGTTTTCCTTTGTAGATTCGTGATCGCCATTCATTCGCTACACGCCAATGAACTCTGAGGGTTTGATCGGAATCAAGTAGTTCTTCCAGCACATCGTCACAGCCAAGATTCTGAGGGCGGGGGCCAGTCGGATGATTGATTACTAGGTCTGCATCTTTAATCTTGTCCCTATTCATGATTGCGGTAAACTTCTGCTCTACGTCCACTGCCGTACTAGAGTTCGAAGTACCAGCCAGCCTACCCCGCAACCTAAGCCTGGCATTGACCTAGTTAATCAATGCCTGGTCAGGCCTACCCTTCCCGCCGCCACCACTAATCAAGGAATACGTATTGCCATTCCCGCCATATCCGGTCCCATACGTCCCCTTGCGCGGGTAAGTCCGAACATGTCGATCAGCCGGCCAGGGCCACCCGGGCGCGGCTGACCAGCGCGCTGTGCATCTCAGGCTGCTGATCCGCCGCAACCGTACGACCCGGTGAATTGTCAAGCCCCGAGTTTGATGTCTCCATCAAACCCGGGGCGGAACAGACTTGATGGCCCCGTCAGCCCCGGACACGGCACCCTGGGAGAAATCACCTTCAGTAGGTTGTAGTCCCCGGGAGCCCAGATCTGCCGTCCTTGCCGGCCAGGTCGGCCACCTGTTGTCGGCCCCGGTAGATGAGTCGCGGACCGTCGGCCTTTGCGGACGGCCTCTGCCCGGACGGCGCCTCGGAGCCGGCCCGTCACGAAGTGGTGGGCAGGGTGAACTGGATGCGGGTCCCGCCGCCGGGGTTGTCGGTGGCGGTGATAGTGCCGCCGTGCCGGTTGACGACGCGGTGGCAGATCGCCAGTCCGAGGCCGGTGCCGGTGTAGTTGGTGTGGGCGGCGGCACGGTGGAAAGAGGTGAACACGTGGGGTTGGTCGTTGATGGGAATGCCGATACCACGGTCGGCGATCTGCACCCGGGTCCAGCCCTCACCATCGGGTTCGGCAGAGACGTTGATGCGCGCCGGTTCTCCGGCCGGCGTGTACTTGATGGCGTTGCCGATGAGGTTGTCCAGCAACTGGCGGGTCATCGCCTTGTCCACGTCGACGATCGGCAGCGGCGCCGCGACGATGTGGGGAAACTGATCGCGCCGGGCGCCGGGCGCGACGCGCAGATGCGCGGTGCGTTCGGTGATGACCTCGGCGACGAGGGCGTCCAGGTCGACCGGTTCGCGGTTCAGACGCCGGTCACGGGCGGTGGCATAGGACAGCAGGTCCTCGATGAGCCGGCGCATGCGTTGCACCGCGCTGGCGACCCGGGACAGGGTGGCTGCCAGCGACACCGGATCAACGCCGTCGGTGAGGTCCTCGGTGAGGATGTCGACGAACCCGGCGATGGCGGCCAGGGGCGCGTTCAGGTCGTGGGCGACCACGCCGGCGAACGCCTGCAAGTCGGCTTCGCGTTCCCGTTGGGCGGTGACCTCGTAGGAGGATGCGACCGCGCCGATGATGTGCCCACACGCGTCGTGCAGCGGCCGGGCATCCACCAGCAGGATCCGCCGGACGCCGCCGGGCAGCGGCAGCGTCAATTCGGCGCCGTCGACCTGTTCTCCGGCCAGGGCACGCATCAGGGGGATGTCCTCAACGGCGATCAGCGCGCCGTCACTACCGCGTATTCCGGCCCGGGCGACAGCGTCGGCGATGGTGCTCGGCCCGTCGCCGGACATCAGGTTCTGGCGGGCGATGCGGTTGGACTGCACGATCGTGCCGGTGGTGTCGCAGGCGAGGACGGCGACGTCGATGGCGTCGAGGATCTGGGTCAGGTATGCCTTCTGGCCGGCGAGATCGTCGCGGGCGGCGCACAGTGCGATCTCAGCGGCTTTGCGGTCGGTGATGTCGTGGAACACTGCCACCGCACCGGTGCGACCGTCGTCGGTTGGCATGGGACGGGCGGAGACGGTGACCACGATGCCGTCAGGGTGCGCAGGGTTGCGGAGAACCATCTCGATCTGCTCGGTGGATTCGCCGGCCCGGGCCCGCACCAGCGGTAGTTCGGCGTTCGAAAAGGCTTCCTGACCGTCCAACCGGTATGCACCGAAATGCGCCGCCGGACGCTGCGTGTTGCCGAGTTCGGTACCGACGCCGACAATGACCCGCGCGGCGGGGTTGCGCAGCAGATATGCCCCGTCGGCGTCGGCGACCACGACTCCGTCGCTGATGCTGTCCAGAATCGTGGCGAGCAGGTTTGCCTGGCGGCGGGCGGCGGTTTCCGCCGCGGTCAGGTCTCGGGTGGCGCGAGCGACCAGTCCCCGGGCGCGGGCGCGACCGGTGGCCAGGACCCACACCAGACCGGCCAGCAGCAGGCCGACCACGATACCGACGCCTTCCACGAGGCGGGGCAGGTTGGTGGTCCCACCGGGTAGCCCACCGGCTGACGCTTGAACGCGCAGTTGCCAGCTGCGGTCGGCCACCCGCACGTCAACGTTGTTCGCAAGGTCGCGGGGTCCGGACATGCTGGCACGCTGGGTGGCGACGAGAACATCGACGCCGGCGGCGTTCTGCGCGCGCAGCGTCACGTCGAGCAGGTTCTGCGATTCCCGGTCCAAGGTGGCGCCGACGAAGTCACGCCCCCGCACGCCCATCAGCACCCAGCCGAGAAACGGGCGGTCTCCCTGGGCGTCGGGTGGTCCGTGAACCGGGGCGGTCAGCGAGAACGACGGCTGGCGCCGCTCAGGCGGCAGACCCTGATCGATGATCAACTGATAAGGCGTCGAGATGGTGACCTGCCCGGTGCGCCGGGCCTCGGCCAACGCCTGGGTCGGCGCCGGCGCCTGTGTGATGTCCACACCGGAACGGGGCGTGGTCATCGCATCCAACGGATTGTTGAGCACCGAGAAGATGTGCTGACGGGCAGCGCCCGAAGGCAGGAGCGTCAGTCCCGGCACACCCCGGGATCGCCACAGCGCCTGCACCGAGGTCAGCTCCGCGTCCGTGACCGGTACGAGGAACACGATGGACGTGGCCCCCGCCAGGCGCATCTGCTCCAGCGGCTGTGTTGCCTGGGCGAACTTCGACGCGGTGAGCGTAGTGAATGCCCCGGCCGCCGCCGCGACGGTGCGGAGCGTGTCCACGTAACGGCGCGTTTCGCCCGACACCGCCTCCACGACGAGGCTGGTCCGGCGAGCGAGTTGCTGTTCGGCCGCGTCGTGCTGGCTTCGTGCGACCACTGCCCCCACCCCTACCGACAAGCCGGCACAGCCGAGAGCCACCAGGATTGCCAGCGCCGCCGCCGACCTCACCCCGGCCCAGACCCTGCTCGCGACGGTCCGCACGCTGTCACGATCGGCTACCGCGGCTGCAACCTGAGCCGGGCCGGTTCCGGACAGGGAGCTGGCATACCACGGGGTGGGGTCCCCGATCGCGTACGGCGTCGCGCGAGTCCACTGATGGAGTTCCAGCAGCACGACGTGAACGTGCAGGGGCAACACGACTTACTGCTGCAACGCGCGCACCGCTGACTCGTCGCCGAGCTCCGACAGGACCGGGATCGTCCGCGCGCGCACCATCGTGTTCTGCGGATCGACGGCCATCGCCGCCCGCAACAGGTCGACCGCCGCGCCGGGCTCCGCGCCGTCAGCGAGATCAACGTACCCGGTCAGGGCCTCGCGCCGAATCGTCTCGCGCGCCGGCACGATCCACGGCCAGTCGTAGCCGGCGGCCAACTCCCCCGCATACCCGTCCACGACCACCTGCTGCGCTCGCAGCCGCTCCGCCGTCGTGATCGCGCGCTGCACCCCGGCGATCGCGGCCTGCAGCTGACATACGTCGACGTCCACCGCCTCGGTCAGCCGGTACCGGCTGTGCTCATGCCGGATCAGCTCACCTACGTCCGCGGCGTGCACCGTGGAGAGCACTTCGAACCCGCGCGGGCCGCGCCGCAGCTCGCTCGCCTCCGTCGTCGCACCCGTATCACAGACCAGTACGAACGCCCCGACCGGCAGCTGTTCCCCGTCGAGCAGCCGCTGCCCGGTCGCCGCGACCGGCGCCTCGACCATCTGCGGCAGCCCGAGCCCGGCCTGGTGAGCGGCCCGGCGCAGCCAGGTGCGTCGGCGCGGCCCTCACCCGGCGGGCACGGTCATCCGTACGTCGCGGGCACCGCGCCGAGCAGCCGGATCACTTCCTCGCTGACCATGAGCAGGGTCGCGGCGACCAGGTCACCGACCTCGACGTCACGCCCGTGCCAACTGACGGTCCCGGTCCCCTCGGCCAGCGGCGCCCCGACGAACCCGTCCGGATCGACGGCCGCCAGCCGCCAGGCGGCACTGCCCACGGTGATCCGCCCGTGCGCGTCGACGTGGGCGGCACTGGACGGCTCCGCATTCCCGTCGATCAGAAACGGCTGCCAGGACTGCCCGGGCGTGACCACGACCGTGCGGGTGCAGGCGGTGCCGTAATCGATCGCCAGCCGCGGCACTCCGATCTGCATGGAGGACATACAAACAGACGTTCGCCAATACGTCAGCCTCATTGTCGATGACATCCTTCGGCCGACTCCCCAGTCGGTTTGCGACAAACGTGTCGATGCCCGCGTCCGATAGCCGGACGCGGGCATCGACCGGGTAGATCAGTTCTTGAGAAAATCGAGCAGGTCGGTGTTGAAGGCCTGTTCGAAGTCGCCGACCAGGCCGTGGGGTGCGTCGGGGTAGATCTTGAGGGTGCCGTTCGGGAGTAGTTTGATCGATTCGAGGGCGGAGGCCTGGATCGGGACGATCTGGTCGTCGTCGCCATGGGCGACCAGGACGGGGATGTCGATCTTCTTGAGGTCCTCGGTGAAGTCGGTCTCGGCGAACGCTGCAATGCAGTCGAGGGCGCCTTTGAGGCCCACCTGCATGCTCTGCAGCCAGAACTCCTCGCGTTTGCCTTCGGAGACCTTCGCGCCGGCGCGGTTGAAGCCGTAGAAGGCGAGGCTGAGGTCGCGGTAGAACTGGGACCGGTCGGCGGTTACGCCGGCGCGGATCGCGTCGAAAGCGTCGATCGGCAGGCCGAGCGGGTTCGCCTCGGTTTTGAGCATCTGCGGGGGCACGGCGCCGAGCAGTACCGCCTTGACGACCCGGCCGGTGCCGTGCCGCCCGAGGTAGCGGGCGACTTCGCCGCCCCCGGTGGAGTGCCCGATCAGGACGGCGTCTCGAACGTCGAGGTGGTCGAGCAGTTCGGCGAGGTCGTCGGCGTACTGGTCCATGTGGTTGCCGTTCCACTCCTGGCTGGAGCGGCCGTGGCTGCGGCGGTCGTGCGAAATCGCCCGGTAGCCGTGTTCGGCGACCAGGTTGACCTGGTTCTCCCAGGCGTCGGCGTTGAGCGGCCAGCCGTGGCTGAACACGACGGGCTGTCCGGCGCCCCAGTCCTTGTAGAACTTGGTAGCGCCGTCTTTGAGGGTTATCGAGGGCATGCGGGTTCCTTGTCCGGGCAGGGAGGATGGTCAGACGAAGCGCTGAATGAACTGCAGGGCGGTACCGGCAACTTCCCGCCAGCCGGCGTCGATGGTCAGCGCGTGGCCACGGTCCGGGATGCGGACGATCTCGGTCAGGCCCGGGTTGTGCGCCTGCTGCTTGTAGGAGGCGTTGGCGATCGCCCACGGCACGGTGTGGTCGAACTCGCCGGAGACGACCAGCAGCGGCCCACGGTCGGGGTTGGCGGTGTCGACCTTGGCCTCGGTCCAGGGGTTGAAGTTCGCGGTGGCAGCCTGGAACAGCGGTGCGCCGGGCGCGGGCACGGCATACGTCGTATACAGCTCCTTGGCCTCGTCCTCGCTGACCGCGTTGCCGAATGCGTAGCGGAACTGCTCGTAGGTCAACGGGACCGCTCGGTGGACGTTGGCCGGGTTGGTCAGTACCGGGGCCGAGGAGCGCAGTGCGGACAGCGGCAGCGGCAGCACGCCGCGGAACGGCGCCGGGCTGATCGCCACCGCGGCCACGCCCAGGCCCCGGCCGGCGAGGATCTGGGTGAGCAGCCCGCCGAAGGAGTGGCCGACAATCGCGGGCTTGCAGTCGAGTTTGCCGATCAGGCCGGCCAGGTGGTCGGCGATCTGCCCGATGGTCTTGTTGGCCATGATCTCCGGGTGGGCGTTGGCCTCGGCGACGGTGTCCGGGTCGTCCGGCCAGGACAGGGCCACCGGGGCGTAGCCGGCCTCGGCGAACAACTGGGCCCACCGGTCCCAGCTGCTCTGCAGCAGCCAGAGTCCATGAACGAAGACGACCGGCTGGAGACCGGAAGAGTTGGCCTGTTCGATCTGAGCAAGGTCTGACGTGTTTTGCATAGATCAACGCTAGAAAGGTGACGGCTTCTTGGAACCCGACGACTGACTGCACCTGTCGCGGCGCGGAATGCAGTCAGTCGTCGGGTGCGCGGCGGTCGCGTCTCGGCGAGGCTGAGGCTCCCCACTCTTGAACGGAGCTGCCGTGCCCGACGCCGTTTTCGGCCATCAGTACGTTAGCGATCTGGGGGAACTGGTCCTGCTGCTCGACTTCGAGTCGGCCTCAGCGCTTACCGTCACCGTTCTGGAGGGCGGCGGCATCGCGGTCGCCGGGCAACGGGAACGAGTCGACGTCACGATGGCCGAGGTGCGGCCGGGTCTGTACTTCACCACCTGGCAGAACCGGGCAGGTGCGACGGTCACGCAGATGCAGGACTTCGTGAACGCGATGGTGCGCGCCACGCTGGCGTTACCGGACGGGAGGTGCCTGGTCATGACGGGCTCGCTGCGGCGTACGGACGACACCGAGCCGTCGCCCGGTGCCGGCACCACGGTGCGCAAGCAGATCGCCCGGCAGGCGATGCGAGAACTGCTGGCCGGCCGGATCGCGGATCTGGACCGCTACTGGACACCGGGCCACCGGGACCACGCCCTGCCCGCCGACGGCCATGAGGGGCTACGCGCATTCGCGATGAGCGCTGTGGGCCGTCGATGGGAGCCGGTCCGGATGATCGCCGAAGGGGACATGGTCGTGGCCCACGGACGACTCACCGCGGACGGCGCACCGTCGATCATCGTGGTGGACCTCTTCCGGTTCGAGGGCAACCGGATCGCCGAGCACTGGAACGTCGCGCAGCCGGACAGTGCCGAAGGCGACCGGCCGATGCTCTGAGTCTCGGCACTACGCTGGGGCTCAGATGATCAAGGCGGCACCGGGAGCGTCAGCAACCATGGACGGACTTATGCACGTCGCCGGCGAGCCCATCGGCCGACGACGCGAGCTGGACCTGATCACCGCTGCACTCGCTCCCGAATCACCGGAGGGCCAGGCACTCGTCCTGCTCGGAGACGCCGGAGTCGGCAAAACGCTGCTGCTGCAGGCCATCGCCGACCAGGCCAGAGCCCAAGGGCGCCGGGTGCTACGCAGTCGCGGCGACCGGGGCGAGATCGGTCTGCCGTTCGCCGCCTTGCACCAACTGCTGGGGCCGGCGCTACGACTCGCCGACGGGCTCGCCGACGCTCAGCGGGCAGCTGTCCGCGCCGCCTTCGGCGAGGCGGAGCCCGCCACCGGCGGCGGCGAAGCCCAGCCACCGGACGCGATGATGCTGCGGCTGGGCTTTCTGAGCCTGGTCTCCCGGCTGGCCGACGACGGCCCCATCCTGCTGCTCGCTGATGACCTGCAGTGGATGGACCCGGCCAGCTGTGACGTCCTCGCGTTCCTGGCACGCCGGCTGGAAGGGGAACCGATCGCACTGCTCGCCGCCGTACGCGGCGATCGGGTACCGGCCGGCCTGCAACGGGCACTGCCCAGCTTCCGGATCGAACCGCTCGGCCCGGCCGACAGCGCGGAACTGTTGTCCCGCCAGCCAGTAGTACTGCCCGAATCGCTGCGGGCGCGGGTGCTGGAGCAGGCAGCCGGCAACCCCCTGGCACTCGTCGAACTGCCTCGGGTGGTGACCGGCGACGGGCCGCCTGTCAGCCGCCGGGTCGAGGACGCCTTCGCCGCCCAGCTGGCCGGCCTGCCCGAACCCACGCGACGTGCGCTGCTGACGGCCGCCGCGGCGGGCACCGCGGATCTGTCCACGATGACGGCCGCGCTCGCCGAGCCGTACGCGGTCTGGGCGCCCGCCGAACAGGCCGCCCTGATCCGGCTGCACGACGGGCGGCTGGAGTTCCGGCATCCGCTCGTCGCATCCGCTGTCTACGGGGCAGCCCCGTTCGCCGAGCGCCGCGCCGTCCACCTGGCCCTCGCCCGCGTCGAACAGGACAGCGACCGGCGCGTCAGTCACCTCTCCGCAGCGGCCGTCGGCCCCGACGAACAGACCGCGGCATTGCTCGAAGCCGCGTCCGAGCGCGCGCGACTCCGCGGCGCTCTCACCGAAGCCGTCGCGGGTCTCGAACGCGCCGCCCAGCTCAGCCCGGATCTTCACGAGCAGGGCCGGCGGCTCAGCGTCGCCGCCGTGGTCGCGTTCGTCGCCGGTGACGTCGTCCGCGCTCAGGACGTGGCGGCCCGGGCCGCCACCCTCACCGACGACCCGGTGGGGCAGGCCTGGCTCGACCAGCTCGCCGGGACAGCGGCCTCGATGACGCTGCGCATGGAGCAGGCGTTCGAGCAGGTCCTGCCGGCGTCGCCGGATCAGCTGCCCGCCGGCGATCAGGCCTTCTACCTGCTGACTGTGGCAGCCCACATCGCCTATTACACCAACCGTCCGGACCACCACCGCCGGCTCGCGGCTGTCTGCCCACCGGCCTCAGCGCCGCTGACCGTCTATCAGCAGTGGATCCGCTGGGTGCTGGATCCCTTCGGTCAGGCCGACAGCGCCCGCGCACTGCTGCCGTCGGTGATCGCCGCGCTGCGCGGCGACCCGGCCGAGCAGAACCTGACCGCGACCCTCGCGATGCGCGTCGATGCCACCGAGATCGCCATCAACCTGCTCGACGCCGTCGCCCACCCGGACCGCGCCGACGCCGCCCGGGTCATGGCCGGCACCGCCGCGGCCGACCGGGCCTGGGCACTGTTCGACGCCGGACGATGGCCGGAGGCCCGGACCGGCGCCGCCGCCCTCGTCGAGGACTCCCGGCAGGCGCCCGCGCAGATCTCGGTCACCAACGCCCAAATCGTGCTCGGCTCGCTGGCCGCAGCCTCGGGCGACACCGCCGAGGCCGACCGGCTGCTGCAGCCGATCCTCAACCACAGCGTGGCCGCCCGGATCCAGGCGTTCACCGTCCGCGCCCGCTGGGCGACCGGCTTGACCGCACTCGCCCGGCGCGACCACGAATCCGCGTACACAGCCTTGCGGCCGCTCTTCGACGACATCGGCAACCCCGTTCACCCGCATCTATGCTCGTACTACGTGGGTGACTTCGCCGTCGCGGCGGCCCGCACCGACCGGCGCGATATCGGACGCACCGTCACGCAGCGAATCCGACGGCTCGCCGGCCAGGGCGCCTCCCCGCGGCTGCGGCAGCTGTGGCACCGTGCGGACGCCCACCTCGGATCGCCCGCCGACGCCGAGCAGCACTTTCACGCCGCGCTCGGCCAGCCGGACGCCGATCGGTGGGCGTTCGAACACGCCGTGGTCCGGCTCGAGTACGGCGAATGGCTCCGGCGCCGGCGCCGCGTCACCGACAGCCGAACCCAGCTGACCCCCGCGATCCAGATCTTCGACCGCCTCGGGGCAGCCGTGTGGGCTGATCGTGGCCGCGAAGAACTGCGGGCCACCGGTGTCACAGCACCGGCACCCCGACGTGACACCCTCGGCGGATTCTCGCCCCGCACCCAGCAGGTCCTGCGGCTGGCCGCCCAAGGCATGACCAACCCGCAAATCGCCGAACAGCTTTACCTGTCCCCGCGGACCGTGAGCTCCCACCTCTACCGCAGCTTCCCCAAACTGGGCATCACCCAGCGCGGCCAGCTCCGCGACGTCATCTGGGACGACCGACCAGAGGACGTATGACCCGATCGGTCGCGTCGGCGAAACGCAGAAGATGCCCGGTCTCGGTTGCTGACAGCTACCGCGATACAAATCATCTGATCCGTACGGGTAGCGGGGAATCGGCGAACGCCGAAGCCTGCTGTGCTGATCCAGTTCCCCCGCGCTCGTCCGGCCCGGCACATCCGAGCACCACCGGAGCACCACGCGACCGCCGCCGTCCGGTGTGATTGCCCGGGCGATGCTCAGCCCTGGCCCGCGCGGCGGCTATCAAGTCCGCGCGAAGGACGGTCTGACCACGGCCGGCGGTCAGGTTCCCGGCGGTGGCGGGACGGTGAGTTCGGCGAGCGCCGAACCGACCTGGTGCAACCGCTCGGCGGCCTCCAGCGCGGCCGGCCCCGGGTCGCCGACCACCTGCAGGTACAACTGAGAAACCTGGCTGATCGCCTTCACCACGATCCGGCGGCACTCGCCGAGCCGCGCGAAGATCTCCACGAGGTCGTCCTGGCGGGCGCCGACAGCGGGCAGGGACAGGTCCCGGCCCAGCTGCGCCAGGTCGTGAGCCCGGTGCCGGGCGCCGGCGACCACGGCCCGATGGTCGTCGAGGACCGGATCCAGTGCCCGGCCGGCGAACCGCGCGACGAGCCGATCGAACACGCCGCCGGCCTGTTGGATCTCCTCGTTCTCCCCGGCCCACCGTGCGCGCAGGACCCTGGTCCGTGCGCTCGCCCCCGGCAGGTCCGGGACGACCGGCCCGGCGGTCAGCGCCCAGCGGCGTCCCTGCTGCTGCGGTACGACGCGCCGGACCTGGGTGAGCCGGTAGCGGGCGGTACGCGAACGCGACCACGGCAGGTGGTCCCACCCGGCGAACCGGTAGTCCTCCAGGTGCCAGTCGTTCGCCAGTGCCCGGGCAGCCCGCTCCGCCCGGTCCGCGTCGCGCACGGCACGCAGCACGGTGAGTACGCCCTCCGGTCCGGCGCTGCTGCCGTCACCGGTGCGCACCGCGACCCGGACGACCGCGGTGGCGACGTCGAGCACGGTGTAGTCCTCCGGAAGCAGCTCCCGCGCTCCGGTGGCGTCCAATGATCCGTCCAGCAGCCAGGCGTACAGACCGCCGACTGGGCCCCGTCCCGCGCCGGGCAGAGGGCTCGGACTCGTCATCGATCGCCTCCCCTGGGTTCGCGGACTCGGTGGCACAGCACCACGGCCGCCACGATAACCGCGGTACCCGCTGGCCGGAGCGGCAGGTGGGTGCCGAGCGATCGCGGAGCGCCCGCGTGCTCGGCCGGCCCGCCATCCTCGGCCCGGACGGCGCCCCGGTGCGCGGCCTGCGCACCAAGGCGCTCGAACCGTTCGTCTATCTGGTGCTCAACCGCGACGGCGCCGCCCTCGGCGACATCATGGAAGCACTCTGGCGCGACATCACCCTGCAACGCGCCACCGACCGGCTCGAGGACGTCGACGCGATCCACGACCGGCTCGAACGGCTGCGCGGGGCGCTCGCCGAGGCCGGTCTGCCCGCACGCTCGGACACCGAGCAGTTCGCCGCCGACCTCCTGCGCCGCGCGCCCGCGACGTGCGGCGACCGGCCGTGTCGCCGGCGAACCTCCGGCCTGTCGAGAATGGCTTGATCGGATCGGCGCGTATTGGACCTTGTGACGGGACCGTGGCGGGCCGAGCGTGGAGGCCGACATGTCGTCCCCGGCCGAAGGCAGGCAGATTGATCGCCACCACGCTCATCCGTGTGTACCTGGTCAGCGCCGTCGGCGACGGCGCCTTCCTGGTCACGTTCGCGCTGTTCTTCACCCGCCATGCCGGGCTGTCCCCGGCCAGCTTCGGACTGGGCATGTCGCTGGCCTGGGCGGCGGGCTTTCTGTGCAGCATGCCGCTGGGTGAGTTCGTCGACCGGATCGGGGCGCACCGGGCGGCGGTCGTCCTGGCCGCGGGTACGGCTTCGGCCGTGGCGGTGCTGCCGTACACCCGTGGCTACGCCGCTTTCCTGGTGGCGATCTGCGCGTACGGGATCTGTCAGTCCGGGCTCACCGCCGCCCGGCAGGCGCTGCTGAGCGGGCTGATCGCACCGGCCGAACGCACCCGGGTCCGCGCCCGGCTGCAGTCGTGGAGCAACGGCGGCCTGGCCCTGGGCGCGCTCGTCGGCGCGCTGGCCCTGGCGGTGGACACCCGGGCCGGCTACACAGTGGTGCTGACCATGGACGCGGTGGCGTTCGCGACTGCCGCGCTGCTGTTGAGCCGGCTCCCGGCCGGGACGGCACCGCAACCGGGCGTGGAGCCCGCCAGGGTGGTGCTGCGGGACCGCCCGTACGCGATGTTGGCCTTGTTGAACGCCGTGATGCTGCTCTACATGCCGCTGTTGAGCCTGGTCCTGCCGTTGTGGATCGCCCAGGCCACCGGCGCGCCCACCTGGATGGCCGCGGCGGTACTGGCGATCAACACGGCCAGCGTGATGGTGTTCCAGGTCCGGGTCGCACGCCGGGTCACCGACGTGCCGACAGCCGCGCGGACCGTACGGGCCGCCGGACTGGTGATGTTCGCCGCCTGCGCGGTCTTCGCCACCACCGCGGGCGGCGGCGCCGCGTGGCTGATCTGTGTGGCCCTGGTGGCGGGCACCCTGCTGCAGGTGCTCGCCGAGATGCTGCAGTCCGCCGGGAGCTGGGAGATCAGCTTCGCTCTCACGCCGGAGGGGCGGCACGGGCTCTACCAGAGCATGTACAACAGCGGCATCCCGCTGGCCCGCATCCTCGGCCCGGTCGCGCTGACCGGACTGATCCTCGGGCACGGCATGGTGGGGTGGCTCGTGCTCGGCGGCCTGATCGCGACGGCCGGGCTGATCACCGTACCGGTGAGTGAGTGGGCGCAACGGCACCGCTCGCACGCCGCACCGCCGCGGCGGGGTTGAACCGTCAGGTCTCGGCCGTCAGACGCTTGGCAGCGTTCCCGCCGTCCACCGCTCCAGTGCCGCCCGCAGCGCCTCGGAGTCGATGGGTTTGCTGAGGTAGTCGTCCATGCCCGCGGCGAAGCACTGTTCCCGGTCCTCTGCCAGCGCACCGGCGGTCATGGCGATGATCGGAATGTGCTCGCCGGGGACTTCGCGTTCACGCAGTGCGGCGGTGGCTTGGTAACCGTCCATTCTCGGCATGTGACAGTCCATCAGGATGGCCCGATAGGTGTGTGTCGTCGTGAGCGCCAAGACCTCCGCACCGTTCTGGGCGAGATCACAGTCGAAGCCGAGCAGGTCGAGCAGGTCCTCGGCGACCATTTGGTTGATCTTGTTGTCCTCGGCCAGCAGGATGCGAACGCGTTCACCGGGGACTGCGGCACGGGTGGTGACAGTCTGGACGTCGCCCGCGATCCGCACATCCGGTGTGTCCGCCTCGTGCAGGACGGTGCGCAACCGCTGCGTGCCGAAAGGCTTGGTAAGAAGGTGGGCACCGAGGTCAGGCAGCGCCGGAGCGTCGGACTGATGACTCGGCGAGGCGAGCACGACAAGGTGGCAATCGCCGGCGGCCATGGCCGATCTCAATTTCTGGACGAGGTGGTCCGCTCCCACCAGCGCGCGATCGTCGACCAGCACGAAATCAGCTGACCCGTGGCGCAGCTCGGTGAGCGCCTGCGGCGTGCTCGCAGCCTCGGTGACGGTCATGCCCCAGTGCCGGGCGTGTTCGGCGACGAGTTGACGGCGGGTCGGTTGCGAATCGATCACCAGGAGTCTGCGGGCGGCGAACGGTGCCGGAGTGTCCCGGTCCGGCTGCGATGCCGCCGGGAGCGGAACGGTGAAGGTGAACGTGCTGCCTCGCCCGAGGGTGCTCTGGGCGGTGAGTTCGCCGCCCATCAGTTCGACGAACTGCCGGCTGATCGTCAGGCCGAGCCCGGTGCCGCCGAACTGCCGGCTGGTGGAGGCTTCGGCCTGGGTGAAGGGTTCGAACAACCTCGGCAGGTTCTCGGCAGCGATGCCGAGACCGGTGTCGGTGACCGCGAAGACGATGCGCGCCGTGTCGTCCCCGGCGGGGCGGGCGGGTACGGCGGACAGGATCACGTGTCCGTGCTGGGTGAATTTCACCGCGTTGCCGACCAGGTTCAGCAGTGTCTGGCGTAGCCGCCCGCCATCGCCGTGGACCGTCGCGGGAAGTTCCGGCGGGTGGTAGCAGAGAACGTCAATGTCTTTGTCCCGTACGGCTTCGGCGGCGACTTCGATCACCGCGTCCAGCAGTTCAGGAAGATCGAAATCGGCCGCGACGAGCTGCATCTTCCCCGATTCGATCTTGGAGAAGTCGAGAATGTCGTTGATGACGGTCAGCAGGGCCCGGCCGGAGGTGCGGATCGCCTCGGCGTAGCGCAGCTGGTCGGCACTCATGGCGGTTCTCAGCAGCAGCTCGGTGAGACCGATGACCCCGTTCATCGGGGTCCGGATCTCATGGCTGACCATCGCCACGAACTGTGACTTCACCTTCGCCGCCGCCAGCGCGTCGTCGCGCGCGCTGGCCAGCGCCTGCTCGACCTCACGGCGCTGGCTGATGTCCCGGATCGCACCGGAGATCATGATCCCTTCATCGGTGTGCAGCGGGGCGAGGCTGATCTCGATGGGGAATTCGGTACCGTCGCGGCGCAAGCCGTACAGCTCCATTCCCGAGCCCATGAGCAGATTGCGCGGCGCGGCGACATATCCCTTCCGGTGCCGGACGTGCCGGTTGCGAGCACCCTGCGGCATCAGCTGCTCGACCGAGAGACCGATCAGGTCCTCGCTGGGGTATCCGAAGAGCCGCCCGGTCTGGTCGTTGGCCAACGTGATCATCCCGGATCCGTCAACGATGATCATGGCGTCCGGGGCGGTCTGGACCAGGGTTCGGAATCGTTGTTCGGCGGCGACCTGGGCAGTGACGTCGCGGGCGATCGAGGCTGCGCCGACGAGAGTGCCGTCCTGGTCACGGATCGGCGAGATGGTCAGACTGACCCGAAGCCGGCTGCCGTCGGCGCGGCGTCGCACACCTTCCCGGTGCACCACCGGCCCGCCGTCACGCAGTGACCTGAGGATTTCGTCGATCTCGTCGAAGTGTCCGGGCATCGCCAGCATCCGGATGGATCGGCCGATGGTCTCGGTGGCCGGGTAGCCGTACATCCGTTCGGCGGCGTCGTTCCAGCTGACGATCGTTCCGTCCAGCGTCTTGCCGATCACCGCGTCGTCGGTGCCGCTGATGATCGAGGCGAGGAACGCCTGGTTGTGTTCCGCTGCCCGCTGCGCCGTCATGTCCCGGGCGACGCCGTAGATCATGGTGTCGCCGTCCGCGAGGGTCACGCTCCAGCTGAGCCACCGATACGTGCCGTCGCGGCACCGGAAGCGGCTCTCGAAGCCGGTAGCGCCGGGGCTTCCGGTGATCATTTGGCGGGCGTCCGCGGCGGTGCGGTGAACGTCGTCCGGATGCACGAAGTCCAGGTACGGACGACTCATGAGCTCCTCGGCGCTGAAGCCGAGAGCGCGTTCCCACGCCGGGTTGAGCCGCTGGAAGAAGCCGTCGCGGCCGGCGATGCACAGCAGGTCGCCGGACATCTCGAAGAAGCGGTCGACCTGGTCGGCCACGCGCCGATGCTGCGCCTCGGTCGCCTTGCGTTCGGTGAGATCACGGCAGGTGATCGTTCGTAGGGAAACACCGTCGTGGGCCCGAACGGGACAGACGGTGAGCAGCACACTGACCCGGGTGCGGTCCGGCCGCAGGATCTCCGTGTCGATCTCCCACGCCTGGCCGGCAGGCGGCTGCCGGTCCATCAGCTCGGCCATCGTCGCCGCCCGCTCGGGCGGCCACCACGGAAACGGCGAGCGCATACCGAGCGCTTGGTCCGCCGGGTAACCGGTGATCTCACTCCACCGCGTGGTCACCTGAAGGACCTCGCCGTCAGCGCCGATGGTGATGACACCTTCCCGCAGCGAGTCGAGCACCGTCTGCACGTAGTCCCGCTCGGCGCGCAGTTTCTCGTCCGCGGCGTCCATGGCGGTCCCGGCTCTGACGAACAACAGGTAGAGGGCGGCGATGACCATGCCCGTCGCCGCGGTCACCGCGAGACCCGCGTCGATCGGGACGGTGGTACGGCCCACGGCGGTCACCAGCACCGCGACTGCCAGGACCGCGACAACCGACGGCGCCAGCCTGCGCATCGTCCGGCCGCCCGGGCCGCGCCCGGTGAACACGTCGCCGGGTGGCCGGTCCGGGCGACTGAGCACGACGCCCAGGTCGAGGATGAACAAGCCGACTCCGGCCAGCAGCGACGTCCCGGGGAACTGCGCGCTTCCCCACCGGATGCACTCGGCGCCGTACACATGACCGAGGACCGCCGAGATACCGACCAGCAGAGTTGCCGGGGCCAACAGGCGACCGGCCAGCCGGTTCCTGATCAGATGAGTGTCGGACAGAAAGATGCAGAGCCCCACCAGGAGCAGCCCGGCCGCCATGTGCAGCGACGGACGGCCCGGCACGTCGCTGACAGCCCACTGCCGGACCCGGTGCGGGAACAACACGGCGTCAACGAGCCTGACCCGCACGATGTACTCGATCACCACGGTGGCGGCGATCGTCGTCACCAGTGCCCCGGCAGCACGGCCCAGGCCATGGCGGAGCCGGCGGCACCTGCCCGGCAGGACCAGCACCACGCCGAGGCCCGCCGCTACCAATTGGGCGGCCGTCAACGGTGGCGTCGGTGGCCAGCCGTCGAACCCCTGGACAAGGGCCCGCACCCCCGTCGCGTAGCCGCTGAGCACCACGAAGCCCACCACCATGGCGGCCGCCGCGGCTTGGGTGGCGAGCAGTCGTGGCACACGGCCACGGACGTCGATCGGGTACTCCGGCATATTTCCAACTATGTATTTTTTCATCAGCAAAGGTGTTTAAGCTGGCAAAATTAGGTCGTTTCCGTCCAGGCCAGGGGAGCTCCGGTGACAAGGTCTTCGACTGCCGCCGAACGGCTCGCGACGCCGGACCATGTGTGGTTGAACTTTCCGGTGGCCGGCCACGCGGTCGTGAGCATCACTGCCGACGGCACCGTGAACTCCTACAACGAAGGGGCGCGGCTGCTGTTTGACATCCCTGCGGGAGCGGAGCGGATCCAGGCTGCCGACCTGTTCGGTCCGCCGCTGGTCACGGCAGAAGGCCGCCGTTCGCTGCTCGACGGTCTTGCCGCAGCCTCCGAGCAGCCTCCGGCGTGGACGGGAACCCTCGCCTGCTTCCGCGGCCCGGGACGGCCATTCGTGGTGACCGCCACGGCGGTCCGCGACCTCGGCGGGGCCGCGGGCGAGGGCAGCCTGACGGTGATCTGTGGCCCCCCGCCCCCGCGCAATGCCGCATTGCCGGCCGCCGGCTGGCTCCCCCCGGATCTGGCGCCCCGGATCGGCCACGAACTACGTGGCACGATGACCGGGATCGCGGGACTCGCGGCGATCCTGGCGCGGCGGGCCGCCGGCGCGAGCGGGACCGGTGACGAGCTGCGCCGGCTGGGGATGATCGAACAAGCTGCCCGCGCGGGCATCGCCGTCGTCGACAACGTGGTGGAGATATCCCGGATCGAATCCGGGCGCATCCACTGCACCAAAGCGGCCGCCGACCTTCAGCAGGTCATTGCCGCCGCCATCGGCATGTGTGCCGCGGCGGTCGGCGCCACGGCCGAGGTACGCGACACGACCGTGGGCGCCGTCGTCGTTCGCACCGATCCGGGCCTGGTCAGGCCGATCCTGGTCGAGCTGATCACCAATGCGCTGGTCGCGGGATCCGCCACCCGGGTGAGTGTCCGTGCGCACGCGCTGACCGACACCACATCCATCGAAGTGACCGACGACGGTCGCGGCATAGCGGTCGAGGACCAACCGACGATCTTCGAAGCTTTCGTACGCGGTCAATCGGCGCCCGACACCGCAGCCGGCCTCGGGCTCTACCTGGCGCGGCGGCGCGCCCAACTGATCGGCGCCGAGGTGACCATGTCCAGCAGCCCCGGCCATGGGAGCACCTTCACCTTGACGCTCCCGGCCGGAAGCGACCCTGAGCCCACGGCCACCGCGCGAACCGGCGCGGGCGGGACGTGACAGATGACCACCGTGCTGGTCGTGGACGACCGTGCCACCAACCGCGAGGTCGCCCGGGAGGTCCTCAGCGAGGGTGGTTACGACGTCGTCGAGGCCTCCGACGGCCGGCAGGCACTGGAACTGGCCCGGTCACTGCACCCCGACGTCGTACTGACCGACATGCTCATGCCAGGCATCGACGGATTTCAGTTCGCTCAAGAGATGCGCGCCATCCCGGAGACGTCCGACATACCGCTGATCTTCTACACCGCGAACTACAGCCAGGACGAGGTCCGCCCGCTCGCCGAGACGCTCGGCGTCGCCCGCGTCGTCGAGAAGGCCGCGACACCCGATGAGCTGCTGGACGCCATCGCCGCGACGCTGCGCGACTTCCACGCGACCGGACCACGACTGCATGCGCCACAGACGGCCCAGCACATCGACGTGCTCAACGCCAAGCTCTTGGAGAAGACCGACGCCCTCGACGAGAGCGAGGCCCGCTTCGCCGCCATGGCCGACGCCTCGCCGGTCGGCATCATCATCACCGACCCTGCCGGACACGCGACGTATGTCAACCCCGGTGCGCGCGAGATCACCGGCTGGCCGGGCGACCGGCTGCTCGGACAGGGCTGGCTGACCTGCCTGGGCACCGGACTGCGCACCCTGGTGACCGGGGACAGCGATCCGGCCACCGCCGGCGAACAGCGCCGTGATTGCCACCTCGCCCACCCGGACGGGCGTTACCGGCGATTGACCGTGCTCGGCCGGCCGATCCTCGGCGGCGACGGTACGGTGACCGGCTCCGTCATCACCGTCGACGACGTCACGGCCGTGATCGAAGCCGAGGAGCGACGCCGGATCGACGAACTCGACCGT
Organism: Actinoplanes palleronii; assembly: GCF_016862315.1. Taxonomy (GTDB): domain Bacteria; phylum Actinomycetota; class Actinomycetes; order Mycobacteriales; family Micromonosporaceae; genus Actinoplanes; species Actinoplanes palleronii. The sequence continues at coordinate 87,731 of NZ_BOMS01000088.1, read as the reverse complement.
GCCGGTGAGGCGCGGCGGCAGGCGACCGCCCGCTTCGACAGCCTCGCCCGGCTGGCCGGCGGCGTCGCCCACGACTTCAACAACCTTCTCAACATCATCTTGTCGTTCACGGACTTCATCGACGAATCCCTCGACGATGCCACCGGTGCGGTGCTCACCCAGGACTGCTCCGACGCGATGCGCCACGACGTCGACCGCATCCGTCACGCCGGACGACGGGCGGCCGAGTTCACCCACCAACTGCTCACCTTCGGCGGCAAGGAGGTGATCAAACCGGTTCTCGTCGACCTCAATGCCATCGTGCGCGAGATCGTCGACCTGGTGCCCACCCCGGTCGCGGGGACCGTGACGGTCACCGTCGACCTCGCCACCGACCTGCAAGCGGTCAAGGGTGACGTCGCCCAGTTGCGTCAGGCGCTGAGCAATCTGGTCATCAACGCCGTCGAAGCCATGGCCACCGGCGGCACCCTCGAGATCGCAACCACAAACGTCGCCGGCACCGAACGGCTGGTCCACCTGCGGGTCACCGACAACGGGACCGGCATGTCACCGGCGACCCTCGATCAGGCGATGGAACCGTTCTTCACGACCAAACCCAAGGGCACCGGACCGGGACTGGGGCTGGCCACCTCGTACGGCATCGTCCGCCAGTCCGGCGGGCGCCTCGTGCTGGAATCCGAGCCCGGCCGGGGCACGACCGCGCACCTGTACCTGCCGGCCCCGCGCCTGGCGGCGTCCCCGCCCGCACCGGCGGCGGGCGCACCGGGCACGACTGATCGCACCGTTCTGGTGGCGGAGGACGAAGCCGGCCTTCGCGAGGTCATCTTCCGGATCCTGCGCAAGGACGGCTTCCACGTCCTGATGGCCGCCGACGGTCAGGAGGCCGCCGCCCTCGCGCAACAGTACGACGGCCCGATCCACGCGGTGTTGTCCGACGTCGTCATGCCGGTGATGAACGGACGCGAACTCGCTGTCGCATTGTCCTCCCTGCGGCCCGACGTCCCGATCCTGTTCATGTCCGGATACGCCGAACCCCTCATGAACGAGCAGGGACTCATCGAGACCGACGCCGTCGTCCTGAACAAACCCTTCACCCGCGATGAGTTGCTCGCCGCGCTGCGGCAGACCCTGACCGCCGTCGCCTCCTGAGGCCTGCACCGCACCACCACGGCGACGTCGTCGGCGTGCGGGCGATACGGGGTCGGCGACGCCAGCAGGTGATCCTGCCCGGACAGCAAACCGATGCACCGGGCAGTCCTGGCGCGGACGCGCTGCCGACCCGAGCAGGGGCCCTTCCGGACACTGTTCAGCGGCGAAATCTTCGGCTTCAACACCACCAGACGCCGCCCTTCGCCCGATAATGGCCGTATGTCGGATATCGAGGTCACTGCCGCCGTCCTGGGCAGGGTCATCGTCCAAGCCGGCCGAGTGCTGGACGGACCCTTCACTCAGGTGATCGACCGCTACGGCATCACCCGCAACGCCTGGTGGCTGCTGACCGAGTTGTATCGCACGCGCGATGGGGACCTGGCGACCATCGGCGAGCATGCCCGGCGCAGCGGGCTGGCCGCCTCGTCGGCCACGATCGCCACCGAACAACTCGCGAAGCGCCGGCTGGTGCGACGCTGGCGGCCGAAGGACAACCGGCGCACCAGCTTCGTGGCCATCACCGACACCGGTGTCGAGCTGGTCGACAACGCCCGAGCGGACCTCGAGCGATCCGTCGCCGAACTTTACGAAATCTTCGACGAAGACGACCGCTGCACCCTGCATGGCCTGCTGTCCCGGCTGCTCGCTGATGGAATGCAGCAACTCGGTCCGCGAGGCTGAACACGGTCACTGCGCACCACCCCCTCGCCCGGCTGCCTGTGAAGAACGTCGCCACCCGCTGCCGACAACATCAGCGCCGAAAGCTTCAGCGCAGAAATATTCCGCCGAAGATGACGGCAACGCGCACCCACTGCGCGGATCCAGGCGGTGATCGCACTGACGCAGCCGCCTCGCAGGTCGCTGAACGCTGGACATTCGACGCCGTAGCCGGTGGTGACACCCCACTTGACGGGGCGCACATGTACTTGGCTGGACCCGCCGTGAGGAGAAATCCTTGACCATCAGACATCCGGTCACGCCTGTCCGATTCTTCACTTCCGCCAGAACGCGATTGACGAACGGGGATGCAGTCATGAGCAGTGAATGTTTAGCCGACGATCCGCTCCTGGCCCACGAGCGCGGAAAACCGGCAGGCAGCATACGGAAGAACAGCATTCTGGTGGCCGCGCGCGACAACTGGACGCGGGACTTGGTCACTTTCGTCCTGCACACGTTCGACTTCGACACCGAGCAGGCCGCCAACGCCGCCGGCGCGGTGGATGCGGCCGGCGCCAAGCGCCCCGACCTCATTTTGCTCGACCAGGACCTCGATGATCTCAACTGCTTGTCCGTCTGTGCACGTATGCGTGGCAGTCACGCCGTCTGTGCCGCTCCGATCATCATCCTGACCGATCAGGTCGCGAAGATAGACCTCTGCCTGGCGCAGCACCTGGGAGTCGTCGGATTCCTGGACAAACCCATTCACATGCCGGACCTGACAGAACGTGTACGCACCATTCTGCCGAGCCGCCCCCGACCATAGTCATCCAAGAATGCGCGGCTCCGTTATCCACAGAGACGTGAGTCCGTGCGGAAAGCACGAAATGCTCCACCGGACAACTTTCTCGACCGATAGAAAAGCAACCACAACCACACTTGAGGCAAGGAAACGTCATGCCGAATTTGAGTTTCTCGTCGTCCGTAGCCGGCACCGAGAGTGCCGCCGCTCAGCTGATCTCGCACAGGTTCCACCTGGCCAGCGTCGATGCGAAGACCACGGTCATATTGACTGCCGAACCGGCATCCTGCTCCCTCGCGCAGGCCGGGCCGGAGACGATCAGGCCAGCCGCGCCGGTCGCATGGCCAGGTTCACACGCCAGCGCAAATTTGAGGTAGGCGAGACGCCCTCGGCTACTCGCCCTGAGGTAGACCTAGGTATACCTCAGGGGTAGTGCAGCCCCACCCGGCGGTGCTATTACAGGCGCCATCGCGCTCGGCGAGGCCGAACTTTAGCGTCGTCCTATGCGATTTCGAGCGATCACGACGACGGGTGCCGCCGCACCGACACCGGGTTCCGACCGCAGAACTGGGCGACTGCATTCGAGGTCCGCGATCGGATGGCTGCTGGCCGCCGGCGCAGCGTTGGTGGCGACATTCGTGCTCGCTCCCGCCGCACTGCTACGGCCGGCCTTCGGGGCTTACGACAGCGAGGCGAAACTGCAGGGCGCCGTGGGACGTGCCCTCGTCGAGTACTGGCGAAGCGGAACCTCGGAGTTGCCCGCCGGCCTGACGACGCTCGTCGACTACTGGTTCGCCTGGCATGCGATCAAGGTGGCGATCAGCGCGTCGTCGGTCATCGTCCTCGCCCTGCTCGCCACCGCGCTGTGGCACCGATACCTGCGAGCCCGGGGGTCCGCGACGGCCGCCACGGCCGCGACGGTGGTGACGGTTCTCGCCGTGGGAGTGCTGATGGCGAACATCCAGGCGACGGCCGTACCGTTGGTCGCCCTGCTGCCGCTGCTGTCCGGCACCACCGCCGACGGCCGGCTCGCGCAGGTGGTGAGTGAGATCCGCGAAAGGCTGACGACCTCAGCCGATCCGCAGGCCGGTTCCGGCGCGCTGGCGGTGCTGCTTAGCGAGGTCGCGCGATACCACTGGGTCCTGGCAGCGGTGTCCGCCACGCTGCTGGTGGCGCTCGGCCTGGCCGGCGCCCAGTTCTGGAAGCGGCGGACGACCGGCGGCCCGGGCGCCACCCGCGTCGGAGTCATGCGCCGTACACTCGGTGTGATCATGATCCTGACCGCATGTCTGCTGCTCCTCATGACAGCGGCCAGTGTCGTCTCGGCGCTGCAACCCGCCACCGCGCTGCTCGACGCCCTCGGAGCAGGCTGACCGTGGCGGCGAGCGTGTGGCAGGCGATGGCGGGCCACCCCGTCCGCTTCGTTCGGTCGCGATGGCCCTGGCGCAGCCTGGCCTACGTCGTCAGTAGCCTGCCGGTGATCGCGATCGGCTGGCTGGCCGTTCTGCCGCTGCTGCTGTTCCCGCCGCTGCTGCTGCTCGCCGGCCCACCGATCGGGGCGCTGGAGCGCCACCGGCTCGCCTTGATGGATCCGGTGGCGATCCCCGACCCGCACCCGCCCGCGCCCCCGGGCGGCTGGGCATGGGTGCGCCAGCGGGTGACCGCGGCGGCGACCTGGCGCGAACTCGGCTACGGCGCATGCCTGCTGTCGGTGCTGGCGCTCCTCGACCTCGCCGCAGTGATCGTCCTACTCGTCTGCCTGCTGCTGCTGACGCTGCCGCTGTCGCTCGGGTTGGGCGCGAACATCCACATCACGCTGGGCACCTGGACGGTCGAGACCGTCGGGCAGGCCTGCGCCGTCGCCGCGGTGGCCGGGGTGCCAGCGACGGTCGTCACCCTGTACGGCATCAGCGTGCTCGGCGGCGCCCAGGCCGCCTTCGCCAGGTGGTTGCTCGCGCCCACCGGCATCGAGACGAGCCGTCAGGTCGAGGAGCTGGCCCTGTCCCGCAGCCGGTTGGTCAACGCCTTCGAGGCCGAACGCCGCCGGATCGAGCGAGATCTGCACGATGGCGCACAGCAACACCTGGTACTCCTGACGATGAAGCTGGGTCTGGCCGAGCGGCAGATGACCAGCGCGGACGCACGCGCCAGGCACCTCGTCGGCGAGGCCCACGACCAGGCCCGGCTGGCACTGATCACCCTGCGCGACCAGATCCGCGGCATCCATCCCCAGATCCTCACCGACCTCGGGCTGACCGAGGCGATACGCGAACTCGCCGAACGGTGTCCGATTCCGGTCGAGGTCGATCTCGACCTGCCCGGCCGGCTGCCGCCCGAGATCGAGTCCACCGCCTACTTCGTGGTTTCCGAGGCCCTGACCAACGCGGTGCGACACGCTGCCGCCACGCGCATCCGGATCAGCGGCGGACGCGTTGAGCAGCGACTGACGCTGGCCATCGTCGATGACGGCACGGGTGGCGCCGAACCGTCACGGGGCTCGGGCCTGCGGGGGCTGGCCGACCGCGTGGCCGTCGTGGCCGGCACCCTGGAGATCACCAGTCCACAAGGAGGACCCACCACCGTGCGGATCGACCTGCCGTGTCGCTGAGAATCGTGCTCGCCGAAGACGCCGCGCTCATGCGGGCCGGCCTGGTCAGCTTGCTCGAAGGGCTGGGCCACACCGTGGTGGCAGCGGTCGGCGACGGCGACGCGATGACGGCGGCCGCCCGTGCGCACCGACCCGACCTGGTCATCACCGATGTCCGCATGCCGCCCAGCTTCACCGACGAGGGGCTGCGTGCCGCGGTGGCACTGCGTGCCGGCGACCCGGGCGCGGCGGTTCTCGTGCTGTCGCAGTACGCGGCCACCGCGTACGCCGCTGAACTGCTCGGCCCGTCCGGGCAGGCCGGAGTCGGCTACCTGCTCAAGGACCGCGTCGGCGAGATCGCCGACTTCTCCGACGCGGTGTCTCGGGTCGCGGCCGGTGAGACCGTCATCGACCCCGACGTGGTGCGGCAGCTGCTGAACCGGCGGCGCACGACGAACCCGCTCGACCGGTTGACCACGCGGGAACGGGAGGTGCTCGAGCAGATGGCCGAGGGCCACAACAACCCGTCCATCGCCCGTGCGCTCGGCATCAGCGACGCCGCGGTGGCCAAACACATCGGCAACATCTTCACCAAACTCGAGCTTCCCGACGCCGACGGCCACCGCCGGGTTCTCGCTGTGCTGACCTACCTGCGAAGCTGACCGCACCCGAGCAGGCCGACGGCGACACCAAACCTGGCTGGACCGGCCGCTGGAGCGGGTGCGCGCCGCGGAGTGGCCGCCAACGAACTTGCCCCCACCGGGTACAGCCTGCTGTACCCGGATCGGGTGGCCAGCGGGATCGATGCCGATGTCCGTGATCCATAGCGTCGTTCTCATGACAACGGCAACGAAGTATCGGAGTCTGACCGTCGCCCTGACCGCCGTCACCGTGCTGGCCGGCGGTGTGGGCATCGCCCATGCGGCGAGCACACCGACCACCGCCCTGACCATGCAGACGGGCTGGACGGGCATCACCCGCGAGCAGGTCCGCATCGACCTCGGCACGGGCTGGGTCACCCAGGCCGAGCTGACCTACCCGAGCCGGGCCAAGGGCCGGCTCCCGGTGGTCGTCATGCTGCACGGCAGCGGCCACAACGACATGGACCAGACCCTGCCGGAGGGCAAGGGCGCGACGTTCGTGCCGCTCGCGCAGGCCGCCGCCCGGGAAGGGTACGCGGCGCTGCGGTTCAACAAGCGCGGCGTGACCGGGATCGGGCCGGTGGAGAGCACCGACCCCGCGCAGCTGAACCCGAAGCACCCGTACGCGCAGATCCAGCGTGACGCGGCGTCGGTGATCCGGTTCGCTGCCGCGTCACCGAAGCTGGATCCGTCCCGGATCGTCCTGCTGGGCCACAGCGAGGGTACGAACGTCGCCGCCAACCTGGCCGCCGACCCGAAGGCGTTCGGCATCCCCACTCCGGCCGGGGTGATCGCGATGGGTGTCGTCGGCCAGGACATCAAGAAGCTGCTGACCCTGCAGATCTACGGCCGGCTCCTGCTGCAGCTGCACGACGAGTTCGACGTGGACGCCGACGGCCGGTTGACGGCCGCCGAGGCGATCGACGGGCTGATCGGCCAGCCGAAGGCGGCCGCCGACCAGTTCCGCTCGGTCCTGCTCGACGGTGACAAGGTCCTGGCGAGCTCCGACACCGACCACGACGGGCAGATCGCGATCGACGCCGAGGCCGGGCGGGTCCTGCGCGCCGCCACCGGCATCGACGCGTACCCGGACGTCCCGGGCCTGGAGACGCTGCAGGACTACGTCGCCGACATCGCCCGCTTCCCCACGGTGACCGCGGCCCTGCCCCGGTTCGCCGGCCCGACGCTGCTGCTCAACGGTGAGAACGACCTGCAGACCCCGGCCCGGGCGGCCCTGGCCGCCGACGCCGCCGTCGCCGCGGCCGGCAACCCCGACCACCGGATCGTCATCTACCCGGGCATGGCACACACCATGAACGTCACGCCGAAGTTCACCCCGGAGTTCGGCAACCCCGACCACCAGGTCGTCACCGACATCCGGGCGTGGCTCCGGTCGCATCGCTGAGCTGCCGGGCAGCCGGCCCGGTGGCTACCGCAGCCGCCGGGCCGCGATGAAGTCGGCGTCGGATTCGGTGCTGGACGTGATGCGCCGGTGCAGGTGGGCGCTGCCCCGGCGGTGGTCGTTGCTCGCGTAGTGGTCGAGCAGCAGATCGTGGCCCAGGTCGTTGTCGAGGTCGCGCCAGACGGCGTGGATGTGCTGCCCGGCCGCGACCGCGTTGTCCGACTCGACGAGCAGGCTCCGCGTCGAGACCCGGAAGTAGTACGCGGTGTCCGGACGTAGCCCGCCGGCCCACGCGAAGGTGAGCAGCTCGGCCGGCTCCGCTTCGACGACCGCGCGGTACTGCGCGGCGAGTTCGTCGGGGCCGGTCTCCACGAAGTGCAGCAGGAGTTCGCGGGCGAGTCCGAGCTCGTCCGCGCTCAGCTGCGCGCCGTTGAGCCCGCTCGGTGCGTCCCGCTCGAAGCGCAGGGCCCAGCGGTCGTCGTCGGTGATCGCGTACGACTCGATCCCCAGGTCCACGTGGTCGGGCAGTTCGACCTCCCCCACGTACGGGACCTGGCGGGTGGTGAAGTCGGCCGGCGCCACCGGGTGGATGTGCGCGGCCTCGCGCTGCTGCGGGCTCAGCCGGTGCAGCAGCGCGAACCCCCGGCTCTGGCTCTCGCCGAGCGGGTTGAGCACCCCGGCCGGGAACGGCTGCGCACCCATCGCGAACGGCGTCACGGTCAGCTGCTCCTGGCCGACGACCGTGCAGGAGAACCCGAGGTGGTGGCCGATGATCCGCCAGCCCCAGGTGTCCTCGAAGCCCGGCCGGCCGAACCAGCTGAACAGGTACGCCTCGGGGTCGCGGAAGTCGGCGGCGTAGGCACCGAATCCGCGCTGCACGACTTCGAGTTCGCGCAGGATGTTCTCGGTCGCCATGATCGCCAGCGCCTGGCTGTAACCGCGCAGGCTCAGCGCGGAGCGCAGCAGGGTGTGCGCGAGGGTCTTCTGGTGCCTGTCGAGTTCGGCGAGCGCGACGCCGGTGCGGTCGGGTTTCGGGATGAAGTCCCAGTCGACGCGCCGCGGGTCGTCGAACGCGAAGTGGGCCCGGGCGCGCTGGTCGGCGGTGAAGCCGTTGAGCAGCGACCACGTCGTGAACAGCATGTCACGGATGGCGCCCGGCGCCCGGTAGGTCATGTCCTGCGGAGTATTCACCATCATCAGCCTCAGGCGAGCGCGTTGCCGAGGGCCACCGCGTGCCGGGTGACCGCGTCGAGGGTGTTCAGTTTGTGCCGGCGCGCGGCGGTCTCGATGGTGTCCGCGTCGGCACGGGCCTCGAGCAGGTCCAGCAGCGCGGCGTGCTCGGCGACCGATTGGACCGCGCGCCCGGGCGCGTGGGTGAAGGCGGAGCGGCGGATGAAGTCGAGCCGGGCCCATTCGTTGTCGAGCAGCGCGACGAGGTGCTTGTCCGGCGCCCGATGGAAGATCATGGTGTGGAACTGGCGGTTGAGCTGGGAGAACCGCAGCGGATCAAAATCGGCCAGGGCCTCGGACATCTCACCGTTGATCCGCCGGGCGTCGGCCAGGTCCTGCGCCGTGAGTTCCTCGGCGGCCAGGGCGGTGGCGAGCCCTTCGAGCCGGGCGAGCAGTCGCATGGTCCGGGTCCACTCCCCCGCGTCGAAGGTGGCGACGCGGGCGCCGACGTTCGGGATGATCTCGATCCAGCCCTCGGCTTCGAGGCGGCGCATCGACTCGCGCCACGGGATGGTGCTGATGTTGGTCTCGCGCCCGAGCTGGTCGATGACGAGCCGGTGCCCCGGGCCGTACGTGCCGTCCAGGATGCGTCCCTTGAGCAGGTCGTAACAGACTTCGGTACGCGTTGCCACGCCTTCACCGTCCCCTAGCTTCACCACAAATGACACAGGTTATCGTATGCGATCCGGCGGGCCGGCCGGCGAATCGTGCCTGACCTCACCGCGAGGCCTGGTAGCGCGCCAGCCAGGCCTCGTTCATCGGGAACAGCCCGTCGATCGATTCCCCCTCGGCGACCCGGGCCGCAATCCAGGCGTCCCGGGCCTCGTCGCCCTCCGCGTCGGCGAGCACCTGGCCGGCGAGCGCGGCGGGCACCACGAGCACCCCGTCGGCGTCACCGACCACGATGTCGCCCGGCACCACCGCGGCCCCGCCGCACGTGATCACCACGTCGGTCTCCCAGGGCACGTGCCGCCGGCCGAGCACCGACGGGTGCGACCCGCTCGCGAACACCGGCAGACCGGTGGCCACGACCGCTGCGGTGTCCCGGACCCCGCCGTCGCTGACCACGCCGGCCGCTCCGGCGTACCGGGCACGCAGGGCGAGGATGTCGCCGAGCGTGCCGGCGTCGGCCCGCCCGCGGGCCTCGATCACCAGGACCTCACCGGCGCCGACGGTGTCGAAGGCCCGCTTCTGCGGGTTCAGACCGCCGCCACGCTCGGCGAACAGGTCCGGGCGGAAAGGAACAAATCTGAGGGTACGGGCGGGGCCGGCGAGCCGCATGCCCGGCGCGAGCGGGCGCACGCCGTCGAGGAACACGTCGTGGTAGCCACGCCGGCGCAGTGCGGTGGACAGCCCGGCGGTGCCGACCGCGCGCAGCCGTTCGATCATGGTCGTCCCCTGTCGTCGATGAAGTGGTCCGCGAAGGCCTCGGAACCGCGGGCGAGCAGCGTGACGTCCGCCCCGACCAGGATGAACGAGGCCCCGGCGGCCAGGTACCGCTGCGCGGTCACCGGGTCGAACGCGTTCACCCCGACCGGTACGCCGGCCCGGCGCCCGACCGCGATGCAGTACTCGACCGCGGCGACCACGTCGGGATGCGTCTGCTGCCCGATCAGGTCCATGGACGCGGCGAGGTCGCTCGGGCCGACCAGGATGCCGTGCACGCCGCTGGCCACGACGGCGTCGGCCTGCTCGACCGCGCCGGCCGTCTCGATCTGCACGATCACCGAGACCGTCGCGGCGGCGCCGGTGAGGTAGCCGTCCACCCGGTTCCAGCGCGCCGCACGCCCCAGCGCGCTGCCGACGCCGCGCACCCCGTGCGGCGGATAGGTCACCGCGCGGACGGCGGCCAGCGCCTCGGCCGCCGACGAGACCATCGGCACCAGCAGGTTCTGCGCGCCCAGGTCGAGCACCTGTTTGATCACCACCGGGTCGTTCACCGGCACCCGGACCAGCGGGGTGACCGGGTACGCGGCGACCGCCTGCAGTTGCGCGAGGACCGACTCGAGGCCGTTCGGGGCGTGTTCCATGTCGATGAGCAGCCAGTCGAGGCCGCTGCCGGCACAGATCTCGGCGACCAGGGCGCTGCCCGAGCAGACCCACATCCCGACGGCGGCCCGATCCGTGCCGGCCAGGACCGCGGCGAACGACGGCGGCAGGTTCAGACGAACCGGCATGACACCGTCCCGAGGTCGCGGTAGTCGCCGAGCACGATGTCGCCGCGGCCCACCCCGATCGGCCGAGTGAAGCTGCCGGCGAGCACGATCTCGCCGCGCTCGAGACTGTCGCCGTGCTGGGCGAGTTTGTTCGCGAGCCAGGCGACACCCAGCGCGGGGTGGCCGAGGACCGCGGCGGCGACCCCCGACTCCTCGATGGTCTCGTTGCGGAAGAGCACGGCGCTCACCCACCGCAGGTCCACCGCCGAGGGTGCGACGGGTGAACCGCCGAGCACCACCCCGCCGAGCGCCGCGTTGTCGCTGATGGTGTCGACGATGGTCCGGCCGGCCAGCTCGATGCGCGACGACAGGATCTCCAGCGCCGGTACGACGTACTTCGTCGCGTCCAGCACGTCGAACACCGTGACACCCGGGCCGCTCAACTTCTCGCCGAGGACGAACGCGAGTTCGACTTCCACCCGTACGCTGGAGAATTTGTCGAAGTCGATGGTCGCGCCGGACTCGTAGATCTGGTCGGCGAACACCACGCCGTAGTCGGGCTCGGTGATCCCGGTGGCGGCCTGCATCACCTTCGACGTGAGGCCGATCTTGCGGCCGGCGTGCCGGCGCCCGGCGGCCAGGCCGCTCTCGTGCCAGATCCGCTGCACCGCGTAGGAGTCGTCGACCGTCATGTCCGCGTAGCGGGCGGTCAGCAGCGGCAGCACGCCGCGCTCGTGCTCGGCACGGGCGAGGTCGTCCGCGATCTGTCGGTGTACGGCCGGGTCGAGCACGTCGTCTCCTTCTCAGGCCGGGATCGGCAGGTTGAACAGCCGGATCGCGTTGCCGGCCAGCACCAGCTCACGGTCGGCGTCGCTGATCTCGATGGTGTCGCGGACGAACTCGACGCCCTGGCTCATCCAGCCGTAGAAGACCGGGAACGACGAGCCGAACAGGTAGTGGTCCGCCCCGTTGACCTTGAGCGCGCACTCGATCTGGTCCTTGCCCCACGAGTGCGGGTGGGTGAGGTCGAAGAAGATGTTGTTCTCCAGGTAGCCCTTGATCTTGTCGCCGCCGCTCTGGTCGAGCCGGGCCATCGCCTCGGACTTGTTCGACTTGTGCGGGGTCAGCAGGGCGGTGTTGGCGAAGAAGTTGCCACCGAGCATGGTATGGACGAAGCGCAGGTTCGGGAACTTCTCGAACATGCCGCTGAACAGCTCCCGGCCCACCGCGATGCCCTGATCCATGATCCGGCCGTACTCGCGCCGGAAGTTGGTGTAGTCGATGATCGACTTCCACTCGACCGGCAGCGGCGTGTGGTGCACGATCACCGGCACGTTCAGCTCGTTGAGCACCTTCAGGTACGGCTCGAACACCTCGTCGTCGAGGTAGAGCTGGCCGTAGTGGCAGGCGAGTTGCACGCCGACGGCGCCGTACTCCTTCACACACCGCTCGACCTCGTAGATGTTCTCCTTGCCGCCCCACGGCGGGACGCAGGCGGTCGCGAACAGCCGCCCGTCGGAGCGCTTGGCGATGTCGAAGGCGTTGTCGTTGACCGCCTTGCAGGTCTCCAGGTCCAGCCACTCCTGCCAGACCGGCACCCGCATGATGCCGTAGTCGACACCCGCGTCGTCCATCGCGGCGAGCTTGGACTCGGCGGAGTAGTCGCCCTCGACGTAGTTGAGGTTCGGGTAGCCCTGGGGCTTCTCCAGGATGAGCTGCTTCTTGCCGTTGTCCATGGTGGCGACGCGGGCGATCTCGCCGAAGCCGCGCGGCGCCGAGTCGAGGAACCCGTTGAGGATCTTCGGGTTGGTGAACAGGTCCTCGGGCAGGTGGTGGATGTTGATGTCGACGACGGTCATGCGCGTGCTCCTTCTCTACGGCCGCCCCGGAGTGGGCGGCGGTCGGTCGCGGCGAAGATCGCGGCGACGATGTCGTCGGGCCGGCACGGCCCGGGGAGTTCCTGCTCGACCCGGCCGTCTCGGAAGACGAGGATCCGGTCGCAGAGCATGGACAGCTCGTTCTCGTCGCCGCTGGCCACCAGGACCCCGCAGCCGGTGGCGGCGGCGTCCTTGACCGCGGCGACGATGATCTCTCGCGCGCCGACGTCGACGGCCTGCGTCGGCTCGTGCAGCGCCAGCAGCTTCGGGTCGCGCGAGAGCCACTTGGCCAGCACCACCTTCTGCTGGTTGCCACCGGACAAGGTGCCCACCACCGCGTGCGGATCGCGGGGGCGAAGATCCAGCCGGTCGAGCCACGGCACCAGCCCGGCGAGTTCGGACCGGCGCCGGATCGGCATCAGCCCCGCGCCGCGGCCACCGGTGCGGGGCAGGGCGGCGTTCTCCCCGACGGTCTGGTCCATGGCCAGCCCGGCCCGCTCCCGGTCGCCGGGCACCAGCGCGATGCCCGCGCCGATCGCCGCCGCCGGGGTGAGCCGGTCCAGGTCGACCCGGTCCCCGGCCACCGACAACCGGCCGGCGGTGACGGGTGCGACGCCGGCGAGCAGGTAGGGCACCCGGTCGTAGCCGGAGTCCGCCAGACCGGTCAGGCCGACGATCTCGCCGGGCGAGACCCGGACGGCGAGACCGTCGAGTCCGGCGCCGACCACATCGGTGAGCTCCACCGCCGGTTCACCGTCCGGGCGGGTGTGCCCGCCGCCGGAGCTGATCTCGTCGAGCACCCGGCCGAGCATCACCTTCGCCAAGCCGGCAGCACCGGCGGGGCGGCCGGACGAGACGAGCGCGCCGTCGCGCAGCACCGAGACCCGGTCGGCGACGTCGGCGACCTCCTCCAGGCTGTGCGAGATCAACAGGACCGAGGTGCCCGCGCCGACCACGCCGTCCAGCACGTCGTAGAAGTGCTCGAGCGACCGGCGGCTCAGGGCCCGGGTGGACTCGTCGAAGATGATCAGCCCGCCGCCGTCCGGGGTGTCCTGCAGCGCCCGGGCGATGGCGACGGTGGCTCGATCCTCCTCACCGAGCCGGTGCACCGGCGCGTCGAGCGGCACGCGCCGGCCGAGCCGGTCGAACATCCGCGCGGCGGCCGCGGCCTCGTCGTCCCACCGGATCCGCCGGGTGAACCGCCGTGCCGTGAGCCGGCCGACCCGCATGTTCTCCAGCACGCTCATCTCGGGCACCAGGCCCAGGGACTGGTGCACGACCGCCACACCGTGCCGGCGGGCGTCGAGCGGCCGGACCGGCAGCCGCAGGCCGGCCCCGTCGACCTCGATCCGCGCACCCGGCTCCGCGGTGTAGAGGCCGGTCAGCACCTTGACGAGTGTCGACTTGCCGGAGCCGTTCTGCCCGATCAACGCGTGGATCTCCCCCGCGCCCACCTCGAACCCGACGTCGCGCAGGATCCGGTGACGCCCGAACGTGACCGACACCCCGGCGATGCGCAGCCGGGAACTCACCGCAGACCCCAGAGTGCGAGGAACGTGCCGGTGTAGTCGCTCGGGCCGAACCACTCGCCCGAGGCCTCCGCCTCCGCGGTCAGCGCCACGCTGCCGATGTTGTCGCGGGTGAACAGCCGGATCGGGACGGTGTACTCGGGCAGCTTGTCACCGGCGGTACCGGTCATCATCCGCAGCACCGCGTCGGCGTCGGCCCAGCCCTGGTACGCCGAGGCCTGCCCCACCGAGGCGTACAGGAAATTCTTCGACGCCATCATCTTGAGCCCGGACAGTTGGGCGGCGCCGGAGAGGCCCTTGACCGAGGCGATCTTGCCGGCCTGCTGCACCCCGCCCAGGGTGGGTTGCAGGTACTGATCGAACTCGGACACGACGTACGTGGCGTTCGGGTTCTTCAGCAGCGCCGAGCTGGTCGACGACGGGATCAGCGCGAAGTTCGCCGAGGAGATCTCGTTGATCGCGACCGTGCAGCCGGGGCACTGCGCGGCGAACTCGGCCTTGGCCGCGGCGACGAACGCGACGGGTGAGGGCCCGTCGGTGCTCTGGTTGATGACGACGTTCGCCGTGCCGCCGGAGTCGTTGATGATCCAGTCCGCGACCGCGACCATCTGGGCCGATCCCGCGGCGTGGATGTAGCCGAGCTTCGCCGCCGCCGGATGGGTGCTGTCGGCGATCTGGTTGGTGTTGAGCACCGGGATGCCGGCCTGGATCGCGGCGTCGAACGCGTTGGCGGCCAGCACGTACGGGATCGCGTCGGTGATGATCGCGCCGGCGCCGGCCGTGGTCGCCTGGCTCAGGCAGGCCGCGATGGCGGTCGGCTTGGCGTCGCCGTTGCAGACCTGCAGGTGCACGCCGGCCTTGCCGAACGCGGCGGTCAGCGCCGCCTGGGTCACCGCGAACTGCGGGGCCTGCTGGGTGATCGGTATGTAGTAGACCGTCGTGCCCTTGACGGCGTCGACGCCGGAGATCGATCCAGTCGGTACGGGGTAGGTGGTGCCGGCCTGCTCCAGTTCGGCGACCTTGGCGGCCAGTGGCGACGATCCGGCGGACGAGCCGGTGCCGGCGGAGTCGCCGCCGGAACCGCTGGAACAGGCGGCGAGCAGCAGAGCGGTGGCACCGGCGAGGGCGAGGCGGGGGCGGAGGATGGACATGGGAACCCTTCCTGGCGTCGGGAGACAACGGGAGGACGGAGCGGGACGGCGTCAGCGGACCTTGCGGTGCAGCAACGTCGAGATCGTCACGGCGATCACCAGCACGCCGCCGTAGAACACGGAGGAGACCCAGCCGGACGCGCCGAGCAGTTGCAGCCCGAGGATGCCGGTGGCCAGGAAGTAGACCGCGATCAGCGTGCCGAGCGGGTTGAACCGGCCCGGCTCGAGGATCGCCGTGCCCAGGAACGTGGCCGCGAAGATCGGCAGCAGGTACGACTGGGAGACGGTCGCGTCGAACCCGCCGGTCGCCGCGGCCGAGATCACGCCGCCGGTCCCGGCGATCAGCCCGGCGACGGTGAAGGCGCCGAGCCGCAGCCGGTTGACCCGCACCCCGGCGAGCCGGCTCACTTCCCGGTTGGCCCCGACGAAGCGCATGTTGCGCCCGAGCGGGGTGAACGTCATGACGTAGGCGAACGCGAGCATCAGGACCAGGCCCTCGTAGAACCCGATCGGCAGCCCGCCGACGGTGAACAGGGCGATCTGCGCGAAGCCGGCCGGCAGCCCGGAGACCGGGGTCAGGTCGGTGATCCACAGGCCCAGGCCGAGCAGGAACGTGCCCATGCCCAGGGTGACCACGATGGTGTTGACGCCGAGGCGCACCGTGAGCCAGCCGTTGACCAGGCCCACCAGTGTGGACACGGCGATCGCCGCCGCGGTGGCGAGCCCGACGTTCCAGTGGTGGTTGACGTTGAGGACGGCGACCAGCACCGCGGCGAAGCCGAAGTTGGACGCCACCGACATGTCGACGAACTCGCCGACGATGATCGTGCACAGCAGAGCGGCGGTGAGGAAGACCAGCGCCTGCTGCGAGCCGAAGATGGTCTGGAAGGTGCCCGCGGTCAGGAAGGTGTCCGGCGTCAGGACGGCGTAGAGCACCGTCAGGGCCAGCCAGAAACCGATCGCGGCGAAGCGGGAACCGAGGTGGCCGTAAGACCGGCGGACGGTCTCCGGTGGTGCGGTACGGGGTTCGGCGACACGAGCGCCGGGATGAAGTGTGGGATTGCTGCGGCTGTTCATTGCGCCCCCTGAAGGGTCGTCAGCGGCCGTGAGGTGGTCCGATCCGCAGCTCAACCAGCGGATGAGGCGGAAGCGTATACGATGTCGTCTGCGACACACAACGAAATCCTGCAACGTCTTCGTATACGAAATTTGACATGGCCGACATCTGATCGTTGATGCCGTGCACGATTTCACATACGATCCCGGACACAGTCGCTGCCGGCGCCCCCGTTGCGGAGCAGTCGCCGGCGGTACCGGAGCACCACCCGGAGCACCAAGGAGCATCGATGCTCGACATCGCCATCATCGGAGCCGGCCCCGGCGGTCTCATGACCGCGTTACGGCTGCACCAGCAGGGCCTGCGCCCGCGCGTCTACGAGTCGGTCGCCGAGCTGAAGCCACTCGGCGTCGGCATCGACGTCAAGGTCTACGCCACCAAGGAACTCGACGAGCTCGGCCTGCTCGAGGAGTTCCGCGAGATCTCCGTCGACGCGCAGGAGTCGCTGTTCTTCAACCGCTACGGCCAGGAGATCTACGCCGAGCTGTGCGGCGTGCACATGGGTTACCGGTACGAACAGCGCTTCGTGCACCGCGGCCACTTCCAGATGTTCCTGTACGCCAAGGTCCTCGAACGCCTGGGCCCCGACGCGGTGGTGCTGGGCACCCGGCTCGTCGACTACCGCCAGGACCCGGCCGGTGTCACGCTCACCCTGCAGCGGGACGGCGGTACGAGGACCGAGGCACGCGCCGACGTCCTGATCGCCGCCGACGGGATCAAGTCGGTCGTCCGCCGCGCGATGCACCCGGCCAGCGCCGAGCCGACCTACTCCGGCATCACGATGTGGCGCGGCACCACGCTGATGAAACCGTTCAAGACCGGCGGCACGATCCTGCACATCGGCGATCCCCGGCTGTCCAGCATGATCGTGTACCCGCTGCGCGACGATGTCGACGGCACCGGACTGACCCTGGTCAACTGGGTGGTCGAGGCGACCCGGGAGGAGTCCGTCGAGGACTGGAACCAGCGCGGCTCGGTCGAGGAGATCCTGCCGTACTACGACGACTGCGAGATCCCGTTCCTGGACGTGCAGGAGATGCTGCGCACCGCCCGCGAGGTCTACCTGTTCCCGCTGATCCGGCACGAACCGCTCGACTCGTGGTGCGACGGGCGGGTCACTCTGCTCGGCGACGCGGCACACGCGATGTACCCGCGCGGCGGCAACGGCGCCTGCCAGGCCCTGGTCGACGCCCGGGTGGTCGCGGAGAAACTCGCCACGATCGAGGACCCGGCCGCCGCGCTGCAGGCGTACGAAAATGATCGTCGCGAAGCCGTCAACCGGATCGTGATGGCCCACCGCGGTGAGGGCTACGAGGTGATCCGCCGGATGGTCGCCGAACGCACCGGCGGGCAACGCTTCGACGACATCGAGACGGTGCTCCCGCTCGCCGAGGCCGACGAGATCTTCAGCAAGTACCACAAGCTCGTCGGCCAGGAACGCCCCGGCTGGGCGGCCGGGCAGGCCACCGGATTCCGATCCGCATGAACTACCAGGACTTCCTCATCCCGCCCGACTCGCCGCGGCTGGCCGAGGGCCGCGGGCTGGACCCGTGGACCTACGCGCAGCCGATCCGGGACTCCGAGCGCGCTCAAGGCCTGATCGCCCGGTGGCAGGACCTCTACCGGCAGCCGTTCCGCGGTGTGACCACCGACGGCACCCTGCTCGAGGGCCGGTTCGCGCTCGCCGACGAGGGTTTCGACGTGCGCGCCGCCGTCGCCGCCGCGACCGCGGTGCTCGGCACGCTGACCGAGGGCGAACGCGCGAGCACCCGCTACCCGATCGACGCACCCGAGTGGCGCGACTGGTACAACCCGGAATGGCCGATGAACGCGCACGGCATCCGGCTCGACGAGACCGACGACCGGGTCCGCGACGCGGTGACCGCGCTGATGCGCGCCTGTTTCAGCGACGACGGCTACGTCAAGACCGCGCAGGTCCGCTCGGCGAACCTGTTCCTCGGCGAACTGTACGACCTGCGCCGGATCATGAACGAGTGGAGCTACCACTTCCTGCTCTTCGGCGAGCCCAGCGAGACCGAGCCGTGGGGCTGGAACCTCTACGGCCACCACCTGGCCCTCAACTGCCTGGTCGTCGGCGGCCAGATCGTCGTCTCGCCCACGTTCCTGGGCGCCGAACCGACCGTCATCGACCGCGGCGACGGCGAGCAGTTCGAGTTGTTCCGCCGCGAAGCCCTCACCGGCATCGAGCTCATGCGCTCGCTGCCCGCCTCGCTGCAGGACCAGGCCCGGACCTACCGCGAGATGCGTGACCCGGCGATGCCGGACGGGCGGTGGCACTTCGCCGACGAACGCCAGCTCGGCGGCGCCTATCAGGACAACCGCATCATTCCGTACGAGGGGATCAGCGCCCGATCGCTGACCGGCGCCCAGCAAGGGTTGCTGCGCGACGTGGTGGCGAGCTTCCTCGACCTGCTGCCACCGCGGCCGTTCGAGGCCCGCATGCGTCAGGTCGACGCCGCGCTCGACGAGACCTGGTTCAGCTGGATCGGCCCCGCCGACGGCGTCTCACCGTTCTACTACCGCGTGCAGAGCCCGGTCGTGCTCGTCGAGTTCGACAACCACACCGGGGTCTGGCTCACCAACACCGCACCGGCCCGCTTCCACGTGCACACCCTGGTGCGCACCCCGAACGGCAACGACTACGGCAAGGACCTGATCCGGCAGCACTACGCGTCGGCTGGCCACCACGCCGGGACCGCCCGTGGATGACACGACCGTCGCCGCGCTGCACGCCGTCGAACGACGCCGCCAGCAGGCCCTCATCGACGGCGACCTCGCCACCCTCGACACCCTGTTCGACGAGTCGCTGGTGCACATCCACGCCCCCGGCGTCGTCCACGACAAGGCGCAGCTGCTGGAACACACCGGCACCCGCCGCGCCTACCTCGCGATCACCCGCGGCGAGCTGACCGTCCGGCTGTTCGGCGACGTCGCGGTGATCACCGGCCCGATCACCAACCGCTTGCGTACGGCCGGCGGCGGCGAACGGACCCTGGCCGGTGTCGCCACCCAGGTGCTGCACCGCCACGAGCACGGCTGGCGGTTCGTCAGCTTCCAGATGACGCCCTACGGCGAGCAGGCCTGGCCCGCGCTGGCCTCGGAGGAGAAGACCTCATGAAGATCGCCCGTTTTCGTACGCCGGGCACACCGGCCCGCCTCGGCAAGGTCGTCGGGGACCGCGTGGTGGAGTTGCCCGCCGCCGGCGACTCCCTGCGCGACCTGCTCCCCCGGCTGGCCCAGCTGCGCCCCGCCCTCGAGGCCGCCGACGGGCCGGGCCACCGGCTCGCCGACGTCGTCCTGGAAGCCCCGATCGACAACCCGCAGAAGTACCTGGCGATCGGGATGAACTACCGGGCGCACGCCGAGGAGGCCCGGGCCGCCGGCATCCCGGTCCCGGTCAACCAGCTCTGGTTCAACAAACAGGTGTCCTGCCTCGTCGGCCCGTACGACGACATCGTCAAACCGGCCGTCTCCGACCAGCTCGACTACGAGATCGAGTTGGCCGTGGTGATCGGCGCCCGCTGCCGGCACGTCACCGCGGAGAACGCCCGGAGCGTGGTCGCCGGCTACCTGGTGGCCAACGACGTGTCGGTCCGCGACTGGCTGATGGCCCGATCCCCCACCTTCACCCTCGGCAAATCCTTCGACACCCACGGCCCGATCGGTCCCTGGCTGACCACCGACGACGAGATCGACGACCCGCACGGCCTGACCATGCGGCTCACCGTCAACGGCGAGGAACGCCAGCACTGGACCACCGGCGACATGATCCACGACATCTGGTCGCAGATCGCCGAACTCACCACCGTGATGACCCTGATGCCGGGCGACATCCTGGCCACCGGCACCCCGTCCGGCATCGGCGCACCCACCCGTACCTGGCTACGCCCCGGCGACGTGGTGCGCGCCGAGATCGACGGTCTCGGCGCGATCGAGAACCGCGTCGTCGCGGCCGGCGCGTCATGACCACGCGGCGACGCAGCGTCCACGTCGGCGGGTTCGCCCACGTCAACCCGGTGCCGGCGGCCAGCCGCATCGACCGTTTCGTCTTCTCGGGCGCGATCACCGGCCGCGACCCGCGAACCCGGGCGATGCCGGCCGACCTCGCCGGCCAGTGCGCGAACATGTTCGGCCACGTCCGTGAGATCGTCGAGGCGGCCGGCGGCAGCACGGACGACATCGTGAAGATGACGGTCTGGCTGCGCGACCTCCGCGATCGCGACGCGCTCAACGAGCAGTGGACCGCGATGTTCCCGGACCCGGACAGCCGGCCAGCGCGGCACGCGCTCGCCGCCACCTTCGACGGCGACACGCTCGTGCAGTGCGACTTCATCGCCGTCCTCGAGGACTCCCCGCGGCCCCGATGACGGGTGCGGCCATCACCGCACGCTGTCAGTGACGGTCACCCGGTGACCGGTCCACCAGGACGGGCACCCCCGGGCAGCTCGTGGCGCGCGAAGCGCGGCGTCTTTACACAGCGGCGCGCGGCTCCCTAGGATCTCCCGAAGGCCAGGTCGAGCGGAGGGTGCCCCGGATGCCGTCGCCGGCTTCATCCCGACCGCCCACCCTCGACGAGGTCGCCGCCCGGGCGCAGGTGTCGCGCACCGTGGTCTCCCGCGTGGTCAACAACGGCCCGCACGTGAGCCCGGCCAAGCGCACCGCGGTGGAGAAGGCGATCCGCGAGCTCGGGTACACGCCCAACCGGGCCGCCCGGACGCTGGTCACCCGCCAGACCGGGGTGGTGATGCTGGTGGTCTCCGGCGAGGGGCCCGAGGTGTTCGCGGACCCGTTCTTCGCGCAGATCATCGTCGGGGCCTCGGCCGCCTTGGAGAAGACCGACCTGCACCTGATGCTCAGCCTGGCGACACCGGTGCGCGGCCGGGACCGGCTGCGGGCCTTCCTGCAGACCCGCAGCGCCGACGGGGTGATGCTGGTGGCGATGCGCGGTGACGACCCGCTGATCGAGATCGCCGCGCAGTCCGGGCTGCCGACGGTCTTCGTCGGGTTGCCGCTGCACGGGACGCCGCCGTTCTACGTCGACGTCGACAACGCCGGCGGCTCGCGGCTGGCGACCGAGCACCTGCTGCGCAACGGCCGCCGCCGGATCGCCATGATCACCGGACCGGACGACACGGCTGTCGGCCGGGATCGGCGGCGGGGTTACACCGAGGCGCTGCTGCTGGCCGGGCTCGGTCCGTACGCTGTCGAATCCGGTGATTTCCTGGAGAGCGGCGGCGCCGCGGCCATGCGCGCCCTGCTGAGCGTGCATCCGGACCTCGACGGCGTGGTCGCGGCCAACGACAACATGGCGGCGGGGGCGTTGCGGGTGCTGCGCGACGCCGGGCGCGCGGTGCCCGGCGACGTGGCCGTCGTGGGTTTCGACGATCTGACCGTCGCGGTGCACACCGACCCGAAGCTCACCACCGTGCATCAGCCGGTGCAGGCGCTGGGCCGCGAGGCGGCCCGGATGCTCGTCGACCTGCTGGACGGCGAGCAACCGGACCCGTTCATCCTGCCGACCCGGATGGTCATCAGGGACTCGGCCTGACCCCGCGGGCCCGGACTACCTCGCTGCGGGGTGCCGCGACCGGGCGTACCGCGCGGCGACGCGGGCCAGGTCGTGGCCGTGCCCGCTCATGTAGCGGCGGTGGACCCAGGCCGTGAACGCGGCGAGCGCGGCCGGCGACGACGTCGGCGCCCAGGGCTCCTCCTTGATCACGTCGAAGTAGGTGAGCAGCTTGAGGTCCGGGTACGCGCCCGAGCGCAGCGTCGTGTCCATCTCCCGCAGCCACCGGGCCTTGTCGCCGCCGTCCTCGGTGGACGCGAACTCGCCGAGCATCACCGGCCTGCGCGGCGCGACCGCGCGGGCGGTGGCGTAGGCGGCCGCGAACGTGGCGTCGAAGCTCGTCCAGTGGTCGGTGGCCGGATCCCACGACGGGCCGAATCCCCAGTTGTATCCGTCGATGCCCACCCAGTCGACGTACGCGTCACCGGGGTAGGCGCCGGCCGGGTCGTTGTAGGCCTCGGCCGGTGACGAGCCGTTGTTGAACGCCCACACCCACTGCACGTTGCCGGCCCCGGCCGCCTCGACCAGGTCGTGGACGTGCCGGTAGGCCCGCACGTACGCCGACGGGTCCGCGCCGTTGTTCGCGATCCCCCACGGGTACCAGTTGCCGTTGAACTCGTGACCCCAGCGGACCAGGATCGGCTGGCGCACCGCGGCGAACTCCCGGGCCCGGGCCCTGATGTAGTCGTCCCAGGCGCCGCCGATGATGTCCGCCAGGTGGATCTGCGCGGGGTCGTTCGCCCCGAGCGTGGTGTCCCAGGGTTCCCAGGTGTAGTGCGGCATGATGCCGCGCCGCCAGAGTTCCCGGGCCTGCTGCACCGGGAAGGGCCGGCCGCTCGCCCAGCTGTCGAACCACATCACGCTGGCGGGAGTGATCCCGTAGGCGGCGGTGACGTCGGCGGCGGTCGTCGTGGGATCACCCTCACGGAACACGCCGGTATACCGGGTCGTCGTCTCCCGGCCCGCCGCCACGGCGGCGTCTGCGCCGCCGGCCTCGGTCACCACCACCGCCACCGCGGCCGCCGCCGCGCCCAGCATTGCCCGTCTGCGCATGCCGCCTCCTCAAGATCGCCGAGAACGCTCTGGAAGCGCTTCCGGTGCCAAGGTACGACTGACGGTCATTGATGTAAAGACCAGGTTTCCGGACGCCACCCGATGTCAGGGCTGCAGGAGGGCAGCCAGCTACTCCTTGACAAGCGTTAACCGCGCGGTTACAAAATTTACATTGAGGTAATTAACTGGAAGCGCTTCCATTCAGGTGACTCCCCCATCCCCCGGCAGAACGGAAGACGTCGATGAGAAACGCTCGAACCACGACACTGGCCGGCCTCGTCCTCGGCCTCGTCGCCACCCTGACCGGCCCCGGCGCCACCCCCGCCCACGCCGCCATCGGCCCCAGCTTCGTCGACAACTTCGACACCTTCGACACCGGCCGCTGGTACAAGGCCGACGGCTACAGCAACGGGTCGATGTTCAACGCCGGCTGGCGCGCCGACCACGCCACCGTCGGCGGCGGCCTGCTGAACCTCAGCCTCGACACCCGCTCCTGCCCCAGCGGCTGCTCCGGCAAGCCGTACGCCGCGGGCGAGTACCGCACCACCGACCTGTACTCGTACGGTCGCTTCGAAGCCCGCCTGAAAGCGGTCAAGAACCCGGGCACCGTGACCTCGTTCTTCACCTACACCGGTCCCAGCGACGGCCAGCCCTGGGACGAGATCGACGTCGAGATCCTCGGCAAGAACACCACCCAGCTGCAGCTCAACTACTTCACCAACGGGGTCGGCGGCCACGAGACCGTCATCAATCTGGGCTTCGACGCCGCGGCCGGCTACCACGACTACGCCTTCGAGTGGTGGAACGGCGGCACCATCAACTGGTTCGTCGACGGGCGGCTCGTGCACCAGGAGAACGGCTCACGCGGGCCGCTGCCCACCCACCCGCAGCGCATCATGATGAACCTCTGGCCCGGCATCGGCGTCGACAGCTGGCTGCAGCCCTTCACCTACCCCGGCCACACCCTGACCGCCGGCTACGACTGGGCCCGCTACACCAAGTACTGATCGGGCCGGGCTGCAACATTCCTGCAAACCCAAAGCATTGACCTCCACCGATGGCTGAATTTATGGTCGGCTTGCTAAGCAGCGGGAAAGCGCTTCCTACCCGAGGGTGGATCAGCCATGACACGCATGCGAGGGATCGTCGCCGGGGTCGCGGTGGCCGCGTCCGCCGCGCTGCTCGGCTCGGTGCTCACCGCTCCGGCCCACGCCGAGACCGTCTTCGGTGACACGTTCGACGACGGCGACGCCAACGGCTGGAGCCGGTCCGGCGGCTCCTGGTCGGTGGTCACCGACGGCTCCCCCGCCCTGCGCCAGTCGAGCACCAGCGCCAACGCCAGAATCCTGGCCGGCACCGCAACCTGGACCGATTACACGCTCCAGGTCCGCGTCAAACCGATCGCTTTCACCACCGGTGATCGTACGATCGGAGTCGCGGCCCGCGTCCAGTCCTCGACCGCGTACTACGCCCTGGTCCTGACCGGCAGCGGCGCCGCCCAGCTGCAGAAGGTCTCCGGTGGCACGGCGACCGTGCTGGCGACCGCCGCGGCCGGCGCCGCCACCGGCACCTGGCACACCCTGGCCCTGAGCGTGCAGGGCACCACACTGCGCGGCACGGTCGACGGCGCGCCGCTGCTGCAGGCCACCGACAGCACGTTCGGGTCGGGGCGCATCGGGCTGGTCGCCGCATACGCGAGTGCCACCTACGACGACGTCACCGTGGACACCGGCGTACCCACGCCGAGCCCCAGCTCCTCGACGCCGCCGAAGAGCACCCCGCCCCCGACACCCGGGACGTGCGCGGTCACCGGCGCGCCGGCCGGTTTCGCCACCGTGGACGCGTGGGGCCAGAACGGCACGACCGGTGGCGCCGGCGGACCGGTCGTCGCCGTCGGTACCGCCGCCGAGTTGCTGGCCGCCCTCGCGCGGGTCGGGCCGCTCACCATCTGTGTCACCGGCACGATCACCCTGCCCGCCGGGATGTACGACGTGACCAGCAACAAGTCGATCGTCGGGGTGGGTTCGACGGCGGGCATCACCGGGGGCGGGCTGAACATCGGCCTGCCGGTCTCGGCGGTGACCACCCCGCCCGCCGACGCGGTCCGCAACGTGATCATCCAAAACCTGACGTTCCGCAACGCCAGTGACGACTCGATCAACGTACAGATGTTCTCGCATCATGTGTGGATCGATCACAACGACCTGGCGCAGGGCTACGACGGGCTGATCGACATCAAGCGCGGCTCGTCCTACGTGACCGTGTCGTGGAACCACACCCACCACCACACCAAGAACATGCTGCTGGGCCACGACGACGCCAACGGCGCGCAGGACACCGGCCGGCTCAAGGTCACCTACCACCACAACTGGTTCGACGCGACGCCGCAACGCAACCCGCGGGTCCGCTTCGGCGAGCCGGTGCACGTCTACAACAACTACTACTTCTACAACACCGACACCGGCGTGGCCTGCCAGAACACCGCGGGTTGCCTGGTCGAGGGCAACTATTTCGAAGACGTCGAGGAGCCGGTGACCAACACCTACGCCGGACCGGCCGGCCGGTGCGTGGCCCGCAACAACGTCTTCACCGGCGAGTCCGGAACCCCGGTCTGCAGCGGCACCGTGCAGGAGCCCTCGACCTACTACTCCTACACCCTGGACGCCCCGGCCACGGTGAAGGCCACCGTCACCGCGGGTGCCGGCGTGGGCAGGCCCTAGAACAGGGGCAGCGGGGCGTTCATCGCGGCCGGAGGCTCAGGAGCCAGCCACGCTCGCGGGTGCGGTCCAGCCGGTAGCTCGGATCCACCCCACCAGGTCCAGGGTGGCCGGCTCGATCGAGCGCACCACCGCGAGGTCCGAAGGGTAGTCCGTCGCCTCCGCGAACTGACGGAACATCGCCCTGTCGAGGTCGTTGGAAAGCACGCTCAACGGGAGGGCCTCGTAGCGTCCCGGGAGCCCGGCGCGCGCGCCGAACGCCGCGGCGATCCGGGGGCCGGTCAGCTCGTCGCCGACGAGCTCGACGGCTCCGCCGGGCGCCGCCGCGGTGTCGAGCAGGAGCGCGGTGGCGACCCGGCCGATGTCCCTGATCGAGATCATCTTCAGGGCGACGTCCGCCGGCAGCGGCAGCCTCAGCACGATCTCCCCATGCTCCAGGCCCGGTGCCATCACGCTCGCGAAGCCCTCCATGAACGCGGTCGGGCGAACCATCGTGACCCTCAGGCCGGACTTCCCCAGGTGCTGCTCGATCCGGCGCTTCGAGTCGTGGTGCGGCACACCCGTCTCCCGGTCCGCTCCGAAGACCGAGTTGAACACGACGTGCGGGACGCGCGCCGCGGCCGCCGCGTCGACGAGCGCGGTGCCGACGCGGATCTCCGCCTCGACCTCGTCGAGGCTGTTCGCCTCCGGGGTCATGAAGTAGAACGCCTCGACCGTCGCCAGCGCGGCGGCCAGCGACGCCGGGTCGTCGATCCGGATGGCCGCCAGCTCGATGCCGCGGGCGGCCAGCGCCTGAGCCGGGCCGGACTGCGGGTTGCGGACCAGAGCCCGCACCCGCGCCCGGTGGTCCAGCAGCGCATCGACCACCGCCCCGCCCTGTTGCCCCGTCGCTCCGAAGACGGCGATCGTGCCGATCGTCTGTGTGCTCACCGCTGCCACCCTTCACTAGTTCATGGCGTGAACGAAACTAGTTCACGGCATGAACATCGTCAAGGTGCGGGTGCAGCGGGACCTCACGGTGCGAGGGGTTGGCTCGATGTGGGCGGAGAGAGGTCCGAGGTGTCCACGATGGCGGTGGCCACGCGCTCGAAATCACGCTGATCGTCGGCGCCGAGGTTGCTCGCGATCTCGGGCAGGCGCTTGGCGACCTCGGCGTAGACGGCCTCGGCGAGCACCTTCCCCGTGGGCGTCACACTGAGCATGACGACCCGTCGGTCCTGGGCCGAGCTTGCCCGGCCGACCAACTCGCGCCGCGCGGTGCGATCGACCAGCTGGCTCAATGCGTTCTTGGTCATGCCCAACGCGGCGGCGAGGTCAGCCATCTGCCGCGGCTCGTTCCGGACGGCGCAGAGCAGCGTGGCCTGCGAGGGGGTCAGGTCGAGCTCGGCGCAGATCTGCGCGTACTTGCGTTGAATCACCACCGAGAGCCAGA
Organism: Actinoplanes palleronii; assembly: GCF_016862315.1. Classification (GTDB taxonomy): domain Bacteria; phylum Actinomycetota; class Actinomycetes; order Mycobacteriales; family Micromonosporaceae; genus Actinoplanes; species Actinoplanes palleronii. The sequence goes on along the minus strand of NZ_BOMS01000088.1, from coordinate 60,644 downwards.
AGAGCTTGTCGCCATAGTCCACGCCGGCCTCCCCCGTCCGATGACGAACGATCAGCCTACTCGCCGCGGGCCGACCGGCAGACCCGCCTCCCACGCGGTCACCCTGCCCTTCACCTGGTTCACAGCCGGGGCAGGGCAGTCCTGGGCAGGCCGAGCAGGGTGCCGGGACCACCGACCGGAAAGGGCCAGTCCCCGACCATGGAATCGCCATGGAGCCGGCCCTCGACGGCCTCGACTCGGATCTTCGGCTTGCGGTCGGCGACAGCCATTGCCGCAACATGCCGCTGTGCATACTGGTTGCACTTCTGGCGCTTACTGGTATCGACCGGGTGCGCCGCAGGTGCACGGGGGTAGGTGCGGGTCCTTTCTCGTACGGGAAAGCGGCCGTCCTTCTGGCGGCCGTCGTCCTCGCCGGAAATATCGTGTGGTTCTTCCCGTTCACGAAGTTACTGCTCTGGCCCGCGACAGTGCTGACCGTCCTGGCCGTGCGGCAGGGCAACCGGCCGCTCGCGGTCCGGTCCGGCATCATCGGCACCGTGATGATCGCCGGGTGTGCCTTCGGCGGCCCGGTGCCCGGCGGCTGGTTGCACCCCGTGGTGATGGGCGCCGGCGGGGTAGCGCTGATCGTGCTGGGTCTCGTGTGGCGCGGACGCGAGAGGACCATCGGATGACTGGGCACGCTCAGCAGCCCCCCGTCGCGGCTCGAGCCGGGGCCGCCTGCCGCTCCGATGCGACATCCCGAGTCCGGAGCGCTTCCTGTTCCTGACTTGCTTCCCGGTTCCGGGCCGGCGTCGCATCCTGCGCTTGAGCTGGATGAGCTGGTGCACCAGAAGTCCCGGCTCGCTCTTCTCACCGTGCTTGACGAGGCGGGCCGCGCCGACTTCTCCTATCTCAAGCGGTTGCTCGGCCTCACCGACGGCAACCTCGGCCGGCACCTGGAGACCCTCGCCGGGCAGTCGCTGATCGCGATCGAGAAGGGACACGAGGGGAAACGGCCGCGCACCTGGGCGGCGATCTCCCCGGCCGGGCGGGCGGCACTGACCGCCGAAATGGACGTGCTGGCCGCGATAGTCGAGCGTTTTCGCAACGCCCGCAGCTGACGGCCGGGCACCGCGCCCGGGCGCCCTGCGCCCGCACGTCCGAACCCCGGCCCAGCGGCGCCCGACAAGGCCCTACGGGCGCGAGCCGTTGGCGGAACATCCATGTTCACCGCTGGCCCTGAGCACCGTGTCAGCCATTCGGCGTCAGCCGGCCGGGGCCGGCGGTGGCACCGCCGGCCCCGGGTCGCCGGGCTCACGCATCGGCATCGGTGCGGCGGACCAAGCCGGTCTCGACGTCGTAGACCAAGCCGGTGACGTGCCAGCCGTGCGCCGGCGAGTCCGGCGACGCGAGCAGGGAGGCATCGAGGCGGGCCGAGCCGAAAGGATCGCTGACCGATTTGTCCGGCAGCCGGTCGGCGGGGATCTCGAAGTACTCGGCGAGCAGGTCCGGGAACGCCGCCAGGTCGGTCATCCCGCAGTCGGTGTGGTGCAGCACGATCAGGTTCCAGTCGCCGCCCGGCGCGCCGCCGTTGGCCTTGCCGACCTGGCCGAGCATCTTCATCGTCTTGAACAACGCCGGGGTGACCCGCCCGCCGACGTTACGGATGATCGCCGCTTCGCCGGGCTCGAGGCCGAGGACCAGCAGCGGGTCGACCCGAGGATCGACACAACCGATCACCATCGTACGGCCGGAGGGGTTGATCTTCAGTCCGGGAACGAACTGCTGAACGGCGAAGCCGGCGTTGCGCGCGATCAGGTTCTCGACGGTGCTCATCACGCCCCCTGCGCGGTCAGCTGCGGCTCGGCGATCGCCGGGGCGGCGGTGGCCGGGCGGTCGGTGCGGTACTGCTTGAGCAGGACCAGGCCGAGCCCGAGCACGAACCAGGCGGCCAGCACCACCAGCGACGATACGGCGTGCGAGCCGTCGAAGTACCCGTACTCGTTCACGGCGCGGACCGCGGCGCCCGGCGGCAGGATCGCCGAGACCGCCTGGGCCCAGCCGGGCAGCAGGTCGTACCCGATGGTGGCGCCGCTGGTGGCGTTGCCGACGGTGGTCAGCAGCAGCACGGCCAGACCGATGCCGGCCGGGCCGAGCCACGCACCCAGCGCCTTGGTGGCGAACGCGCTGGCCGCCGAGAGCAGCGTCAGCGAGAGGGCGAGCAGCGGGAACGGGGCGGCCAGCGAGCCGTAGATCGGGCCGGCCACGATCGCGGCGCCGAAGCCGATCGCGACGGCGAAGCCGCCCATGGCGTACAGCCGGTGGCGCAGCCGAACCTTGGCGGCCGCGCCGGTCAGGCCCTGAGCCAGGACGAACGAGGACAGCGTGACGCCGAAGACGACGTAGATTGCGGACAGGCCGCGGCTGTCGTAGCGGGCCAGCGGCACGATGTCGCTCTCCTGCACGGTCAGTCCGGCGTGCGCGGCCGCACCGGCGACCAGGGCTCGGGCGGCGCCGCTCTCGCTGAAGCCGGCGGCGCCGGCGTACTGGAAGCGCACGGCGGCCGGCGAGGTCGCGTCGAGCACGCCGATGGCGTCACCGGCGCGGGTGGCCTCGACGCCGGCCGACGCGTCGGCGACCTGGGTGATCTCGACGGACTCCCCCAGGCCGGTCCGCAGGGCGGTGCTCAGCTGGGCGCCGACGACCGCGATCGGCAGGTGCCGGGGCTTCGGGTCGCGTTGCAGGCCGACATACACGGCGATGAACGCAATGCCGATGATCAGACCGGTGACGACCAGGGCCAGCCAGGCCGCGTGCTCAGTGTCCCGGGACGGTATGGGACTCGTGGCAGGTGATGACATGTCGGATTCCTCGACTAGAGTGGTTTGAATGTCCAACCAGAAGAACAGTAGCGCGGATGGTTTGAAAATCAAACCGCTGCCGGATGCGCTGTCCGTCGCACTCGCCGCGATCGACGACCGGTGGTCGCTTCACATCGTGCGGGCGCTGGCCTTCGGCGCGGCACGGTTCACCGAGATCCACCGGGCCGTCGGCGCACCCAAGGACGTGCTGTCGGCGCGGCTGCGCAAGCTGACTGAGTCGGGGATCCTGCAGCCCCGGGCCGCGCAGGACGGCGCGGCCACGGGGTACGAGCTGACCCGGAAGGGCCGGGATCTCGGGCAGGTGATCCTGGTGCTCAAACGCTGGGGCGACCTGTACCGCGACGACGACGTGCCGACGGTCGACTTCATCCACGACGTCTGCGGTGAGGTGTTCGTCGCCGAGGTGCGCTGCCAGGCCTGCGGGCGGCCGATCAGGTCCGGGGAGTTCTCGGTCGCCCCGCACACCGGCGACTGCCCGGCCTGACCGCGGCGTCAGCCGGTCGCGTTGACCAGCCAGGCGACGCCGTAGCGGTCGACGCAGCGGCCGAACAGCGCGCCCCACGGCGACCGGCCGAACGGCGTGGTCACCGTGCCCCCGGCGGCCAGCCGCTCCCAGTACTCGCCGAGCTCGGTCGCGTCACCACCGAGCGCGACCTCAGCACCCGGCGCGGGCACCGCCGTGTCCGCGCCGAACAGCACCACGCCGGTCGGGCCGATCAGCGTCGCGTGGGCGACCAGGTCGTCCGGCGACGTGCCCATGTCGGCGTTGGCCACGATCCGCAGGTTGCCGCCGAAGACCGACCGGTAGAACTCCATGGCCTCGCGCGCGTTGCCGCCGAAACTCAGATAAGGGCTGGTCCGGGCGGTCATGACCGATCCTTCAGTACGGCGGCGACCGCGCCCGGCCGGTCCCACTGCGGCCAGTGCGCGGCGCCCTCGACCTTGTGCCGCCGCGCGCCGGTGAACAGCGACCACAGGTGCCCGGCGACGCCGTCGTCGAAGTACGGGTCGCCCGCCCCGAACACCACGTCGACCGGGACGTCGAGCTTGGCCGGCTCCCCCGCCGCGATCCGGATCTCCTGCGCGGCCACGTCGGTGAACAGCTCCGCGGTCCACCCGCGGATCGCCGCGATCGCCGCGCTCTGACGCCCGGCCTCGCCGTAGAACTGCGGCAGGATCGCCGTCGCCCCCACACCCGCCGGGTCGGGCGGGCCGGGGTTGAGGTGGCCGTCGGTGAAGGTGAGCATCCAGCCGAGAATCTTCGGGTCGGCCAGCACCGCGTCGGCCAGCCCGGTCAGTGCCGGGTCGGCGAGCAGCCGGATGAACTCCGGGAAGCGCAGTGTCGGCGACGCCCCGAAATACGTGTTGAGCAGCACGAGCCGGCTCACCTGACCCGGATTGTCCAGCGCGTGGTTGATCACCACGGGACCGCCGGAGTCGTGGCCGACCAGCACCGGGCGGTCCAGCCCGAGCTGTTCGATCACGGCGGCCAGGTCGTTCTCCCGCGACCCGTCCACGATCCGCGCGGACCGCCCGTACCCCTGGAAATCGAAAGTCACCAGGTGGCGTCCGGCTAGCTCGGGCCGCAGCTTGCGGTAGATCCGCGAATCGTCGGGATAACCGTGGGTCATCACGATCGCCGGTCCGTCGCCGGGATACTCCTCGGCGAACACGTGGCCCCGACCGGTAGTGATCCGGTGTTCGATCATGCGCGCAGCCCCTGCCCGGCCAGCCACTCCAGGACGACCCCGGCGACCTCGCGCCAGCCGTGGTCGACGGTCAGCGAGTGCCCGCGCCCCTCGAACGTGCGTAGCTCGGTGACCGCCGCCGAGTCCCGGTACTGACGGAAGCTGGACCGCGTGCTGGCGTCCGGGACGGTGTGGTCGTTCGTGCCCGAGATGAGAAGAAGCGGACCGCGGTCCGGATTGCCGGTGTCGACCCTGGCCTCGGAGTGCGGGGCGAAGTTGGCCGCGGACACCTGGAACAGCGGGCGAGCCGGCGCCGGGATCGCCCACGCGTCGTACAGCGCATCGGATTCTTCCGGGGTGAGCGCGTTGCCGATGCCGTAGCGGAACTCGTCGCGGGTCAGCGACACCGATCGGTGCAGGTTGGCCGGATTCTTCAGGGCCGGCAGCGCCGAGCGCAGCTGGGCCAGCGGCAGCGCCAGGACGCCCTTGATCTGGGCCGGGTCGATGGCCACCGCGGCGGCGCCGACGCCCTGACCGAGCAGCTTCTCGGCGACCATGCCGCCGAACGAATGTCCGATGATGATCGGGGCGACCGGCAGCTCGGCGATGATTTTGGCGTAGTGCCCGACGGCGTCGTCGATGCTGGTGTTCGCGACCGCGTCGGGGTTCGCCCGGGCACCCTCGACGGTGTCCGGCTCGTTCGGCCAGCCCGGCGCGATCGGGTCGTAACCGGCCTCCCGGAACATCTCGAGCCAGGGTGTCCAGCTGGCGGCGTGCAGCCAGAGGCCGTGGATGAACACGACAGGTGTGCGTTCGATCTGCATGCGTCAAGCTCACCAACGGGCCGCGGATGCCGGATCCCCTGAACACGCGAGGGCGCCCGCCGGGCTTTTGACGACCGACGCTTGCGTACGTCACGCGGACGCGTGATTCCCCGCAGGTAGCCTGGCGATCATGGCGCGGAGCAAGGCGTTCGATGACGCGGCCGTGGTGACCGCGGCCCGCGACGTCTTCTGGGCCAACGGGTATGTCGCCAGCTCCCTGGCCCAGTTGCAGAGCGCCACCGGGCTGAGCAAATCGAGCCTGTACGAGACGTACGGCAGCAAGCGAGCCCTGTTCGACCGGGCCCTGCGCGACTACATCGACACGGTGATGAGCCCGTTCCTCGCGCCGCTCGAACGCCCGGATGCCGGCCCGGACGACATCGTCGCGTTCTTCCGGGCCTTCGCCGACTACTTCCGGGCCGGCTCGACCTGGGGGTGCCTGGTCCTGAACACCTCGGCCGAGCTGCGCCATCTCGACGACGCGGCGACCGCGACCGTGCTGGAGTTCCAGGCCCGGCTGCGGGCCGCGTTCCAGCACGCGGCCCGGGCCAACGAGCAGGCCGAACGGCACGCCGACGTGCTCACCGCCTGGCACCTCGGCCTGATCGCCACGTCCCGGATGGACTCCGCGCGGGCGATCGAGCTGGCCGAGACGATCGCCGGGGAAGCCGGTCTCCGGTTAGGACGTTAGTCATTCCGGCTTGCCGGACCGATCGGTTCAGAATAACGTCCGGGTCGCGTCTCGGAGAGGATGTGGACCCATGGCACGCCTGGTGCTGCGCGGGCGGTCGGCGGAGATCGCGCACGCCCTGAGCACGCTGCGCCGGGTCGCCCGGACCCGGCAGGGCGCGGTGGTCACGGTGGCCGGCGCGGCCGGGATCGGCAAGAGCGCCTTCGCCCGGGCCGTCGCCGACGAGGCCCGCTCACTGGGCTTCCGGGTCGGCATGGGCCAGGCCGGACCGGAGACCCGGGCGATTCCCGGCGCGGCGCTGCTGATCGCGCTGCGTTCCGGGCCGGAGCCGCTGCTCGACAGCACGACGTTCAGCGAGCTGGCCTCGCTCTACGACCGGCCGATCTGGCTCATCGACCGGATCGCCGAGCTGCTCGCCGCCTCCGCCACGGCCACGCCGCTGCTGGTGGCCATCGACGACGTCGACATCGCCGACGACCTGACCCGGCTCGCGCTGAAGATGCTGCCGGCCCGGCTCAGCGCCGTGCCGGTCACCTGGATGCTGACCAGCCGGACGCTGTCGACAGTGGTGCTCGACGAGACCATCGAGGCGGCCGAGGCGGCCACCGCCGTCGCCCGGATCGTGCTGCGGCCGCTGACCGGCCCGGACATCGACGAGCTGGCCCGGGATCGGCTCGGCACGGTGCCGGCCGGTGAGGTGCTGGGCGCGGCCGGCGGCAACCCGTTCTGGGCTGATCAGCTGGTCCGCGGGCTGACGACCGCGGATGCCACGCCGCCGGGGCCGGACGATCTGGATCCGGTCGGGATGCGGGCCACCGTCCGCCGCCGGCTCGGCGCCCTGTCGGCCGGCGCGGTCGACCTGGTCCGGCACGCCGCGGTGTGGGGGCGCCCGCTGTCGACGGCTGATGCGGCCGCACTGCTCGGCGGGCCCGATCCCAGCTGGGCGGTGGAGCTGATGCGCGAGGCCGGGGCCGGCGGCGTGCTGACCCGCGCCGGCGAGACCGTCGCGTTCCCGCACGCCTGGGTGCGCGACGCGGTCTACGCCGAGATCGACGCGGCCGACCGGCGCGCCCGGCACCGGCGCTGCGCCGACATCCTGCTCGACCGGCCCGGCGGCGAGGCCGAGACCGCCGCCCACCTGGATCTGGCCGAGGCCGCGGGCGACGTCGGCCTGGCCCGCCGGGTGCTGCGCACGGCGGCCGAGCGGGTCGCGGCGAACCCGGCCGGAGCGGCCGTGCTGGCCCGCTGCGGGTGGACGCTGGTCGCCGACCTGTCCAGCGCGTCGATGCGCGACCTGGCGCGGACCGCGACCGAGATCCTGGCCGGCGTCGAGCGGCACGGCGACGTGGTCACCATCGCCGACGCGGTGCTGGCCGCGGCCAGCGGTCCCTGTCTGACCACGATCGAGCCGGGCCTGTGGTGGCATCTGGCCGCGATGCGTTCGCTGGTCGCGGCCGGCCGCTACGACGCGGTGACCGAACGGGCCACGCCGCTGCTCGCCGACGCTCGCGTCACCGGCGCCGACCGTACCCGCCTGGACTCGCTGGCCATCGCCGCGGCAGCGGGGGCCGGGCCGAGAAAGTCCCTGCAAGATTTGACGGTACGGGCCGAACAGCTCCTCGAGGACAGCGCCGCCGACCCGGCCACGCGTCAGACCGTGGCCAGCACCCGTGCGGTCGCCGCGCGCCGGCTGTCCCGCTTCGGGGACGCCTGGCGGGCGGTGGCCGCCCCGGTCACCCCGGCACCGGCCGCGACCGCCGAGCGGGTTCGCGCGTTGCAGGACGTCGACCGGCTCGACGAGGCGGCGGCCCTGCTGGAAGCGGTCGGCGCGGGCGCGATCGCGGCCGGCGACTTCGGGCACCTGCAGGCCTCGGTGATGTTGGCCGCCGCCCGCCAGGAACTCGACCTCGGACGGCTGACCACGGCCGGCGCGCTGGCCCTGGCCCTGGCCGGGCAGGCCCCGGAGACCCAGGTCGCGGCGCACCGGGTCGGCGCGGGCGCAGTGCTCGCCGAGGTCCGGCTGCACCAGGGCGGCCCGCTCGACTTCACCGCGAGCGACCTGCCCTCGTCGCCGGTCGTCGAATGGTCCACCGGCCTGCGGATCCTGCACGCGACCGCGGCGCTGCGCGGCGACGACACCACCGCGGCGGTCCGCATGATCATGCCGATCGTGGCCGCCTACCGGAACGGCTACTGCTCGTCGCAGTGGTCGCCGTCCTGGTCGCCGCTGCTGCTGGACATCGCGCTGCGCGCCGGGAACCGGCCGCTGGCCGAGCACATCGTCGAGGACGCCCGCCTGGTCGCCCGGCACAACGAGCAGGTGGCCAGCTGGACCGGCACGGCCCGGCAGGTCGGCGGCATGCTGGACGGCGACGCCGGCGAGCTGCACGCCGCGGTCACCATCCTGCGCGGCGGGCCGCGACCACTGCTGCTGGCCCGGGCCCTGACCGACCACGCCGACCTGCTCGTCATGGCCGGCGACCAGAGCGCCGCGGTGCCGCTGCTGGAGGAGGCCGCCGATCTCTACGCGCGCTCCGGCGCCGAGGCCGGCGTCCGGGCGGCGTCCACCTCACTGACCCGCCTCGGGGTCCGCCGGCGCCGGGAGACACCGGCCGCCGTCCGTTCGCTGACCGGCTGGTGGTCGCTCACCGACACCGAGCAACTGGTCGCCCACCTGATCGGGGCCGGGCACACCAACCGGTCGGCCGCCACCGAACTCGGCATCTCCCCCAACACGGTCAACACCCACCTGCGGGCGGTGTTCGGCAAGCTCGGCGTCCGATCGCGGGTGCAGCTGGCCAACGTCGTACGGGATCAGGCTGCTCCTAAATGATCTCGACTGCGGTCACCGAGAGCGTCACCGTCCCGTCGAGCACCCACGGTAGCCGCGACATCGAGCGCCGGGCCTCGTCCCCGTCACCGGCCTCGACGATCAGGTAGATGCCGGTCCCGTCGACACACCGCCACGAGCCGATGATCACCCTCTCGTCCCTGAGCTCCCGCCATGTCGGCCCGGCCGCCTCGAAGGCGCGCGCGGATGCCGGATCGGCGAGCGCCGCCGTCACATGAAAGTACAACCAGAACCTCCCTCACCTGCTCCTTCCTGAGTAGAACAGATGGACAAAACGGCGTCGATCGCGTGAACGCGCGACCCCCGGCCGGCCCGCTGCGGCGATCTCCCCACCGCATTCGCGTGATGTGCCCGGACCGGGCCGACGGTCTGATGAATCCACCGAGCCGCGGAACGTCCGGGCTCGGCAGATACAGGAGACCAGATGCCGTTCATCGACGTGGGCCGGGAGAGCTCCGGCCCGATCCAGCTGCACTACGAGGATCACGGCGACGGCCCGGCGGTCGTGCTCGTCCACGGTTATCCGCTCGACGGGGCCTCGTGGGAGAAGCAGGAGGCCGCGCTGCTCGCCGCCGGGCACCGGGTCATCACGTACGACCGGCGCGGCTTCGGCCAGTCGAGCCAGCCGGCCGGCGGCTACGACTACGACACGTTCGCCGCCGACCTGAACCAGCTGCTCACCGCCCTCGACCTGACCGACGTCACGCTCGGCGGCTTCTCGATGGGCACCGGCGAGGTGGTCCGCTACCTGGCCACCTACGGCAGCGACCGGATCGCGCGGGCCGCCCTGCTCGGCCCACTGCCGCCGTTCCTGCTGGCCACCGACGAGGACCCGCCCGGCGCGCCGCAGGCGCTCTTCGACGGCTTCGCCTCGGCCGCGGCGGGAGACCGCCCGGCCTTCCTGACCGGTTTCCTCAACGATTTCTACAACTACGACGTGTACGGCGGGACCAGGGTCAGTGCGGACCGGTTGCGCGCCAGCTGGAACACCGCCCTGCTCGCCTCCCCGATCGCCGTGGTCGCGTGCATCCAGGCGTGGCTGACCGACTTCCGCGACGACCTGCCCCGCATCGACGTGCCGGTGCTGGTCATGCAGGGCGACCAGGACCGCATCCTGCCACCGCCGGCCACCGGCGAGCGCCTGCGCACGCTGCTGCCCGACGCCCGGCACCTGTCCGTCGAAGGTGGTCCGCACGCCATCATCTGGACCCACGCCGACCAGGTCAACCAGGCCCTGCTCGAGTTCGTCGTCGTCAAGTAATCGGGGGATCATCATGAAACTGCGCCGTACCGCCCTGGCGGCGATCACCGCGGTCGCCCTGTCCGTCACCGTCGCCGCCTCGGCCGACGCCTCGACCACTCACCATTCGACCAGCGTCAAGCCGACGATCGTGCTGGTGCACGGCGCGTGGGCAGACGGCTCCAGCTGGGCCGGCGTGACCGAGCGCCTGGAGGCCGCGGGCTACGCCGTGATCGTCTTCGCCAACCCGCTGCGCGGCGTGACCGCCGACTCGGCCGCGCTCAAGGCCTACCTGGACCATCTGACCGGCCCGATCGTGCTGGCCGGCCACTCCTACGGCGGCATGCTGATCACGAACGCCGCCTCGGGCGACCCGGACGTCACGTCGCTGGTCTATGTCGACGCGTTCGTCCCCCGCCAGGGCGACACCGTGAACGGCCTGACCGGCGAGAGCCCCGGATCGGCGCTCGGCGACCGCACCGTCTTCGACCAGGTCGGCGCCGACCTCTACATCAAGCAGACCGCGTTCCCGGCCATCTTCGCCGGCGGCGTCCCGGCCCGCACCGCCGCGCGCCTGGCCGCCGGTCAGCGGCCGCTCTCCGGCGCGGCACTCGGCGAGCCGTCGCCGAACACGCCCGCCTACACGACGATCCCGGCGTGGGACGTGATCGGCACGGCCGACCGGGTCATCCCGCCGGCCGAGCAGGAACTGATGGCCGCCCGCGCCGGCGCCAGGGTTGTGCGGATCAAGGCCCCGCACCTGTCGATGGTCAGCAACCCGGCCGCCATCACCGCCGTGATCACCGCCGCGGCCCGCTGACCCATCGCCTTCGTGACCCGGCCGCCAGCGTCGCCGGCCGGGTCACCCCGTCCCCGGGAGCCGCCATGCCGACCGTCAACGACAACGTCGGCGCCTTCAACCTGCATCCGATCTACGTCCTCGTCGGCGCCCTGCCGTCCCGAGCCACCGTCGACGCCGTGATCGCCGCCCTGGACCCGGCAGATCCGCCAAGACCCAGGCCCCCGCACCGCGTCGTCCCAGCCCATGGCGGGTAGCGCAAACCCTGGGACTTATTCAGCAGACGATGCGATCCTTCGCGACACCGTCGACTGGCCGGGAACAAGCCCGCCGGCCGCGAGACCGGGGCCGACCGCAGAAGGGACTGCCCAGAGGTCGTCTTGCCGTGCTGCCGTCAGGATTGCCTGGTTCTCCGGGGTGTAAAGGTGGAGTTTGACCAGTGCCACCTTCAACCGGTCCACGAGGTCCGAGGTTAGCTTGCCCCGGACCTCGTGAAGGATCGATGCCGCGCAAAGTTCCGCTTCATCTGCGTGACCGTCATAGATAGCTGCCGCCACTGCTTCGTGCAGGAGAAGTGAGACCCGCTGCGGCGGCGTTGCGGACTCCTGGTCTGTGGAGTCGAAACTACCGTTTCGGACCTCCAGGGCCAGATCGAATGCCGGGCTGAGGGCGCGCAGCAATGCGATACCAGACGCGGCCAGCATCGTACGATGGAACTGCTGGTCAAGATCGAGATAATCGCGGTCGATGTTGGCCACCGCTTCGTCAGCCGCGATCCAGCGCTCACCGACAACACGGAGATCATCCGCGAGCCTCCGCAGGCTGCCTTTCTGGCTCGAGGATGCACGCTCAATTGCGAGCCGTGCACAGTGCGGTTCGACGCCCAGGCGTAGTTCGGTTAGCTCACTGAGCTGTGTCCATCGGTCAGCATGCATGCGCCAAGCAATCACATCTCGGCTGAGCGAATCCCAGTTCTCCATCGGCTGGATGGTTACGCCGACCCGCTGCCTCATCTGCACCATGCCCTTGGCCTGCAGGATCAGACAGATGTCCCGAGCCATCGCACGAGTGGTTCCGAACTCACGAGCAACATCCTCGAGGCTTCGCACCGCCCCGCCACGCTTGCCGGTCGCGATCCACCTCCCGAATCCGCGCATAGCCGTGTAGAACTTCTTTCCTTCGCGCCCCTGCTCCGCAGCGTCCAACACCAAGGGTCCCCTCAAACCTCTGCAAGTGATGCCAAAAAATCGTACTTTTACAGCTGCAGATATCCCGGACCGTCACACGATAGATGTCGCGCAGCGCGTCACCTATCACCTGAGCGCAGGAGCGCAATAAGTCGTACTTTCCAACAAGACTAGTACCCCTTTCGTGGCGTACTGGGGCACGCTTCCTCGCCTGCTGGCGGTCGTTGAGAGGGGGAGGGGAATGACATCCCTCAGGCCAAATCCAGGAGGATGAATGAAAGTCGGCGAACTCGCGGTCATCGTGTTGACCCTCGCCCTCGTGTCGGCGGCGCTGGCGAGCCTCGCTCCTGCCGGACGCATCAAGATCGCATTGATATCGCTCACCGTAACCCTTTCCCTGATGGTGATCATCGCCATTGCTGAGGCATTGACCCACAGCCCCATGCCGTCGAGCTACGCAGCGATGAAAATCCACAAGAAGGCACTGCCGGTCGCCATGGACTCACACGACATCAACACCCGGGGCCCGACCCTCTCCTGAAAGCGGGTGGTCGGCACCCCCTACTCGGCTCGCCGGGCAGGGGGTGCCGACAAGGCCATCGACACTGGTGACGGCATCCACCTTCATAAAGATGCTTCTATAGCTGTCACGTGCTGCTGATAGCCGGGTTGGCGCCGTTCAGCGTTCGGAAGAGCTGTCTGCTGATCCAGCGCTTCAGCTGCGCATGATCTCGCGTTTGAGCGGCCTCGTTGGTGCGGCGGGCGACGTAGTCGCACGGCGACTCCCTGAACTGCTGGATCCGTCTCTGACCGCCGGCCGCGCTACCGGCCGGCCGTCACGGTGAAGGTCGGGAAGTCCACCGTGCTTTCCGAGGCGCCGATCCCGCTCGGCCGCCACGTCACCGTGCCGGTGCGTGGCCGCCCACCTGGACCGCGCAGGTGCCGGTGCGGAGGCCGACGAGTTCGCCGAGGTCGTTGAAGAGCGGGCCGTCCGCGACCGGGCCCTCGATCTCGATCGCGAAGGTCCGCGCGCCGGTGCCGTCGGCCGGACCGAACCGGTTGACGACACCGGCGACCGCGGTGAGCGGCGCCGCACCGTGCTCGCGGACGGCCCAGACCCGGTCGCCGACGCGCAGCAGCTTCGGATGGCCAATTCGGATCAGGTCGGTGCCGGCCGGGCTCTGGAGCCGGATCGCCGCCGGACCGCCGGCGGCCTCGACCCGGGTCAGCGCGTCGCGCACCGGGTCCAGGAACCGTTCCGGCCGGTCCGGGTCGGGCAGCACCAGGCCGAGCACGGCGGCGTTCGCGGCCAGCACCCGGCGGTAGGTGTCCGCGTGCCCGGTCTCGGCCAGGCACCGCAGGTGCCGGGTGACGTCCTGCGGGTCGCTCAGCCGTCCGCCGTAGGCGCGCAGCGAGTCGAGCGCCGGGGCGTACTCCCGGGTGTCGTGCTGGGCGCGGAAGCGCCACAGCGGGTCGGGGTCGGCCATGGTGAGCCGGGCCAGCGTGGCGTTCCACCGAGCGATCCGGGCCAGCAGCGGGTCCAGCCGGGGCAGGTGCCGCTGGACGGCGTGCAGCAGGTGCTGCCCGGTGGCCAGGTCCCCGGCCGGATCGGCGGGCGGGCGGTCCAGGTGTTGCCGGGCGTTGGTCAGCAGGTCGCGCAGCGGCACCCGGACCAGGTCGAGGTCGATGCTGGTCTGGTTCGCGTCCCGGAACACCTCGATCAGGGTCCGCTGGGTGTCCGCGTCGGCGTGCGCCGAGGGCCGGTGGGCGGCTTTGCGGTCGCAGAACCGCTGCCAGGCCGCATCGACGTCGCGCCCGGCGACCGTCGCGACCAGGGCCCGCAGCTCCCGGCGGAGCCGCTCACCGGCCTGTCGCAGGTCCTGCTGCAGGGCGAGTTCGCGGTGCCGGCGGGTCAACGCGTCGATCTCCGCGGGCGCCAGCAGGGTGCTGTCGGTGATCTTGATGCCCGCGACGATCCCGGTCTGGATCTCCCGGGCGGTCACCTCGAGCACGCAGCTCTCGTCGATGGTGAACGTCACCTCGATCTTCGGGACTCCCCGGGGCGCCGGGGGCAGGCCTTCGAGCCAGAACGTACCGATCAGGAAGTTGCTGTCGACCGCGCCGTTGAAGATCTGGATGCGGACGCTGGTCGCCCGGTCGGTGTGGGTGGTGTACATCGCGGACCGGGTCACCGGGATGCGGGCGTTGCGTTCGACGATGCTGGAGTACTCCTGCGTGCCGGTCCCGGTGGCGACCTGGATCCCCAGCGAGAACGGGGTCACGTCGTGGATCAGTCGCTGCTGGAGTTTGCCGTCCATGACGGCGGCCTGCAGGGCGGCCCCGCACGCGACAACGGTGCGCGGATCCTGGATGCCGGTGCGGCTGAGCCCGAAGACCTTCTCGACCACCTCGCGCACCAGCGGCGACTGCATCGGCCCGCCGACGAGCACCAGGTGCTGCGGCGTCCCGGGCAGTTCGTCGCGCAGCTGGGTGCAGATGCGGTGCAGCCGGCCCAGCGCGGCGGTGAGCACGCCGGCCAGGTCGGTGCGCGACAGGGTCAGCGTGACGTCGCGGTCGCCGGCGTAGCCGACCAGCACGTACTCGGCCTCCGAGACCGACGACAGGGTGATCTTCAGGTGTTCGGCCGCGACCTCGAGGCGTTGCCGGGCCGGTCCGCTCGCCGGCGCCTGGATGCCCTGGCGGCCGAGCCGGGCGACGAGTTCCTCGACGATGGCCTGGTCGAAGTCGATGCTGCCGAACTGGGTGTCGCCGAGCACCTGCCGCACGTTGTGCACGCCGTCGACGACCTCGACGTAGCTGGCGTCCAGCGTGCCGGCGCCGAGGTCGATCACGACCACCGCGCCGTTGAGGTGGTGTTGCAGGGAGGCCGCGACGCAGGCGGCGGTCGGCTCGTGCAGCAGCAGCACCGGCTCGACCCCGGCGATCGAGCAGGCCGCCCGGGTGGCCGCGGTCTGGTTGTTGGTGAAGTAGGCCGGGACGGTCACCAGCACCCGGGACCGCGACAGTCGCAGGTCGTGCCGCTGTGCCGCCGCGGCGAGCAGTTCCTCGGGTAAGGGGCCCAGCTCCGCGCGGGCGAGCTCGGCGACGCGGGCGGCGACCCGCTCGGCCAGGAACCGTTCGACAACGCTACGACCGTGACTGATCAGCCGGGCCGCGACTTCTTCGGGCCGGTACTCCCGGTCGGTGATGGCGAATGTGCGGTCGGTGCCCATCGCGCGTTTGGCCGCGGCGATGTGACCGACCAGCCGCCCGGCGAGCAGTCGCTCGCCGGCGAGCCCGACGAGTTCGTCGCCGTGCACGTCGCGGCTCAGCGTCGCGGCGAACAGGTGCTCGCCGGCCTCGGTCGGGCAGAGCACGGCGCGGTCGGTGACGGTGTCGAAGACGGCCACGGCGCAGGTGCTGGTGCCCAGGTCGAGCCCCCAGATGCCGGCGAAGCGCCGGTCGGTCTCGTCGCGGGCCTGCGCGACCCAGCCGGGTGCCAGCCGTACGAATGCCTCGCGTTTGCCGGCTTCCAGCTCGTGCAGCGCGGTGTCGATGTCCTGGTGCAGCGCGGCGGGCACCATCGGGTCGGCGCGCAGCAGCCGCAGTTCCTCGCGCGCCGATCCGCTGCCACCGGCGAGCGAGCGCAGGCAGAGCGCGACCAGTTGCTCGTAGTCGCCGCCACCGCGCAGGCAGGCGACGGTACGGGGATCCTCGACGACCCGGTCGGTGTGCAGCTGGTGCAGGCACGCCATCGCGGCGTCGTACTCCTGGGCCTGCAGGTAGAGATCGGCGGCGGCGTCGAAGTCGGCGGTCTGCTGGAGGATCTGGGCCGCCCCGAGCGCGTCGCCGGCGGCTTTGCGGGTCTCGGCCCGGTCCCGCAGCGCCTCGACGCTGGTGTCGTCCTGGTGGATGCGTTCCGCGCGGCCGAACTGCCCGCAGTCGCGGTACAGCCGGGCCGCGCGGTGCGACTCCTGAGCGGCCTCGGCCTGCTGGGCCGCCATCAGCAGGTCACCGGCGGCCTCCTCGAACCGGCTCCACGCGGCGTGCGCGATCGGGGTGGTGGCGCCGAAGTGGTGCCGGCCGGCCTTCAGGACGTCGTCGCGCTGACTGGCCACTGCCGTCCGGCACCGGGCCACGACGTCGGCCGCGCCGTCGCGTTCGAGCACGTCGGCGGAGTGCGCCGCCTGCTCCAGCCGGCCGAGCAGGGCCCGGATCCGGTTCATGGCGGCGGCGAAGTCGCCCTGGTCGGCGAGTTCGTGCACGTCGTCCTGGCACAGCGCCGCCAGCCGGATCAGCCGGTCGGTCAGGTGCAGCGGGCAGGTGTCGAACGCGCTGCCGTGACGGCCCCGCATCTCGTGGCACTCGCTGACCCGGTCCGCGCGTCCGGCCTCCTGGTAGGACAGCAGCGCCTCGTTGAACAGCCGGTCGGCCACCAGCAGGTCACCGCGGCGCACCAGCAGGTTGCGGACCTCGACGCTCCAGCGCTGGTGGCGGGCCGCGCCCAGGCCGGCGTCCACGTCGATCACCGAGGAGGAGCGGGCGCAGACCTCCACCGCGGTACGCAGCCGGGGCACGCTGCCGTCGGCCAGGCGTACCGCGTCGACGCCGCGGCCGACGAAGCAGCGCACCTCGAACAGGTCCGGCACCTGCGACTGCGGCAGCTCGCCGAAGAACGCCTGCCACACCTGGTCGTCGCGTTCCAGCGTGGCGCGGTCGAGCCAGCCGCGCAGCACCCGGGTCGCGGTGTCCAGGTCCAGCAGTTGCAGCTGCGACCAGCGCCGCAGGTGCCCGATCACCTCGTTCACGTCCGACGACCGGCCGAGAACCGCGGACATCCGGTCCCGGGCGCGCTGCTGCAGGTCGGGCAGGCACAGCGTGGTGGCCAGTTCCAGCACCACGGCGAACGCGTGCTGGTCGCCGTCGACCACGTGGCCGGCCAGCCAGCCGGCGTCACCCGTACGAAAAGCCTCGTGGTAGCGGTCTGCCGGGATCCTGGCGTGGTAGCGGCGGACCAGGCCCACCGCCTCGCGCGGGTCGGCCCGCAGCGCCAGCCGGAGCGCCCGGCGGTAGCGGCGCAGCACCGGCCGGGCCGGCAGCGGGGTCGCGAACCCGGCCTCCACCGCGGCGACGGCGCGGGCGAGACGTTTGCCGCTGCCGCCGAAGATCCAGTCCTGCAGGCCGATCCGGGAGATCCGGTCGGTCAGCCGCAGCCGGGTGTCCACGTCGTGGCGGGTCACTGCGGCGGGGACGACGGTCCGTAATGGTGATGCGTCTGGTGCGCCTGGTTGTGGTCGCCCATGACGACGAACGCGTGGGGGCCGATCGTCACGTTCGGCCGCGGTTTCTGTGTGTCGACGAGGTTCTGCAGTTCCGGCCGGGTCTCCGGGCGCTCCGCGAGCAGGTCCGCCAGGCGCATCGCCCACAGCTGTTCCTCGGCGGCGGCCGACTCCTTGCCCGGCGACGAGCCGAGCATCTCGCGGGTGTGCAGCAACTGGTGCTCGACCACGTCGCGCCGGCTCCGGTCGCCGCGGCTCAGCAGTCCGGCGACCTTGCCGCTCACCAGGGTCCACGCGTCGGTGCTCGCCGCCTGCACCACTGCGGCAGCCGCGGTCACCGCCAAAATATCAAGATCCACCAGTTGACCCTTCGACAGATCCGGGATCAGAACGCCCGCAACTTCCCGACAACTATGACCAAATCCCGGCCCGATCCGACAGCCCCGATCGGGGTCGTATGAACGGCCCAGGCGATGGAACGGAACGGAACGCCTCCTTCGTGAACACCGCACCTCCGCGGATGGAAGGACATGAGATGCACCGTTCCACGAACAGGTTCGCCGCTGCCGCGCTAGCCGTCGGCTGCGGGCTCGGTGCCGCCGTCGGGCTCAGCGGCCCGGCGCTGGCGGCGAGCTGCCAGCTGGACTTCGCCCGGCCCAGCACCACCGTCTACCGGATCCTGCTGAACTGCACCGGCGGGACGCCGACCAGCATTTCGTTGTACGCCGAGGACTTCCCGTTCGACCAGTTCCTCGGCAACTTCCTGCCCGGCCAGCTGGTCGACCAGGGAACGCTGAACGAGGACGACTTCCCGTTCAACCGCGAGGACGAGATCCACGGCCAGGTCGCGGTGCGCGAGGCCAACGGCACCGTCGTCTCGGTCCGGACCAACACCGTGAACCGGAACTTCTGACCGATGATGTTCCGACGACTCGGCGGCCGGCCGGCCGCCACCGCGATCGCCGCCATGACCGCCGCCGCCCTGGTGGCCGCCACCCCGATGCCCGCACAGGCCGTCGACCCGGCGACCATCGTCGGCGCCGCCCTGAAGGCGTACGACGTCTACCAGAAGCTGGCCGGTGGCGGCCTCACGCTGGACGACGCCACCACGAAGATCATCGACGCGGTCAACGCCGCCAAGACCGACATCATGCGGCACACCGACCGGCTCGCCACGGCCGAGGTCCGCGCCTGCACGACCAGCGCGGTGATCAACGTGGCCGACATCGGCGCGCTCAGCCCGGACAGCCGGCAACTGTTCGCGCTCAACGCCACCGACTGCGTCACCCTGGCCCAGTCGCTGCTCGCCACGGTCGGCAGTGCCGCGTCGGTGGACGAGCTCGGCTTCGCCGTGAACGTGGTCGGGCCGATCGCGTTGCTCGCCCGTACCTCGGCGGGCCTGATGACCGGGGGCTTGCGGAGCTCGCTGACCTCGGCCGACACCACGGTCCTGACCAGGCTGAAGCCGTCCTGCCGCGACATACCGCTGTGGGGTGACGCCGGGCCCGGCCAGCCGGTCGAGGTGGAGATCATCTGCACCGCCTACAACGGCGCGCAGGGGTACGACTCGGTCGTCCTGCGGATCAAGCGCGGCCAGCCGCTGCCGCCGATCGACCACACCTCCGCCATCAACGACGCCGTGAGTGCGACCAGCTATCCGGTCGCCCAGGCCGCGTTGCCGGTTCTCACCAGTTAGGGAAAGGGAACAACCGTCATGGACCGACGAACACTGATCGTGGGCGGGGGCGCTGCCGCGCTGGCCGCCGTGACCGCCGGAACGATCATGCCGGCCGCGGCGTCGGCCGCCACCGACCCGGCGACCGCGCTGCACGCCCGCCGGGTGCTGAACCTGGTCAACGCCGACCAGGGCGCGGTCAACCTCGAGGGCGCCACCGGGCTGCTCAAGACGAGCCTGGCCACCTACGCCGAGTCCGCACCCCGGGACCCGGGCGCGGACGACCTGCTCGCCTGGGTCCGCCGCCGGATCACGAACCTGACCGGAAGCGACTCCATCGACGCCGCCGTCAACGAGAACCCGGAAACCCGGGCCCTGCTGGCCTTCGGTTTCCTGTCCTACACCCAGCGTCAGGACCGCCCGCAACCGAAGATCTCCCGGAGCATGCCGGTGCCCGCGGTGCTGGCCAACCTGGAACCCGACTTCCTTCCCGAGCTGCTGCGTCAGGTGCAGACCAAGGCCAAGACGTCGCCGTCCTTCGCCACCGCGCTGCAGACCGGCTCGGACCACATGACCCAGTTCATCGTCGCGGCCGACGGCCCCGGCGGGACCGGGCCGGGCCACCCCACCGACGAGGACATCCTGAACTGGGTCGTCGTCCTGATCGTGGTGGCCATCGTCGTCATCAGCAAGTGACCGGCCCTCGGGCAGCCACCGCTGTCCGGTGGCTGCCCGAGGCGATTTCCGTGGTCACCGCAGGCCCGCGTCGCGGGCCAGCAGGGCCACCCGGAGCCGGTCGGTCACGCCGAGCTTGGCGAAAATCAAGGAGAGCTGATTGCGTACGGTCTTCTCGCTCAGTCCCAGCCACCGGGCGATCTGGGCGTTGCTCTCCCCCGTGGTCAGCCGGGTCACCACCTCACGTTCGCGCTCGGACAACCGGTCGAACGGCGCCGGGACCCGGGCCGGCGCCGAACGCATCCCGGTGAGCAGCGCCCCCGCCGTGCGCGGGCCGAGCACGACGCCCCCGCCGGCGACGGTCCGCAGCGAGTCCACCACCAGCTCCGGATCGGTGTCCTTGAGCAGGAAACCGTGCGCGCCGGCCCGCAGTGCCCGGTCCACCACGCTCTCGTCGTCGTCCATGGTCAGGATCAGCACCCGGGTGCCGGGCGCGGCCCGCAGGATCCGGCCGGCCGCGTCGATGCCGTCCCCGTCCGGCAGGCCCACGTCCATCGCGATCAGGTGCACCGGCCCGACGGTGGCCGCGCGCACCGCCTCGGCGGCCGTGGCCGCCTCGGTGACCGTGGCCACCCAGGACTCGCTCTCCAGCATGGCGCGCAGACCCCGGCGTACCACCGGGTGGTCGTCGACCACGAGCACGCGCTGGCCGGCGATCACGACGCCGGCTCCGCGGGCAGGGCCAGAGCGACCCGCACGGCGGTGCCGCGAGGCTGGGCCGGGCCGATCTCGTACTCCCCGCCGAGCTCGGCCACCCGCTCACGCATCGAGTCCAGGCCGACCCCGCTGCGGGGTGCCGCGGACAGCCCGACGCCGTCGTCCACGATGTCGATGCGCAGGGTCTGGCCGCGCCGCACGGTGACCTGGCAGGCGCCGGCCCGGGCGTGCCGCGCCACGTTGGTCAGCGACTCGGCGACGATCCGGTACGCCGCCACCTCGACGGCGGCCGGCAGACCGTCCAGCGGCTGCTCGATCCGCAGCCGCACGGTCAGGCCGGTCGTGTCGAAACGCCGGCACTCGGCGCGCAACGCGTCGGCCAGGCCGTGATCCAGGGCCGCCGGGCGCAGCTGGTCGACCAGCTGGCGCAGCTCGGCGGTGCAGGTGCGCAGGTCGGTGGCGAGAGTGCCGAGGATCTCGCCGGCCCGCTCCGGCAGGCGCTCGGCGGCGCGGTCCGGGTCGGTCAGCAGCTTCTGCGCGGCGCGGACCTGCATGGACATGCCCGCGATGGCCGGGCCGAGCCCGTCGTGCAGATCGCGGCGCAGCCGGCGGCGTTCCTCCTCGCGGGCCAGCACCAGGCGCTCGCGGGAGTCCTGCAGGTCGCGGATCAGCCGGGTCGCCTCGGCGGCCACCCCGGCGTGCACCGCGGCGTCGCGCAGCAGCCGGCGTTCCCGTCGGGTGAACCGGGCGCCGCGGCTGCGGGTGGCCACCAGCAGCCGGCCGACCCGGTCACCACGGGCCACCATGTCGAAGGCCTCGATCGGGGTGCCGGCCGTGCCGTGCTCGGCCAGCAGCCGCGGGCCGGCCCGGCCGTCGATCTCCACCGCCACGTACGGCACCCGCAGCGAGCCGGCGATCGACCCGGTCAGCAGCGGCAGCAGCGCGGTCGGCTCCCCGGTCCAGCCGAGCAGCCCGCCGAGCCGGGCGATCACCTCGTACGGGTCGTCCCGGTCGCCGTAGACGAGCCGGTCGACGTAGCGCTGCACCCGCCGGCGCAGCGGCTCGAACGTCACCGCGATCAGCCCGGTCGCCACCAGCGAGGCGATCGAGGTGTCCCCGCCGGTGACCTCGCCGCCCAGGCCCGCGACGATCACCACGAAGCCACCGACCACCAGCACCGTCATCAGCAGCCAGACGATGCCCCGGTGGATGACCTGGTCCAGCCCGTAGAGCCGGTGCTGGAGCACGGCCACCGTCATCGCCAGCGGCAGGGCCAGCGTGATCACCACGGACGAGCCGGGCAGGTTCAGCACGCTCAGGGCCAGCCCGACGACCAGCATCGCGCCCGCCGCGACCAGGCAGGCGAGCTGGCTGCGGGTCTCCCCGGCGGCCCGGCGCCACCGGACGACCAGCGACCCGAGCACGGCGAACAGGCCGGCCGCCGCGAGCACGATCGCGGCGGCGGCGATCCGCAGCAGCAGCCGGGCCCGCGGCGTCACCACGGTCACCTCGGTGAGCAGGGTGTACGGATGGGCGGCGGCGGCCAGCGCCAGCGCCACGCTCGCCACCACGGTCGCCGCGGCGAGCCCGGCGGCGAGCGGCCGCCACCGCCGCGACGGCAGCCGCCCGTCCGGGAAGACCAGCAGGGCCAGGAAGATCAGCCCGATCGGTGGCCACCACAGCCACTGGCTGAGCCAGGCCGCCACCACCCAGTGCGACCAGCTCGCCGCGAGCGTGGCGACCGCGGCCAGCCCGCCGGCGGCCAGCGTCAGCCGCCCGACCGGCTGGCCGGGTACGCCGGCCAGCACCAGAGCCCCCATGATCGTGTACGCGACGGCGATCGGCGCGGTCAGCCCGATCACCCCGGAGGTCACCTCACCGGTGCCGCGCACCTGGCCGGCCACCGCCAGCGTCAGCAGCGCCACCCCGGTGATCAGCGCGGTCCGGGCCCCGGCGGGCGCACTCGCCGCGATCGGGTCCGGCGTGGTCAGGACGGTGGCCACCTCGGCGGTCAGAGGATGCCGTGGACGAACAGGTTGTGCAGCGGACTGCCGTTGTCGCCCGGGTCGGCGTCGGCGTGCCCGAACGGGCCGTCGCACCGGCGGAGGGCCTCGGCCAGGTCGGTCACCTCGGCCAGCCGGGGCAGCCGCGCGGCGGCCTGCTTCGGCGTCAGCTTCATCCCGGCCAGCACGTCCGCCACGACCGGGTCGAACAGGAAGGTCTCGATGTCCGTGACGACGGTGCGCAGCCGGCTCAGCAGGATCTCCGGCTCCGGGCCGTCGACACCGGCCTCGATGCCGACCAGCTGCCATTTCTTGCCGAACACCGGGTGCATCCGCACCCCCTGCTTGTCGAAGAACTCCATCCGCAGGTTGGACCCACCGGCCACGACCAGTCCGTCCAGGGCGGTGAGCAGCGTCTTCACATCTGGATAGAGGTGCGCCCGGCTGCTCGTGGCCGAGACGGCGATGACGATGAGATTGATGTCCTGGGGCAGACCTGCGGACATGACGGCTCCTCCGAGAGTGAACGCGGTTCCGGCTGGGGGCCTCATGCAGTGTGCGCAGTGTCCCGGGGCCGTGCTGTCGCACAGGCGACATGATCGACGATCAGAGGACAACGACCGAGACCGATATCCGACGCAGCCGCGCCGGTGCCGGAACGTCCCGGCCGGACGGGACATCCGCACCACGACCGCGGGACACGATCCTCGCCACCCTGAGGGGCGTCGGCCGCCGCTCCGGGGGCCGCGACGACGGGGAGCGACGAATGGTCAGCACGGCGGTGGTGGTCGACGCGTGGCCGGGCCACGAGACCACGGTGGACGGGGGGATCGCGACGTGTGTCCGGGACGGCCGGTCGTGGCGGGTCGGCCTGGGCGGCCGCCGGCTGCTGGTCGCGCACAGCGTCGGCCTGCTGCACCTGGCGGTCCTGCTGGCCAACCCGAGGGTCGACATTCCGGCGATCGAGCTGGTCAGTGGCGTGGCCGCGCTGGCCCAGCCGGTGCCGCGCGCGGCCGGGTCGGCCCAGCCGGTGCTCGACCGCACGGCGATCCAGCAGTACCGGCAGCGGCTGACCCGGCTGCGCGACGAGATCGACGAGCTGGAGTCGGCCGGCCCGCCGGAGCAGGTCGCGCGGGCCCGGGCCGAACGCGACTGGCTGGTCCGGGAGATGGCCGCCGGCGTCGGGCTCGGCGGCCGGTCCCGCGACTTCACCGACGACGCGGAACGCGCCCGGCTCGCCGCCGGCCGGGCCATCCGCCGGGCGATCACCCGGATCCACGACCGGGACGCGATCATCGGCGGTCACCTGCGCGCCCGGGTCCACACCGGGATGCGCTGCTGCTACTTCCCGGCGACGACCACCCGGCCGGACCGGGCGCGGTACGCCTGATCGCGGCGGCGGGTCCCGGCGAGCCCGCGGTCAGCGACCTTCGCAGGCGGCGGCCAGGATCAGGTAGCTGCTGGCCGTCCAGGTGTACGCCCGGTCGCGCAACCCGGCCCCGGTCACGGCGTCGAAGTTCTCCGCGAACCCGGACTTCTCGCACAGCGCCCGGAACCGCCGGCTGATTTCGTCGGCCAGCTCGGTGTGCCCGGCCCGGCGCAGACCGTCCTCGATCAGCACGGTCGACGGCGCCCAGATCGGCCCGCGCCAGTACCCGTCGGCGGCGTAGTGCGGCGAGCCGACCGGTTCGGTGGCCAGCCCGTGCGCGGTCAGATGCGCCCGCAGGCCGGCGGCGAGACGTGCACCGACCTCGGCCGGCAGCTCGGCGCCGAGCACGATCGGCATCAGCGCGAGCAGGCTGGCGCTGGTGCTGGGCACCCCCGTGATCGGGCTGCGGGCAATGAACCGGTCGCTGTCCCAGAGCTGGTCGAGCAGCGCGTCGCGCATCCGGTCGGCGGCGGCGCTCCACCGCTGGGCGGCGGCCGGTTCGTCGAGCTCCGCGGCGAGCCTGGCCAGTTCGCGCAGCTGGATCACCAGGAAGGCGGCGAGATCCGCGGTTTCCAGGACGCGGTGCTCGTCGAAGGTGGTGGCGTTGTCCCAGCCGCTGTCGTTGCCGTGCTGGTAGTGCGCCAGCTCGTGCCCGGGTGCCCGGCGGCCGGTCAGCCAGAACCGGGTCCAGCGGCTCAGCGACTCGTACACCTCACGAAGTTGCTCGCGGTCGAGGGGCGCGCGCGCACGCAGCAGGCCGAGCGCCCAGCCGTGGATCGGCGGCTTGACGAAGTTGTGGAGCACCTCGGAGT
Organism: Actinoplanes palleronii; assembly: GCF_016862315.1. Lineage (GTDB taxonomy): Bacteria > Actinomycetota > Actinomycetes > Mycobacteriales > Micromonosporaceae > Actinoplanes > Actinoplanes palleronii. The sequence continues at coordinate 35,913 of NZ_BOMS01000088.1, read as the reverse complement.
GGGTCACCGAGTCCGGCAGCGCGCCGGCCGGGTCCTGGTGGTCGAACGGCAGCCGGAACTGGTCCCAGGCCAGGCCGGGGTCGCCGGCGGCCAGCGCGATGGCGTTGAAGCAGTGATCCCAGCTCCACACCTTGTCCATCCAGTGCTTGGACATCAGCACGGCCGGGCGGGTGACAAAACCGCCCGGGTCCACGGTGGCCGACCACATCACGTAGGCGGCGAGGTCCGCGGCCGGGGTGCGGTCGCTGCGCCACGGCGCGACCGCTTCCAGGAAAAGAGCAAATTGCTGGTGTACGGCGTCAGCCACCTGCTCGAAGCTCGCCGTCGAGGAGTACCGGGCGCGCGCCGTCGCGTACTCCTCGACGGCGATCTCCCACGTGGTCCCGCTGGGCAGGTCGACGTGACGCTCCCCCGCGCCGAGCAGTTGCGAGCCGGCCACCACCGGGTCACCGGCGAGCACGGTGACCCGGTACCGGCGGCCGGTCTCGTACGAGGTGAAGACGTGCGAGCCGTCGACCGGGTCGGTGTAGAGGTAGGTGCCGCTGAACGGGGTCAGCTCGGTGGCCGCCGCGGCGAGGCGCAGGCCGAGACCTTCACCTCGTACCCGAATGGTGTCGGGGTTGTCGAAAACCAGGTCGATGCGGCCGCCGTCGCCGAGCCAGGTCAGCCGCGAGGGCGTCGCCACGACGGCCGGGTCGGCGCGGGCGGCACCGTCACGGGCCTCGAACCGCAGCACGGGATGCATGCCGGTCTGGTGCGACACCAGGTGCAGGTCGTCCGCGTAGGTCTTCTCCGCGATCACCGGGGAGATGCCGAACCAGGACCCGCGACAGCTGAACGGAATGTCCTGGACGGAGAAGGTGGGTGCCATGAACGGCCTTCCTGTGACGGCCGGTCCTCGACGGCGCCGGCGACACCACAGTGTCGCGCGCCGATCCACCGACGGACCTGCACCCCGGCCGCAGTCGTCGTGCGGTGAGCCACCGCTATTCGGTGTGCAGCACCTCGCCGACGGTGAGGCGGGCCGCCGCGCGGGCCGGGGCCAGCGCGCCGAGGACAGCGATGAGCACGCCGGCGACGGCCAGGGCGGCGAGCTGCGGCGCGTGCCAGACCGCTTTCATCGACTCCGGGAACGCCACCACGCCGACGTGGTCGACGATCAGCCGGTGTGCGGCGATGCCGGCCGGGATGGCCAGCAGCCCGCTGAGCGCGCCGAGCGCGGTCACCGACGTCACGGTCAGCGTGACGACCTGGCGCGGTGTCATCCCGATCGCCTTGAGCATGCCGAGCTCGCGGCGGCGTTCGCGGGTGGTGAGCAGCACCGTGTTGAAGACGCCGAGCGCCGCGACCGCGCCCAGCAGCACGGTGAAGACCGCGGCGAAGGTCACGATGGTCGTGGTGGCGGCGTTGCCGGGGCCGCGCGCCGCGACCATGATGCCGGGTTCGGCCGCCGCGGCCGACCGGGCGTAGGCGGCCGCGTCGGCGCCGGGGGTCAGGGTGACCGTGTAGTCGACCGCCGGGGTGCCCGGCGCGAGCCGGTCCAGCAGCGCCCAGGTGGCGTCGACCGCCTCGGGGCTGCTGCCGATCAACTCGCCGGTGATCGTCACGGGCACGCGCCGGCCGCCGAGTTCGAGGATGATCCGGTCGCCGACCGCCACCCCGTGCTGGGTCAGGAACGACGGGCCGGTCACCACCTCGTCCGGCGCGGCCGCCATCCGCCCGGCGACGATCTGCTCGGCGTCCGCCGACGTGTCACCGCGGTAGAAGTTGACATAGATCGGCTGCGGGTGGCCGAGCAGTCGGACCTGGCGCAACGCCCGCGCGGTGACGGTATCGGCGCCGGGCACCGCGTACAAAAGCTCTTCGATCTGTTTGTCGGTCCTTTCGGGTACGGCGTGCTGGTTGCCGGGTGAGCCGACCACCACGTCGACCACCGGCACGCCGTCGCCGTGATCGAGCCCGGCGAAGGCGACCATGGTGCTGGTCAGGCCGGTCGACAGCGTCGCGGTGGCGACCCCGAGGACGATCACCACGGCGGTCAGCGCGGCCCGGCCCGGGCGGGTGACCAGCTGGCCGAGGCCCAAGCTGACCGGGCGCGGGATCGGCAGCCCGGCGAGGTAACGCTGCGCGCGCAGGCCCCGTCCGGCCCGGGGTGCGCTGCCCGCGGTGATCGCCCGGGCGGCGGAGAGCCGGCCGGCCCGCACTGCGGGCACCAGTGCGGCGAGCACCACCAGGACCAGCATGCCCAGGGCGCAGAGCACCGGCACCCAGGCGGGCACGGCGATGACGGCGGTGCCGGTGTGGATACCGGCGAACGCGATCTTCAGGATGGCCGGCGCCACCAGCGCGCCGGACACCGCGCCGAGCAGGCACCCGGCGAGCGCCGGCGTGGCGATCATCGCGAGGTAGACGGCGATCACCTGGCGTGAGGTGAACCCCAGGGCCTTGAGTACCCCGATGCGCCGGTAGCCGGAGACGACCGCGCCGCTGACCACGTTCCCGACGATCACCACCGAGACCACCAGGCCGAGCAGCCCGAACACCGTGATGATCGGCAGGTAGGAGTCGGCCATCGCGGCGAACGCCCGTTTGCCGGTGAGATAGGACTGCGTGGCGGTGATCGCACCCGGCGGCAGGCCCGCGGTGGCCCGGTCCACGCCCGCGGCGACCTGGGCGTCCGTCGACGCCGCGGAGAACCGGAAGAGCATCTGCCGGGCGGTCGGGTGCAGCGCCGCCATCTGTGCGGGCGCGACCCAGGCGTCGGCCGAGCCGCTCATGCTGGTGGCGAAGCCGACCACGGTCAGCGTGGGCGCGCCGGTCGCCGTGATCGGCACGCCGAGCAGGTCGGCGGGTCGCCCGCCGCCGGCCGGGTAGTTGACCACGATCTCGCCGGGGGCGGTGGCCCAGCGGCCGGACACCAGATCGAGCCGGTCGACCGGGCCGCCCGGGCCGGGGCGACCGACCACGACCAGTGGTCCGGCTGTCCGCCACAGGAAATCCTCGGGAACCTCCAGGACGACCGCGTCGAAGGGTCCGGCGGCCACCGTGCCGGGGCGGCCGGAGGTCTGCTCGAGTTGTGTACCGGAGACCTGGGCCCGGTCGAACGTCACGATCGCGTGCGCGCCGAGCTGCGCGGCGAAGGCCCGGTCGAACGGTGCCGAGGCGGCGACGAGCAGGGCCAGCGCGATCACCACTGTCAGGGTGGAGAACAGCACCACCAGGGCGATCACGAAGGTCTGCACCTTGCGGCGCCGGACGATCGACCGCGCGGCCGTCCCCACGGCGCTCATGCCGCGCGCTCCGGGGTGCGCTCGCGCGAGACCCGGCCGTCGGTCATCTCGACGATGCGCCCGCAGCGGGCGGCCAGCCGCGGATCGTGCGTGACGATCAGCAGGGTCTGCCCGCTGTGGTTCAGGTCGAGCAGCATCTGCATCACGTCCTCGCCGGAGCGGCTGTCCAGCGCGCCGGTCGGTTCGTCAGCCAGCAGCAGCGCCGGGCGGTTCATCAGCGCCCGGGCCACGGCCACCCGCTGGCGTTCGCCGCCGCTCAACGCGGCCGGGTAGCTGTCCCGGCGGGCGGCGACGCCGAGCTCGCCGAGCAACTCCAGGGCACGGATCCGGGACTGCCGGGCCGACGCGCCGGTGAGCTGGCCGGCGAGCGCGACGTTGTCCAGGGCCGGCAGGTCGTCGAGCAGGTTGAAGAACTGGAAGATCATGCCGAGGTGCCGGCGCCGGAACAGCGCCAGCCCGGTCTCGGTCAGCCGTCCCAGGTCCTCGCCCCGCACGGTGACCGTTCCCGCGGTCGGCCGGTCCAGGCCGGCGATCATGTTCAGCAGGGTCGACTTGCCGCAGCCGGACGGCCCGGTCACCGCGACGGCCTCCCCCGCGCGGATCCGCATCGACACCCCGCCCAGGGCGGTCGTGTCGCCGAACTCCTTGCGTACCTCGTCGAGGCTGACGACGATCTCTTCACTGGTCATGGCACGACGCTAGGAACTGCGGCACCGGGCGGGCATCCGTCCGCGGAGCGACTCCCCGGCCTCACTCCTGAGGACTACCCGCCGGGGCGGACCAGGCCGGCCTCGTACGCGAAGATGGCGGCCTGGGTCCGGTCGCGAAGCCCGAGTTTGGTCAGGATCCGGCTGACGTGGGTCTTGACGGTGTGCTCGGCGACGAACAGCTGCGCGGCGATCTCCGCGTTGGACAGGCCCTGGGCGATCAGCGCCAGGACCTCGGTCTCGCGCTCGGTCAGCTCACCGACCCGGTCCTTGAGCGGGGCGCGCGGCGGGCCGCTCGTGCGGGAGAACTCGGCGATCAGCCGCCGGGTGATGTCCGGCGAGAGCAGGCCGTCGCCGGCCGCGACCACCCGGACCGCGTGCGCGAGCTCGGCGGCCGAGGCGTCCTTGAGCAGGAACCCGGAGGCGCCCGCGCGCAGCGCCTCGTAGACGTACTCGTCGAGGTCGAACGTGGTCAGCACCAGGACCTTGACCGCGCCGCCGGAGATCCGGCGGGTCGCGTCGATGCCGCCCAGGCGCGGCATCCGGATGTCCATGAGCACGACGTCCGGGGCCAGCTCGGCGACCTTGGCGACCGCGTCGAGGCCGTCGACGGCCTGCCCGACCACCTCGATGCCGGGCTCGGCGCCGAGCAGCACGGTGAAGCCCTGCCGGACCATCATCTGGTCGTCGGCGATCAGCACGCGGATGCCGGTCACGGGGCGGCCGGGGCCGGCAGGGTCACGCTGACTTCGTACCCGCCGTCCGGGGTCGGCCCGGCCGCCAGGTCACCGTCGAGCATGGCGGCGCGTTCCCGCATGCCGGGCAGGCCGTGCCCGGCACCGGGCGAGGGCTGCCCCGGCCGGGCCGGGGCGGCGTTGCCGATCCGGACACCGAGGCTCGCCGGACGGTACGCGATCCGCACCCGCACCGGTGCGCCCGGCGCGTGGCGGATGGCGTTGCTGAGCGCCTCCTGCACGATCCGGTACGCGGACAGTTCCACGCCCGGCGACAGCGGGCGCGGCGTCCCGGTGACCTCGATCGCGACGGCGGGACCGGCGGCGCGCACGTTGGCGACCAGCTCGCCGAGGTCGGCGAGGGCCGGCTGGGGCGCGTGCGGCGCGGTGCCGGCCCGCAGCACGCCGAGGACCCGGCGCAGCTCGGTGAGCGCGTCGAGGGCGTTCTGCCGGATGCCGGTGAGGTTCTCCCGCAGCTCGGCCGGCGGGTCGGTGACCAGGTGCGGCGCGACCTGCGCCTGAATGGAGATCACCGACAGGTGGTGGGCGACGACGTCGTGCAGCTCACGGGCGATCCGGCCGCGTTCCTCCAGCAGCATGCGCCGGGCCCGCTCGTCGGCGTTGAGGGTCACCTGCGCGGCCAGCCGGGCACTGCTCACCCGCCGGGTCCGGCGCAGCGCTCCCGCCCCGGCGACGCCGGCGAGCAGCAGCGTGACCCGGCCCGGGTCGGTGCCGGTCAGCAGGCCGAGGACGCCGTATCCGCGATGCTCCCCGATGTCGAATCCGGTCGCGGCCAGCAGCGCCAGCAGGCCCACGGCCAGCGAGGCGAACAGCACCCGGGCGCGGACCCGCAGCGCCAGCAGGAACAGCACTCCGGCCGCCGGCAGCATCGCGAGGTAACCCCACGGGTACGGCGGTCCGGTCGTCAACGCCCCGGCGATCAGGATCAGGATCGCCGACCACCAGGCCGGGACCGGGCGGAACACCGCGAGGACCACCGCCGCGCAGGCGAGCAGCGAGACGGTCAGGTCCGCGCCGCTGACCGGCTGGCTGAACGCCAGGCCGGTCGTCACGGCGGCGGTGAGCACCGCGAAGCCGGCCACCAGCACGTGCGGCAGCCAGGCGCGCCATCGGGTCGCCGCCCGCGGCAACGGGTCCGCGGTGGCAGCCCACCAGGCACGTGCCGACGCACTGTCCATACCGTTCACGTACCGAATCTAGGGCGCGCCGGCGGCCGGTCGCATCCGCCGGTCGACGGGCTCCCGGCGTAGTCCTCGAGGACTACGCCGGCGCGCCGTGGTGCCGCGGTCATGGCAGGCGGCATCGAGCGGCCGGCTGCCATGACCGCGGCCACGTCAGCCGCCGCTGACCGGCTTGAAGTGCTGAATCTTCGACCGCGGCGCCACCGTGGCGCCCGGCGTCGGCGGCAGGTTGTCGATCAATGCGCGGCCGATCTTCGCGTGCGCCTCGACCGCCGGGTGCGTCGCACCGTAGTTCAGCGGGTCACCCAGGCCCTCGGCGAACATCGCGTAGGTCAGCAGCGGCACGCCGTTGGTGTCGAACATGATGCCGACCTCGTGCCGCGACTCACCGAGCTCGTTGAAGTCGGCGCCGTACTTCGTCGCGACGCGCTCGCGCTCCCGCGACGACATCACCCGGCGCACGCCGTCGTGGTAGCCGCTGAGACCACGGGTCACCCGCAGCATGAAGTCGCACGAGGCCGGTGACAGCAGCGTCTTGGTCGCCAGGCGCCACAGCAGGTCGTGCATCTCGCGCGGCGTGGTCACCCCCAGGTAGAACCGGTTCGGGTTCGCCACCGGGATGACCCGGGTCTGCACGAACCCCTTGGCCGCGAGGATCTCGTTGATCTCCAGCGCGGGGACGAGCCGGCCGCACAGGCGTACCGCGGTGTTGTCCGAGACCAGCAGCATCGCGGTCAGGAACCCGGCCACGGTGAGGTCGTCGCCGTACGTGCCCTGCAGGAAGTAGATGCCCGACCCGTCGAGGACGATGTCGCCCTGCAGGTCGACCTTGGTGCCCATGGTGAGTTCACCCCGGTCGACCTTGTCGAGCACCGCGGTCGCCACGGCCAGCTTCTGCACGCTGTAGCCGTACGTGACGTGGTCGGCGTCGTCCTCGACGAACGGCGTGATCGCACCGGTCGCGTCCACGGCCGCCATGTGGGTGTGCCACAGGCCGCCGACCTTGGCCTTCTGCTTCTCGTACACCTTCTTGATCGACGCGGGACCCGACACGGCAGCTTCCGCGGGCGAGCTGACACCGACGGTCGCCGCGGCAGCGACGGCACCGAGGCCGAGTGCGGAGCGCCGGGAGAAATTGACTGACATCGTGCTCCCTATGTGGACGGACAAGTCAGGCAGCAAGGTACAACACACTCGCTCATGATCGAGACCGGTGCCGCTTCCAGGAGCCGTCCCGAAGGCAGCGCGCCATGGTCGTACCGAAAATCGCTCTTGTGCTCGCCGCCCCCACCCCCGGCCCGTCCGGGTCGATCACCGTCGCCGGCTGCGCGACCGACACCACGATCAAGAGCGCATTGCTTTCGTACGGCGGGCAGCGCGCCTACGTGCAACCCGCCGCGCCCGTGCCGACCAGCATCACCGCGCCGTGGCCGGGTCGAACGCCGTCGAGTTGTTGCGCAGCCGCCGCATGCGCAACCGGTCACCCTTGTAGCGTCCCCGGCATGACCACCCTGGTGATCGCGTCGGCGGCGGCGTTCCTGCTGGCGATGCTGTCGGCCGTCGCCGGGTTCGGCGGTGGCGTGCTGCTGCTGCCGGTGTTCACTGCTTTGTTCGGGCTGCGCTTCGCCGTGCCGATGCTGACGCTCACCCAGCTCTCCAGCAACGGCTCCCGGACCTGGCTCAACCGCGACGCGGTGCGGTGGCCACTGGTCGGGTGGTTCGCGGCCGGAGCCGTCCCCCTCGCGGTCGCCGGTGGGCTGCTGCTGACCCACGCCCCGCTGAGCCCGCTCAAGCACCTCCTCGGCGCGTTCCTGATCGGCGTCGTCATCTGGCGCCGCCTGCGGCCCCGGACCGGCAAGCCCGGCGACCGGATGTTCGCCGCCGTCGGCGCGGCGTCGGGTTTCGGTTCCGCGCTGCTGGGCTCGGTGGGGCCGCTGACCGCACCGTTCTTCCTCGCCTACGGCCTGACCCGGGCGGCTTACATCGGCACCGAGGCTACCGCCGCGCTCACCATGCACTTGACCAAAATCGCGGTGTACGGTGCCGGTGACCTGCTCACCCCGCGGGTGCTGTGGTTCGGCGCCGCCCTCACCCCGGCCACGCTCGCCGGGGCGTGGGCAGGCAGGAGACTCGTCAGCCGGGTCAGTGACCGCACCTTCATCCTCTTGGTCGAGGCCGGCCTGGTCGCCGCCGGCGCACTCTTCCTCCTCGACCTCCCCTGAACCACCGACCGGCCCCGCCTGCGCGCATTCCGAGGGTCCCCCGCCACCTCCAGACGAGCGACCACAAGGCCGAACTCACCAGCCGCACGGAATGCGGTCATGAGAGTATTTCGGATCTGGCTGGGTTGATTTCGTCTGGTCTGCAGTTTGCCTTGACCGCCTTCATGCGCGCGGGCCATGGGCCGGCACTCGGGCGGTGAAAACCAATTGCGTCGTCTCCGTGGTGTGGTTAGGTCGGCGCATGTCGGTCACGATGCAGCTTGCGACGCCGGATGCGTTGGGCGAGATCGTTGAGGCAGTGGCGGTCTGGCAGCACACCGGCGGGCCGGTCCAGCTTCATCCAGGCGACCTCGGGTGGCACTGGAGGTTCGGCCGACGGAAGGTGGCCGAGGCCGTCAGGGTGTGGGCCCGTAACGGGCACGTCCTGGCCGTTGGCATGATGGACGACGGGGTGATCCGCATGGGCATCGCACCGGGCGTCGACGAAGACGCCGCGTTCGCGGCCCGGCTGCTGGCCGATCTGTCGGATCCGCAGCAGGGGGTCCTGCCCGACGGCACCGGGGCCGTCGAGGCCCGCTTCGGCACTGCTCTTCGAGATCTCCTGGATCGCGGCGGTTGGGCGGCCGACGAACCGTGGACCCCGTTGTCTCGCGAACTGATCGAACCGGTGGAGGACTGCGGGCTCCGGGTCGAGGTCATCGACGCGCACGATATTCGGGATCGGATCCTTGATGATCGGGTCGCGGTGCAGCGGGCGGCGTTCGCCAACTCGGCGTTCACTGTGGAGCGCTGGCGTGCGATGGCCGCTGCACCGCCTTACCGGCGGGCCCGGTGCCTGGTCGGCTACGACGGCGACGGCGACGCGGTCGCCGCGGTGACGGTTTGGTCGGCAGGGGAAGGACGACCGGGTCTGCTCGAACCACTGGGCGTTCATCGGGATCACCGTGGTCACGGATACGGCCGCGCCATCACGGTGGCCGCCGCCGCCGCATTGCAGCAGATGGGTTCGTCCAGCGCGACAGTGTGCACCCCGAGCAGCAACGTCGGCGCCGTGGCGACGTACGTTTCGGCTGGTTTTCAGAAGTTCCCGGAGGTTACCGACTTCCGCCGCACGAGGTGACTGTGCCATCGCAACCGTGAAGTGGAGGCCTCGGCTGATCACCAAGCGTTAGGCGCGGCGAACGGCCTCTCCGGGGTCGCCGGGCTCGGCGACCCCGGGCGAGAGGTCACTTGCCGGCGGTGCGGGTCCGCTGGGTGAACGTGGTCAGGTCGGCGCTGACGTCGTACATCACGGTGGCGCCGGCCTTGGTGCCGAACACGTCGTAGGAGCCGTCCGGGTCCTTGCCGACCCGGGTCACCGTGATCGTCGCGTCCTTCGCCTTGACCGCGGCGGTCACCTTCGCCAGCTCGTCACCGGTCACCGCGGTGTCGGCCGACTTGCCGCCGTGCCCGCCGCCCTTGCCGCCGCCGCGGCCGCTGCGCGCGGTGAACGTCTTCAGGTCCGCGCTGACGTCGTAGGTGACCGTCGCGCCGTTCTTCGTGCCGACCACGTCGTAGGACTTGTCCGGGTCCATCCGCACGCTGGTCACCGTGATCGCGGAGTCCTTCGCCGTCACCGCGGCGGTCACCTTCGCCAGCTCGTCACCGGTCACCGCGGTGTCGGCCGACCCGCCCCGGGCCGGCTTGCCGCTGTCCGACGACGCGCTCGACGAGGCCTTCGGCGCCGAGGTCGCGGCACTGGCCATCGCCGACCCGCCGAGCACGAACACTCCGGCCGTCACGACGCCCGCAACCGCCAGGCCGGCCCGCTTCGCCATCTTGTTCGAGTTCATCGACACGAGGGTGACTCCGTTCGTTGTGCGACCCGGCCGAATTCCGGCGCCGCTTGCTGATGAAGACAATCCGCGCGCCACTTATGAATGGGCTGTCAACAACCTTCATTCCACCTGGGCAACCATTTTCTAACTCAACCGCAACCCGATTTCCTAATGAATTCTCATAAAAATTCCCCCAGGTCCGCGACACCTCAGGTCCGCCCCTTTTTTGTACGATGCAAGCAGCTCCCCACCCAAAGTCCCCACACAACAGCCAAGACAACGCTGCGTGTGAAGTTGCGGCGCGCTCCGCACCCAAAGTCCCCACACAACAGCCAGAACAGCGCTGCGGGGTTCGAACGATCTCGGAGTGCGCGGGTCAGGCGGCCGGCACCGCGATCGCGCGGCGGCGGCGCTCGCCGGCCATGGCGTACACGATGAAGCCGGCCAGCACCGCGAGCAGCACCGCCGAAGCACCGTAGGTGCCCAGGCCGAGGCCACCCTTCACGGCCGGCTTGGTGAAGAAGTCGCCCACCGTCGCACCCAGCGGACGGGTCAGCACGAAGGCCAGCCAGAACACCAGCACGTTCGGAATCCACCGCACCTGCGTGAAGGCGGCCAGCACCGCCAGCACCGCCGTGATCAGCACCGCGCCACCGAGATAGCCGAGACCGGAACTGTCGGCCAGGAAGTCACCCATCGACGTACCCAGCGTGTTCGAGATCAGGATCGCGGTCCAGAACAGCGCCTCACCACGAAACGTATTGATCTTGCTGATGTCGAACGTCAGACCGGTCATCTTCCACACCACGAACACCGCGATCAGCAATGACGTCAGGATCGCCGCACCCGTCGGATACCCCAGACCCAGCCCCTGCGGACCCCACCCGAGCGACGTCGTCCCGGCCGACAGGTTCCCGGTGTCCCGGTTCATGAAGTCCGACAACGTGGTCCCGGCCATGCTCGTCGACAGGATCACCGTCCAGTAGAACACCGGGTGGTACCGGCTCGACCGCAGCTGCACCACCAGCGTCACCACAAAGATCGCGAACAACGTGACCGTGCTCAAGAAGTAGCCCAGCTTCAACGTCTGCGAGATCATGTCGCCCGCGGTCTCACCCAACGTCGTCGCCGCTACCTTCATCACCCAGAACGCCAGCGTGATCTCCGGCAGCTTCTTCATCACGGCCTTGGCCCGGCTCGGCGGCGGCATCACGGATGCGGTCATGTCTTCTCCTCGGAACAGTCGGTCGAGATCGTTCGAGCAGAAGCGTGCGACACCGAACCTGAATAACCCCTGAAAATGAGATTTATGCTGCTTTAAGGGCCTGCCGAGAGCGGCGGCGGCGCTGGCGACCCGGTTTCTGCGACCGTCGAGGTGGGCGCCGATGTCACCGTCGGCAAGCCGGTGCGGCCTTCAGGCCGCTCTCAGGACCGTTTCCCCATGGTGGTGACGATCAACGGTCGCCGCGGCGTGGCCGTCCCACTTCGGCAGGAGAAACGATGGAGTACGCCCACGGCACGGCGACGCGCACGAGCGCCGGCGCCTGGCTGACCAAGGTCCCGGCGATCACCGCCATCTTCTGGGTGATCAAGATGCTGTCGACCACGGTCGGTGAGACGTTCGCCGACTACCTGGCCGTCAACGTGGGACTCGGCCCGCTGGTCACCGACGCGGTGATGATGACCGTGCTCGCCGTCGCGCTCGGCGTGCAGTTCCGGACCCGGCGGTACACACCGTGGATCTACTGGCTGTGCGTGGTGCTGGTCAGCATCGTCGGCACCCAGATCACCGACTTCTTCACCGACACCCTCGGTGTCAGCCTCTACGTCAGCTCCGCGGTCTTCGCGGTCATCCTCGCCGTCGTGTTCACCGCCTGGTACCGCCAGGAGCGCACCCTGGCGATCACCTCGATCGACACCTCGCGCCGGGAGGCGTTCTACTGGGGCGCGATCCTGACCACGTTCGCGCTCGGCACCGCCGCCGGCGACCTGGCCACCGAGGCACTCAGCCTGGGCTTCCGGACCGGCACGGTGATCTTCGCGGGGCTGATCCTGGTCACCTGGCTCGCCGGCCGGTTCGGCGCCGGACTGGTGCTGACCTTCTGGATCGCCTACGTGCTGACCCGCCCGCTCGGCGCCTCGCTGGGTGACCTGCTCACCCAGGCCAAGGACTTCGGCGGTCTCGACCTCGGCGCCAGCGCCACCAGCCTGCTGTTCTTCGCCGTGATCGTGATCCTGGTCGGCCGGGAGCAGCTGCTGGCCGGCCGCCCCGGCGGCAAGGGCGCCGGGCAGCGCGGTGACTACGCGTGGGCCGCCGGCGCGGCCGTGGTGATCGCCGCCGCAGGAATCGCGCTGAGCAGCGGAAACACGTCTTCAGCGACAGAGCCGGGCGTGGCCGCCACCGCAGTGCCGGTCAAGCAGGTCGTGCACCCGACCACCCGGCTGGGCAACGTGAGCGCGTTCGCCACCATCGTCACCGACCTGCAGGCGAAGGTCACCGGCAACGACCTGTCCGGCCGCAAGACCCGGGTCAAGGACCTCGAGGTTGCCTGGGACGACGCCGAGGCCGGCCTCAAGCCCCGCGACTCCGGCAAGTGGCACGAGCTGGACGACCAGATCGACGAGGTGCTGACCGCGCTGCGGGCCGGCACCCCGAACCAGGCCGACTGCGCCGCCAAGCTGACCACCCTGCTCAACACCCTCAACACGTTCGACGGCGTCTGACCCGGCACCCGGCCGCCCGTTCTCCGGGCAGCCGGTCAGAACCGGAACCGCACGATGGCGATCGACCGCGTCAAGGGCACCAACCCCTCGGCGATCATCAGCAGCTGACGGCCGCGGGGAACCCGCTCCAGCCAGGTCAGGTCGGTGACCCTGGAGCCGATCAGCGTGTACTGCTCCCGCGCGGGCATCCACTTCCGGTTCCACTGTGTGGCCGGCTGTGGGCCCGGTCAGGGTGTGACCGGCCATGTCCCGGTCACACCCTGACCGGCCAGTCGCCGTCAGCCCTGGATGATCAGCAGAAGTACGTCGGCGACGATGCCGGTGGTCCGCTCCAGCACGCCGAGTCCGACGAGGTGAGCGATGATGCCGGCCCGGTCGACCTGCTGAGCCTCCTCGAGGAAGTCAGCGATGCTGTTGGCATGCTGCAGGATGACCAGGCCGGCCTCCGGGCTGACGGCGCCCACGATGGCCTGCAGCAGTAGGCCCCCTTGCCGCAACGCCGTGATGACGGTTTGCAGCGGCAGGCCGGCGGCGGTCAAGGCGTCGGCCTCGGCGACGGTACGGGTGTCCACCTGGGACACCGCGACAGCCACCCTGGTGTGCGGCGCAGCCGCGGATGCCATGGCAGGGGCGACGCCCATGGTGATCACGGCGGCGCCGGCTGTGACGATGGCGAACTTGGTGACGAGTTTCGAGCGCACGAATTCGTTCCTTTCGTGGATGGTGCGATCTTCGAGCGGGTCTCATCTTCAACACGACCGGCGACCGCCGGAAAACTGCACGCCGCCAGCAGATTCCGACGACCCAGGAAACCCGGCACACGCCAATGCAGAACGCCATCTGGATCTTTGACAGTTAACGCAAAGAATTGTTGATCAGGCGTCCGCTCCGCACGAATCCACAGTAGCCACACAGGATTCCCACAGGGGCGATGGCGGGGTTGCAGAACCGGCCGACCTCGTGGCAGGGTTCCGAACCGCGGCATTGAAATTTATCGATAAGTAGCGACAACGCTACCTCTCGGCCACAAAGCCCCTGGCAGTCTCCCGCCACGCGCAGTGATCCTGCGCGGCGTCTTCGTGCCCGGAACTCGGCGAGGTGAGGCCCATCGAATACACGACGTAGCTCCAGCGGCGTGCTGCACGCCGGTCCTACATCACACGGGGAACGGGGAACAACTGATGGCCGACGAGGCCCATGAGGCGAACTTCGAGGTATTCGCTCAACGAATCCGGCGCTGGCTGCGCTATGAGGCCTACCGCGTCTGCAAGGACTGGCACGAGGCTGACGATCTCGTCCAGATGGCACTGTGGAAAATCTACCAACGCTGGCTCCGGCTACGCCGGCACACCGAACTGCAGGCATACGCCAGGCAGGTGGTGATGAGCATCTTCCTGACCGAGCGACAGCGTTCACGCTGGCGCTACGAGATCACGACAGCGGCAATGGTCGACTCCGGGCCGGTGGTCAACAGCCGACATGCAGTCGAGGACCGCAGCCTCCTGTCAGCCGCAATGCGGCAACTCGGCGACCGGCAACGGGCCGTTCTCTCGCTGCGATTCATCAGGGACCTCAGCGTGGAACAGACCGCGCGAATCCTGGGCTGCGCGCCCAGCACCGCGAAAAGGCATCCGAGGCCGGGGCACGGGCCCGCCGCTCGCTGGTGTATCGGCCCGGGTGGCAGGCGCGTCAACGAGCGGCGGCTTGTTCGTGGCCGGTTGGTCAGCGGGTTCGTAGTCGCTGGTTGACCTGATCCAGGTCGAATGTGTCCGGGGTGAACTGGTCGCGGTGGTCCAGGCCGAGCCATTCCAGCCGTTCCTGGTGTTCCGGGTGGCTCGGGTCGGTGAGTACCTCGATCAGGTCCTGGTAGCCCCAGATGCCACCGCAGTCGTCGGGTGGGGCCGCGCGCCGTCCGCCGATGCAGACCGGGTAGGTGGTGGCCGGGTCGGCGGGTGCCGTCTTCTCGACCAGGATGTCGTGCTCCCAGTCGTCGCCGAAGTCGTAGGTGTAGCGGAATTTGTCCTTGATCGCGGGTGCGACCTGTTCGAGTGTGACCGGGCCGTCCGAGCGGTGCCCGAGGTCGCGGTCGGCCCGTCCGAACTGGCCGTATGCGGTGTCGAAGACGTGCAGGTGTCCGCCGTGCCAGCCGAACGCGGCGAGGATCGTCTGGTGCAGCCGGTTGAGGGTGATGTCGCCGGGTACCAGCAGCCGCCGCCAGATCGGCGGTTTGGCACCGCGCAGACCGACCTTGATCTGATAGATCGGTGCCGGCCCGTTCGATTTCTTGCGTTTGGCTGGGAGTTTCGCCGGTGCCGGTCGGCGGGCCGGTGGCAGGTCGAGGCCGAACGCGGCCGGGCCGCCGGAGTTGCCGATCAGGGCGGCGAACTGTTGGAGTACGTCCATCGCGGTTCGATCGGCGGCGTGGCCGGACGCGGTCGCGCCGCGCGGCCGGCGAGTGGGAGGCAGAGTCTCCAGGCGGCTGCGGGTGAGGACGGCGAGTGGGGCGTATCCCGGGCCTTCCTCCTCGTCGAGCAGATTCGCATCGACCGGGGCATCGTCGTTCGGTCCGTCCTCCTCGTCGTGGACGGCACGCGCCTCCAACGCCTGCTCGACGTGCCAGCGGAATTCCGGCGCGCCCAGCTTCTTCGTACTGATTTTCACTCCGTCCTGCCGGGCGCCCTGGTGGATCGCGGCGACCGCGGTCGGTAACTCCTCGGCATCGAGCAGGTAGATCTGTTCCGCAGCGCCACAGTGCTGGTGATCCACTGTGATCATCAGCGCATGGTCGCGGCCGGCCCGCTGGAAGACACCGATCAGCACCGACATGATGTCCTGGTCGTCATGCATCCGGGTGAACGGCCCTGCCGTCAGCGGCTGTGCCAGATCGTCGGCCCAGGTCGGGGCCGGGACGCTGTTGGCGCGCATCCGTGCCGAGGCTGCCCGGGCGGCCTCGGTGACCGGCTTCTCCGCCTCGCCGCCCATCGCACCGATCGCGGTGAGCAACGTCAGCGCGGCCCGGGTGCCGCGCGCCTCGATCGCTGGGATGAAAGCACCGGCGAACGCCGCCATTATCTCCTCGCCGCCGGCCCGGCTCATCGCCACGAACAGCGCCCCGGCCAGCTCCGCTTCGAGCGGATCATCGACCTCGGCCAGCGCGGACGCGTCATCGACCAGGTCGGTCAGCATCTGTTCGGGGTCCGGTCCGCCTTCTGCGCAGCCGGGGCAATCGCAGGCCTGCTCTGCGCCGGACACGATGGTGAGATCTGGGCGGCGGGCCCGGCTGGTTCCCCGCTTTGCGGGGCGTCGGCTTCGAGAACTCATCGCGCCAGTCTGCCGAACAGCCGGTGCTCGTCGGGTGACCACCCACCGCCGGGCGAAGGCCAGCCGGCCCGCCGCGCGCGGCTATTCCGGCGACGACTCGGTGAGTAGATCGTGACGCCACGCCGCGAACCGGGTCCGCAACTCGTCGAGGTCTTGGCCGGCGATGCCGTACTGGGCGAAATCCGCCGGGTCCAGCAGGCCGGCCTGTCCGAGGGCTGCGGCGAAGATGCGCCGGTCGAAGCCGGAATCGGCCCGCTCCGCAAGGCGTAGGAGATCTTCACCGGAGTATCTGCCCGAGCACAGCGTTGCATCGATGTCGATGAAGTCGCGGGCGAACGCCCGGCCGTAGAGTGCGCTCATCTTGTTGGCCACCGCGTCGTCGGGATGCAGTACCGGGCCGATGGACATCAGGATCGGGTCATTGGCGCGCCAATCCACGCCGAGCTCCACCTTCGCGGTCCGGCCGTCCTCGGTCACCATCAACCGCGCGAAGGTGTCGTAACGCCGTTCGACCTCAACTATGACGCCGACATCCCGGTACGCCTGAACAACGGCAGTGACGGCCGTGTTGAACTCGTCGCGACGCTCCCACGCGGTGAACAGGTCCACGTCCTCGCTCGGCCGTTCGAGAAGACCGGCCGCCTGGACCGCGTAACCACCGGCAAGAGCGAAACCGTACCGCCCGGCGGCCTCAAGCCCGAGCCGAGCGAGCCGCTCGTGAAAAAGATCCACCTACGCGGCAGCCGGGCGTGCGGCAGCGAGCTCCGGGAACCGCTCCTCCCAGCGCCGCCGCAGCTGCGGCGGCAACCACAGCGTGGGCCACAGCCGAAGAAGCAGACCACCGTCGAGCCAGGCGCACAGATCGTCGACGCTGCCCGCCTCACTGAGCACCACCTTGTACATGCTGACCAGACGAGCGGGTCTGCTCAAGTCGTATTCTGCGCGGCCTGACCAGTCCAGATGACGTGGCAGAGAGACCACGCCTCGGGTCGGCCCAGTCAACGCGGCGAGCGAATCGGCCACGACATACGGCTTCCGCTCGCCGTATGGAAGGTAACCCGCCGGCGGTCGGGCCGTATCCGAATCCAGGTGATCTGAGAACTCGCCCACGGTATCAGCGTACTTGCCCTCCACCGCGTCGCCGAAATCCAGACGGAGATACACAGAAGCGGTCATCGTAGGTCCCCCGTCGAGCCGTAGCCCGGACCGCCGGGATTTCGGTGAACACAGGATCCGGCGTTATCCGAAGCAGCCTGACGTGTGTGCCAGAGGCTGGGACGAGTGGGCAGGCCGATGTCGGGTTCCCGGTTGATGTGTTGCCCTCAGCTCCAGTGCTGGTGGACCTGGAGGATCGCGTCGAGCCGGACCCGCCGGTAGTCGTGGAACTCGGGGCACCAGCCGATGAGTGAGTCTTCCTCGACTTCTGCGGACTGTAGCGCCCACCAGGTCTTCGTTCCGTCCTCGAGCCTCTCCTGCACCCGCATCGGCACCCGGTAGGTCACGTAGTACTGCAATTGCCCGGGGGCGACGCCACGCTGATGCCCGGTGTACCGGGCGATCAGATCCCGGGTCTCAGTCTCGGACAATCTGGCCGGAACTGGAGCGGTCCGCAGCCGTTCGGCCAGCAACCGTGGGTCGGGGACTGCGGCAGTGGTCTCGGTTGGCCGTGACGCCGCGCTCGTTGCGGATTTCGGGCCAGTGTCGTCGGCGCGGATCTCCCGTTCCTTCCGGTCGGCCCTTGGCTGGTCAGCGCGCCGGATCGTCGAGATGCCGTCGAGCCCGGCCGGTACCGGGTAGTACCCGGCCTCTCGCAGCATCGCCAGAGTCTGCTCCGGCGGGAGCCCACTGGCCAGCACGGTCGGCGCCAGCAGGTGCAGTCCGAGCTTGGCGAGCTTGCGATGGGCGACCAACTCGGCCAGTAGGGGCTGATCCGATCCGCGGATCACACAGGCCACCTCGGTGACGGCGATCTCACCATGCCGGCGGGCCGCGTCCTTGACCAGGTACTCCAAGGGTTGCGGTAACCCGCCCGCGGCGATGGCCGCCAGGTCGGCGAGGATCCGTTCCTCGGTGAACCCTTCGTCGAGGGCTTTGCGTACGGTGGTCGGGCTGAACCGCCAGATCGAGGCGGTGCCTCGGGACTCCCGGTCGGCCAAGCGGTCGAGGACGCGGGCCAGCTCGGCAGACGGCGGGCCGGTCACCACCGCCGTGTAGTCCGCGCCGAGCAGGGCCGTCTCGCAGGACGCCGTCAGCAGTCCCTGCGCGGTGGTGACGACGTCGCCGCCAGCTGCCAGGGCGCGGCCCAGAATACTCAACGCGCCCGCGGCGATCACACCGAGCAGCTGTGCCTCGGCGGCTACCGACGGGATCCAGCCATCGACCAGGTCGGCCGGGTAGACCGGGCAGAGCCACCATACGTACCCGGCGATGGTGCAGGCTTCTCCGGTCAGGTCCGCTGCGGTCCCGGCAGGAAGCCGGGACAGCGCGACCAGCAGGGCCCGCCGGACCGCGACCCCGACCTCGCCGTAATCGGTGTCGGCCAGCGCCGCCGGCCGCGGTCCCTCCGGCACCCGCAACGCCGAATGCGGGCTGGTCCACCAGGCCTGGGCCAGGGCCGCATACCGCTGCGCCGGACCACCCTCCACCCATCGAGCCTGGCGTGGTGTCACTCGGACAGCGTTGTCGAACTCGCCGATCAGCCCGGCGCCGAAGGCGATCTCCAACAGGAGCCGGATCTCGTCCTCGGCACAGCTCAGGAGCTTGGCAACACGTTTGATCTCGCGCTGGCCGACACCGCCGGTCTTGATGACGGCCAGTGGGGTCTTGGCTGTGAGATCGAGCAGCGCGCTGACCCGGTCGAGCAGATGACCCGCGGCCACGGCGGCGGTCTGGTCGACTGCCCTCGTATCCACTGAAGCCGTCGCGACCGCCGGGGGTTGCGGGTCGAACGGGGCGTGATAGTCCTTGCCACGTAGGGCCAGAGACACCTCGCGGGGCATCTCGGCGAGGTCCCAGTCCTGATACCACAGCAACCCGCGGTCCGCGGCCCAGCGCACCGGCGTCTCCGGCCCGTTGGGCGGGGCATAGGAGCGCATCCCCGGGGCCGCGCCGACCGGCCGGTCCCAGACGAACGGCCGCAGCAGATCCTCGATTCCAGCCGGCCCGGCCGCGACGATCTCGGCCGGCCGATCGTGGCTGCTGAGGTGGGCGGTGAGGCGTTCGGTCAGCGCCTGGTTCCCGCCGCTCACCGGCAGGTCGTGGGTCCGCGCCATCTGTTTGACCCGCCCGAAGTCGAGTCTCTTGAGGAATACGGCGAGGGGACGGCCGAGGCCGAGCGGCCGCTGCCATCCGTCCACCGCCCCGCGGGGCTGACGGACGTGATCGCCCGCGTCGATCCAGGCCAGCCCGTAGTCGGCCAGCGTCGTCAAGGTCCGCGCCAGATCGGGATCATCCGGAGGCAGCCCGAGGAACGACGCCAGGGTCTGGCTTGTCGCGCCGTCCGGCAGCGCGGCAAGGGCACGCAGCACCTGGACGGTCGGGGTTGGCAGACCTCGGATGGCTGTTGTGACGGCAGCCGGCTCGCCGATGCGCTCCGCCAGCGCCCGTAGGTGCCGGGGCCAGGGTGGTTCCAGCGATTCCGGGCGGAGGGCCAGCAACCGCGCGAGCGCTTCCACCGGGAGGTTCTCCAGCCAGATCAGTAGTGCCTGGTCGTCGTCACGCATAGATGTCTCCGCCGTTCAGAGGCCCCGCTGCCGAAGGGCAGCCATGAAGTTACGTTTACGGGAGTGGGCCACTTTCAGGCGAGCGACCTCCGCACCGTGGTCTTCACCGGACCGCCGGAATACATCCTTCAGGGTGACCAGCAGGTCGGCTGCCCACTCGTAATCCGCGTTGTTGGCCCGGGCAACGGCATTCTCGAGCGCCGGCAGGTAGATCTTCAGTGCCTCGGCAGGATGGGTGGCAGCCCGACGGCCGACGACCGCGAGTCGGGTCGACTCCTCGCAGCGGACCTGATCCAGCATTTCCCACGCTGCCTCGTCCCGGTCCTCGGACAGCAGCACCCGCAGATAGACCTCGCCGGCATTCCACGCGTTCCCGGCACCCCCGCCGGTCGCGCGGGTACGCAGCAGATCCAAAGCCTCTTCGCACCGCTGCGGCCACCGCTGCGGATCGGTGGCCAGGATGAACTCTCGCAGCCGCCGGTAGGAGTCCACGCTTGCCTCGGCGCGGAACCGCTCCCAGTGCAGGACCATCACGTCCCCGGTACGCCCGGCCTCGGGGTACAACTCGATCAGGAGATCAACGAGCGGTCCGGTCCGGTGACCGAAGCGACCAGCCTCGGCACGACCGCGCTCCAGCCACTCGACGGCCTCCGCCGGACGCTCGTGTTCGCGCAGCAACCGGGCGATGAGCACGTACCGGTCCGGGGTGGACAGGTCCTCGGCGTAGCAGGCCACCAGCATGTCGACATCCCCGGTCGCTTTGATCATCTCCTCGCGGAGCGAGCGCACGGTCCAGTTGTCATGGTTCGCACGGCGTGCAGAGTCCAAGGCGTTCCAGTAGGCATCCAAGCCATCGGTACCCAGCAGTTCGGCTACGTCGGTGATACTCATGTCCAGGATGTCCACTCCGGTCAGCCGGAATTCGGCGAACCAGGTTCCCAGACCCACCGGGTCCGGCGGGGCCTCCTCGCAGGCGGCCAGGAACACGTCCCAGGCTTCGGCGGCCGAGCCCAGCGCCGCCCCGCAATGGTCCTCGCTGCGCCTGGCAGCCTGACCCAACAGTTCCAGCGCCCGCTGAAGCAGCGGTCGGACCTGTTCCGCGTGCCCGGGAAGCAACCCGGCCAAGGCCGCGACGACGGCGTCCGCCCCCTCGGCGTACGTCTCCTCCTCGCCGTACTGCAGCCAGTCCACAGCCAGGTTCTCCACCTGCCGGACCAGCAGCGACAGGTCCACCGTCTGCGCCCCGGCGATCGCCCGCAGTAGCATCCGCTGGTAGAGCGCCGGATCTTCGCTGACCTGCGCCCACACCAGCTCGACCAGCTCACTGTGGTCGAGAGTGCTCAGGAACGCGTGAACATCCACCGCTCCCTCTTCCGGGGATGATCCACCGGTGCCGGCCGCACCGGTGACGCTGGAGCGATTCAACAGCCGCAGACCGACGGCGACGCAGTGCTTGCAGAAGTTGCCCTCCTCGCCGTAGGGGCAGTCACACTCACCATCGAGATCACCGCCCGTGTCGTACAGCCGGACCTGGTATTCATCGGATCCGTGCACCGTCGCGACGACACCGTTGGGAAGATCGCGGACGTTGACGACCGCCTCGACGTACCCCTGCCCTCGGCTGAACGACCGGCTGCCGGCGAGCTCTTCGAGATCGACTTTGGTGAACCACGCCATGGTCGCTCAACGTACCCCGGCTGGGTATGAGATCTCGCGCGGGGCTGCCGGGCCGGCCGAGTCCCCGGCCGCCTCACAGGCCAACGCAAACAGTCCGCGCAAGGACGCTGCACACTTGTGAGCCGTGGCCTGGACAGCCAGGATGCCGGTGGACAGGGGCCGTCTGGGCGTACCGAACATTTCTCGGCTGCTTTCGCTCATTGACTACGGTGACCAGCCAAACCGTGCGCGCCCTGGAGACATTGCGCCGCACGCTGCGATAGCTCGCCGCCGGCATCCGAAAGATCTGCGACCGATGAGTACGCCGGCGGGATGCAGTCTCCTGCGGGCCGCGTTCTTCGCTCTCGGCGCTATCGCCCTCGGGGCACTCGCCGCCACCGGTGTCGGCGTGGTGATCGCCGGCACGCTCATCACCGCGTCCCAGCTCGGCGCGCTGGCCGCACTCTCCGGCTCCTTCGCGGCCTACTACGCCTGGGCCGATTCCAAGCTCTGCTAGTTTCCCCGGCTGGTGAAGCCCGGTGTCCATGGTGGCCGAGAAGCCACCATGGACACCGGGCTTCACTCGTCGGTAGCCATTCCGGCGTCGGTCACCATGCTCTGCAAGGCTTGAACGTGTGCCTGGAAGGCACGCCGGCCGTCGACTGTCAGCGACACCCACATCCGTCCCCGCCGGGGCACACCCACCACGCGCCGGGTCGTGATGTAGTTCGCGGCGGTCAGCGGCGCCAGATGTTTGCTGAGAACGGAGTCGCTGACCTCGAGCGCGTCGCGCAGCGTCCCGAACTCGACCGCCTCGGACACCGACAGCATCGCGCAGATCCGCAACCGGTACGGCGCATGGATCATCTCGTTGAACCCGGCCCCGAAGCTCATGACCGGAGAGCGCGCTTCCAACGGATCATGATCACCGTGACGACGCTCGCCAGGACCGCGGCCAGCACCGTCAGCCACCACACGTGGTGCAACATCCCTGTCGTACCCACGGCGTGCACCACGAGCAGCACTGCTGCCGCGGCAATCGACTGGCCCAGCTGCCGGCGGCTCGGCCGGGGTGCCACCCCCGCCCGGACCGGGCTGCCCATCACCAGCAGCGTGCCGATCAGGTAGATCACGATCGAGGCCGCCAGGACCACGCCGTTGTCCACCAGGAGCACGGCGACCGCCGCGCCCATCACCCCCGCCAAGACCCACTGCCGGCTCGGCGACGCCGCGCGGTTCAGCCGGTCGGCCACGGCGTCCTGCTCCTGCCGGATCACGGCCAGCGCATCCTCGGCGCCCTGGCCCGTGGTCTCCTTCGACATGAGATCACTCCAATCTTTCCGTCTCAGAAAGAGAAGTTGTTTCCGAGACGGAAAGATAGGCCACGGATGCCACGAACTGCTCAGGTACTTCCCGGGACCGGCATGGCGCGAGGGCCGGGCCGATCGGCGCTCCACAGTGGCGGGATTGCGGACCGCCGCCTCGGGCAACGCCCACCCGGATGAGCTGGTCGAACTGGAAGTCGAGGTGTCCGACCCGGCGCTGCTGTCCTCCCTTTACCTGTCCGATCTGCCGGATCAGCTGGTCCAGCTCTTCGGCGAGGCCCGCGACGTCGCGTTGTTCTACGTCGTCGGACACGGGCAGGTGGACGAGGAGGATCAGCTCTGCCTCTGCACCGCCAGGTCGGTGACCGAGGCGCCCCGGCGCAGCACGACCGGTCTCGGATACGGTGCGATTCGGGTATCGCGACCGAACAAGCGAACAGCCTGTCCGGATCCTCGGCGGACCTGGCCGTCCGCGCCAGGGCGAACGGCGTGTACACCATGGCGGCCAGCGGCCCGTTCGGCGCGGCCTGGTTCGCTTCCACCGGATCCGGCAGCGAGCCGCCGCTCACGTACTTCACCAAGAACTTCGCCACGGTGCTGCGGGACGGGATCGCCGGTGAACCTGGCCAGCTCCGCGTCCCACCGCCAGACGAGTCCCCGGACGCGGTGGAAGACGAAAGACAAGCGCCCGGTTCCCCGGCGTCGACCACAAGAGCCACACCGGCCGACGGAGCGGACGCCTACTTCCACGCGGCGTCCGAGTCGTTCGGGGCCACGGCCCCCTGGCGCCTGGAAACCACCGGTGTCAGCTGCTGGGTGGAACTGCTCAACAGCTCCGACGAGGCCATCGGCGAGGTGTACAGCACCAACGACTCCAGCGGCACCGCCTGGCTCCAGGTGCGCTCCTCGGGAACCTTCCGGTACCGGATCAGCAAGACCTCCGGAGAAGGTACGGCCCGCCCGCGCCCCGGCGCCGGCGTGGCGTCACTTCCGTTCACGATCACACAGACGCGATCGGACTCGGTGCTCATCAGCGGGGTCGAGAAGATTCGCATCCTCGCCACCCCGGTCGAGGACCAGTGCGACGTGCTCATCCGCGACGGTGACACCGGCAGGACGCTCCAGGAGAGAATTGGCGATCCGGGAGTTCCCCTCACGTTCGAGACTCAGCGGTGACGGTCAGCGCCACCGGGTGAGATCGGCTCAGGGGGCGGCGTTGAGCAGGTCCAGCGCACTGTGCTGGCAGCTGTGGTTGGTCCCGGCGAACGGACCGGCCCAGTGCGAGCCGTACATGTCGAGGCTGTCGCGGTCGCGGCTGTAGGCACTGTCGGCGTTGCGGGTCAGGTAGGTGTTGTAGGCGCCGCCGGCCGCCGTGTTCAGCACGCCGAGACCCCGGATCGCCGCGCCCTTGAACGACGCGCCGTCGCCGGAGCAGGCGTCCGGCTCGTTCGGTTCGCGCAGGATCCCGCCGGGCGACAGGTAGGTACTACCGGTCATCGCGTCACCGATGCGCCGGGCCACACTCAGGGCGTTGGCGTCGCCGGTCAGCTTGTTCAGCTGCACCAAGGCATTGATCAAAACCCCTTGATTGTACGACCAGGTCACGTCCCCGTTGTTCTTGCACGTGCTCAGGTTGACGCCGTCGTTGACCAGGCTCGAACCGTTGATCATGCCGGTCCCCTGGAACCACGCCCAGGCCTGCTGAGCGCGGCCGCGATAGGTGACGTCGCCGCTGATCCGCTGGCTGAGCATCGCGTTGAGCTGGATGTACAGGCTGTTCTCGATGGCGTTCTTGTTCTTGCGATCGGTCTTCCACCACACGCCGCCACCGCAGGTCGCGTCCCAGTAGCTGTACATGTGGTCCGCGTCCGCCCGGGCGGTGCTCAGATACCGGCTGTCACCGGTGACGTCATAGGCGGCCACCCAGGCCAGGCCCCACCAGCCGGTGTCGTCGAGGTACTCGTTGCGGAACTGCCCCTGCCGGGCGTTGACGTTCTTGTCGTACGTGCTGGCGATCGCGTACTGGTAGCTGTGCATACCGCTGCGCCTGATGTTGTCGATCACGGCGGTGAGCGCGTTCGCGCCGGTCCACCAGCCGTCGCCGTCGAACAGGCCGGTGCCCCGGTCGAACCGCATCATCAGGGCGGTCGCGGCGGCCGTCCGGCGATCCCAGGCGTTCCAGTTGCTGCGCGCCCACGACGTGCAGCTGATCTCGGGCCGGTCGCCGGCCTTGCCGCAGGCCCGCAGCGCCCCGACACCTGTGGTGTTCCAGTCGTCGACGTTGTACTGCCCGGTGCGCCAGCCGGTCGAGCCGGCCGGAACGGTGGTGACGCCGAGCCTGCTGTCCCCGGCCCAGGTGCGCCCGCCGTCGAACGAGCGGTCCAGCCACACCTGGTCACCGGCCTGCCCGCCGTCGACCGTGGCCCAGGCCATCGCGTCGGTGTCGTTGACGTGCAGCCGGAACGTGCGCCCGTACAGCGCGCTGGTCACCGCGATCCGGTCGCCGGCGGCCGAGCCGGCGTCGCGCCCGTCGCAGTAGCGATTGCAGACCACCGCCTGCACCGCGGCCCGCACCGGCACCGCCGGCAGCACCACACCGACGGTGAGCACGGCTGCCAGCACACCCCGAGCCATCATGACCGCTCCCGCCGCTCGACAACGTTGTCACATTTGACATCGACTGTCGTCAATTAGTCAAGAGTGTTAACTCTTCTGCGCGCCGAGGACGGGGTCAGGCCCGCGGGCGCCGGGCTACAGCCAGGCCCGGGCCAGGGCGATGAACTCACCGGTCGCCACGGTCACGACCGCGAGAAAAACCACGACCACCAGCATGGGTACGACCAGACGGCGCCGCCGGGGCGCCGGCGCCGGTGCGGTCAGCGCGCGGACCCGTTGCACCGCGGCGCCGCCGCCGATGCCCAGCGCCGTCAGCGGCGGGGTGCCGGCGGTCGCCAGCGCGGCGCGGGCCACCGCCTTGGCCGTCAGCGCCCGGTCGCCGACGTCCGCGGCCGCGTCCTCGTCGGCCCAGCGTTCCACCAGGTAGGCGACGGTCTCGCGGACCGGGATCAGCAGCGGGTTGAGCGCGGCCGCCGCAGCCGCCGCAGCGACCAGCCGGTGATGGTGCCGGTCGAGGTGGGCGCGCTCGTGGGCGAACAGCACCCGGCGCTCGTCGGCGTCGAGCAGCCGCAGGATGCCGGTGGTGACCAGCAGGTGCCCGGGGCGGCGCGCGGTGCCCGGCACCGCCACGGCCATCGGCGTGGCCAGGTCGGCCACCACGAACCGCTCCCCCGGCTCACTGATGGCGCGCAGGTCACGGTAGGTGGCCAGACGCAGTCGTACGTCGGTGAGCAGCCTGGCCCCGCCCGCGAGCAGCAGCAGGCCGGCGACCAGGGCGATCGGGCCGGGAACCGGCTCGGGCAGCTCGAGCGTCGGGTGGTCGTCGAGCGCGGACAGCGGCGGCAGATCGTCAAGCATGGTCAGCGCCAGCAGGATCAGCGACCAGGTCGAGCAGGCGGCGGCGATGACCGCGGCGACGGTGAGCGCCCAGGCGGCCGAGCCCGGGGTGCCGCGGGCGGCGATCCGCCGCGCCGTGACCGTCAGCGGCAACGCCAGCAGCAGCGGCAGGTAGACGGCGAACGTCACGGCTGCCGGCGTTGCTCGGTGCCAGCGAGCAGGTCGCGCAGCAGCTCGGCGTCGGCGTCGTCGAGCGCCTGGGCGAAATGCTGCAGCACCGCGCGCCGGTCCGGCAGGCCGGCCAGGGCGGCCCGCATCCGGGAGGCGGCCGCGGTGGCGGCGTCCTCGACCGGCCAGTACACGTGGCCTCGCCCCGCCCGGCGGCGCTCGACGGTCTTCTTCTCGTGCAGCCGGATCAGGATGGTCTGCACGGTGTTGTACGCGAGTTCACCGCCGAGCTCGCGTTGCACGTCGGCGGCGCTCATCGGCGTCGCGGCGGCCCACAGGACCCCCATCACGCCGGCCTCGAGCGTGCCCGGCGCGCGGCGCCCGTCCTTCGTCGTCACTGTTCGCTGACCTCCGCGCCCAGAATAGCCCGGCAGCGGATCGTGCCGACCTGGCCTGACCCGTGGGTGGAGGGGTCGTGCCACCATGGCGCCCACATTGGACACGCTGCCGGCAAGCGAGAGGCTCCACATCGATGCTGCACCAGGACGCGATCCGGTCGATACCGCAGCTGTTGCAGGAAAATGCCCGACGGTACGGGGACCGGCTGGCGTTCGCCGACGACCGTCGCCGGGTGACATGGGGCGAGCTGGAGAAGCGGACCGCCCGGCTCGCGGCCGGCCTGGGTGCCGGACGCGGCGACCGGGTGGCGTTCGTCCTCGGCAACGGTGTGGACCTGGTGGAATCCGTCCTGGCGGCGGTGCGGGCCGCGGCGATCGGCGTGCCGTTGAACGCGCAGGCGACCGATGCCGAACTGGCCGCCCTGCTCGCCGACTGCGCACCGGCCCTCCTGGTCATCGACGAGCGGCATCTCGACCAGGTTCGCCGGGTGACCGCCGCGGGCCCACCGGTGCGGCTGCTCGTGACGGGGGCCGCACCGCTGCCGGTGGGAACGCCGGACGACGACCTGGGCCTGGACGAGCCGGCGTTCATGCTCTACACCTCGGGCACGTCCGGTTCGGCGAGGGCCGTGGTCTCCACCCAGCGGGCCGCGCTCTGGTCGGCATTCACCTGTTACGGCCCGGTGCTCGGGTTGACCGCCGACGACCATCTGCTCTGGCCGCTGCCGATGGCGCACAGTTTCGCCCATTCGCTGTGCATCCTCGGCATCACGGTGGCCGGTGCGAGCGCCCGGATCGTCGGTGAGCCCGGGCCGGGCCAGGTGACCCGGCTGATCGCCGAGGAGTCGCCGACCGTCCTGGCCGGGGTGCCGGCCGTCTACCGTCAGCTGCTCGACGGTGGCCCGGTGGCCGCCTCGTCGCTGCGGATCGCTCTGACCGCCGGCGCGGCCAGCGACCCGGCGCTGCGCTCCGCGGTGCAGGCGCTGATCGGCGCGCCGCTGCTGGACTGTTACGGCAGCACCGAGACGTGCGGGATGATCGCCGTCGAACCGGCTACCGGGCCCCGGGTCGGTGGCACCAGCGGCCCGCCCGCCCCCGGTGTCGAGGTGCACCTGGTCGACGACGAGATCTGGGTTCGCGGCCCGAATCTGATGCTCGGCTACCACGGCCGGCCCGCGGCGCTGGTCGATGGCTGGTACCGCACCGGCGACCTCGGCCGGCTCGACGCCCACGGCCACCTCAGTGTCGTGGGCCGGGTCAGTGACGTGATCAACCGTGGTGGTCTCAAGGTCGACCCGGCCGAGGTGGAGCTGGCGCTGTGTGCCCTGCCGGGCGTGCGGGACGCGGCCGTGGTGGCTCGCGCTCATGCGGTGCTCGGTGAGGTGCCGGTGGCGTTCGTCGTACCGGCCGGCGAGTCGATCGATCCCACCGTCCTGCTCACGGGTCTCGCGCGGCGGCTGTCGCCGTACAAAATCCCTGAAGAGATCTTCCTGGCGCCGATCATTCCGCGTACGTCGTCCGGGAAGCCCCGCCGCCGGCTGCTGCGGGAAGCGCTCATATCCGGCCCCGGGCGCCTCACCGGGACGAGCTCGCCGGCCGACCTGGTCCGTGCCGAGGTGGCCGCGCTCTGCGGTCCGTTCGACGACCTGGACACGGCGTTCGCGGATCTCGGCCTGACGTCGATGGGTGCGATGACCGTGTGGCATCGGCTCAGTCAGCACACCGGCCTGCGGCTCCCGGCCACCGTGATGTGGGACCACCCCAGTCCGGCCGCGTTGATCAGCTACCTGGAGGCACGTCTTACCGGTGACGCTCGCGATGTTCCCGGCCGCCGGCCGAGGCAGGCCGGCGAACCGATCGCGATCGTGGCGGTCGGCTGCCGGTATCCGGGCGGTGTGCGCACTCCCGAGGACCTGTGGCGACTGGTCGCCGACGGGGTGGACGCCACCAGTGACTTCCCCGCCGACCGCGGGTGGGACGTCGACGCCATCTACGACCCGGACCCGGACCGGATCGGCAAGACCAGCACCCGGCGCGGTGGCTTCCTGCACGACGCCGCCGACTTCGACCCGGCCTTCTTCGGTATCTCTCCCCGTGAGGCCCTGGCTGCCGACCCGCAGCACCGGATGCTGCTCGAAGTCGCCTGGGAGACCTTCGAACGCGCCGGAATCCCGGCGCCCAGCCTGCGCAACAGCGACACCGGTGTGTTCGTCGGGCTGATGCACGGGGACTACGGTCACCGTCGCGACGCCCACGAGCTGGAGTCGCAGATCGGCCTCGGCTCCGCCGGGAGTCTCGCGTCCGGGCGTATCGCGTACCTGCTGGGCCTGCGCGGCCCCAGCATGACCATCGACACCGCGTGCTCGTCGTCGCTGGTGGCGATGGACCTGGCCGCGAAGGCGCTGCGTGCCGGTGAGTGCACGCTGGCGCTGGCCGGTGGCGCGGCGGTGATGGCGACCCCGCAGTCGTTCATCATCTTCAGCCGGCAGCACGGCCTGGCAGCCGACGGCCGGTGCCGGTCGTTCGCTGCGGGCGCCGACGGCACCGCATGGAGCGAGGGTGCGGGGATGGTCCTGCTGGAGCGTCTGGACGACGCCCGGCGCAACGGGCACCCGGTGCTGGCGGTCCTGCGGGGTTCCGCGGTCAATTCCGACGGTGCCTCCAACGGCCTGACCGCCCCGAACGGTGAGGCGCAGCGTGACCTGATCCGCCTGGCCCTGGCCGACGCGGGCCTGGGGCCCTCCGACGTGGATGTCGTGGAGGGACATGGCACCGGCACCCGGATCGGTGACCCGATCGAGGCGCACGCGCTGCTCGCGACGTATGGCCAGGCGCGCCCCGCCGACCGTCCGCTGCTGCTCGGCTCGGTGAAGTCGAACATCGGCCACACTCAGGCCGCCGCCGGCATCGCCGGGGTGATCAAGATGATCGAGGCGATGCGACACGGGGAGATGCCCCGCTCGCTGCATGCCGAGAAGCCGTCGCCGCACATCGACTGGGCCGGTGGAGCGGTCCGGCTCCTGGACACCGCACAGCCCTGGCCGGCCGGTGATCGTCCCCGGCGGGCCGCGGTCTCCGCCTTCGGCCTGGGCGGCACCAACGCCCACATCATCCTCGAGGAACCGGATCACGTCGAGGACAACCGGGACACGGCTGCGCACCCCGGATGGGACGCCGCACCGTGGCTGCTCGGCGGTGCCGACGAGGCGGGGCTGCGGGCCAGGGCGGCTCAGCTCGCCGACAGGTCGCCGGACCATCCCGCCCGGGATGTGGCCTTCACCCTGGCGACCGGGCGAGCGGCGCTGCATCACCGGGCAGTCGTCCGGGGCGGTCACCGTGACGGCCTGAACGCGCTGGCTCGCGGTGTGACGCATCCGTCCGTGCACCGGGCACCCACCCGGCGCGACCCGCGACTGGCCTTCCTCTTCACCGGTCAGGGCGCGCAGCGCCTCGGCATGGGGCGTGAGCTGGCCGAGGCCTTCCCGGACTTCGCCAACACCTTCGACGCGGTATGTACGGCGTTCACGCCTCATCTCGACCGGCCCCTGCGCGCGGTGATCGACGGTACGGACGCCGCTCTGCTCGACCGCACCGATTACGCCCAGCCCGCACTGTTCGCCTTCGAGGTGGCGCTGCATGCGCTCTACCAGTCGTTCGGCATCCGGCCGGACCGGCTGGCCGGTCACTCCCTCGGTGAGATCACGGCTGCGTACGTCGCCGGGGTCTTCTCCCTTGCCGACGCGGTCGTCCTGGTCGCCGCGCGGGGACGGTTGATGGCCACGCTCCCCGCGGGTGGCGCGATGATCGCCGTACGAGCGACCGAGGACGAGGTACAGAAGCTGCTCGCCGCGGCGGGCGATCAGGTGTCGATCGCCGCGGTCAACGGTCCGGAGTCGGTCGTGCTCTCCGGCCCGGCGCCGGCCGTGATCGCGGTGGCCGGGCACCTGGACGGACGGTCCGACCGGTTGCGCGTGAGTCACGCCTTCCATTCATCACTCCTCGAGCCGATCCTGGACGACTTCCGCACCGTCGCCGCATCGATCACCTACCACCAGCCGTCGATCCCGGTGTCGAGTGCTCTCGCCGTCCAGGCCGACATGGCCACCGCCGGTTACTGGGTGCGGCACGTACGCGACGCGGTCCGTTTCGCCGACGCGGTGACAGGCCTGCAGACGGCCGGTGCCACCGCATACGTCGAGATCGGGCCCGCCGCCGTTCTCGCCCTCCTGGCCGAACGGTGCGTGGCCGCCGATGCCTTCGTACCCGGAACCACCGGGCTCACCGGGTTCCTCGACAACCTCGCCACCCTGCACGTGCACGGCGCGCCGGTGGACTGGCCGCTGGTGTACGCCGGCAGTGGTGCCCGCCGCCGGGACCTGCCGACGTACCCCTTCCAACGGCGGCGTTACTGGCTGGAGAACGCCGAACCACCGGTGTCGCACCCGATGCTCGGTGACCCGCAACCGGCCGCCGACGGACCACAGATCCGGTATTCCGGGGTCCTGTCCGCCGCTCGCCAGCCGTGGTTGGCCGACCATGTC
Source organism: Actinoplanes palleronii (assembly GCF_016862315.1). Classification (GTDB taxonomy): domain Bacteria; phylum Actinomycetota; class Actinomycetes; order Mycobacteriales; family Micromonosporaceae; genus Actinoplanes; species Actinoplanes palleronii. Next base: position 4,633 of record NZ_BOMS01000088.1, on the reverse strand, counting down.
ATCGGCGACGACGTCATCGTCCCGGCCGCTGCCCTGGTCGAGCTCGCCTTCCACGCAGCCGGCACACCCCATCGCACTGCTGTCCGGCTCGCCGAGCTCTCGCTGGGTCTGCCGCTGACTCTCGCCGGGCCCGTCGACGTCCAGGTTGTCGTCGACGCACCGGACCGGACCGGCGACCGGCTGTTGACCGTCTGGTCACGGCCCGCCGGTTCAGCAGACCGATGGGCTACCCACGCCACCGCCACCCTCACGGCCGCGACCGGCCACGTGCCGGACGTTCCCGCCACGTGGCCACCGCCCGGCGCACGGCCCGTCCCCGTCGACTACGCGCGGCTCACCGCCGCCGGCTTCCACTACGGCCCGGCGTTCCGCGCGGTCACCGCGGTCTGGCAAGGACCCGACGACGTGTACGCGGAGGTGAGCCTGCCGTCCGTGGCGGCTGCCGGCGCCGCTCGCTTCGGTGTGCACCCCGCCTTGCTCGATGCGGCGCTGCACGCCGTCCTGCTGGCCGAGCAGCCCGACCGGCTGCGGGTGCCATTCGTTCTCCACGGCGTCGAACTGCACGCCGCCGCCGCGACCACCGCGCGGGTGGTCCTGTCCCCGATCGGCCCCGGCAGCGCCCGGATCACTGTCACCGACCACGCCGGCCGCCCGATCGTCACCATCGACACGATGGAGACCCGCCCGATCGACGGCCCGGATGCGGCCGCGTCGGCCGCCCGCCGCTCACTGCACCGTCTCACCTGGCTTCCCTCCCCCACCACCCGGGACAACACCCCTCACCACATCGTCCACATCGCCGAGCCCTCCGGCGACGTGCCCGCCCGGACCCGTGCCATGCTGACCAGAGCCCTTGCCGAGGTCAACGGCTGGCTCGCCGCCGACCAACCCGGCCAGCTCGTGATCGTGACCGAGCGGGCCACCGCCGACGACCCCGATCCGGCCGCCGCAGCGGTCTGGGGTCTTCTCGGCAGCGCCCAGAGCGAACACCCCGGCCGCATCACCGTCGTCGATCTGTGTGGCGCGCCCGCCTCCGCGGCCGTCCTGCCGCAGGCCGCCGAGCTGACCGAACCCCGGGTTGCCGTGCGCAACGGCGCCATCCTCGCACCGCGCCTGGCCCTCGCCGGCCCGGCCGACGCGACCCCCGCCGCACTGGACCCCGCGGGACCGGTACTGATCACCGGCGGGACCGGTGCCCTCGGCGCGATCCTGGTCCGCCACCTGGTCACCGCGTACGGAGTACGCGATCTCGTCCTCGCGAACCGGTCGGGAACCGCACCCGCCTGGGTCGACGATCTGGATGCACGGGTGACCGTCACCGCCTGTGACCTCAGTGACCGGACAGCCGTCGCCTCACTGGTCACCTCCTGCGGGCCCGCGTTGACCGGGGTGTTCCACCTGGCCGGGGTCCTGGACGACGGGGTGCTGACCGCGATGACTCCCGCACGGATCGCCGCCGTCCTGGCTCCCAAGGCGGATGCCGCCTGGTATCTGCACCAGGCCACGAAAGACCTGGACCTGGCGGCGTTCGTGCTCTACTCCTCGGCGTCCGGCGTGCTCGGCAGGCCGGGCCAGGCCAACTACGCCGCCGCGAACGCCTTCGTCGACGCCGTCGCCGCCCACCGCGCCGCCCTCGGGCTGCCGGCCCAATCACTGGCCTGGGGCCTGTGGGAGGCCGACGATGGTGGCATGGCCGCCCGCACGGCAGCCGGTGCGGCCCGACGGGTGCTGACCGACGGCGGCATCCGGGCGATCAGCGCGACACAGGGCACGGCGCTGCTGGACAGGGCTCTGCGGACCGCCGAGACGCTGCTCGTACCGATCATGATCGACGTGCCGGCAACGGGCGCGCCGCCGATCCTCAGCGGGCTCGTCCCCCGCCGGCCGGCACCCGCGGGGCCGGGCGTCACGAGCGCCGAGGCTCCAGAGAACACCGATGGCCAGCCCGGCGGCTGGCGGGATGTGCTGGCACGCCTGCCGGTGGACGCCCGGAACGGGGCCCTGTCGACGCTGATCCACGCCGAGATCGCCGACCTGCTCGGCTACCCCGATCCGGAGGCGGCGCCGCTGGGCAACGGCCGGCACCTCAAGGACCTCGGCTTCGACTCACTGGCGACCATTCAGCTCCGCGACCGGCTCAGCGTCGTCACCGGCGTACCGCTGAAGGCGACGATCGCCTTCGACCACCCGACGCTGGCCGGCCTGACCGCGCACGTGTACGCGGCCATGCACGGATTCGCCGCGCCGGAGGAGACGGAGCCCGCGGTCGTCGCCGGCGAACGGTTCACCGCCATCTACCACCGGGTGATCAGCGACCAGGGCGCCCCGGCGGCGATGACGTTGCGCTACGTCGCCTCCTACGGACTGCCCACGTTCGGCTCCGAGCACCGTGCCCGGCACGCCCTCGCCCCGGTGCGCCTCGCGACCGGTGAACCGCACCGGCCAATCTTGATCTTCTTCCCCGGTTTCCTGGCCCTGCACGATCCGACGCCCACCGGGCTGGGTGAGGCAGTTGACGGCGACTACGACCTGCACATGCTCACCCATCCCGGGTTCGGGGCCCGCAGGGACGTCCCGGACAGCGTGGACACCCTGGTGCGACTGCACGCCGACACGATTCACGCCGTCGCCGGCGACCGGCCGTTCGTGCTGATCGGCGACAGCACCGGCGGCGGGGTCGCCCATGCCGTCGCCACCCACCTGGGCGCAGCGGGCACACCACCACGGGGCGTCATCATGATCGACTCCCATTACGGCGCCGAGGGCCGCGACGATCCGAGGCTGCTCGCGCTCGTGGCGGCCGACCGCAACCGGCCGGCGGAGATGTTCGACGGCGTCTTCTCCGACGCCATGATGATCGCCGGCGGCGCCTACGTGCGGATCTTCGACGGCTGGCGGCCGGAACCCGCGGGGCTGCCTACCCTCCTGCTGCGCGCGGCACCGACCCGGGAGATGATCGATGCCGATCCCGGCCGGGACTGGCGACCGCGCTGGCCGGTGCCGCACGACGTTGCCGACGTCCCCGGCGACCACTACACGACGCTGAACACCGACGCCGGTGCCACCGCGGACGCCATCCGGTTCTGGCTGCGCGACAACGGCCACCCATGACCACCCTGACCTGCGCTCATGGCCGCCGGGTGCCGGTCGGGGCTCGTCCAGAGGAGCTGTTCCGTCGACGGTCTCTCTCACTACGGAGGGCAGGTCTGCCGCCGGGGCATGCGTCAACGATCCATCCCGGCAACGATTGAGTCCAGTGCACTCTTGTTGACGGTGCCCGACGTGCTCCCGGAAGCGGGCAGAGCGAGACGGCCTCAGGAACGAAGGGTGCGCAGCCCGGCGCGGATCTCGCTGACCAGGATCTCGGGCTGCTCCAGGGCGGCGAAGTGGCCGCCCCTGTCGGCCTCGCCGTAGTGGATCAGGTTGCTGTAGGTGTCCTCGATCCAGCTTCGTGGCAGGCGCGGGATGTCCCTGGGGAAGACGGTCACCGCGACCGGAAGTGTCAGCTTCGGGCCGGCGAAGGTCCCCGACCGGTTCTCCCAGTAGATACGGCCGGATGACGCCGCGCTGTTGGTGAACCAGTAGAGCGATATCGCGTCGAGCATGTCGTCGACGCTGAGGGCGTCCTCGGCGAGACCGCGATTGTCGGTCTTGGACTGGAACTTCTCGTAGATCCAGGCCGCTTGACCGGCGGGCGAGTCCGCCAAGGCGATGCCGACGGTCTCCGGCTTGGTGCTCTGCAGGTGGTTCGAGCCACCGAGATCACCGGTATAGCGGGCAAGGGTGTCCACGGCGTAGCGCTGTTCGGGCGACAGGGTGTCCGGTATCCGGGCCGGGAAGGCGAACGGGGTGTTCAGGTGAATGCCGAGAAGCCCCTCGGGCTGCATGGCACCGAGGGCGGTGGTGACGACGGCGCCCCAATCGCCGCCCTGCGCGGCCCATCTCGCGTAGCCGAGGCGGTTCATCAGCTCCACCCATGCACTCGCGATGCGCGACACCGTCCACCCGGTCGTCGCAGGCTTCTGGGAGAACCCGAACCCGGGCAGCGACGGGATCACCACGTCGAAGGAATCGGCGGCGTCCGCCCCGTACGCGACCGGATCGGTCAGCGGGCCGATCAGCTTCAGGAACTCGACGATCGAGCCCGGCCATCCGTGCGTCAGGATCAGCGGGATCGCGCCGGGATTCTTGGACCTGACGTGGATGAAGTGGATGTCCAGCCCGTCGATCTCGGTCAGGAACTGAGGGAACTGATGGAGATCGGACTCGAAGCGCCGCCAGTCGTAGCGGTGCTCCCAGTGCTCGACCAGGGATCTGACGTTCGCCACGCGAACCCCTTGTGACCAGTCGCCCACCGTTTCCGGATCCGGCCAGCGGGTTGCGGCCAGTCGCCGCTTCAGGTCGTCGATCTCCGCATCCGCAATCGAGACGGTGAACGGGCGGATGAGGGCCGAGGTCGGCGTCGGTACGGTCATCGGATTCCTTTCGTGGATACTCCGGCCTTCGGGCCGGGGAGAAAATGGAACGCCTGCGGAGCAGGGCAGGGAATGGCGATCTGCCGTCGAGGCGGATGGGCGTCCAGTCGCTGCGGGCGGCTGGAAGATCCACTACCGGGTTGATAGGTTGCGTGCTG
>NZ_BOMS01000087.1 GCF_016862315.1 Actinoplanes palleronii | reverse complement strand
TCTTGATGTGGCACGGCGGAGCGGGCGGATCGGCGAGGCGGTACGTTTCCTGGCATGTCCCGACCGCGTCCCGCCACCATTCGTGACGTCGCGGCGCTGGCCGGGGTGTCGGTGGGCACCGTGTCGAAGGCGTTGAACGGGCGCGGCTCGCTGCGCGCGGAGACCGTGGAGCGGGTCCGGCAGGCGGCCGGGCAACTCGACTTCCGGCCCAACGAGGCGGCCCGCAGCCTGCATGCCGACCGGACCTACACGGTCGGGATGATCACCACGGACACCATCGGGCGGTTCAGCATCCCGCTGCTGATCGGCGCCGAGGACATTCTCGGCGCGGGGCAGGTGTCCGTGCTGCTCTGCGACGCGCGCGACGATCCGATCCGGGAACGGCACCACCTGCAGGTGCTGCTCAGCCGCCGAGTCGACGGGATCATCGTGACCGGCCGGCGGGCCGGGACGCGAGCGCCGATCGGGGCCGGCCTGCCCGTTCCGGTGGTGTACGCGTTCCTCGCCTCGGCCGACCCGGCGGACTGCTCGATCGTCCCGGACGAGGCGGCCGGGATCCAGCTCGCCGCGGAGCATCTGCGCAGTACCGGCCGGTCGCGGCTGGTGCACGTGACCGGTCCGGAACGCCATCACTCCGCCCGGGTGCGCGCCGAGGCCCTGGCCGGGCTGGTGGCGGCGCCGCTCTTCGGCGAGTGGAGCGAGGCGTGGGGGCGGCGGGCGGCCGGGCTGCTGCTCGCCCGTGGGGGTGATTTCGACGGCGTGATCTGCGGGAACGACCAGATCGCCCGGGGTGTGGCGGAGATGTTGCGAGAGGCCGGCCGGGACGTGCCGCGGGATGTCGCGGTGACCGGTTTTGACAACTGGGACGTCATCGCCGAGGCCAGCCGGCCGCCGCTGACCAGCGTGGACATGGACCTGGAAGGCCTGGGCCGGTCGGCGGCCGGGCTGTTGCTGGACGCGATCGCCGGAAACCCGGCACCGGGCCCGCACCGGCACCCGACCCGGCTGATCATCCGGGATTCGTCAGTTCTCTGAAACGAGGCACGTTTCTCCGAGGCGCAGACGTTGAGCCACTTCCTAAGTTAGGCTAGCCTAACCAAAGTCGGGTTGGCTGCCGGACTTGGTGTCCCACCTGCTCCGCTGCCCGGTGCAGGTGGGACACTCCTGCGCGTGCTGGACCAGTTGCTGCCGTACCCGGTGCGTTCCGCGGTCGCGTTCACCGACGACCCGGACGAGGCCTGCTATCCGGGCGAGGAAGCCCTGGTCGCGTCGGCCGCGCCGGGCCGCCGCCGGGAGATCCTGACCGCCCGCCGCTGCGCCCGGGAAGCACTGCAGGCCCTCGGCCGCGCCCCGGCCCCGATCCTCCGCGGCCCCCGGCGGGAGCCGATCTGGCCGGACGGGGTGGTCGGCAGCATCACCCACTGCGCCGGCTTCCGCGCCGCAGTCGTGGCGCTGGCCGGCGACATCGCGAGCGTGGGCGTCGACGCCGAGCCGCACGCCCCGCTGCCGCCCCGCGTGCTCGGCACGGTGACCACGCCCGCCGATCGTGACCTGCTGGCCCGTCTTGCCGTCACGCACCCGGACGTGTGCTGGGACCGGCTGCTGTTCAGTGCCAAGGAGTCGATCTACAAGGCGTGGTTTCCGGTGACCGGCCGCTGGCTGGGCTTCGAGGACGCGCGGCTGGACATCGACCCGGAAGCCGGAACGTTCACCGGCCACATCCTGATCGACGGGCCGCTGAGCCGGATGTCCGGCCGCTACCTCGTCGAACGAGGGCTCATCCTGACCGCGGTCGTCACCCACCCGGCTCGCTAGCCTCTGCTCAGGCGCGGAGGGTGGCGCCGCCGTCGACGTACAGGTCGTGCATGGTGATGTGCCGGGCCCGGTCGGAGGCCAGGAACAGGACCGCGTCGGCGATGTCCTCCGGGGTGGCGATCCGGCCCAGCGGGATGCCGACCCGGAACGCGGCCGGGTTGCCGGCCAGCACCGCTGACGCGTCGTCGCCGGTCCACAGCTCACGCTGCATCGGGGTGTCGGTCGACCCCGGCGCGACCACGTTGCAGCGGATGCCGTGCGGGGCGAGCTCGAGGCCGAGGCACTTGGTGAACATCGTGCTGGCGGCCTTGGACGCGGCGTAGGCGGCCATGCCGGCCCGCGGCACACCGGCCGCGTTCGACGACACCGTGACGATCGCGCCGGAGCGCTGCGGCTTCATCCGCCGGGCCACCGCCCGGCTGACGTTGAAGACCCCGGTGGTGTTGACCGCGAGGGTCTGCGCCCAGTCCTCGTCGCCGAGGTCGACCACGTCGCCGAGACGCAGGATGCCGGCCACGTTGACCAGCAGGTCGATCGCACCGTCGACGGCGTCGACCACCGCCTGCACCTGCGCCACGTCGGTGACGTCGGCGGGCTCGGCGACGATCCCGGCGTGCTCGGCGGCCAGGTCCTTGAGTCCCTCCGGCCTGCGGTCGACCGCGACGACCCGGACACCCTCGGCGGCGAGCGCCACGGCGACCGCGCGCCCGATGCCCTGCCCGGCGCCGGTCACGATCGCGGTCCGTCCGGCCAGCCCGAACCTGCTCCGTTCAACATAGGGTGCCCTAACCTAGCAGAGTGGCGAGGCCTGGCTCCCCTCGTTGCGGCTGGCGATCTTCTCGATCCGGCACAGGTCGTGCACGGCCACGGCCGGGTCCAGCTGCCACACCCCGAACGTCCACTCGAACCCCGAGCTCACCAGCAGCCGGCTGTCCGGGGAGAAGGCCAGCGCGCCGCTGCGGTCCTGGTGCCCGGTCAGGGTGGCGGCCAGTTGCCGGCTGCCGGTGTCCCAGAGGTGGACCCGGCCGTTGAACTCGGTCGACGCGATCGTCCGGCCGTCCGGGGCGAACGCCACCGCGTCGACCTGCTGGATCTGATCCGGGGTGTGCCAGCGCACCTGGGCGCCGTCCGGGCTTCGGACCTCGACGTGCCCGCTGGTCCCGGCCACCGCGAGGGTGCCGTCGACCGGTGACACCGCGAGGTCGAGGGCCTGGTAGGCCCCGAGCGGGAGGCTGCCGGCCTCCGCGAAGTCCGCCGTGTGCCAGCGTCGCAGGATCGAGGAGAACCTGTTCGGTACGGAGGAGGTCAGGGTCGCCAGCAGCGTCGAACCGTCCGGGCTGAACGCCACGGCGTAGGGCGAGAACGTGTCCTTCGGCTCCGGGCGGAACCGGCCGCGCACCTCCCGCCGGACCACGTCGTAGAGCACGATCTCGGCGGCGTTCTCCCGATCGGCGGCGGGGTCGAAGATCTCCCGCGCGTTCGTGCCGGTGGCGACCGCGACCAGTGCGCCGTCCGCGGAGGTGGCCAGGTCGTTGGGCAGCCCGGCGAGCGGGACGGTCTCCCGGATCCGGCCGGTCTCCGCGTCCCGCACCTCGAGCGTGTGTGCGCCGGTGGCGACGACCAGGGTGCCGCCGGCCGCGTAGGACGCCCGGCCGAGCCCGCCACCGGCCCGGATCTCGGTGACCAGCAGGCGCGAGGCCGTGTCCCAGACGCGCACCCGGCCGTCCTCGACCGCGGTGGCCAGCCGCCGGCCGTCCGGGGAGAACGAGCTGCTGAGCACCAGCCCGTCGTGCCGGAGCCAGGTGGTCGTGCGCCGGAAGACCGCGGTCGGTGCGTCGAGGCCGGTGACCACGGCGAGGTGACCGTCCGGCGAGACGGCGGCCGCGGTGTATGCCGCCACGCCGGTGTCCTGGGTCGTCTTCGTGTCGCCGGTCAGCGAGAACACCACCGAACTCCGGTTGCCGTTGTTGGCGATGACCGCGCCGTCCGGGGTGGTCGCGATCCGGCCGGCCCCGGGGGTGCCGGCGTCCGGGATCATGGTGCGCAGCTTCTTGCCGGCGGGCACCGACCACTGGGCGAGCTGCCCGAACCGGTTCGCGCCGACCAGGGTGCCGTCCGGCGCGAACGCCACGTGCACGGTCTCCGGGATGTCGGTCACGACTTTGCCGTCGCTGAGCCGCCAGACCCGGGCCGGAGCCGTCATGCTCTTGCCGATCGCCACGTACGCGCCGTCCGGGCTGATCGTGATGTCGTAGGCGAAGTAGTCGCCGACCGGGATCGACCGGATGAGCCGGCCGGTCGCCGCGTCCCACATGCCGAGCTGGGCCCCGCTGACCTTGAGATCGGTCCGGGACGCCACCACCGTGGACGTCCCGGGCAGCCAGGTCGCGGCCGCGCCACCCGGCAGGCTCCGGAGCGACCGCCCGGTGCCGGCGTCCCAGATCTGCAGGCTGCCGGCGGCCAGGGCGCTGGACAGCAGGAACCGGCCGTCCGCGGAGAACGCCACCGAGACCACCGGTTGTTGGGTGTCCTCGCCCGGCGTGACCAGCTGCTCACCGATGGGTGCGAGGGTCTCGGCATCCCAGAGCCGGATCGTGCCGTCGCGGTAGCCGATCGCTATCCGTGCGCCGTCCGGGCTGACCGCCGCGGAGTGGCCGCCCGGCTCGGTGCCGAGCGTGCCGATCGAGTTGGCCATCTGCGCCGAGAGTAACGCGCCGCGCGCCTCCACGGTCGGCGACTCCTGCCAGCCGTCCAGCGCCCGCCGGACCGCGGTGATCTCGTCCCGGTCCAGCGCGTTCAGGGCCTCCACCGCATACTGCCGGGACAGCGCGTTCTGCCGGCTGGCCTGCGCCTCCTGCTTCTTCTCCACCGCGACCTGCTGCTGGTTCACCGCCACGAGACCGCCGGCGACCGCCAGCAGCAGCGCCACCGCCAGCCCGGCGGCCAGCCGGCGCAGCCGCCCGTTCGCCCGGCGCCGGGCCGTCTCGGTGCGTTCCGCGGCCTCCGCGCCGGCGGCCAGGAACGCCCGCGCCTCGGCCGGCAGCCCGCCAGCGTCGGTCAGCCGCTCCCGGGCGGCGAGCAGCCGGGCGCCGCGGAGCAGCAGGTCAGGGTCGTGGCCGGATCGCTCCCAGTCCTTGGCGGACTCGATGACCCGCTGCCTCAGCTCCAGGTCGGCCTCCGCCTCGGACACCCACCCGGCCAGGCGCGGCCAGCCGGTCAGCAGCGCCTCGTGGCTGATCTCGACGGTGTCCGTGCCCGCGGTGACCAGCCGCTCGGCGACCAGCCGGTCCAACACCCGGGAACCGCCCGGGCTCCGCTCACCGCGCCGGCGGACGACAGTGTTGTTGCTGGTCACGGTGACCAGCGAGAGCAGTGCGACGCGCAGCACCTCCTGGTCCTCCGGCGTCAGGTCCAGATAGATCCGCTCGGCCGTCTCCGCGATCGCGTGCCGGATGCCGCCGGTCTCCCGATAGGCCTCGACGGTGAGCCGGTCGCCCTGCCGGCGCTCCCAGGTGGCCCGTAACGCGTGTGCGAGCAGGGGCAGCGCACCGGGCTCGTAGCCCCCGCCGGCCGCGGCCGGGCGACCGCCGAGCGGGTCGGCGCCGAGGTCACCCAGCATCAGCTCGGGCAGGCCGGGGTCGACGGTCAGCCCGGCCTGCTCAGCCGGCTCGACGACGACCCGGCGCAGCGCCTCGGCGTCCAGCGGGCCGAGCACCACGTGGCCGGTGGCCAGCAGCTCGGCCAGCGGCGGCAACGCGACGCAGGCCGGATAGAAGTCGGAGCGCACCGCGATCACCACGAGCGCCGGCGCCGCGCCGGTCAGCGCCGCGGCGAAGGCGAGCCGCTCGGCCGGGTCGGGGCACTGGGTGAACAGCTCCTCGAACTGGTCCACCACGATCACCGGCCGCCGCCCCCGGTCCGCGGCCGCCCCGGCCAGTCGCCCCAGGAGCTGCGGCTCCCGCCGGATCTCGCCGGCCGACGGCAGCGTTTGACCGGTGGGTGGGTGCCGGATCAGGCCGGTGAGGCTCTGGACCAGGTCGTGCAGGGGTGTCGAGCCGGGCGTCAGCACCAGCCAGGGCCACCGCGTCGCCTCCGGGCCCAGCCGGCCGGCGCCGATCGCCGGCAGCAGACCGGCACGCAGCAGGGACGACTTGCCGGCACCGGAGACACCGGTGACGACGAGCGGCGGCCCGCCCACCGTCTGCTCGCTCAGCCGGGCCAGCAGCTCGGCGACCTGCGCCTCGCGCCCGCGGAACCACGGCGCGTCGGCGGGCTGGAAGCTGGCCAGACCGGGATAGGGCGGGACGGAACCGGCGGACGCCTCCGGAGCCGGCAGCGGCTCCAGGGTCACCGCGACGAGCTGGCGCCGGACCTGCTCGAGCTGCTGGTTGAGCAGGAAACTCTGCCCGGCGAACTGCTGCCGCAGGTCGTCGATCGAGCGGCGGACGTCGGTGAGCATCCACTGCAGCGCGCCGACGTCGCTGCCCAACTCGTCGAAGGCCTGCTCCAGCTGCTGCCGCAGGTCGTCGTCGGCGGTGGCGGCCTCGGTCAGCGCCGTGGCGACCGCGTCGACGCCGTGCAGCAGCGCGGAGACCTCGGACTGCAGCTGCCGGCTCTGCTCGTCGCCGGCGTTCAGCAGGGGCAGCAGGTCGTCGGCGACGGCATCCCGCCACTGCGTCTCGGTGATCGGGCCGGTGCCGCGCATCCGCTGCGCCGTGCCGGCCAGCGTGTCCGCGAGGAAGTTGCTGCCCAGGCCGCCGAGCTGGGCCAGCGCCACGGCGAACTCGGCGGAGACACCGAGCCCGGCGCCGGCGACCGGTGCGACGGCGGAGGCGGTGAGAAAGGCCAAGATTGCGTACGGACTGGCGCCCTGCACCCGCTCCCGCGCCCGCCGCCCGGTGTCCCGCACCCAGGAGCGCACACCGGCGCGGGCCCGCTCGGCGGGCTCCGGGGTGAGATCGGGTTCGGTCATGGCTCCGTCCTTCGTGGACATCGGCGTTGCTCGGAGCCCCATGGTGGCACCGATGGGCGACCCGGCACATCGGACCCAGGTCGTAGTTTCGGGCGGCGATCTTCCGGGCGGCGCTCGTACGAAAAAATGTCGGTGGGGCTGCGTACTTTGGGACCGTGACCGAGAAACCGCCTCGCGAGGACGTCGGCCGCAGGCCGATGGCCTGGTGGCCGGTCGGCCTGATCGCGTCCGCCGCGACCCTGCTGTTGCTGATCACCGCGGGTCGGTACGACTATCACCGCGACGAGCTCTACTTCCGTCTGCTCGGCGCCCACCCGGCCTGGGGTTATGTCGACCAGCCGCCGTTCACCCCGCTGCTCGACCGCCTGGCGATCGAGCTCCTCGGCGATCACCTCTGGGCGATCCGGCTCCCCGGCGCTGTGATGCTCGGCCTCGCCGCCCTGCTCGCCGCGGCGATCGCCCGCGAGGCCGGCGGTGGCGCCGGAGCCCAGTCGGTCGCGGCGTCGGTGGTCTTCGGCACGTTCCCGCTCACCGCCGCGCACGTCGGCTCCACCGCCGCACCTGACCTGCTGGTCTGGCTCGGGGTGAGCCTCTTCGTGCTGCGGGCGCTCCTGCACGACCGGCCGCGGTCCTGGCTGTGGGCCGGTCTGGTCGCCGGGCTCGGTCTCTACAACAAACACCTGGTCGTGCTGCTTCTGCTGTGCCTGGCCAGTGGTCTGCTGCTGGTCGGCCCGCGCGGGGTGCTGCGCTTCCGGTGGCTGTGGGGCGGCGTCGCGATCGCGGTGCTCGTCGGCCTGCCCAACCTGATCTATCAGGTGGCGAACGACTTTCCGCAGGCCGAGATGGCCCGGGCGCTGGCCGAGGAGAAGGGCGCCGAGTCCCGGGTGCTGCTCGTGCCGTTCCAGTTCGTGCTGATCGGCCTGCCTCCGGTGTGGATCGCCGGGATCGTCACGCTGCTGCGCGACCCACGGTGGCGGCCGATCCGGGCGTTCGCCGTGGCGTACCCGTTGATGTTGATCTTGTTGTTGGTGATCGGCGGGCAGCCCTACTATCCGCTGGCCCTGCTCACGGCGCTCTTCGCGATCGGCGCCGTGCCCACGGTGCGCTGGCTCGCCGGCCGGCCCTCCCGGAAGTATCAGCTGGTCACCGGGCTGGTGATCTTCAGTGCGATCGGGATCGCCACGTCGCTGCCGGTGATTCCGGAGAGCCGGTTGGCCGGCTCGTTCCCGGCCGAGGTGAACCAGACGATCCCCGATCAGATCGGCTGGCCGGAGTACACGGCGCAGGTCGCCGCGGTCTACCGCGCGCTGCCGGCCGCGGATCAGGCCCGCACGGTGCTGTTCACCGGCAACTACGGCGAGGCCGGTGCGCTCGATCGGTTCGGCCGCCCGCTCGGCCTGCCCCAGGTCTACAGCGGACAGAACGAGATGCACCGGTTCGGCCCGCCGCCGGACGATCACGACGTGGTGATCGCGGTGCTGCAGTCGCCGCCGCGCTGGGCCGGCACGTGCACCGAGCACGGCGCGCTGCGGAACGCGGCAGGTGTCGAGAACGAGGAGACCGAGGCGGCGCACATCTATGTCTGCCGGTTGACTGTGCCCTGGCGCACGCTCTGGCCGGGACTCCACCACTATTCGTGACCCTTGTGCGACAGTGCGGTCATGATCAATGCGGACGTCACCCGGCGGGTGGTCACCGAATTCCTGGCCTACGTGCGATCCGGGCGTGATCCGAGCCGGGCCGTTGCGCTGATGGCGCCGCAGGTGCGGGCCCATCAGGTGCAGTCCGAGGACCCGGTGACGATCATGCGGAGTCCCGCAGACTATGCCGAGCACGTCCAGGAGATGGTCGACACCTGGGGCGATTTCCATCTCCAGGTCGAGGATCTGCTGGTGGACGGCCCGCGGGCGTATGTCCGGCTGGCGCAGACCGGGCGGCACATCGAGACCGGGCGGGTGGTCCGGCAGATCAACGCGGTGGTCTACCACGTCGAGGACGGCCGGATCACCGAGTACTGGATGCAGATCGACCGTGCGGGCCTGAACGCCCAGCTGCACGGCGAGCCCCGTCTGAACTGAACCGGCCGGTCCGGGTCCGGGCGGTCCGGCTGCGGCGGGGTGCGGGTGGCCTTCCGGCTGCGGGTGAGCCGTGGGGAGCAGGCCGCTGCTTTCCGGTACGCCCATGGGCGTACCGGAAAGTCCGTCCCGGAGCGGACGCGGTCCCGCGTCGCGTCCGCGACAGTGGGCAGATGACTGAGCGTGCGTTTCGTTTCGGAGTCATCGCCGGGCAGGCCCGCACCGGCGCGGAGTGGGCGGCGACCGCCCGGCGCGCCGACGAGCTCGGGTACGACACCCTGCTCATCCCGGACACCCTCACCACGTTGTCGCCGTTCGCGGCGCTGGCGGCGGCCGCCGCGGTGACCAGCTCACTGCGGCTCGGCACCTACGTGCTGAACGCGCCCAACCGCACGCCCGCGCACGTCGCCTGGGAGACGGCCAGTCTGCAGACGATCAGCGACGGCCGGTTCGAGCTCGGTGTCGGCGGCGGCCGGCCGAACGGGCACGCGGACACCGCGGCGCTCGGCGGGATGTGGGGCACCCCGGGAGAGCGGCTGCACCGGACCGCGGACACCATCGCGGCCGCCCGCGCCCTCCCGGACCCGCCGAAAGTGCTGGTCGCGGCGTCCAAGCCGGGCATGATGCGGCTCGCCGCGGAGCAGGCCGACGTGGTGACGTTCGGGCTGCCGCCGGCCACCACGCCGTCCGAGTTGTTCCGCGCCGCCGCGTCGTTCCGAGCGCTGTCGAACCGCGCGGACCAGGTCGAGCTGCTGGCCGCCGTGACCGCTTTTGCCCCGAGCGTTCTCGCCCTGCCGGAGCGGCTGTCCCGGCAGGTCGGCGGCGATCCGCGGGAGATGGCGGCGTCCGGCGCCGCGGCCTTCCTGATCGGTGACGTGGATCAGGCCGCCGAGGAGCTGCGCCGGCGACGGGCGGAGGGCGGTTTTTCGTATTTCGCCGTGAACGGCATGTTCCTGGAGGAGTTCGCCCCGGTGCTGCAGCGCTTGCGCGCGACCGAGCCGGTCAGCGCCGGGTGAGACCGGATCTTTCGCCTCGGACCGCCCAGGCAGCGGCGGTGAGCGGGATCGACCCGTCCGCCCTGGCCGGCAACCGCTCCCGGAGCGACTCCCGCAACGCGGCGCGCTGCGCGTCGCTCCGGGTGCTCAGGTAGCTCGGCGCGGTTCCCTGGCCACCCAGGAACGGCGCCCAGAAGTCGTCGAAGTCGCGGAACACCGTCGGGATCTCGATCCGCCGGGTGGTCACGTCCCGCAGCCCCGCCCCGGACCACCAGGCGGCCAGCACGTCGTCGCGGCAGAACGCATATCGGATCGCCTCGTCCCGGTTGCCCAGCTCCGGATCGAGGTCGGCGGCCGCTGCCCAGAAGTGCTGCATCATCGCCATGCCGCCGGCGTAGTCCCAGACGTAGGCGGCGATCACCGCGCCGGGCGTCGCCACCCGGCAGAACTCGGCGACGGCCGCCTCGGGATGGGGCACGAAGTTGAGCGCCAGGCCGCTGACGATGGCGTCGAAAGAGCCGCTGGCCAGGGGCATTGCCGTGGCGTCCGCGGCGCACGGCAGCACCTGCGGGTGCGGCTTCTGTTCAGATGGCGCGTGTTGTGACGGTTCGGATGGCGAGCGGGGCAGCGCGGTGAGGAAACCTGGTGACGAGTCCGCGCCGACGAGCAGGGCCGGCGCGGGGATCTGCCCGGAAAGTGCCCCGGTCCCGCAACCCACGTCGAGCCATCGCCGCCCGGCCGGCACGCCGATCCAGCCCACGAACGCCTCCGCGACCCGGCGACTCCAGCGGCCGACGTAGGCCTCGTAGGCATCACCCACCTGCCAGGAGATGTCCCTCATCCCTCGAGGCTAGGACCATCCCCGGCGGTACGCCTCCCGGTTTGTCCACAGGGTGGCGACCGGCTTGTCGGGTTGTCCACAGGGCTTCGGCGGAGGCGGCTCGGAATCTGCGACCGTGGCGCGGTGCTTCCCGGATCCGACGATGACGAGTTCGCCCGGACCTGCTTCGAGCAGGCCGGCGTTCTCACCGTGGCGCAAGCCGTCCGCTTTCTGGGGCGTGGCATCGCACGAGGTCACGTGAATGCCGGTCGATGGCGCCAGGTGTGCCGTGGCATCGTCACGACGACGAACGGTGAGCTTCTCCGGCGGCAGCAGCTGTGGGCGGCTCTCCTGCTCGCCGGACGAGGCGCGGCCCTCGCCGGGGTGACCGCGCTTGCCGAGGCCGGTGTCCGCGGACTCTGGGACCCCGGCGTCCGGGTCCTGGTGCCGGCTGAGCGGAATCGGACACTGCGCCTGCCCGGGCTCCCGCCCGACATGCCACCGGTCCGGATCACCCGGACCCGGCTGCTGCCGGACGAGCACCGGCAGGCCGGCAGCCCGCCGCGGACGATCGTCGCCCGGTCCGTGGTGGATGCGGCGGTCTGGGCGCCGACGTGGGACGCCGCCCGCACCGTGATCGCCGCGTCCTGTCAGCAGCGCCGAGTCACCCCGGCCGAGATCTTCGCGGTGCTGGCGACGCGTCGGCGGTTGCCGAGGTTCGCTCTGATCAAGGCGACCCTCAACGATGTCGCGGGCGGTGCGGAGGCGCTGTCGGAAATCGACTTCATGGAGCTCTGCCGGAGGTTCGGCTTTCCGATGCCCGACCGTCAGGAACGCCGCCGGGATCGGTCCGGGCGGATCAGATTCCTGGACGCCTACTGGAAACGGTGGCGCCTGCACGTCGAAATCGACGGATCACATCACATCGACGCGGGGCACTGGGAGAGCGACATGCTCCGGCAGAACCAGGTGTGGATCGACGGCGACCGGATCCTGCGTTTCCCGGCCGCGATGATCCGTTCCCGGCCGGAAGCGGTAGCCGTCCAGCTCCGACAGGCGCTAGAAGCCGCCGGCTGGCGCCGCTGACCCCCGGAGCGTGGGGAGTTTGGGTGCGGAGCGCGCCGCAATTCCCCACGCAAGGCTGTGGCGGGGGTTGTGTGGGGAGTTTGGGTGCGGAGCGCGCCGCAATTTCACACGCAAGGCTGTGGCGGGGGCTGTGTGGGGAGTTTGGGTGCGGAGGGCGCCGCAACTTCACACGCAAGGCTGTGGCAAGCGTTGTGTGGGGAGTTTGGGTGCGGAGGGCGCCGTAACTTCACACGCAAGGCTGGGGCGGTGACGTCAGATCTGGCGGTCTCGGCCGGCGAAGAAGCCGGCGATGATCTGGGGGACCATCAGGCAGACCATCACGCCCAGCGGTGCGCGCCACCCGTCCGTGGCGTCGTGCAACGCCCCGATCAGAATCGGTCCCGGGATGGCGATCAGATACCCCACGCCCTGGGCGAACGCGGACAGCCGCACCACCGTCCCCGGCGTGCGCCCGCGCAGCGCGATCATGGTCAGGACCAGTGGAAACGCCGTGTTCACGATGCCCAGCAGGACGGCCCAGAGCCACGGCGCCGCCGCCGGATCCGCCCATAGGCCGGCATAACCTGCAATACCGAAAAGCCCCAGCCCGACCGCAATGCCACTCTGCGAGCGCACCCGGCCGGCCAGCGCGGAAAGCCCCATCCCGAGCGGCACCCCGAGCAGCGAGGTGGTCGCGAAGAGCAGCCCGGCGAGTTCCGCGGAGAGCCCGGCGTCCCGGTAGATCTGCGGGAGCCAGCCGATGATCACGTAGGCCGAGGTGGACTGCATGCCGAAGTACACGGCGAGCGCCCACGCGACCGGCTGCCGGATCACCCGGATCGGCGGTGCGCCGTCGTTCCGGGTGGTGGCCGGTGTGCCGTTGCGGGAAGAACGGGCCATCAGCAGCCACGGCGGCAGCGCGATCACCGCGCAGAGCGCCCAGCATGCCAGCCCGAGCCGCCAGTCGCCGAAGCTCTTGGTCAGCGGGACGGTCGCGGCGGCCGCCGTGGTGGCGCCGATGTTCAGCGCGACCGTGTAGAGCCCGGTGACCGTGCCGACCTGGGTCGGGAAGCGGTCCTTGACGATCGACGGCAGCAGCACGTTGACCAGCGCGATTCCGGCCAGCGCCACCGCGCTGAGCAGCAGGAACAGCACCGAGTTCGGCGCGTAGGGCCGGACCGCCAGCCCGGCGGTGAGCAACAGCAGACCGCCGGCGATCACCGGCGGGGCGCCGAGCCGCCGCGCGATCCGCGGTGCGAGCAGGCCGATCGAGGCGAAACAGAGCACCGGTACGGACGTGAGGAGCCCGGCCACCGCCCCGCCCATGCCGAGCCCGTCCCGGATCTCGGTGAGCACGGGGCCGACACTTGTCACCGCGAGCCGCAGGTTGACCGCCGCGAGCACCAGCGCGACGAGCGTGAAGACCTGCCCGCTGCGCGGCCGGATGCGTTGTTCCTCGAGCACTGCCACGGCACCATCTTCGTCCCGGGGCGGTGCCGCCGCGAATCAGCGTGCGCAGCCTCACCACGCCCCGGCCTGCACGAAAGCCGGACCAGGTATATGCCCGGCCCGGCCAACGGTCATTACAAGTCGATCAAGCGAAGCGACCGCAAGCCGATCAAGCAACGCAAAGCAAGTTGATCAAGCAGAGGCAGAGGCGGAAGCAGGAGCAGGACCAGAGGCGGAGGCAGAGGCAGGACCAGAGGCAGAGGCCGGAGCGGGAGCAGCGGCAGGGGCGGAAGCAGCGGCAGAGGCAGAGGCGGATTCCTGCTCCCGCTCCACCTGCTCGTTCCAATCGCGCTTGCTCGACTGCCAGCCGTCCTCGTTCAGGCCGCGGCGCCAATACCCGGAGATGGACAGCTGATCCATCGTCAGCCCGCGGTCGAGCCGCAGGTGCCCGCGCAGCTCACGGACGAAGCCGGCCTCGCCGTGCACGAACGCGTGCACCCGCCCGGCCGGGAACTCCAGCCCGCGAACCGCCTCGACCAGCGCCTCGCCGACCGGCCGCGCCCCGCGGTGCAGCCAGGTGACAGCGTTGGAGGTGTCCAGCTTCTGCTCCTCGTCGGGCCCGTCCACCTCGATGAACGTCCGGACCGTCGCGCCCGCCGGCATCCCGGCCAGCGCGGCGTTGATCGCCGGAAGGGCGCTCTCGTCACCGGCCAGCAGGTGCCAGTCGGCCTCGGGGCTGGGGGAGTAGCCGCCACCCGGGCCCATGAAGCGGAACACGTCGCCCGGTTTCGCCCGCGCGGCCCACGGCCCGGCGATGCCGGCGTCGCCGTGCACCACGAAGTCGACCCACATCTCGGCGGTCTCCGGCAGCCACTTGCTGACCGTGTAGGTCCGCACCACCGGCCACGACTCGCGCGGCAGGGTCTCCCGGATCGCGTTCATGTCGAACGGCTCCGGGTAGACCACGCCGGCCGGTGGGAAGATCACCTTGATGTAGTGGTCGGTGTAGCGGCCCGCGTCGATCCGGGCGATCGCCTCACCGCCGATGACCACCCGCACCATGTGCGGCGTGAGCTGCTCGACCCGGGTCACCACACCTTCGTGGGCAGGTCGCGCCGGTCTGTTCGCCATGTCTGTACCTCACTGCGGGCGGAAGGATCTTCGGCAAGTAAGGCTACCCTTATTCCCGGCGATCGTCCGTGCCCCGCGCGCATTTTTCGGATTCCCGACACGCCGCCAGGGTTTGCCGGCGGCGGGCCCTTCGGACGCTGTCCACGCTGGTCAGCGCATTGTTCCCGGGTGCCGACTACCCGATTCGGCCGGAAAGAAACAGCCGGGCGGTGGACCCCGTCACCCCCAAAGGGTGAGAAAGCGACATTTACCAACCTGAAGCGCCGCAAGATTCAAAACAGCGCGAGGTCCTGGGTACCGCAAGATGCGAAACAGTGCAGGGCCGGCGCCGCCGCAAGATGCGAAACAGTGCAGGGCCGGCGCCGCCGCAAGATGCGAGACAGCGCGAGGTCCAGGGCGCCGCAAGGTCCGGAAGCGGCGCGGGGCCCGCCGGAAACATCCGGCAGGCCCCGCGTCACAGCTGATCATTTCTGGTCGGTCACGGCAGTTGCCGGTGACGACCGATCATTTTTCGGTACGACGGATCAGTACCGCCGCGGGCGCGACCGAGCGAAGGCGAACGCGATCACGGCCAGCAGCACCAGCACCGCGCCGCCACCGAACCACGCCGGGTGGTCGCCGAGCAGGGTCAGCGGGCCGCCCTTGGCGTCGTTACCGGCCGCCGGTTCGGCGATCACCGTGTCGGAGGTGGTGGTCGGCTCGGCCTGGTCGGGCTCGCCGCCGTCCACGCCGTAGTCGGCCGACCCGGCCGCCTCTTCGCTCTCGGTGGCCTGCGGCTGCGGCTTCTTCGTCGGCGCCTTGGTGGTCGTCTCCTCGGTGGACTCCGTCTCCTCCGAGGTGGAATCGGAGTCGTTGTCCGAGGTCGTCGACTTGGTGGTGGTCTGCGCCGGCTTGGTGGTCGGCTTGGGGTTCGGGGAGATCGTGGTCTTCGTGGTGCCGGTGGCGGTCTCGTCGTCGGTGGTCGAGCCACCGGTCGAGCCCGCGGTGGTGGTCTTCGTGGCGTTCGGCGAGACCGTGGTCTTCACCGTGGCCTTCGGGGTGGCGGTGGCGTTCCCGGAACCGGCGTTCGTATTGTTGCCGGTGTTGCCGGT
Source organism: Actinoplanes palleronii (assembly GCF_016862315.1). Classification (GTDB taxonomy): domain Bacteria; phylum Actinomycetota; class Actinomycetes; order Mycobacteriales; family Micromonosporaceae; genus Actinoplanes; species Actinoplanes palleronii. The sequence goes on along the minus strand of NZ_BOMS01000087.1, from coordinate 9,638 downwards.
GTTGCCGGTGTTGCCGCCGTTGTTCTGGTTGTTGCCACCCTGGTTGTTGCCACCGGTGTTGTTGCCGCCGGTGTTACCGCCCTGGTTGTTGCTACCGTTGTTCTGGTTGCCGCCGTTGTTGCCGCCACCCGCGGCGGAGACGGTGATCCGTACGGCGTCGATGGCCGGGGTCTGGTTGGCCCGCTCCATCATCGGCGTGCGGTGCGACCCGTCACCGGCCCAGGACGCGCACTGCGCGGTGCCCTCGGCGGGCAGCCCCGGCACCTGGATGGTCACGGTGTCCGGCGCGCGGTCGCCCTTCTTGTCCTCGGTGGCGACGAAGAACGCCGGCACCGGCGCGGGGTCCGGCGCTTCCTTCGTGCTGGCCAGCAGCCGGCACGCGGTGTGGAAGTGGCCGCGGACGATCCCGTTCTGCAGAACGCTGGACTCCACGTAGTACCCGCCCTGGCCGGCGGCCAGGAACCGGTCGCGGATCAGGTTCCGGGTGCTCACCTTGAGGGTGAACGGCGTGTTCGGCGCGACCCGGGCCGGCGCCTCGGTGATCAGCAGCGACGCGTCGTTGGCGGCCGAGGCCACCTCACCGAACTCGGTGGAGACGCAGCGGTCGCCCTTCTGGAAACCGTCGTGCGCGGTCAGGTTGCTGTCGATGCAGGTGTCCGTGAGGATCTTCTGCCCGTTCACGATCTTGCCGGCGCCGCTCTCGCTGGCAGCCTTGGTGGACGGTGTCTCGTCGGCGTGCGACAGCTGGGTGAAACCGATGACGCCACCCACGGCGACGACCACGGCCCCGGCGGCGAGCAGCCGGGTGCGACCCGACCCGGCGGCCGCTAGGCCGGTACGACGGTTGCCCGAGCTTCCCATGACGTGCCCCTCCATATGTGGCGTCCGCCATTCGTGTGGCGCCGACGCCCAGACGTTAGGAGCACCTCTCACAGAAAGCAATTCCGGAACTTTATTTAAGGTTCTTGCGGCCAAAACTTAAAGAAAAGATATGAGTCGGGCGGTGAACCGGGGGACATCCACCGAACGGATGATGCCGGGGGTTCAACAAGATCACGAAAAAATCTCTGACCTGGTCTAACTCAACCACAGCCCACGCGCAGAGTAAACGTCCCGCAACACTTCGACGCGGTCGGTCATGATGCCGTCCACGCCCATGTCGAGCAACCTGCGCATTTCTTCGGGATCGTCGACCGTCCACACGTGCACTTCCCGGCGAAGTCGATGGACGTATTTGAGAAATCGCGGGGTGAGCACCGTGAACCGGCCGTGCCGGACCGGGATCTGCACGGCGGCCACGGATTCCGGCAGGCGCACCGGCATCCCGGCGATCGAGGCCAGCCGCAGCCGGGCCACGCCGCGCCTGCCGACCGACGTCGCCACCCGCGGGCCGGCGAGCGCGCGCACCCGGGCCAGCCGGGCGTCGCTGAACGAGGCGAGCAGCACCCGGTCCTCGGCACCGGCCCGCCGGACCGCGGCCACCGCCGGTTCGGCGACCGCGTCGGACTTCACGTCGACGTTGAACCGGACCTGCGGCCAGGCGTCCAGGACCTCGTCCAGGCGGGGCACCGCGGCGGCACCGCCGACCCGCACCGTGGACAGGTCGGCCCAGGTGAGGTCGGCGACCCGGCCCGGGTGCCCGGCGACGCGGTCCAGCCGGTCGTCGTGGATGACGACCGGGACGCCGTCCGCGGTGGCGTGCACGTCGGTCTCCACGTACCGGTAACCGAGCCCGACCGCGCGGGCGAACGCCGCGGCGGTGTTCTCGTCACCCTCCGCCGCCCCGCCGCGATGGGCGAACGCCAGCGGTTTCGGCGCGTCGAGGTAAGCATGATCCACAAGAGCAGTATGCCGGGGTTGTTGCGAAGACGTAAAAGAAGCCGACGGGCATTGACCATCGACATTGGTCTGATGATCCTTATCCCACGTGCGTGGAGGGCGGCAGGGAACTGGAAACGATCGAGTACGACGTGGTGATCGTCGGCGGCGGCACGGCAGGTTCCGTGGTGGCGTCCCGGCTGTCAGCAGATCCGCAGCTCAGGGTGTGTCTGATCGAGGGCGGACCGTCCGATGTCGGCGATGACCGGGTGCTCCGGCTCCGGAACTGGCTGAACCTGCTGGAGACCGCATTCGACTACGACTATCCGACGGTGCCCCAGCCGCGCGGTAACTCGCACATCCGGCACTCCCGTGCCCGGGTGCTCGGCGGCTGTTCCTCGCACAACACCATGATCAGTTTTTTGCCGCCCGCGGCGGATTTCGCCGACTGGGTGGCGGCCGGCGCGACCGGCTGGTCCTTCGAGGAGATGCTGCCCTACTGGGAGCGGCTCGCCATCAATATCACCCAGGTGGCCGAAAAGGATCGCAACCCGCTCGCCGCGGACTTCGTGGCCGCCTGCCACAGCGCGCTCGGCGTGCCGGTGACAGACGACTTCAACGCCGCGCCGTTCGCCGACGGGGCCGGTTTCCTGCCGGTCGGCTACCACCCGGAGACCGGGATCCGCTCCTCGGCGTCGGTCGCCTACCTGCACCCGCACCTGGACCGGCCGAACCTCACGATCATGACCGAGACCTGGGCGTACCACCTGGACCCGGAGCGCGGCGTGACGGTGCGGACGGCCGGCGGGGACCGGCTGATCACGGCCCGGCACGAGTACGTGCTCTGCGCCGGCGCGGTGGACACCCCGCGCCTGCTGCTGCTCTCCGGGATCGGACCGGCCGACGACCTGAAACGGCTCGGCGTCCCGGTGCGCCTCGACCTGCCCGGGGTGGGCGAGAACCTGCTGGACCACCCGGAGTCGCTGATCCTCTGGGAGGCGAGCCGGCCGGTCCCGCCGATGTCGGTGATGGACGCCGACGCCGGGCTCTTCGTCCGGCGGGACCCGGCGGCGGACCGCCCCGACCTGATGTTCCACCTGTACCAGATCCCGTTCACGGTCAACACCGCGCGACTCGGCTACGACGTGCCGGAACACGGCTTCGGGATGACACCGAACGTGCCGCGCCCGCACAGCGTGGGCCGGCTGACCCTGGCCAACGCCGATCCGGCGACGAAGCCGCTGCTGGACTTCCGGTACTTCACCGACCCGGACGGCTACGACGAGCGGACCATTGTCGACGGGCTGCGGCTGGCCCGCGAGGTGGCGGCCACCGAGCCGTTCGCGTCGTGGATCGCCCGCGAGATCGCTCCCGGTCCGCTGCTGCGCACCGACGAGGAGCTTTCCGCGTACGGGCGGGCCGCGCACCACACCGTCTACCACCCGGCCGGCACCTGCCGGATGGGCGCGCCGGGTGACCCGGCCACCGTGGTCGGGCCGGACCTGCGGCTGCAGGGCTTCGACAACGTACGTGTCGCGGACGCCTCGATCTTCCCCACCATGCCGACGGTGAACCCGATGGTCGCGGTGCTGATGATCGGCGAGCGGGCCGCCGACCTGATCCGGCGGAGGTGACCGGGGTGACCCCGACGATCGCGGTGCGGAACCTGTGGAAGGTGTTCGGCCCGCGCCCGGACCGGGTGGTCGGCTCCCCGCTGGCCGACCTGCCCCGGGCCGAGCTGCGCGCCCGTACCGGCTGCCTGGCCGCGGTCCGGGACGTCAGCTTCGAGGTGGCCCGCAACGAGGTCTTCGTGGTCATGGGGCTCTCCGGCAGCGGCAAGTCGACCCTGGTCCGCTGCCTGACCCGGCTGATCGAGCCGACCAGCGGCGAGATCGAGATCGACGGCGAGGCGGTCCGCGCGATGAGCGCGAAGCGGCTGCGCGACCTGCGCCGGCACCGGGTGGCCATGGTGTTCCAGCACTTCGGGCTGTTGCCGCACCGCTCGGTGCTGGACAACGCCGCCTACGGCCTGGAGATCCAGGGTGTGTCCCGCGCGGACCGGTACCGCAAGGCTGCCGAGGTGCTGGAACTGGTCGGGCTGACCGGCCACGAGCAGCAGCTGCCCGAGGAGCTCTCCGGCGGCATGCAGCAGCGGGTCGGGCTGGCCCGGGCGCTGGCCACCGACCCCGAGGTGCTGCTCTTCGATGAGCCGTTCAGCGCCCTGGACCCGCTGATCCGCCGGGACATGCAGGCCGAGGTGCGCCGGCTGCACGCCGAGGTGGGCAAGACCATGGTCTTCATCACCCACGACCTGGCCGAGGCGCTGACCCTCGGCGACCGGATCGCGGTGCTGCGCGACGGCGAGCTGGTGCAGGTGGGCACGCCGGAGGAGCTGGTCGGCGCCCCGGCCGACGGGTACGTCGAGGACTTCGTCCGGGACGTCCCGCGCGCCGACGTGCTGACCCTGCGCTGGATCATGCGCCCGGCCGTCGACGGCGAGGAGTACGAGGACACCCCGCTGCCGCAGGACACCGTGATCCGGGACGCCGTGCCGCGGGTGCTGCGGGCCGCCCGCCCGATCCTGGTGACCGATGGTGATCAGCGGGTAGGTGTCGTCGACGCGGAACGGCTGCTGCCCGCGCTGCTGGGGCACCGGCGCCAGGTCCCGGCATGACCGCCGTCCTCGCGAAGCCGGCGCCGCCGCGGGAGCGGAACGGGCGGAACCCGCGGGGCCCGTGGAGCAGGCGCAAGGAGCCGCTCACCCGTCGTACCGTGATGGGGTTGTCGGTCGTCGCGACCGTGGTCGCGTATCTGATCTTTCGCACGGCGGCGGCCGCGGACGCACCCGACGCGGCGGCGTTCCGCCTGTTCGGCGACGTGCGGGACTGGGTGGACGACAACCGCGACACCCACCCGCTGTTCCTGTACGGCATCAACTACCTGCGTCTCGGTGTGCGGGTGCTGGTCGAGGGGATCCAGGCGGGGCTGACCGGTCTCGGACTGCCCGGGCTGGTCGCGGTGGCCGGCGCGGTCGCCTTCGTGCTCGGCGGCTGGCGACCGGCGCTGCTGGCGGTCGCCGGGTTCCTCGGTTTCGGGTTCCTCGGCCTCTGGCCGGAGAGCGTCGACACGCTCGCCCTGACCCTGACCGCGGTGCTGCTCGCGGTGCTGATCGGGGTGCCGATCGGCGTGCTGGCGGCCCGGGTCGGCTGGTTCGGCGCGGCGCTGCGGCCGGTGCTCGACGTGATGCAGATCCTGCCCACCTTCGCCTATCTGGCGCCGATGACACTGCTCTTCCTGATCGGCTCGCCGGCCGCGGTGGTGGCCACCCTGATCTACGCGGTGCCGGTGACCATCCGGATCACCGAGCTGGGCATCGCCGGGGTCGCCCCGAGCGCGGTGGAGGCGGCCACCGCGCAGGGCTCGACCGCCCGGCAGCTGCTCACCAAGGTCCGGCTGCCGATGGCCCGGCCCACCCTGGTGCTCGCGGTCAACCAGACGATCATGATGGCGCTCTCGATGGTCGTGGTGACCGCGCTGATCGACGCGCCCGGCCTGGGCGTGAACATCCTGCGCGCGCTGGAACGGGTGAACGTCGGCGCCGCGTTCGACGCCGGGCTGGCGATCGTGCTGATGGCGATCGTGCTGGACCGGGTCACCACGGCCGCGGCGCGCAGGCAGCGCCGGGACTGGCGGCTCGCCGTGCCGGTGCTCGCCGCCGCGGCGCTGATCGCCGCCCTGCCGATCCCCGGTGACCTGCCCACGGTCTCCTTCGCGAAACCGGTCAACGACCTGACCGGCTGGCTGGAACTGCACTGGTACGACGGCACCGAGTGGCTGAAGAACACGGTCAGCGCGGTGCTGCTGAACCCGCTGGAGAACCTGCTGGTGACCACGCCGTGGTGGCTCTTCGTCCTGGCCGTGCTGGTCTTCGGCCTGCTGCTCGCGGGCTGGCGGGCGGCAGTGGTCGCCGCGCTGGCGGCGGCCGGGCTGTCCGGTCTCGGCCTCTACCAGCACGCGATGCAGACCCTGGCCACGGTGCTCGTCGCGACCGCGCTGACGATGCTGATCGGTATCGCCGCCGGGGTGCTCTGCGCCCGGAACGACCGGCTGGCCGCGGTGGCGCGGCCGGTGCTGGACGCGGCGCAGACCATGCCGTCGTTCGTCTACCTGCTGCCGGCCGTGGCGCTCTTCGGCGCCAGCCGGTTCACCGCGATCGTGGCCGCCGTGATCTTCGCGGTCCCGCCGGTGGTCCGGCTGGTCGAGCGCGGGATCCGGGACGTGCCGCCGACCGTGGTCGAGGCCGCGCTCTCCGCCGGGTCGACGCCGGGCCAGCTGCTCTGGAAGGTGCAGCTCCCGATGGCCCGCGGCGGACTGCTGCTGGCCGCGAACCAGGGGATCGTGATGGTCCTCGCGATGGTCGTGGTCGGTGGCCTGGTCGGGGCGGGCGCACTCGGTTACGACGTGGTCGCCGGGTTCTCGCAGCGCGAGGACTTCGGCCGTGGACTGTCCGCCGGGTTCGCCATCGTGCTGCTCGGCGTGCTGCTGGATCGCCTCACTCAAGGGTTCAACCGTACGAAGGGTCCGTCCAGATGAGAAAACTCCTGCCAGCCGTCCTGGCCTCCGTCCTGCTGGCCGGCTGTGGCGGTGCCACCTCCGACGCCGGGGGGAGCACACCCAGCGCCGGTAGCAAGGGCACGGTCAAACTGGCGATCAACCCGTGGGTCGGCTACGAGGCGAACGCCGCGGTCGTCGGATACCTGCTGGAGCACGAGCTCGGTTACACCGTGGAGAAGAAGAACCTGAAGGAGGAGATCTCCTGGCAGGGCTTCGAGACCGGCGAGGTGGACGCGGTCCTGGAGAACTGGGGCCACGACGACCTGAAGAAGACCTACATCGAGGAGAAGAAGACCGCGGTGGACGCCGGGCCGACCGGCAACACCGGGACGATCGGCTGGTACGTCCCGCAGTGGCTGGCCGACGAGCACCCGGACATCACCGACGGCGCCAACCTCAACAAGTACGCGGACCTCTTCAAGACCTCCGAGTCGGGTGGCAAGGGTCAGCTGCTGGACGGCGACCCGTCCTACGTCACCAACGACGAGGCGCTGGTCAGCAACCTGAAGCTGAACTACAAGGTGGTCTACTCCGGCAGCGAGGCGGCGCTGATCAAGGCGGCTCAGCAGGCCACCGCGCAGAAGAAGCCGCTGCTCTTCTACTTCTACGAGCCGCAGTGGCTGTTCGCCAAGGAGAAGTACGCCCGGGTGAAGCTGCCGGCCTACACGGCGGGCTGTGACGCCGACCCGAAGAAGGTCGCGTGCGACTACCCCGACTACAAGCTCGACAAGGTGGTCAGCAAGAAGTTCGCCGACTCCGGTGGCGCCGCCTACCAGCTGATCAAGAACTTCACCTGGACCAACGACGACCAGAACCTGGTCTCGGACTACCTCACCAACCAGGGTATGGACGCCGACAAGGCCGCCGAGAAATGGGTGAAGGAGCACGAGTCCACCTGGAAGCCGTGGATCCCGGCCGGTAGCTGACCGATGCCCGGACCGAAGGTCGTCATCATCGGGGCGGGCATCGTCGGCTGCGCCCTCGCGGACGAGCTGACCGCCCGCGGCTGGACCGACGTGACAGTGCTGGAGCGCGGGCCGCTCTTCGTCACCGGCGGGTCCAGCTCGCACGCACCGGGTCTGGTCTTCCAGACCAATCCGTCGCGGACCATGGCGCGGATGGCTCGGTACACCGTGGAGAAGTTCCTCGCGCTGGACTGTTTCCGTCCGGTGGGGAGCCTGGAGGTGGCGACCACCCCGGAACGACTGGCCGAGCTGCACCGGCGGTTCGGGTTCGGCCAGTCCTGGGGCATTCGGTCGGAGATCGTCGACCGGGCCGCGGTCAAGGAGATGTTTCCGTTGGTGGACGACGCCCTGATCCTCGGCGGCCTGCACGTGGCGAGTGATGGGCTGGCCCTCGCGGTGGCGGCCTGCGAGGCGCAGGCCGCGCGGGCGACCGAGCGGGGTGCCCGATTCATCGGACATGCGGAAGTTGTCGACATTCTCCGAGAAGGCGGGAGAGTGAGCGGTGTTCGTACCCAGGAAATGTCGTTTAAATCGGACATAGTGGTTAGCTGTGCGGGCTTCTGGGGGCCCAGGGTCGGCACGCTGGCGGGCGTGCCGATCCCGTTGCTTCCGATGGCCCACCAATACGTCCGCACCACCGCGGCCGGCGCGGCCGACGACCTGCCGATCCTGCGCCACCAGGACCGGGACCTCTATTTCCGGGCGCACGGCGACGCGCTGGGCATCGGCTCCTACCTGCACGAGCCGATGCCGGTGGACCTCGCGGACCTGCCCGGCGGCGACCACCCCTCGATGATGCCGTTCACCCCCGACACCTTCGACGAGTCGTGGACGGCGGCCACCCGGCTGCTGCCCGGGCTGGCCGGTGCCCGGATCGCCGACGGCTTCAACGGCGTCTTCTCGTTCACCGCCGACGGGTTCCCGCTGCTCGGCGAGTCCCGCGACCTGCCCGGGTTCTGGACCGCCGAGGCGATCTGGGTGACCCACTCGGCCGGGGCGGCCCGGGCCCTCGCCGAGTGGATGGTCACCGGCCGGTCCTCGCTCGACCTGCACGAATGCGACCTCAACCGGTTCGACCCGGCCCAGCTGGCGCCGGCCTACGTGCGGGAACGGTCGATTCGCAGCTTCGCCGAGGTCTACGACATCGTGCACCCGCTCGACCCGCCGTCGGTGCGCGACGTGCGGGTCAGCCCGTTCCACGCCCGGCAGACCGAGCTCGGCGCGGTCTTCGGCGAGTCGGCCGCGACCGGCTGGGAACGACCACTCTGGTACGCCGTCAACCCGCCACCACCCGAGCCTCGCCCCCGCGACGAGTGGTCGTCGCGGCACTGGTCGCCGATCGCCGAGACCGAGGCCCGGATCACCCGGGAGCGGGTCGCGCTCTACGACATGACCCCGCTGACCCGGCTCGAGGTCACCGGCCCGGTCTCCTTCCTGCAGGACCTGACCAGCGGAAACGTGGATCGTAAGGTCGGCAGTGTGGTCTACACGCTGCTGCTCGACGCGGCCGGCGGGATCCGCAGCGACATCACCGTGGCCAGGCTCGCCGAGGACCGGTTCCAGGTCGGCGCGAACGGCCCGCTCGACCTGGACCATCTGCTCCGGGAAGCTGTGGGAAAACCGGTCACGGTACGCGACATCACCGGCGGCACGTGCGGCCTCGGCCTGTGGGGCCCGCGGGCCCGGGACCTGGTCGCCCCGCTCACCGACATCGACCTGTCCCCGGACGCGTTCCGCTACTTCCAATGCCGGCCGGGCCACATCGGCACGGTCCCGGTCACCATGCTGCGGCTCTCCTACGTCGGCGAGCTGGGCTGGGAGATCTACGCGCGGGCCGATCACGGGCTCGCGCTCTGGGACACGCTCTGGGCGGCCGGCCGTGAGCACGGGGTGATCGCCGCCGGCCGGGCCGCGTTCACCAGCCTGCGCCTGGAGAAGGGGTACCGGTCCTGGGGCGTGGACATGACGACCGAGGACGACCCGTACCAGGCGGGCCTGGCCGCCGGGCCGGAACCGGACCGGCGGCTGACCTGCCTGGTGCTGGTGGACGCCGGGGCGGTGCCGCTGGGCCGCGAGCCGGTCTACGCCGACGGCGTCCCGGTCGGACACGTGACAAGCGCGGCCTTCGGGCACACGATCGGTGCGCCGATCGCGTACGCCTGGCTGCCGTCCGCCCTGGCCGTGCCCGGCACCCAACTGGAGATCGGATACTTCGATCGGCGGCTGGCGGCCACGGTGGCC
>NZ_BOMS01000086.1 GCF_016862315.1 Actinoplanes palleronii | reverse complement strand
GGCCACGGTGGCCGCCGAGCCGCTGTTCGATCCGAAGCACGACCGGCTGAGGAGCTGAGATGCCCGCTTACGATGTGATCGTCGTCGGACTCGGGGGCATGGGCAGTGCCGCCGCCCACCACCTCGCGGAGCGTGGCCAGCGGGTGCTCGGCCTGGAGAAGTACGGCCCGGCGCACGACCGCGGGGCCAGCCACGGCGGCTCCCGGATCACCCGGCAGTCGTACTTCGAGGGTGTCGAGTACGTGCCGCTGCTGCTGCGCGCGTACGAGCTGTTCGACCGGCTGGCCGCCGAGTCGGAGCGGGACGTGATCACGCTGACCGGCGGGGTGATGGTCGGCCTGCCGGACAGCCGGACGGTGGCCGGTGCGCGGGCCAGCGCCGAGAAGTGGGGCCTGGAGCACGAGATGCTCGACGCCGCCGAGCTGCGCCGCCGGTTCCCGACCATGGCGCCGAACCCGGACGAGGTGGCGCTCTACGAGGCCAAGGCCGGTTTCGTACGACCGGAGCGCACCGTCCTGGCCCAGCTCGAACTGGCCGACCGGCACGGCGCCGAGCTGCGCTTCCAGGAACCGATGCTGTCCTGGGAGCCGGCCGGCGACGGGGTACGCGTGGTCACCCGCAACGCCGTCTACACCGCCGGACAGCTGATCATCACGCCCGGCCCGTGGGCGCCGCAGCTGCTCGACGACCTGGGTGTGCCGATCCGGATCGAGCGCCAGGTGCAGCACTGGTTCCGCCCCGCCGGCGGGGTGGAGCCGTACCTTCCCGACCGGCACCCGATCTACATCTGGGAGAGCGCCGACGGCACCCAGGTCTACGGCTTCCCGGCGATCGACGGCCCGGACGGCGGCGCCAAGATCGCGTTCTTCCGGCGTGGCACGCCGACCACACCGGAGGACCTGGACACCCGGGTGCACCCGCCGGAGATCGCCGAGATGGCGGCCGCGGCCGGCCGGGTGCTGCCCAGCCTGCCCGGCGCGCACCTGCGCGGCGAGCCGTGCCTCTACAGCACCACGCCGGACGAGCACTTCGTGATCAGCCGCCATCCGGCGCACGAGGCGGTCACCGTGGCCTGCGGGTTCTCCGGGCACGGGTTCAAGTTCGTCCCGGTGGTCGGCGAGGTCCTGGCCGACCTCGCGACGACCGGGACCACCGGGTACGACATCGGCCTCTTCGACCCCCGGAGGTTCGTCTCATGACCGCGTCGTTGCAGCCCACCCTGGCCGGCCGGTACTACACCGACCCGGCGATCTTCGCGGCCGAGCAGGAGCAGATCTTCGAGAAGATGTGGTTCTGTGCCGCCCGCGGATCGGACGTGGCCGCGCCGGGCGACTTCCGCACGGTCACCGTGGGCCGGGAGAGCGTGCTGATCACCCGGGGCCGCGACGGCGGGGCCCGGGCGTTCCTGAACGTGTGCCGGCACCGCGGTGCGCTGCTCTGCGCCGAGGAGTCCGGCTCGGTCAAGCGGACGTTCCGCTGCATGTACCACGCCTGGGCGTACGACACCGACGGCACGCTGGTGGCCGCGCCGAACCTGGTGAAGATGCCGGACGTGGACCGGGTCGAGCGCGGCCTGCGCCGGGTGCACGTCCGGGAGTGGCTCGGCTACGTCTGGGTCTGCCTGGCCGGCGAGGCACCGTCGTTCGAGGCCGACGTGATGGGCGCGTGCGTCGAGCGCCTCGGCGACCTGGCCTCGATCGACCGCTATCAGCTCGACAGCCTGCGGCTGGGCCGCCGGATCCGGTACGACGTGAAGGCCAACTGGAAGCTGATCATCGAGAACTTCATGGAGTGCTACCACTGCTCGACCATCCACCCCGAGCTGGTGCACGTGCTCCCGGAGTTCGCCGGTGGCTACGCGGCCCAGTACTACGTCGGCCACGGCGCCGAGTTCGGCCCGGACGTCGCCGGGTTCACCGTGGACGGCAGCGCCGGTCAGGCGGCCATCGACACGATCACCCCGGAGCAGGACCGGCGGTACTACGCGATCACCATCCGCCCGCAGGTCTTCGTCAACCTGGTGCCGGACCACGCGATCATGCACCGGATGTACCCGATGGCCGCGGACCGCACGATCGTGGAGTGCGACTGGCTGTTCCGCCCGGACGTGGTGGAGTCCGGCGCCGACCTGGATCCGTCGGTGGAGCTCTTCGATCGGGTGAATCGTCAGGATTTCGCCGCCTGCGAGCGCTGCCAGCCGGGAATGTCGTCGCGGGCATATGCGGAGGGCGGCGTGCTGGTCCCGAGCGAGCATCACATCGCGACATTCCACGATTGGGTGCGCGATCGGCTCGGCGGAACCGTCTTGGGTAAATAACCACGACTCGCGCACGCGGCTCCGGAGACTGCCCTAGCTTAGGCCAGGTCTAAGTCGGGCAAATCGACTGAAATGGAGCATGTCGTGCGTCTCTCTCGTACGTCGAGACTGGCGCGGGGTGGCCTGCTGGCTTCCGCCGTGCTGTCGCTACTCGCCTCCCTGCCCTGCGCCGCCGCGTCCGCCGCGCCCGGTGCCGTGCGCACCACCCACCCGATCACCGATGACGCCGGGAAGGACCTGGAGCTCAACGGCACCGCCGCGATGATCACCCGGGTCGGCACCGGCAAGCGGGTGATCCAGTTGACCACCGGCGGGTACAAGCAGATCGGCTCCGCCTGGTCCACCGGACGGGTCGACCTGACGAAGTCCTTCGAGACCTCGTTCAAGGTGTTCCTGCACCACAACCGGCCCGGGGCGGACGGCATCGCGTTCCTGGCCCAGGGCCACGGCCCGCGCGCGCTCGGCGGCTGGGGCGGTGGCCTCGGCTACCGCGGCCTGCGCAAGAGCGTCGCGATCGAGTTCGACACGTACCAGAACACTCCCGACCCGGACAGCAACTCCCTGGCCGTGGTGCTGGGCGGCGACCCGGACAAGCACACCAAGATCGCCAAGTCGTCGATCCCGCTGTACGGCAAGCCGTTCCTGACCCGGATCACCTACGACGCGGCCGCGGCGAACCTGCGCGTCTACGTCCGCGGGACGTACCGGCTGGCCAAGGAGAAGCTGATGCTCGACCAGGACGTCGACCTGGCCCGCTGGACCGGGGTCCGGGACGGCTGGGTCGGCTTCACCGGCGCCACCGGCGACCTGAAGTCGCACCAGGACGTCTACGACTGGACGGTCGACGCGCCGAAGGCGTGACGACCCGGCCGGTGCCGCGCGAGCGGTGCCGGCCTCCTCGACATCCCCGGGCCGGCGCCGCAGCCGCCCGGCATCTGTGACCCGAAACCCAAGCGCCCGGCCCGCCGGGGCCGCCTCCACCCTGCCCGATCGGAGACAACCAATGCCCACGGTCGACCGTGTGCTCCCGACCGAGACCGGCACAGAACTCACCACCGTCGAGCCGCCGACTCGACCCGATCCCGATTCCGATTCCGATCCGATCATCAGCGTGGTGGTGCCGGCGCTCAACGAGGCCCGGAACCTGCCGCACGTCTTCGCCCGCCTGCCCCAGGTCGACGAGATCATCCTGGTCGACGGCGGCTCCACCGACGACACCGTCGCGGTCGCCCGGCAGTTGCGCCCGGACATCCGGGTCGTCACCCAGAACCGGCGTGGCAAGGGCAACGCCCTGGCCTGCGGGTTCGCCGCCTGCACCGGCGACATCATCGTGATGATCGACGCCGACGGCTCGACCGATCCGGGCGAGATCCCGAGCTTCGTGGCGGCGCTGCGCGACGGCGCCGACTTCGCCAAGGGCTCCCGGTTCCGGGCCGGCGGCGGCAGCGCCGACATCACCCGGCTGCGCCGGGCCGGCAACAAGATGCTCAGCCTTCTGGTCAACGTCCTTTTCGGTACGACCTACAGCGACCTCTGCTACGGCTACAACGCGTTCTGGGCGTGCCACCTCGACGTCTTCGACCTGGACAGCACCTCACCCGCGCCGGCCGGTGCGGACGGGCGGCTCTGGGGCGACGGCTTCGAGATCGAGACCCTGCTCAACCTGCGTGCCGCGCGGGCCGGCCTGGCCATCGAGGAGGTGTCCAGCTTCGAGCACGACCGGATCCACGGGGTGAGCAACCTGAACGCGTTCACCGACGGCATCCGGGTGCTGCGCACCATCGCCCGGGAGTGGCCGCGTGGCCGCCGGCGGACCTTCCGGCGGGCCCCCGAGCGGGCTGTCCGATGAGGATCGGCGTCGTCTCCAACGCCTACCACCCCGACATCGGCGGGGTGGAGACGCACGTGCGGCGCCTGTGCGCCGGGCTGGCCGCGGCCGGCGACGACGTCGAGGTGCTCACCCAGCACGCCGTCCGTTCCACCGAGATGGTGGACGGCGTGCTGGTCCGCCGGTTCCCGCTGACCCTGCCGGCCCGCGACTACCGGGTCTCGCTGCCACTGTGGCGATGGGTGCGGGAGAACGCCGGCGAGTACGACGTCCTGCACACCCACAGCTATCACGCGCTGGTGTCGCTCGGCGCCGCGCTGGGCCGGCACCGCACTCCGCTGGTTTTCACCCCGCACTACCACGGAACCGGACATACCCGGCTTCGGGCCGCAATACACCCGATCTACCGGCCTTTCGGACGTCGGATCATGAGCCGGGCCGGCCGGATCGTCTGTGTCACCGGCGCCGAGCGGGACCTGGTGCTGCGGGACTTCCCCGAGGTCGCCGGCCGGGTGGTGGTCGTACCGAACGGGACCGACCCGCGCCCGGTGGTGCCCGGCCGGCGGACCGGGGTGCGCGGCATCCTCTGCGTCGGCCGGCTCGAGCACTACAAGCGGGTGGACCGGGTGATCCGGGCGGTGGTCCCGCTCGGGCCGTCGTACCGGCTGGACGTGGTCGGCGACGGCCCGGCGCTGTCGTCGCTCAAACAACTGGCCGGCCGCCTCGGGGTGGCCGGCCGGGTGGTGTTCCACGGCCGGCTCGACGACGCCGCGTTCGCCGGATGCCTGGCCCGGGCGTCGGTGGCGGTCTCCGCCTCGGCGCACGAGGCGTTCGGGATGACGGTCGCCGACGCGCTGGCGGCCGGCATCCCCACCGTCGCCGCGCCGATCCCGGCGCATCAGGAGCTGGCCGGGCTGGCCGGCGCCTCGGCCTGGCTGCGGCTGGCCGACCCGGAGGACCCGGACGCCCTGGCCGACGCGCTGCGCGACGCCGCGGCGGCCGGCCGGTCGTCGGTCTCGGCGCCGCTGCCGACCTGGGACGACGTGGTCACCGCGACCCGCGAGGTGTACGCCGCGATCACCGGCATCCCGGTGCCCGCACCGACCGCCGCGATCACACCCGGCCCGCGGCCGGAAGCGCGACCCGGTCCGGCGGAAACGGGTGCGGAAACGGGCGCGGGAGCGGGAGGCCGATGAGCGCGGTCACCGAGCGGCCCGCGCCCGGACTGACCGGGGCGCGCAGCGGCGCGCCCCGCCCGGCGGCCGAGGCGATCTGGTGCGCGGTCACCCTGACCGTGGCCGGTGCGGCCGGCGCCGCCGCCATCGTGATCGCCTACCGCCGGGCCGAGTGGGGCGCCGGCGGCCAGTTCGGCTGGTTCTGGGCCGGCATGCTGGTGTTCACGCTGCCGGTCGCCTGGTGGTCGATCCGCCGGGCCACCTCGGCCCGGCTGCGGATGGCCGTGCTGATCGGCTACGGCGCCTTCACCTACCTGCCGAAACTGCTGCGCCACCCGAGCGGCCCGCTCTACCACGACGAGTACGCCCACTGGGGCCAGAGCCACGGCATCCTGGCCGACGGCCGGCTCTTCGAGGCCAACTCGATCGTCCGGGTGATCGGCGACTACCCCGGCCTGCACGCCTGCGTCGCGTCGCTGGCCTCGCTCACCGGCCTGAGCATCTGGCAGGCCGCGCTGTTCGTGCTGACCACCGCGCACGTGCTGCTGACCCTGGGCGTCGCGGTGCTGGCCGGTCAGCTCTGGCCGGACCCGCGGATCGCCGCGGCGGCCGCGATCGTCTACAGCTTGAACAGCTCTTTCCTGTTCTTCGACACCCAGCTCGGGTACGAGTCGCTGGCCATCGGCGTGCTGGTCTGGGCGCTCGCCGCGGCGATCCGGGCCACCCGCGCCACCACGGTCCCGTCCCGTCTCGGCTGGGCCGGGCTCACCCTGCTGCTCGCCGGCGCGACCACCGCCACCCATCACCTCACCGCGCTGTGGATGACCGGGATCCTCGGCCTGCTCGCGGTGGTCTGCACGATCCACTCGATCCAGGCCCGGGAACTGGTCACCCCGGCCCGGGTGGCCTGGGCACTCACCTCCGGCACCGCGCTGATCGTGGCCGCATGGCTGGGCATCGTGGCGCCGCGCACCGGCAGCTACCTGGACCCGTACCTGGGGCGGGCGCTGGACCAGATCAGCGGGCTGGCCGGGGGCGACGAGGGCGGGCGGGAGCTGTTCAGCAAGTCGGTGCTGCCCTGGTGGGAGCAGACTGCGGCGTACATCACGCCGGGGGTCGCGCTGGCCGGGATGCTCGCCGCGCTCGGCCTGTGGTGGCACCGCCGGTACACCGACGACCCGATCACCCGGGCCGGCACCTCCGCGCTGCTGCTGGTCGGCGCGTTGTACTTCCCGGCCACCCTGCTGATCCTCACCCCGGCCGGCGCCGAGGGCGCGCGCCGCTCCTGGGCGTTCAGTTATCTCGGCCTGGCCATCGTGGTCGCGCCGGTGGTCGTGGCGCTGCTCGACCGGGCCCGGCACTGGCCGGCCCGGCTGCCGGTCCGGTTCGCCCCGGCCGGCCCGATCGCGGCCGGGGCCGGGCTGCTCGCGGTGTGCGCGCTGATGCTGGTCGGCAACAACGCGGCCGGGATGAACCCGTCCTACCGGTTCCCCGGCCCGCCGGTCTACGGCTCGGACACCCGGGCGGCCACCCCGGAGGTGCTCGCCGCCGCGAAGTGGCTGCGCGACACCCAGGGCGGTGGGTTCCGGCTGGTCGCCGACCGCTACTCCGGTCTGGTCCTCGGCTCCTACGGCGAGCAGCACCCGAACACCGGCTCGGAGAGCTTCCCGGCCTACGACCTCTACCGGGCGAAGCCGGGGCAGCCGATCTCGCCGGCGCTGCTCGCCCAGCTGCGCGACTGGCGCTTCAGGTTTCTGATCGTCGACCGGCGGATGGCCGAGCAGGTGCCGGACATCAACATCTACTTCGAGACGAACGAGCCGCTGCGCCACGACGGGGTGCCGGCCTTCGATCGCTCCCAGCTGACCAAGTTCGACTCGATGCCCTGGCTGATCAAGATCTACGACGGCCCGCACCTGGCGATCTACCGCTTCGACTTCGGCAGCCTGGACCGGACCGCGCGCCGGGACCGGCCGGCCCGCGAGGGAAACCGATGAAGACGATCTTCCGGCCGCTGGTGGTCGCGTACGCGGGCCTGTCGGTCCTGCTGCCTGCCGCCGGGCTGCCCTGGCCGGTGCTGCTGCCGGCCGGCCTGCTGGCCCTGCTCGCGATCGGCGAGCTGTGGCTGGGCGCGGTCACCGGCCGGCCCGCCGAGGCCGGCCTCCCGGCGGTCCGGGCCGGCCTGGTCGTGCTGACCGGCCTGCTCACCCTGCCGGCGCTGGCGCTGCTGCTGTATCCGTTCGGCGTGCGGGTCGCGCCGCTCCCGCTGATCGCCGGCGCCGCGCTGCTGGCCACCGTGCTCGCCGCGGCCGGTCTGCTCCGGCTCTTCCTCGGCCACGCCACCACCCGGACCGCGGCCCGGTTCCCGGACCCGGCTGGCTCTCCGGGGTGTCTCGACACTCGGGAGACACCCCTGGAAACCAGCCACTCCCGGACCGCGGCGCGGTTCCCGGACCCGGCTGGCTCTCCGGGGTGTCTCGACACTCGGGAGACACCCCGGAGAGCCAGCCGAGGCCGGGAGCTGCTCAGCCTGCTGACCGGCCGCGGTCGGTTCGGTCGGGCCGGTGATGGCGGCCGGCCGGGTGTGCCGGTTCAACGGCTCGCCGGGCAGGCGCCCGCTTTCCCGGCGGCCGAGGCCGAGGAACCGGCCGCGCCGTCGCGGACCGCCGCTGCCGTCACGATCCCGATCGCGCTGGCCCTGGTGGTGGGCGCGATCGCGGTCCGCGGTGTCGAGCGCGGGCCGCACCCGGAGCTGCCCGGCTATCTGACGGTGGCGCTGAACGGCTGGGCGGCCGGGATCACCCACCCGGTGACGGTGCCGGCCCGCGGCCTCGCGGTGCCGGTCCGGGTGACCAATTCCGGTCTGCCGACCAACACCCAGTGGCTGCGGATGCGGGTCGGCGGCGCGGTGGTCGCGGCCCGCCCGGTGACCGTGATGACCGGAAAGGTCTATGCGTTGAGCGTCCGGGTCCCGCCGCTGCCACCGGACGGCTGCCTGCGCGCGGTCGGGATCAGCGTCGGCGGCGCGAGCACGGTCTTCTACGCCCGCTCCGCGACGACCACCAGCCCAGCCGCGGCAGCGAAGAGCGCGGCGGCAGCGAAGACCGGCGCAACGAAGACCGCCGGGGCAGCGAAGACCGGCGCAACGAAGACCGCCGGGGCAGCGAAGACCGCCGGACGGGCCGCGTGCTGATCGTGGCGACCCGGCGGGTGCTGAACGACTCGCTGGCCCGCAACAGCCTGCTGATCATGGCGACCACGGTGGCCAACGGCGGGCTCGGCTACCTGTACTGGATGCTCGCCGCCCGCGCGCTGCCGCAGCCGCAGATCGGCACGGCCACCGCGCTCATCTCGGCGGCCACCGCGATCAGCATGGCCGCCAACCTGGGCGCCGGGCACATGTTCATCCAGCGGCTGCCGGGCAGCGCCCCGGACGCCTGGTCGCGGATCGTCAGCGGCGGTCTGGCGGCCGGCTGCGCGGCTACCGCGGCGCTGGCCGCCGCCGGGGCGGTGCTGGTCCCGATGGTCGCGGTCAACTTCGGCTTCCTGGCCGGCCCGGTCGGCGCCACCGCGCTGATCTGTGCCGCGGTCGCGGTCACGGCCACCACGCTGCTGGACAACGTCTACGTGGCACACCGCGCCGGGCACGGCATGTTCGTACGAAATCTGCTCCTCGCCGGGGGAAAGATCCTGGCGCTGATCGCGATCCTGGCCACCGGGGCGCAGTCGGCCGGCGCCGTGGTGCTCTCCTGGACCCTCCCGATCCTGCTGGTCAGCGTCGCGACGATGACCGCCGGGCTGAGCCGGCTGCGGCCCGGCGTCCGGCTGCGGCTGGCCGGGCTGGCCGGTGAGCTGCCGCACCTGCGCGCCGCGCTGACCGGCCACCACCTGATCAACCTGACCCAGGCCGGCCCGGCCGCGCTGCTGCCGGTGCTGGTCACCGCGGTGCTCGGGCCGGGCGCCAACGCGCACTTCTACCTGGCCTGGATGACCGCGTCGATGCTGTTCATGGTGTCCCCGGCGGTCTCCTCGGCGCTCTACGCCGAACGCACCAACGCGGCCCGGGTCGGCCTGCGCCGCGCCGCCCTGGTGGTGCTGTCGATGGTCGGCGGCCCGGCCGCGCTGCTGCTGATCGCCGGCGACCGGATCCTCGGCCTGTTCAGCGCCGGGTACGCGGCCGAGGGCGGCCTGCTGCTGCAGATCCTGGTGCTGGCCGCGCTCCCGGACGCGGTGACCAACCTGGCCGTCGCGCACTGGCGGTCGCGGGGCGAGTTCCGGCTCTGCCGCCGGGTCAACGCGGTCCGCGCGGCCAGCTGCCTGTGCCTGGCCTGGCTGCTGCTGCCCGGCGCCGGGGTGACCGGCGCCGGCGTCGCCTGGCTGGCCGGCCAGACGGCGGGCGCGCTGCTGGTCGGCGCGGTGGTCCTGAGCTCCAGAAAAGAGAGCCGATGAAGATCCTGCACCTGTCCAACCTGTACGCCCCGGTGATCGGCGGCCTGGAACGCAGCATCGCGACCAGCAGCGAGGAGCTGGTCCGGCGCGGTCACGAGGTCACCGTGCTCACCCTCGCCACCCCCCGGGCGCCCGGCGACGAGACGATCAACGGGGTCCGGGTGCACCGGGTCCGCAGCGTCGCCAACACCCTGCTGCCGCTGATCAACCAGGATCCCGGCAAGCCGTTCCACCCGACCGCTCCCGACCCGTTGACCACGGCCGCGATCGCCCGGCTGCTGCGTGCCGAGCAGTACGACGTGGTGCACAGCCACGACTGGTTGATGTACAGCTACCTGCCGCTGCGGCGTTCCCGGATCGGCCGCCCGCACGTGCACACCGCGCACGACTTCGGGCTGACCTGCGTGCGCAAGACGTTCGCCCGTGACGGCGGCCGCTGCCCCGGCCCGGCCCTGGCCAAGTGCATGAGCTGCGCGACCACCCAGTACGGCCGGCCCCGCTCGATCGCGCTCACCACCGGCCTGCACGCGCACCGGCACCGCGGCATCGACGCGCTCACCGCGATCTCCACCTCGGTCGCGCAGGCCCTGGACCAGGCGCGGCTGCCCGGCGATCTGCCCGTCCAGGTGGTCTCCAGCCTGGTGCCGGACGGCCTGGACGCCCTGGCCCGGGACACCCCCCGGCCGGACTGGCTGCCGACCGGCGACTACCTGCTCTTCGTCGGCGCGCTCGGGCCGCACAAGGGCATCGACGTGCTGTTCGACGCGTACCGGGAACTGGTGGCCGGCTGGGCCGGGCCGGGACCGGCGCCGGCCCTGGTCTGCCTCGGCACCCGCCGCGACGACACCCCGCCGCCCCCGCCCGGCGTGCTGATCCGCCACGACGTGCCGCACGCGCAGGTGATGGCCGCCTGGCGGGGCGCCGTTGCGGGCGCGGTCCCGTCCCTGAACGAGGGGATGGGTCAGGTCGCTGTGGAGGCGATGCTGGCCGGCGCGCCGCTCGTCGCCTCGGCCGCCGGCGGCCTCACCGATGTCGTCACCGACGGGGTGACCGGCCTGCTGGTGCCACCCGGCGACCCGGTCGCGCTGCACGCCGCGCTGCTGCGGGTGCTCACCGACCGGGACCTGGCCGCGCGGTTGCGCGCGGCCGGCCAGCAGCGCGGGCTGGACTTCACCGCGGCCCGGGTCGTTCCGCAGATCGAGGAGGTCTACCGTGCCTGCATCGCCGCATTCCAGTAGGACCCGGGTGGTGGTGGTCGGCTCCGGCTGGCACTTCCTGTCCGGCATCAGCTACTACACCTGCCGGCTCAGCAACGCGCTGCAGGAGCGCTACGACGTCGGCACGATCCTGATGCGGCGGTTGCTGCCGGCCCGGCTCTACCCGGGCCGGGACCGGGTCGGTCAGCCGCTCAGCGACCTGCGGTACGCCGACGACGTCCGGGTCTTCGACGGCATCGACTGGTGGGCCGTGCCGAGCGTGCGGCGGGCCACCCGCTTCCTGCGCGAGCAGCAGCCGGACGTGCTGGTGCTGCAGTGGTGGACCGGGGCGGTGCTGCACTCGTACCTGGCGCTGGCGCTGGCGGCGCGGCGGCTCGGCATCCGGGTGGTGGTCGAGTTCCACGAGGTGCAGGACACCGCGGAGCTGCGCCACCGGTGGGCGGCCCGGTACGTCCGGGCCGCGATCCGCCCGCTGCTGCGCCGCACCTCCGGGGTGGTGGTGCACTCGGCGTACGACCGGGACGCGCTGGCCTGCGCGTACGACCTGGCCGGGGTGCCGGCCGAGATCGCGCTGCACGGGCCGTTCGACCACCACGTGGTGGACACGCCGCGCACCCCAGGGCCGGACGGGGTGTGCCGGCTGCTGTACTTCGGGACGATCCGGCCGTACAAGGGTCTCGAGGACCTGATCGAGGCGTTCGGGACGCTCGGACCGGAGTACCACCTGACCGTGGTCGGCGAGACCTGGGAGGGCTGGACCCGCCCGGCCGAGCTGATCGCGTCCTCGCCGGCCCGGGACCGGATCACCTTCGTCAACCGGTACGTGCCGGACACCGAGGTGAACGAGTACTTCGCGGCGGCCGACGCGGTGGTGCTGCCGTACCGGCGCAGCTCGGCCAGCGGGCCGCTGCACATCGCGATGAGTCACGGGCTGCCGGTCGTGGTCACCTCGGTCGGCGGGCTGGTCGAGGCGGCCGGGCCGTACCCGGGAACGGTTTTCGTCCCGCCGGCCGAGCCGGGCGAACTGGCCGCCGGGATCAAGAGTGCCGCCGGCCTGACCGGCCGGCGGCACGCGGATCCGTCCTCCTGGGAGCGGACCCTCGACGCGTATCAGCGCCTCTTCACCCGGATCGGGATCGATCAGGAGAGCGTCACGTCGTCGAACCAGACGGCGCCCTTGTTGTCGCCCGACTTGAGGTGAAGCTGGACGCTGGCCGCACCGGCCGGCGCGGTGGTGTCCACGGTCAGCCGGGTCCAGCCGCTGGTGCCGGCCGGGACCGGCTTAGACGAGGCCTGCCCCAGCCACTTGTCGCCGGCGTCGAACCAGCTCAGCGCGATCTCGCTGGTACCGGTCACGTTCTGGCCCTTGGCCCAGGCCTCGGCGTGCCACTTCTGGCCGGGCTGCACCGGGGTGACCGGTGCGGTCCGGACCGACGGCAGGCCGGTGTCGCTGCGGTTGGTGCCGGAGAACTTCGCCGACCAGGTCCCGGTGCGGGCGGTGTCCCTTGCCCGGACCGCGGCGCCGTCCTCGGCCAGGTACGGACGCCACGGCGAGTTGCCCGCGGCCGCCTCGAAGCCCAGGTCCAGCACGCTGGCGCTGGTGATCGCCTGACCGGTCCAGTACGTCTTCACCACGGCCGCCGCGGGCTTCGCCGAACCGTCCGCCCGGTACAGGCCGAACTTGTACTGCGCCGGGATCTTGGAGACCGCCGAGTTGGCCGGAATCGCGCCGGCGCTGAAGTCGGAGAGCGTCCACGGCGCCACCGAGCCGATGCCGGCCACCTTGGCCGCCTCGAACACCCGGGCCAGGTACGCGGCCTGCTCACCCTCGCTGCCGGTGGCCGTGCTGAGCCCGGTCTCGCCGATCACGATCGGGTAGGGAGCGGCCGCGGCCTGCGCCTTGCGGATCTCGGCGAGGGCCCGTTCCGAGTTGCCGTAGAAGTGGAAGTCCAGGTAGTCGAGCGGGGTGCCGGCGAGCGCGGTGCGGATCCGGGTGAGCCCGGCCTGGCCGGTGGTGCCGGAGACGGAGAGCGTCAGCGGCATCGTCGGCACGGCCGCCCGGACACCCGGGATCAGCTTCCGGACCCAGGCCACGGCGTCCGCGTCGGTCGGGTCGAACTCGTTCTGCAGCTCGGCGGAGAGCACCCGCGGGTCGTTCGCGTACGGCGCGAGCACCGCCTTCGCCCACGCGGCGCTGCCGGCCGCGTCCGAGTACCCGGCCCACCAGTCGAAGAGGGTCAGCTTGACCGAGAGCCCCTCGCCGTCGGCGATGCTGACGAACTTGCTCAGCTTGGTGGCGTAGTCGGCCTTCGGCGTGGGGTAGCCGAACGCGGTCGGGAAGACGATCACCCGGACCGTGTCCGCGCCCAGCGCCGCGGCCTTGGTCAGGTCCGCCTCGATCTTCACGGCGTCGAAGTGGGTCCACATCGCCGACCAGCCCGCGTTCGACGGGTAGTAGTTGATCGTCTTGGCGGTCCGCACCGCGGCCAGCCGGTTCGCCAGGGTCGGCGCGGCCTCCTTGACCGGGCCGGCGGCCTTCGACGGCGTGGGCTTCACCACCGGCTTGGTGGCCGGCTTCGTGGGGGGTGTGACGGTGGGCTTCTTCGTCGCGGCCGGCGCGGGGGCGGGCTTCTTGGCCGCCGCCGACGCCACACCGGTCTGTGCGAACACCGACAGGAGCAGCGAGGAAGCCAGGACAGCGGCGCGGCGACCATGGCGAGTCATCAGGTGGGGGGCCCTTTGCTGAAGGTGCTTTTCGGGTGGCCCCTCTTCATTCGGCTGCGCCGGCACCGCCGTCAGTTAACTCGCCGTGCAGTGCGGTTGCCCTCCGTTGCGATCCGGGAGTGGACAAAAGCACCGGCTTCATTTCCCCGTTCGTAGCCGATGGTCGGCCACGGCTGTGCGCAGGCTAGGCGGGCTGCGGGTAGTGCCGCGGCGTGTAGACGACGGTGTCGCCGTCGCCCCGGGTCACCGCCCGGGTCTGCGACGAGCCGACGATCAGCAGGCAGCGCATGTCCACGGTCGCCGGGTCGAGCTCGCCCAGCGTGGTGACCCGCACCGACTCCTCCGGCCCGCCGACGTCCCGGCCGACCACCACCGGCGTGCTCGCCGCCCGGTGCTCCAGCAGCAGCTCCCGGGCCCGCACCAGCTGCTCCTTGCGGGTCTGCGAGGCCGGGTTGTAGAGCGCGATGACCAGGTCGGCGGCGGCCGCACCGGCCAGCCGCTTCTCGATCACCGACCACGGCTTGAGCCGGTCGGAGAGCGACATGACGCAGAAGTCGTGCCCGAGCGGCGCGCCGGCCCGGCTGGCGACCGCCTGCGCCGCGGTCAGCCCCGGCACGATCCGCACCGGTACGTCCTTCCACTGCGGGTCCTCGGCCACCTCCAGCACGGCGGCGGCCATCGCGAACACCCCCGGGTCGCCGGACGACACCACCACCACGCGGCGGCCCTGCTTCGCCAGGTCCAGCGCGAACGCGGCGCGTTCGGCCTCGACCCGGTTGTCGGAGGCGTGCCGCCGCTGCCGCGGGTGCACCGGCACCCGATCCACATAGGTGGTGTAGCCGACCACGTCGTCGGCGCCGGCCAGCGCGGCCCGCGCCTCCGGGGTGAGCCACTCCCGCGCGCCGGGACCCAGCCCGACCACTGTCACCCCGCCGGGCCGCTGCTCCGCCGGCTCCGCCGGGGGACCGTCGACGAACGCGGTCGCCGCCGGGCTCGGCAGCAGGGCCAGCGAGAAATACGGCACGGTCGCCGGGTCCACCTCGGCCAGCCGGCCGACCCGCTGCTCGGCCATGGTGGCGCGCTCCACGTAGAACGCGTCGTCCAGCCGCCCGGCCTGTTCCAGGGCCGACCGTACGCCGTCGAACGTCCGGCCCAGCTTCATCACCGCGGCCGAGTCGGTGCCGGCCAGCCGCTGCGCCAGCTCGTCCGGCGGCAGCGTGCCGGGCAGCACGGTGAGCACCTCGTCGCGTTCCATCAGCGGCCGACCGAGCACCGCCGAGGCCGCGCTCACCGAGGTCACGCCGGGTACGACCGCGGTCTCGTAGCGGTGCGCCAGCCGTTTGTGCATGTGCATGTAGGAGCCGTAGAAGAACGGGTCGCCCTCGGCCAGCACCACCACGTCGCGCCCGGCGTCCAGGTGCGCGGCGAGCCGGGCCGCGGCCTGCTCGTAGAAATCGTCGATGGCGCCCTGATAACCACCGGGGTGGTCGGTGGTCTCGGTGGTCACCGGGTAGATCAGGGCTTCCTCGACGTGGTCGGCCCGCAGGTGACCGGCCGCGATCGCGCGGGCGTTGCTGCGACCGTGCCGCGCCGCGTGGTAGGCGATCACGTCGGCCGCCGCGATCAGCCGGGCCGCCTTGATCGTGATCAGCTCCGGGTCGCCGGGACCGAGCCCGACACCGTAGAGCCGGCCGGGGCGTACGTCGTTCGTCATCTTGCTCATTCCGCTTCCTGGGCCAGGGCGTTCACCGCGGCCGCGGTCATCGCGCTGCCACCCCGCCGCCCGCGCACGATCAGGTATTCCAGTCCGGACTCGGCCAGCGCGTCCTTGGACTCGGCCGCGCCGATGAAGCCCACCGGGATGCCGAGCACCGCGGCCGGTCGCGGCGCGCCCGCCGCGACCATCTCCAGCAGACGGAACAGCGCGGTCGGCGCGTTGCCGATGGCCACCACGGCGCCGCCGAGGCGGTCACCCCAGAGGTCCATGGCCGCGGCGCTGCGGGTGTTCCCGATCGTCCGGGCGATCTCCGGTACGGCCGGGTCGCGCAGTGTGCACACCACGTCGTTGGCGGCGGGCAGCCGGGACCGGGTGATGCCGGAGGCCACCATCTGCGCGTCGCACAGGATCGGCGCGCCGCCGAGCAGCGCCTTGCGGGCCGCGGTCGCCACACCGGGGCTGAACCGCACGTCCCGCACCAGGTCGACCATGCCGCAGGCGTGGATCATCCGGACCACCACCCGGGCGACGTCCTCGGGCAGCCCGGCCAGGTCGGCCTCGGCCCGGATGGTGGCGAACGACCGCCGGTAGATCTCCGCGCCGTCCTTCTCGTACTCCATCAGGCTCTCCTCGCCCCCGCCACCGTCTCGCCCAGCGCCGCGTCGCTCGTCGCCGGGAATGTCCTCGTTGCCGTGTCCGGGTCGTCCCGGCGGCTCACGGCATAGCCGGAATCGGTCGCCTCGACCCGCACGTGCCGGCCCGCGGGGCTTCCGCAGGCCCGGGCGCAGCCGACCCAGTGCGCCGGCAGCCCGGCCACGAACCGGGTCGCGTTCCCGGCGTCGGCCCGCACGTCGGCGAGCGATTTCGCGCATCCGGGCCGGCCCGCGCAGGCACTCACCCCGGTCCAGCGCGAGGTCGCGGTGACCACCAGGCCGGTCGCGGCCATCCGGTCGGTCCAGGCGGCGGCCGCGGCCTCGGTGAGGTCCGGCACCAGGACCCCACGCCACGGCGTGACAACCAGACGCTCCGCGTCCGACAACACCTTTGCTTGTACGTTCTCGAGCCGGCCCAGCGGCACCAACGCGCCGGCAGCGCTCTGACCACTCCCGGTCACGACGCCGACCAGGGAGCTCGGCTCCACCGTCTCGACCGGCGTCGCCGCGGGCACGTCCACCGCGGTCACCCCGGTCGCCGCGGTGACCCGGGCCGAGACTCGCGCCGGTCCGTCGGCCAGTTCCCGCAGTCGCCAGGCCGCCCCGGCCGCCCGGTCGTCGCGCTGCGCCGCACGCTCGGCCAGGAACGCGTGCGCGGCGGCGATCAGCGTGGCCACCACCCGGCCGGCGGCCACCCGCAGGCCGGTGTCGTGGCCGGCGAACCGGATCGCGAACCCGGGACCGTCCGGCACGGCGGCGACGTCCGCGGCGAGCGGCACGTGACCGATCGCGAACAGGAACTTGCCGGGCAGCGCGACGAGCGCCGGCTCGGCGAGCAGGGCGGCGTCCAGAGCGGTCACCAGGTGACGGGTGCCGATGTCGGCGAGGGGTGGCGCGGCGATGTTCCGTACAGAATCGTGGGTTGTCGACGGCAGCAGACCGGCGGCGCGCAAGTGGACCGCCACCGTCTCCGCGTGGTCCTGCTGGAGGCCTCTGATCTGGAGGTTCGCCCGGGAGGTCAGCTCCAGGCGACCGTCGCCGAACTCCGCGGCGAGCGCGCTCAGCGAGCGCAGCTGGGCGCCGGTCAGCGAGCCACCGGGCAGCCGGACCCGGGCCAGCAGCCCGTCGGCGGCGGCATGCAGCCGCAGCGCGCCGGGGCAGGCGTCGGTGTCGGACTGACGGAGGGGTGTCACGGCCCGGATACTACGGGCGGGCTCCGGCGCGATCACATCCTCGGGTCGGCAGCATCACAACCGGAGCGGTTCCGGGCCTCCAGTACCGTGTACCGGAACAGACGAAATCGAGCGGCGACGCCGCGGAGGAAGCCGGTGCGAGTCCGGCGCGGTCCCGCCACTGTCACCGGGCTTGCACCGAGCCCGGGAGCCAGGAACTCCGGTCGCCGTTTTCTCACCACTACCCGGGGCGCGGACCCCGAGGGGAGCGCACGCGTGTTTCTGCTGCTGTCGACGTCCGACACGGACCTGCTCAGCGCCCGGGCCAGCGGCTCGGCCTGGCGGCTGGCCAACCCGGCCCGCACCGGAGTCGACGACCTGCCGGCCCTGCTCGACGGGGTCGAACTGGTCGTGGTCCGGATCCTCGGCGGCCGCCGGGCCTGGGAAGAGGGCCTGGACGCGCTGCTCGGCGGCGACCTCCCGGTGCTCGTGCTCGGCGGCGAGATGCTGCCGGACGCCGACCTGATGAAGCTCTCCTCGGTCCCGGCCGGCATCGCCGCCGACGCGCACACCTACCTGGCACAGGGCGGCGCGGACAACCTGGTGGCGCTGCACGACTTCCTCTCGGACACCGTGCTGCTCACCGGCAACGGGTTCGCGCCGCCGGTGGAGAGCCCGCAGTGGGGCCTGCTGCCCCGGCCGGAAGTGGCCGCCGACGTGCGGACCACCGTCGCGGTGCTCTATTACCGCGCGCACCACATGGCCGGCAACACCGCGTTCGTGCACGCGCTCTGCGACGCGATCGAGGCCAAGGGCGCCCGCCCACTGCCGATCTTCACGGCCTCGCTGCGGACCGCCGCGCCGGAGCTGCTGGCCGAGCTGCGCAAGGCGGACGCGCTGGTGGTGACGGTGCTGGCGGCCGGCGGCACCAAGCCGGCCACGGCGGGCGCGGGTGGCGACGACGAGGCGTGGGACGTCGGCGTGCTGGCCGACCTGGACGTGCCGATCCTGCAAGGACTGTGCCTGACCAGCTCGCGGGCCACCTGGCAGGCGAGCGACGACGGGCTGAGCCCGCTGGACGCCGCGACCCAGGTCGCCATCCCGGAGTTCGACGGCCGGATCATCACGGTGCCGTTCTCGTTCAAGGAGATCGACCGGGACGGGCTGTCGGTCTACGTGGCCGACCCGGAGCGGGCGCTGCGGGTGGCCGGGATCGCGGTCGCGCACGCCCGGCTGCGGCACACCCCGCCGGCTGAGCGGCGGATCGCGGTGATGCTGTCGGCCTATCCGACGAAGCACTCGCGGATCGGCAACGCGGTCGGCCTGGACACCCCCGCCTCGACGGTGGCGCTGCTGGCGGCGTTTGCCGGACAGGGCTACCGGATCGGTGACTTCGGTTCCTACGACGGCGACGGGCTGATCCACACGCTGATCGCGGCCGGCGGGCAGGACCCGGACTGGCTCACCGAGGAGCAGTTGGCGGCCAACCCGGTGCGCATCTCCGGCGCGTCCTACCAGGCGTTCTTCGACACGCTGCCGGAGGACTTCCGCGACCGGATCGTGCAGCACTGGGGACCGCCGCCCGGCGAGCTCTACACCCACGACGGCGACATCGTGCTGGCCGCGCTGCGCGACGAGAACATCGTGGTGATGGTGCAGCCGCCGCGCGGGTTCGGCGCCAACCCGGTCGCCATCTACCACGACCCGGACCTGCCGCCGAGCCACCACTACCTGGCCGCGTACCGCTGGCTGGCCGACGACTTCGGCGCGCACGCCGTGGTGCACGTGGGCAAGCACGGCAACCTCGAGTGGCTGCCCGGCAAGAACGTCGGGATGTCCGCGTCGGACGGCACCGACGCGGCACTCGGTGACCTGCCGCTGATCTACCCGTTCCTGGTCAACGACCCGGGCGAGGGCACGCAGGCCAAGCGGCGCGCGCACGCGACCCTCGTCGACCACCTGATCCCGCCGATGGCGCGGGCCGAGTCGTACGGTGACATCGCCCGCCTCGAACAGCTGCTCGACGAGCACGCCAACATCGCGGCGCTCGACCCGGCGAAACTGCCGGCCATCCGGGCGCAGATCTGGACGCTGATCCAGGCCGCGAAGATGGACCACGACCTGGGCCTGGCGAACCGGCCGGACGACGAGCAGTTCGACGACTTCATCATGCACATCGACGGCTGGCTGTGCGAGGTCAAGGACGTGCAGATCCGGGACGGGCTGCACGTGCTCGGCGCCGCTCCGGTCGGCGAGGCCCGGGTGAACCTGGTGCTGGCGATGCTCCGGGCCCGGCAGATGTGGGCCGGGAAGGTGGCCGCGCTGCCCGGGTTGCGGGAGGCGCTGGGCCTGGCGGAGGACGCGTCGACGTCGGAGACCGACGCGGTCGAGGCGACGGCGCGCGCGTTGATCATCGCGATGGAGGAGCGCGGCTGGCCCACTGCCGATTTCTCGGATTTGTCCGATAATCCGGATGTTCTGCGTGTGCTGTCCTTCGCCGCCACCGAGATCGTTCCCCGGCTCGCCCGCACCACCGACGAGCTGACCAACGTGCTGCACGCCCTGGACGGCGGGTACGTCCCGGCCGGTCCCAGCGGCTCCCCGCTGCGCGGCCTGATCAACGTGCTGCCCACCGGCCGCAACTTCTACTCGGTCGACCCGAAGGCGATCCCCAGCTCGCTCGCCTGGGAGACCGGCCAGGCGATGGCCGACTCGCTGCTGGCGCGGTACCGCAAGGACTACGGCGACTGGCCGAAATCGGTCGGGCTGTCCGCGTGGGGGACCAGCGCCATGCGCACCGCCGGTGACGACATCGCCGAGATCCTGGCGCTGATCGGGGTCCGCCCGATCTGGGACCCGGCGTCGCGGCGGGTCACCGGCCTCGAGCCGATCGCCCGCGAGGAGCTGGGCCGGCCGCGGGTCGACGTGACGGTGCGCATCTCCGGGTTCTTCCGGGACGCGTTCCCGCACGTGGTGGCGATGCTCGACGACGCGTTCACACTCGTCGCGGCGCTCGACGAGCCGGACAACTACGTCCGCGAGCACGCACTGCGCGACCAGGGCGAGCACGGCGACTGGCGGCGCGCCACCATGCGGATCTTCGGGTCCCGGCCGGGAGCGTACGGCGCCGGCATCCTCCCGCTGCTGGACAGCCGGAACTGGCGCGACGACGCCGACCTGGCCGAGGTGTACGCGGTGTGGGGCGGCTTCGCGTACGGGCGGGACCTGGACGGGGTACCGGCCCGCGCGGACATGGAGAACGCGTACCGGCGGATGGACATCGCGGCCAAGAACATCGACACCCGCGAGCACGACATCATGGACTCCGACGACTACTTCCAGTACCACGGCGGCATGATCGCCACGGTGCGGGCGCTGACCGGGAAGGCTCCCGCCGCGTACATCGGGGATTCCACCAACCCGGACGCGACGCGGACCCGCAGCCTGACCGAGGAGACCGCGCGGATCTTCCGCGCCCGGGTGGTCAACCCGCGCTGGATCGCCGCGATGCGCCGGCACGGCTACAAGGGCGCCTTCGAGCTGGCCGCCACCGTCGACTACCTCTTCGGGTACGACGCGACCGCCGGCGTGGTCACCGACTGGATGTACGAGCAGGTCGCCGCGTCCTACGCGCTGGACCCGGAGAACCAGGAGTTCATGCGGCAGTCGAACCCGTGGGCGCTGCACGGCATCGCCGAGCGTCTGCTGGAGGCCGCCGAGCGCAAGCTGTGGGACTCGCCGGAGCCGGCGACCCTGGCGGCGCTCCAGCAGCTCTACCTGGAGACCGAGGGCGACCTCGAGGATTCCGGCCCGGCGAGCGTGTCGCCGGCTGTGTGACGTCCGGGTGCGCTCCGCACCCGGACGTCACACGCTCGGTGGTGCGGGTCAGCCCCAGTTCTGCGGGGCCGGCTGCTTCGTGGCCGCGTTGATCCGGTTGAAGAAGTTGGTGGTGGCGATCCACAGGACGATCGCCGCCAGCTCCTTCTCGGCGAAGTGCTTCGCCGCCTCGTCCCAGATCTCGTCCGGCACCGGGTCGGGCCGGTCGGCCAGCCGGGTCGCGTACTCGGCCAGGGCCAGCGCGGCCCGCTCCGGCTCGGTGAAATACGGCGTCTCCCGCCACACCGGCACGGTGAACAGGCGGTCGTCGGACTCGCCGCTCTTCCGCATGGCCCGGGCGCCGGAGTCGACGCACGGGCTGCACCCGTTGATCTGGCTGGCCCGCAGGTGCACCAGCTCGAGGATGGTGCTGGGCACGCCGGCCGAGTGCGCCGCCTTGTAGAGCAGGTTGACCGCCTGCACCGCGTCCGGCAGCAGCCCGGCCGGGTTGGTGATCCGTGCTTCCATCGTCGTCTCCCGTCACATCCGTCGGTGTTGCTCCGTCGAGGAGGTGACGCGCGGCGGCGCGCGGATGTGACAGATGTGGCCCGGCTCACGTGTGCCGGCGACCGCCGCCCGGTAGTGCCCGGCTGGTCTCCAGGGGTGTCTCCGGGGGTGTGAGGCACCCCTGACAGCCAGCCGGGAACAGCGGGGTCAGTCGGGGTGGCGGCGCAGGAGGTAGGTGTCCATGATCCAGCCGTGGCGTTCGCGGGCCTCGGCGCGGGTGGTGAGGATCTCGTCGGCGACGTCCGCGACGCGGCCCGAGGCCAGCAGCTCGTCCTCGGTGCCGAGGTAGGCGCCCCAGTAGATCTCCGCGTCCGGGTGGCCGGTGAACGCCTGCTGGGCGTCGAGCATCACGACCACGTCGTCGGCGCCCTCCGGCCAGCCCTCGGCCAGCCGCCGGCCGGTGGTCACCTGGAACGGCTGCCCGACCCGGTTCAGCCCGATCCGGTGCTTGGCGGCCAGGGCGGAGACGCTGCTGACGCCGGGGATCACCTCGTACTCGAAAGTGATCGCGCCGCGGCCGAGGATCTCGTCCAGGATGGCGATCGTCGAGTCGTAGAGCGACGGGTCGCCCCAGACCAGGAACGACCCGGTCTCCTCGTCCTTCAGGTGCTCGGTGATCAGGTCCTCGATCACCTGGGAGCGGCGGGTCCGCCAGTCCGCGATGGTCCCGGTGTAGTCGGCCGGGGCCCGGTCGCGGTCCGGGTCGCGGCCCTCGACGATCCGCCGGCGCGGGGTCGAATACCCGCGGATCATCCGTTCCCGCAGGTCGACCAGGCTCTGCTTGGTCTCGCCCTTGTCCAGCAGGAAGAACACGTCGGTCCGGCCGATCGCCTTGGCCGCCTGCAGGGTCAGATGGTCCGGGTCGCCCGCGCCGATCCCGATCACGTAGATCTTCCGCACGCAGTGCAGTCTGCCTCACCGGGCCCTAGGGGTCGGGGAGCAGGGGCACCGAGGGGTGCAGGGTCCGGCCGATCATGTCGGCGCGCTGGAGCGAGGCGGCGCCGAAACGGTCGCGGACCCGGTCGACCGCGGCGTCCAGCCCGTCCGCCCGCGGCGGCTCGAACGGCAGCTCGAGCTGGACACTGCCCTCACCGTCCAGGTTGCTCACCGCGACGCCGACCAGGGTCAGGCCGCGCTGGTCGATCATCGGCTGGGCCTCGCGCAGCAGGTCGACCGCGACCCGCAGCACCGCACCGGTCTGCATGGTGGCCTTGAGCAGGCTGCGCGACCGGGTCACCCGTGCGAAGTCGTCGAAGCGGAGCCGCACCGTGACCGTCCGCCCGGCCCGTTTCGCCCCGCGCAGCCGGTGGGTGACCCGGTCGACGAGGGCGGCCAGCACCGCCTCCACGTCGGCGAACGAGCGCCGGCCCCGGCCCAGCGCGCACTGCGCCCCGATCGACGAGCGCCGGGCGCCGGTGGTGACCCGGCGCGGGTCGTGGTTGTGTGCCAGGGCGTGCAGGTGCCGGCCGGCGTGCGCGCCGAGCATCGCGACGAGCGCGGCCTCACCCACCCGGGCGACGTGCCCGACCGTGTGGATCTGGCGTTCGCGCAGCTTGGCCGCGGTTTTCGGGCCGACACCCCAGAGTTTCTCGACCGGCAGCGGGTGCAGGAAGGCCAGCTCCTGCCCGGGCGGCACGACCAGCAGCCCGTCCGGTTTGCCGACGCCGCTGGCGACCTTGGCCAGGAATTTCGTCGCCGCGACACCGACCGTGATCGGCAGACCGACCCGGCGGCGCACCTCGGCCCGCAGCCGGGCGGCGATCTGCTCGGCCGTGCCGCTGATCCGCCGCAGCCCGTCGACCTCGAGGAACGCCTCGTCGATGGAGATCGGCTCGACGATCGGCGTGGTGTCTCGGAACACCGCGAACACCGCCTCGCTGGCCGCGGCATACGCCCCCATCCGGGGTGGCACCACCACCGCCTGCGGGCACAGCGCGCGGGCCCGGCCGAGGCTCATCGGGGTGCGCACGCCGAACGCCTTCGCCTCATACGACGCGGCCAGCACCACGCCGCCGCCGACCAGGACCGGCCGGCCGCGCAGCGCAGGATCGTCGCGCTGCTCGACCGACGCGTAGAAGGAGTCCAGGTCCGCGTGCAGGATCACGACGCCATATTAGTACGCATGTTCGAAGAGGTGAGTGCCCGGGCCGACGTCCTCTGTCGTCGACAGCACGACGACCTCGGCAGACGTCCCCGGCGGCACCTCGACGGTCAGGCGGAGGACGCCGTCGGTGATCTCCCAGGAGGAGCGGATCCGGCCGTAGGGGCTGTCGTGCGTCGCCGACGCCCGGGTGAGCCCGCCACCCGGAATCGGGGCGATCCGGAAGCGCCGATAACCGGCCTCCAGGCACCGGATCCCGGCCGTGTAACGGTGCAGGAAGCCGATCACCGCCCCTTTCGAGTAGTGGTTCAGCGAGTCCCGCGCCACCCCGTCGGCGTTCACCCCGTCCCACCACTCCCAGACCGTTGTCGCGCCGCGATCCAGCATGGTCATCCAGGACGGCTCGGTGTCCTGGGCCAGCAGGTCGTAGGCGAGGGCGGCGTGCCCGTGCTCGGCCAGCACCGGCAGCAGGTCCGCGGTGGCCAGGAACCCGGTGGCCAGATGCGTCCCGGCGTCCCGGATCAGCGTGGCGAGCCGGTCCGCGGCGGCCCGGGTGTGCTCCGGCGGGACGAGTCCGAAGGCCAGCGCCCGGACCAGGTTGGCCTGGGTGTCCGGCCGGATCCGGCCGTCGGCCGCGACGAACTCGGCCTGCCACGCGGCCCGGACCCGCTCGGCGAGTTCCGCGTACGGCGCCGGGTCGTGGCCGAGCACCGCGGCGATCTCTGCCATCAGGGACGCGGAGCGGTAGAAGTAGGCCGTGGCCACGTCGGTGAAGTCCCGCGCCTGGTAGGTCGCCATGTCCCCGATCACGTCACCGGGCACCAGCCACTCACCCCAGTGGAAGCCGGAGTCCCAGAGGTGCGGGTCCGGGTGCGCACCGGCGGCCGCGGATCGCTCGACGAACCCGAGCCACGCCCGCATCGAGTCCCACTGCTCGGCGAGCAGCCGCACGTCGCCGTAGGCGCGGTAGACCTCCCACGGCACGATCACCGCGGCGTCGCCCCACCCGGCCGACCCGTTCCATCCGCCGAGCGGCCCGTGCCGTCCCTCGGCCGGCGGGGTCGGCGAGATGTTCGCGACCACCCCGGTGTCCCACTGGTCGGCGGCCAGGTCGCGCAGCCACTTGGTGCTGAACCCGGCCACGTCGTAGAGGAACGCCGCGGCCGGCACGAAGACCTGCCAGTCCCCGGTCCAGCCGGCCCGTTCCCGGGTCGGGCAGTCGGTCGGAATGTCGCAGGCGTTGCCCCGGAAACTCCACACGGCCGCCTCGTGCAGCCGCTCGATCCGCTCGTCGTCGCAGCTGAACCAGCCGGTCCTGGTCAGGTCGGAGTGCACCACGACGCCGGTCACGTCGTCGGCCGAAAAATCCGCAAGACCAGTTATCCGTACGTAGCGGAAGCCGTGTGTCGTGTGCCGCGGCTCGAAGACGCCGGCACCCGCGAAGGTGACCCGGTCCACCTGCCCGGCCGACAGCGGATGCGGCAGGAAGGGCAGCGCCGGCGCCAGGTGGGTCATGTCCACGTCGCCGTCCGCGCCGAGCGCCTCCCCGTGGGTCAGGGTCACCTCGGCGCCGGCCGGGCCGGTGAGCCGCACCCACCCGTTGATGTTCTGGCCCAGGTCCACCACCCGCCGGCCGGGCGCGAGCGTGGTGATGGCCACCGGCCGGAGTTCCTCGATCCGGCGCACCGGCGGCGCCACCGCGCCGACGAGCCCGTCGAAGCCCAGCTCCGGCGCGAGCCGGGCCGGAGACCAGGGCCCGGGCCCGGCGGCGAGGTCGGCGTGCTGGCCCTCGATCAGGTCGGCCGCCCGCACTGCCGAGACCCGGCTGGTCCAGCCGTCCCCGGTGCCCCCGGCGACCCGGCCGTCCACGTGCACCTGGGCCAGGAAGGCGGTCGCCGCACCCCACTGGTCGGCGGCCCGCAGCAGGCCGACCTGCCCCCGGAACCACCCGTCGGTCAGCAGCACGGTGATCTCGTTGACGCCGGGCCGGAGCAGGGCGCTCACGTCGTACGTCTGGGTCTGGAGACGCGAAGCGTATTGGGTGAAACCCGGGGTCAGCTCCTGATCGCCGACCCGGACCCCGTTGACGAAGGCCTCGTAGAGGCCGTGCGCGGTGGCGTAGAGCCGGGCCGAGCCCACCGGCCCGGCGCAGACGATCTCGCCGCGCAGTTCGTGCCCGGGGCGCTGCCCGGCCGGCGCGACGCTGTCCTCGGCCGGGCGGATCCACCGGGCGCTCCAGTCGGCGGGGGAGAGCAGCCCGGTCTCCACTGCGCACGGCTCCGACCACGGGCTCTCGCCGAGTGACGTGCGGACCCGGACCTGCCAGGTGACCCGCTGCGCCGGGCCGAGCGCGGCGAACGGCCACGCCACCAGCACGTGGTCCGTGCCGGGCAGCCAGCCGGTGTCCTGGCCGTCGGTGGTCCGCACCCGGAAGGCGGACTGCGCGTCGGCGCCGGGCGGGAGCCGCCAGGACAACCGTGGCGACCGTTCGCCGATCCCGAACGCTTCCTCGAGGTGCTCGACCCGCGGCTTCATGCGGCGACCCTATGAGAGGTCGATCACCCGCTCCAGCACTTCCCGATCTTCCCGTCGGGTTCACCTCGCAAAGGGCCCCAAATGTTCCCGTTGCTGAGGGGACAAAACGCGACGGCGGTCACAAAAAGCGAGGGAATCGCGTCCTGGAAATCTCGGTTTTTAGAATCGAGTCACCCACGCTCACGTGAAATCGAGGAACCACCCATGTTGCTCACCACCCCCACCGTGCGCGACCTCGAGCGTCTCACCGCCCGGGTCCTGGAGAACTCGACCCGGACAGCGGGCGCGCGCATCGACGCGTACCGCCACGACGCCAACTTCTTCATCGACATCGACCTGCCCGGCTACGACGCCGCGTCGATCGACATCACCGTCGAGGGCAAGGTGCTGACGATCCGCGCCGAGCGCAAGTGTGCCGCCGGTGCCGACGTCCAGTACGTGATCGCGGAGCGCCCGGTGGGCTTCAGCCGGGACGTCCAGCTCGCCGACCTGCTGGACACCGACCGCCTGGAGGCCCGCTACGACCAGGGCGTGCTGACCCTGAGCATCCCGGTCGTCGACGAGCGCCAGCCCCGCCAGGCCGAGGTCGCCGCGGCCCGCTGAGCACCGGCCCGCCGCGGCCTAGTGCTCGAACTGGATCCAGTTGACGTTCATGAACTCGCTGTCGTCGCCCGCGGTGAACGTGAGGTAGACCGTGTGCGTCCCGGTCACCGGGGTCAGCGCCGCGACGTCGGTACGCCAGTTCTGCCACCCGCCGGTGTTGCTCACCGACAGCTCACCGACGGGGGCGGCGTCCGCCGCGTCCAGCCGGATCTGCACCCGGCCGGCCACCCCGGCGTCGGACGCCACCCGGATCTTCGCCTTCGTCGCCGGCACCTCGCCGAACACGAAGTTGTCGAATCGCAGGTAGTCACCCCGGTTGATCCAGCCGACGTTCTGCCCGCCGCCCTCGTCCTCGGTGTCCTGCGCCTCGAGGCCCTTCAGCTCGTTCGCCGACTCGGCCTGCAGCAGCGGGTACTTCACCGGGGTCGGCGCGGGCGTGGTCGGCGCCGGTGACGGGGTGGTCGGCGCGGCGGACGGCACGGTCGAGGCCATCGACGCGGGCACCGGGGTCTCGGCGGGCGTGTCCTGCCAGCGGCCGATCAGATAGCCGACGAACAGCAGGCCGAGACCGGCGGCGCCGGCCACTGCCCGGTTGCGGTTCGTCCAGGCGCGGGTCCGGTAGACGGACGGAGAGGGCTGGTCCACCCGGCAAGGGTAAACACCCTGATCCGCCGGTGATCACACCGGTGCGAGATTGACGAGCATCTCACTACCGAGCGTGGCGGCGGCGTCCGGATCCGCATCCGGGCCACCGATCCGCGGGTCCCAGTTCGGCTCGTAGAACAGCTCGGTGGCGCCGGCGTCCGCGTACTGCCGGGCGCGTGTCCGGATCTGATCCCAGGACTCCGTCCCGGAGTCGACCGCGGCCCGGACCACCACCCGTACGTCATCGGGGTTCTTGCCGGTCTCGGCCGCGGCCTGCCGGACGATCCGTGCCCCGCGCTCGACCTCGGCCGGACTGGCGCGACTGCTGCTCACCCAGCCGGCCGCGATCCGCCCGGCCCGGCGCAACGCGACCTCCGCGGTCCCGCCGAGCAGGATCGGCGGGCCGCCGGGCTGCACCGGGCGCGGCAGCATCCGGCTCGGCGGCACCCGGTAGAACTCGCCCTCGAACGCGGTCTCCTCGCCGGTGAACAGGGTGCGCAGCACCGCGAGGTACTCCTCGGTCCGGCGGCCGCGCGGACGCGGGTCGGCGTTGGTGGCCACGAACTCGGGCTCCGACCAGCCGGTGCCCAGGCCCAGGTCGAATCGGCCGCCGGTGAGCCGGTCCAGGCTGCTCACCTGTTTCGCCAGGTAGGCCGGCGACAGGTACGGCAGGTTGATCACCGAGACGCCCAGCCGGATCCGGGACGTGGCCGCGCCGGCCCAGGTCAGCGCGACGATCGGGTCCAGCACGCTCTGATAGCTCGGGGCCAGGTCCTGATCACGGCCGGCGAGCAGCCGCTGGAACGCCCAGAGCCCGTGATAACCGAGCTCCTCGGCCTGCCGGGCGATCGACGTGAGTGTTTCCGGCTGGGCCCACGCGCCGGACACCGGGCACCCGAAACTGATCAGCATGAGGGCAGGTTAGTCACCGGGTAGCGTGGGCCGGGTGACCACACTCGAAGGTGCCTGGGAGTTGAGCCGGGGCGAGACCGGGCTGGCCGTGGTGTCCACCGCGCGCGCCGATCTCACGGTGCAGTCCACGCTGGTCAACACCGGTCTGATCAGCCATCCCGGCGACGGGACCCCGGTGCTGGCGTTCGTCACGTACGGGCCGGTGAAGCTGCGCAACCTGCGGGAGCGACCGGATCTGGCGGTGGCCTTCCGCAGCGGCTGGCGGTACGCGACCGTGGAGGGGCGGGCACAACTGGCCGGCCCGGACGACCCGCAGCCGTGGCTCGACGCGGAACGCCTGCGCCTGCTGCTCCGCGAGATCTTCACGGCGGCCGGGGGCACCCACGACGACTGGCCCGCGTACGACCGGACGATGGCCGACGACCGCCGCGCCGCCGTCCTGATCACCCCGACCCGGGTCTACCCCTGACCGTCCAGCCTGTTGCGGACTTCGGACGGCGGGTGACCGCACTCGTCGCGGCGGTGGGTTGTGTGGTGCTGGCATTCGGCATCCGGCGCTTCACCGGCAGCCCGCTGCTGAGCAACGGCCTGGTCGAGCAGGCGTCCGGGACCGCGCTGTACGCGGCGGCCGTCTTCGCCGGGGTGGTGGCGCTGTGGCCCCGGCTGGCGTCCGGGTGGGTCGCGCTGATCGCCGCCGGGTACTGCTGGGCGGTCGAGTTCCTGCAGCTCAGCCCGATCCCGGCCGCGCTCGCCGCGCGCAGCCTGGCGGCCCGCCTGATCCTCGGCGTCAGCTTCGACCCGGCCGACCTGTTCTGGTACCTGGCCGGCATCGTCCCGCCGGCCCTGCTCCTGACCTGGCTCCACCGCCGCGCCCGCTGACCCCTCCGGCGGTGACTGGGCGGGGCGGGCTCCGGTCGTACCGGAAAGTGGTTTTGATCTTTGGGGTTGTGGGACGCTGCGGGGGTGAGCGGCATCGATCCCCATGTGCACGTCGAGGTGGGTCTCGTGCGCTCCGGTGCGGATGTTCGTAACCTGCTGGCGGCCACGTTCGGGCTGGTCGGGGACCTGCCGGCGGAGGTGGAGACCGGGTGCGGGCAGCGGGTGGCGCGGGTGATGACCTCGCCGCATCCGCGGAGCGTGACGTGCCTGCCGTGCCGGGAGTTCGCGAGCGAGCAGCATCGGGTGTTCGCGGAGCAGCTGGAGACGATGTTCCGGATGCCGGGAGTGGCCGTCCAGCATGAGGACGGGCGGGAAGCCGTGGCCCGGCACCGGGAGATCGCCGCGAGGTTCGCCGCGACCTGAAGTGAAGCGGGGGATCTACAGTCGGCGGCGTGAGAGGGACTCGGGAGCGGGATCCGGCTGCCTGGATGACCGGGCTGCTGGTGGGCGGTGGGGTCGGCGGGGCGGTGTTGTCGTTGCTCGCGCTGCGGGACCTGTTCAGTTTTGCCGACACCGAGCCGGCGCATCCGGTGCGGGGCGGCTGGTTCCTGCTGGCCTGCGCGGTGTTGCTGGTCGCCGCACCGCTGACCGCGACCGGGATCGGGGTACGCCACCAGCGGAAGATCTACGCGACCGTCTGCGCCGTGCTCAGCCTGGCCGGCCTGGTCGCCGGCGGACTCATCGCGCTCAGCGGGCTGCGGGAGACCGGGCTGGTGGAGAAACCGGCGCCGGTCGTCGCGACGACACCCGCGCGACATTGTGTGGAGCTCAGCGGCGGCGACACCCGCTGCCCCGGGGGATGATGGACGGCATGGCCGATGAGCGCGACGGTGTGCCGCTGACCAATCTGGATCAGGAGCTGTTCCCGGGTGCGGGTGCGACGAAGCGGGACCTGATCGACTATCTCGACGTGGTCGCCGACCGGCTGATCCCGGTGCTGCGGGACCGGCCGCTCTCGGTGATCCGGGTGCTGCGCGGCCAGGACCGGTTCATGCAGAAGAACCTGCCGAAATACACGCCGGACTGGGTGCCGCGCACCACGGTGTGGGCCGAGGCGTCGAAGCGCGAGGTGAGCTACGCCCTCGGCAACGACCGCCGCACCCTGCTGTGGTTCGGCAATCAGCGCGCCGTCGAGTTCCATCCGGCGCTGGCCCTGGCGGCGACCCCGCACCGGCAGACCCACCTGATCATGGATCTGGACCCGCCGGAGGGTGGTGGTTTCGCCGTGGCGGTCAGCGCCGCCCGGCTGGTCCGGCAGGCGCTCGCCGACGCCGGGATGAGCGGCGCGGTGAAGACCAGCGGTTCGAAGGGGCTGCACGTCTTCGTCCCGCTGGCCGGTGATCCCGCGCCGGAGGACGTGGCCGCCGCGCAGCGCGCCGTCGCGGCCCGCGCCGAACGGATCGACCCGGAGCTGGCCACCACGGCGTTCATCCGGGAGGACCGGAACGGCAAGGTGTTCCTGGACGCGACCCGGGCCGGTGGGGCGACGGTGGCGGCGGCCTACAGCCCGCGGATCCGGCCGGGGGTGCCGGTGTCGTTCCCGCTCGGCTGGGACGACCTGGACGACGTGACACCCGGCGACTTCACGATCCTGAACGCGGCGGAACTGCTGGGCGACCGGGATCCGTGGGTGGCGGGGATGCCGGCGGCGCAGGAGCTGAGCGCGGGGCTGATCGAGGAGGGGCACACCATTCCGGTGGCCCGGGTGCAGGCCATGCACGAAGGCAAACGCCGGGCCAAGGCCAAGCGGGACGCGGCGGAGAGCTGAGGCGCCTGGCGGCGCGGCCAACCCCGCTCAGGAGGCCAGGGCGCTCCAGAACGGCACGGTCGGGCGCACCCGCCGGTTGGCCGGCTCGCCGAGGCCGAACTCGCGGTTCACCCAGTCGCTGATGTCCACGCCGTAGCAGAGCACGTCACTCTGGTAGATCGACAGCACCGGGTGGCCGGGGATGACGGCCGGCAGATACCGGTGCGCGTAGAGCGGGATCATCCGCGGCGCGATCATCAGGCCCGCGCGGGCGGTGCTGACCCGGTCGCCGAGCGGGGCGCCCCACCCCTCGTACCAAAAATCGTTTTCGGCCACGTCGAACAGCACACCCTCGACCGGCCCGGCCAGCGCCGACCGTAGCGAGGGGCGGTCGCCGCCGCGCCAGTCGGGCCAGCCGATGCCGGTGGGCAGGCCGGCCTTGAGGAACTCTCGGTGGTCGGGGGCAAACGTGAAGGCGAACTCGGCCTCGAGGTCGGCGACCTCACGATCGGTCAGTCCGGGCGCGATCGTGAAGCGTCCGGAGGCGGCGAGCAGTTCCGCGGCGGTCACGGGACTACCTTAACCAGCGAGACCGCATACATCGAATGGTGTAGCTCGTACGCGGGAGGAGTCCATGCGGGTGACAACGGCCGGACGACGCGCCGCACCGGCCCCGGCCCCTAGCGTCCTGACCATGAACTTCATCTATCTCGCCGCGCTGGCGACCCTGCTCGGCGTGCCCGCCGGGCTCGCCATGACCGGCGGTGACGCCGACACTGTGATGACCGTCTCACTAGCGGTGACCATGGCGGGGCTGGTGTTCGCCGCCCGCCGCTGGCCCCGCACCACCCTGGTCATGTCGGTGTCGATCGTCGGCGCCTGGCACACCGCTCACCTGATCGAGTCCGGCTGGGTCTGGCCGGCCACCGCCGCCCTGGTCGTCGTCGCGCTCACCGGTCACCTGCGCACCGCCGTGATCACCTCCGTAATCCTGCTCGCCTTCGGGGTCGCCTGGGACGGTGCGGTCGAGCAGCACACCTCCGCGTGGGTGTTCTCCCGGCTGGGCGGCGAGGGGCTGTGGCTGATCGCCGCGCTGGCCGCGGCGGTGGCCTACCGCAACACCGGGCGCTGGCGGGACGAGCTGGCCCAGCGGGTGTCCCAGGAGAGCCTGCACCGGCACGTCGAGGAGCGGGTGGAGATCGCCCGGGACCTGCACGACGTCGTCTCGCACACGCTCGGGGTGGTCGGCGTGCACCTCAACGTGGCACTCGACGCCTTCGACGACGACCCGGCCGAGGCGCGGGCCTCGCTGCGGCTCGCCCAGGAGGTCCGCGGCCGGGCGATGACCGACCTGAAGACCCTGGTCGGTGTGCTGCGCAGCGGCGCGCTGCCGGGCCTGGACAGCCTGGAGGGGCTGGTCGCGCAGATCCGCGCGTCCGGGCTGGCGGTGTCGCTGAACGAGTTCGGCGACCCGGTCGAGGTGCCCGCGCCGGTCGCCGCCGCGGTCTACCGGGTGGTGCAGGAGTCGCTGACCAACACGGTCCGGCACGCCGGCGCGACCCGGGCCACGGTCACCATCCGGTACGCCCCGGACCGGGTCCTGGTCGACGTGCAGGACGACGGCCCGGGCAGCGCGGCGCCGATCGTCGACGGGCACGGGATCTCCGGCATGCGGGAGCGGGTGGCCGCGCTGGGCGGCGCGCTCACCGCGGGTCCGGGGGACAGGGGCTTCGCGGTCCGAGCCAGCCTCCCCCTGCGGGGATAGGGAGACCCATGCCGATCACCGTGCTTCTCGCCGACGACCAGCACCTGGTCCGGGCCGGTTTCCGCAGTCTGCTGCGCCGCGGCCGGGACATCGAGGTCGTCGGCGAGGCGTCGACCGGCGAGGAGGCGGTCCGCACCGCCCGGAGCCTGCGCCCGGACGTGATCCTGATGGACATCCGGATGCCCGGGATGGACGGCATCGCGGCGACCAGGAAGATCCTCGAGTTCGCCACCTCCAAGATCATCATTCTGACCACGTTCGAGACCGACGAGTACGTCTTCGCCGCCCTCGCGGCCGGTGCCAGCGGCTTCCTGACCAAGGAGATCGACCCGGACGGCCTGCGCGCCGCCGTCCGGGTGGTCGCGGCCGGTGACGCGTTGCTCTCCCCGAGCGTCACCCGCCGGGTGGTCGGTGAGTTCGCCCAGCGGCCGG
The DNA here is from genome assembly GCF_016862315.1 of Actinoplanes palleronii. Taxonomy (GTDB): domain Bacteria; phylum Actinomycetota; class Actinomycetes; order Mycobacteriales; family Micromonosporaceae; genus Actinoplanes; species Actinoplanes palleronii. The sequence continues at coordinate 12,697 of NZ_BOMS01000086.1, read as the reverse complement.
TCCGGTCGGCCGAGCGCGGCGATCGGCTGGCCGCGCTGACCGAACGGGAACGCGAGGTGGTCGCCCTGGTCGCCACCGGGCTCTCCAACGACGAGATCGCCGCCCGTCTGGTGATCAGTCCATTGACCGCGAAGACCCACATCACCCGGGCGATCGCCAAACTCGGCGTCCGCGACCGGGTCCAGCTGGTGATCGTCGCGTACCAGGACGGCCTGGTGTAACCGCTTTGCTCCCGGCCTCTTCCTCATACCGCAGCGTTGCGACCCGATAGCCCCGGTTGATCACAATTTGAGGGCGGAGGCGTCGAGATGACTCTCAACAACGCGGAAGGACCGGTGGACATCCGCCGGTGGCTCCGGGTGTGTCTCGCCGTCTTTTCGGTCCTCGTAGTTCTCGCCGTAATGCTCGGCGCCGAGGTAGGCGGTCCTGACATCGCTAACGACGTATCCACCTGGGCGCTCGTCGTCCTTCCGACCGCGGCGGCCGGCGCCTGTCTGTGGCGCAGCCGGCTCTTCACCGGCCGTGGCCGCTGGGGCTGGATGGTCATCGCCGCCGGGCTGCTGAGCTGGGGCGCGGGACAGGCCTACACGCTGGCGCAGACCTTCCCGCACGGCGGCGACCTGGACATCCCGTCCCCGGCCGACGTCGGCTACCTCGGCCTGCTGCTGCTGATCCCGATCGGCCTGCTGATCCTGCCGAGCGCCTCGCAGCCGCTGGCCAACCGGGCCCGCAGCGTCCTCGACGGCCTGCTGGTCGCGGCGTCGCTGGTGCTGGTCGGCTGGGTGTTCGTGGTCGATCCGCGGATCCAGCCGGGTGACGACGGACTGGGTTTCTACCTGACCCTGCTCTACCCGCTCGGCGACATCGTGATCGCCACCATGATCGGTTACATGCTGCCGCAGCGGCGGGCGCTCTACCGCTGCTCGGCCGACCTGATGTTCGTCGGGCTCGGCGTGGCGGCCTTCGCGATCTCCGACATCGGCTACGCCTACCTGCGGATGGTCCACGACTACCAGTCCGGCTCGGTGATCGACCTCGGCTGGATCTTCGGCTTCGGGCTGGTCATCGTCGGCGCAGCCCGGTCCAAGGACGCCGAGCCGCTGAAGAGCGAGTTCAGCCCCCGGATGCGGTTCGGCGCGGTGATGCTGCCGTACGTGGCGGTGGGCGCGGCCCTGTTCGCCAGCGTGCTGTTCCACATCACGTCCGGGCACAGCAGCCCGTTCGTGGCGTACACCCGGTCGCTGCTGATCCTGCTGCTGATCGGCCGGCAGGTGCTGACGCTGCTGGAGAACCGGGAGCTGACCGGCACGCTGGAGGCCCGGGTCGAGGACCGTACCGCCGAGCTCTACGCCCGGGAGCAGCAGTTCCACGCGCTGATCCGGCACAGCTCGGACGTGGTCACGGTGATCGACGCGGACGGGACGATCACCTTCCAGAGCGAGTCGATGCAGCGGGTCTTCGGGTACGGCCACGAGCTGTTCGTCGGCCGTCGCTACATCGAACTGGTCGACGACGAGGTGGCGATGCGGCTGGCCCGGGCGATGCGGCAGGTGGCGGCCCGGCCGTACTCGACGGTCACCCTCGAGGTCGTGCACACCCACCAGGACGGCCGGAAGCGCCCGTCCGAGGTGATCATCACGAACCTGGTGGACGACCCGCACGTGGCCGGCTACGTGCTGAACACCCGGGACATCAGCGACCGCAAGGAGCTGCAGGAACAGCTGGTGCACGAGGCGTACCACGACTCGCTCACCCAGCTCGGCAACCGCGCGCTGTTCCGCGACCGGGCCGCCGCGGCGCTGGCCCGGACCACCGACCTGACCGTGCTGCACCTCGACCTGGACGGCTTCAAGCGGGTCAACGACAGCCTCGGCCACCTGGCCGGCGACCAGCTGCTGGTGCAGGTCGCCGACCGGATGAAGGCCTGCGTGCGGGCCGAGGACGTGGTCGCCCGGTTCGGCGCCGACGAGTTCGCGGTGCTGATCGAGTCGGCCTCCACCGACGAGGCCGAGAACGTGGCCCGCCGCATCCTCGCGGACCTGGACCAGCCGATCGAAGTCGGTCACCGCAGCATCCACATCCGGGCCAGCATCGGCCTGGCCGTGGCGACGCTGCTCGGCGAGGCCGACCTCGCCGACGGCCCGGTGGAAGGCGCCGAGCAACTGCTGCGCAACGCCGACCTGGCCATGCACGCGGCCAAGGCGGCCGGCGGCAGCGTCTTCACCAGCTACCGGCCGGACATGCGGGACGGACTGGTCGAACGCCTCGAACTCGAGAACGACCTGCGGGACGCGCTGGAGCGCAACGCCCTGCGCCTGCACTACCAGCCGACCATCGATCTGGACACCAACGAGGTCATCGGCTTCGAGGCCCTGGTCCGCTGGCCGCACCCGACCCGCGGCATGATCAACCCGCTCGACTTCATCCCGCTGGCCGAGGCCACCGGCCTGATCGTGCCGCTCGGCAAGTGGGTCCTGCACGAGGCCTGCCGCCAGGCGGTCGAGTGGAGCACCGAGGCCGGCGGCCGCCCGCTGAAGATGTCCGTCAACGTCTCGGTCCGCCAGTTCGACCAGACCGATTTCGCCGAGACCGTTGTCGCGGTGCTCGCCGAAACCGGCATGTCGGCCGACTGCCTCTGCCTGGAGATGACCGAGTCGGTGCTGATGACCGACACCGAGGCCAACCTGGAGCAGCTGGTCCGGCTCAAGGCCCTCGGCCTCACCCTGGCCATCGACGACTTCGGCACCGGCTACTCCTCGCTCGCCTACCTGCGCCGCTTCCCGATCGACACCCTGAAGATCGACCGCTCGTTCGTCGAGCGCCTCGGCGGCGTCCTCACCGGTGACACCGCCCTCACCGACACCATCGTCCGCCTCGGCAAGAGCCTGGGCATGGCGACGGTCGCCGAGGGCATCGAGGAGTTCGGCCAGCTGGCCGCGCTGCGGGAGATGGGCTGCGGGTTCGCCCAGGGCTACTACTTCTCCCGCCCGGTCCCGGCCGCCGAGGCCGGTCGCCTCTTCATGGAAGGCGCCGACACCCCGCTGGAAGCCATGCTGTAAACCCCTTTTTTGTACGACCTGGGCAGAGTCCCGGGCGGCGCACGCGACGCAGCGGGTGCCTCGGATCGCCCGGCGCGCGCCGGGCGATTCTGTTTGGTCACCGCCCAGGCCGCGGCCGGTCCCGGTAGCCGGTCCGCTCCCGGCCCCGGCTGGGCCTCACGGCCCTTATCGGCCCGCCTCAAGGGCCGTGAGGCCCAGCCAAGAAGCTCGGGCTGGCCGTGGCGGCCGTTATGGGCCGGCTTAAGGACCGTCAGGGCCAGCTGCGGTCGGGACGCGCGTGGCTGCCTCGGGGAGCGCGGCGCTGGCGTCGCACCGGGCAGGTCAGGGGCGGACGAACTGGTCGGCGGCGGTGGCCAGGTCGGCCTGGAGGGTGCTCGCGTCGTGGCCGGTGGCATACGCCGTCAACGCGGCGTTGATCGCGCTCTGCCAGGGCTGGGAGCAGGCCGAGCCGTGTGCGCACGACGGCACCGGCACCGCGGTCTTCCAATCGGTCATCGCGGCCCGCTGGTACGGCGCGAACCCGGCCGGTGACACGTCGGTGCGCGCCGGTATCGAGCCCTTCGCGGTGTTGAAGGCCTGCTGCCCCGCGGCCGAGCCGACCGTCTTCAACCAGCAGGTCGTACCGGTCGCGTTCGGCGCGCCGGTGGGCAGGGTGAACGAGTCGGCGAGCCACTGGAACGTGGTGCCGTTGCCGGGGAACGTCAACCAGCCGTACCCGGGCAGGCCCTTGGCGGTCAGGTCGGCCGCCTCCCAGTCACCCATCAGCTGGTACCCGGCCTTGCCGTCGATCAGCAGGCGCTCCGCCTGCGGCCAGTCCAGGCTGTCGCGGTCCAGGTTGGCATATCCGAGCAGGCGGACGAAGTCGGTGATCGCCGTGGTCACCGGCGCACCGGTCCACGGGGTGGCGCCGGTGAACAGCCCGGCGAACTTCTCCGCACCCAGGTCGCTGATCAGCACCGCTTCGAGGAGCATCAGCTGGGTCCAGTCGCGGCCCAGGGCGAGCGGTGCCTCCACGCCTGCGGCTTTCAGCCGGGCCAGATCGGTCATGAACGCGGGCAGGTCCTTCGGCGGGCCGGTGATCCCGGCGCGGGCCAGCACGGCCGGGTTCGTCCAGATCACGTTGGCGCGGTGGATGTTGGCCGGGACCGAATAGATCTTGCCGTTGACGGTCAGGTCGTCGATCAGGCCTCGGGGCAGGACGGCGCGCAGACCCCACGCGTCGTAATAGCCGGTCAGATCCTGGACCCGGCCGGCGTCGATGTACTCGGTCAGTTCGGCGCCGGCGTGCGCCTGGAACGTGTCCGGCGGGTCCTTGCGGGCCATCCGGTCGGCGAGCGCCTGCTTCGCGTTCACCCCGGCGCCACCGGCCACCGCGGCGTTCTCGAACCGCTGGCCGGGGCAGTCCGCGCCGAACCGGGCGACCAGCGCGTCGAGTCCGGCTTTCTCGCCGCCCTCGGCCCACCAGGTGAACACCTCGACGGTGCTGGGTGCGGTCACGTCGTCGTCGCCCCCGGAGCCGCAGGCGGCGACGCCCAGCACCGCGGCCACGGCGAGAACGGCCACCATTCGCATGATGCTCAGACTATTACCGAACGGGAGGAAGCGCCGCCGTCGAGCACGGGGAGATCCCGCCGGCTCCGGAACGGGCCGACGACCAGGATCAGACCGGAGAGCGCGTAGGTCGCGGTCATCACGGCGATGGCCACCCGTGATCCGTACGCGGTGGCCAGCGCCCCGCCGAGAACCGCGCCGACCGGAATCGTGCCCAGGTTGACGAACTGCATCGCGGTCAACACCCGGCCGAGCAGCTCGGCGGGCACGTACGCCTGCCGGAAACTGCCCGCGATCACGTTGCCGGCCACCACGAACGCGGCGACCAGGGCGGTGCCGGCGACGAACGCGATCAGGCCGGGCCCGGGGCCGGTGAACGGGATCAGCAGCGCGGACACCCCGGCGGCGAGCTTGCAGGCGAGCATGGCGCGGGCCGCGCCGTACCGTCGTACCAGAAACGGTGTTGCTCCTGCGGCGGCGACGCCGCCGAGACCAGAAGCGGACATCAGCAGCCCCACGGTGCCGGCGCCGACGCCGACGTCGCGGACCAGGAAGACCACCGTGAGCGCGCCGTATCCGGTGAGTGCGAGGTTCGCGGTGGCGCCCTGCAGCATGAGGTTCCGCAGGTAGCGGTCGTGCAGCAGCCAGCGGACGCCGTCGCGGATCTCGTGCGCGAGGTGCTTGCGGGGCGCGCGGGCGACCGGGCGTTCCGGGCGGCGGATCAGGGCCAGCCCGAGGAACGAGACGGCGAAGCTGGTCGCGTCGACGACCAGGCCGGTGACCGCGCCGAGGGTCGCGGCGAGCGCGCCGGCCAGCGCCGGACCACCGATCTGTACGGCCGAGGTGCTGCCCTGCACCAGCGCGTTCGCCCGCACCAGCTGCCCGGACTCGAACATGGCCGGCAGGAACCCGGTGTTCGCGACCTCGAAGAACACCGACGCGACCCCGGTCAGCAGCGCGACCACGAGCAGGTGGGCGACGGTGAGCCGGCCCAGCCAGGCGGTCACCGGGACGCTGGCGACCAGCAGCACGCTCGCGGCGTCGCAGGCCAGCAGCACCGGGCGCTTGGCCACCCGGTCCACCCAGGCGCCGGCCGGCAGGCCGATCAGCAGCCAGGGGAGCCAGGCCGCGGCGGTGAGCAGGCTGACCGTGAACGCGCTCGCGTTCAGCACCTGCAGGGCGATCAGCGGGGTCACCACGGAGGCGACCGAGGTGCCCAGCTGGCTGACGGTCAGGCCGCCCCAGAGCTTGCGGAAATCCGGGTCGGTGGTGATGCCGGTGCTCATCACATGCCTCCTCGAGTGATCACGGTCGGGCGGGAAAACCTCGGCCCAGGACGAAGACCGGCACGCGGTCCTCGCGCTCCGGCCGGTCCCGGTAGCGGCCGATCAGCTCCAGCAGCTCGTCGCCCAGCTCGGTCAGCTCCTCGGGGGACAGGCGCAGCCAGGCGTCGCTGGCGAACGCGCTGGTCACCCACGGTTCGGTATGGGACGCGGGACTGCCCAGCCACGTGTTGACCAGGTCGATCTGCCGCTGGAACCCGATCGCCTCGGCGGCGTCCGCGGCCTCCTGCGGGAAGTGCGCCGGGTTCCAGCTCAGCCGGGGGTCGTTCATCCGCCACCAGTGCTCCTTGCGGTTGCGGGCCAGCTCGGGCGCCTCCTGGATGAGCCCCGCGTCGGCGAGGACCCGCAGGTGGTGGCTGACGTTCGCGACGGCCTGGCCGGTGGCGCGGGCCAGCGCGCTCGGCATCGAGGGCCCGTCGACCCGCAGCGTGTCGAGCAGGCGGCGGCGCAGGGGGTGGGCGAGCGCCTTGAGAACGGCCTCGTCCCTGATCTCGGTCATGCACCCAGCATGCTAGGTAAAGAGCTGTTGCGCAACAGTTCTTTACTCAGCGGGCGTCGTCGGCGCGATTGTTGACAAAGCTGTCCACGGCGGCCTTACCCCGCGCATAGGTCACCGACAGTGCGTGCACAACCGTCGATGGTCTTCTCTCCCGGACACCAATCCACTCAGGAGGGCGGCAATCTTGACTGAGCCACACCTGGACAACGCGGCGTACGTCCGTGAAGTCCACGACAAGGGCCTGGCGTTCGACCTCGGCACGATGAACCGGCGCCGGATGCTCACCCTGATCGGCGGCGCCGGCGCTGCCGTGATGGCCACCGGCACGCTGCTCGGCACCGCCTCTCCCGCGCTGGCCGCGCTGGAGGAGGTCGAGTCGGAGACGGCCGGGCCGTACCCGGCGGACGGCTCCAACGGCGTCGACGTGCGCACCGAGTCCGGCATCGTCCGCAGCGACATCCGGTCGTCGTTCGGCACCTCGACGACCGTGGCCGAGGGCATCCCGCTGACCTTCGCGCTGACCCTCGTCGACCTGGCCGGCACGCCCCTGGCCGGCGCGGCGGTCTACGCCTGGCACTGCGACCGGGACGGCAACTACTCGCTCTACTCGACCGGGATCACCGACGAGAACTACCTGCGCGGCATCCAGGAGACCGACGACACCGGGACGGCGACCTTCACCAGCATCTTCCCGGCCTGCTACTCGGGGCGGTGGCCGCACATCCACTTCGAGGTGTACTCGTCGGTGGCGAACGCGACGAGCGGCGCGGGACCGATCGTGAAGACGTCGCAGATCGCGATCCCGGAGGACGTCGCGGATCTGGTGTACGCGACGGACGGCTACAGCCAGAGCGTCACCAACCTCGGTCAGATCACCCTGGCCACCGACAACGTGTTCGGCGAGGACTCGGCGGCGCGGGAGCTGGCGACGGTCACCGGCAGCGTCACGGCGGGGTTCGTCGCCACCCTGACGGCGGCGGTGGATCCGAGCGGGACCGAGGAGAGCGGCGGAGGCACCCCGCCGTCGGGAGCGCCGCCGTCCGGCGCTCCGTCCGTCAGTCCCAGCGTCAGTCCCAGCGCCAGCGCGTCGTCGTCCGCGTCGGCCTCCGTCAGTCCCAGCGCGACGACCACCGCGGCCGTGCCGAAACCGCGTCAGCCGCAGAAGAAGAAGGACCGCCACTGGTGGAACCCGTTCTCCTGGTGAGAACGCCAGCGGGGTCTCGGGCCGGCCCCCAAGCAAACCCGAGACCCCGCCGGCGCTCAGACCTCGGCGGTCAGCTCGAAGACCTGGCTGGTGGGGTGACCGGCGCGTTCGTGCACCCGCATCACCGCCTCCTTGCTGGGCCCGGTGCTCAGGCAGAACACCTTGCCGGCCTCGGGGTCGAGCCAGGCGCGCTCGAAGTGCACGCCCTCCTCGCCCTCGATCTTGAGGTCGGCGTCGTGCGCGGCGTTCAACTGCTCCGCGGTGACGCCGAAGAACCCGTCGTGGACGTCCATGAACTTCGCCATCAATAACTCTCCCGGTGGTGCGGTGGTAACCGACTCGCTCAGCGTGCTCCCGGCCGCGCCGTCGGACATCGGTCATAACACCTAGGAAGCGCGGCGGCGGCTCCTAAAGTTCCGCTGTGGCGCTCACCAGCGGAGTCCTGATCGGACGGCACGACCTGCTCGACCTGGCCGACCGGCGGCTGGCCGCGGCCGCCGGCGGCGAGGGCGGACTGCTCCTGCTGGCCGGCGAGGCGGGCATCGGCAAGACCCGGCTGCTGCGCGAGATCAGCCGGCGGGCGGCCGTCGCCGGATTCGCGGTGATCGGCGCGGCGGCGGCGCCGGGCGACACCGAGGTGGCCGGCGCGCTGGCCGGTGATCTCGGCACCGAGCTGCGCCGGGACCCGGCGACCGCGGCGATCGGCGAGCGGATGACCGGGCGGTTGCGGGAGAGCGCCGACGGCGACCCGGACCGGTACCGCCGGCTGCTGGTCGCCGACCTGGTCGAGATGATCGAGCAGGTCGCCGCGCGGCCGATCCTGATCACCCTCGAGGACCTGCACTGGGCCGACGACCTGACCCTCGACCTGCTGGCCCGGCTCGCGCCGCGCGCCCGGAAGCTGCCGTTGCTGCTGGCCGGCACGTACCGCAGCGACGAGCTGTACCCGCGGGTGCCGCTGCGCTCCTGGCGGGCCCGGCTGCTCACCCAGCGGCTCGCCGAGGAGTCCCGGCTGCCCAGGCTGAGCCGGGCCGACACCGCGGCGCTGGCCGAGGCGATCTCCGGTCGTACCCATGCGGGTCTCTTCGACCGCAGTGACGGGATCCCGTTGCACGTCGAGGAGTTCCTGGCGGCCGCCGCCGGTGTGCCGGACACCCTCGCCGACGCCGTGCTGTTCCGCGCCGAGCAGCTCAGCCCGGACGCGCGGGGGCTGGCCGGTGCCGCGTCGGTGCTGGGCCGGTCGTTCGACCTGGACCTGATCGTGGCGATCACCGGTGACCCGCCGGAGACGATCGACGCGGCGCTGCGGGAGCTGGGCGACCGGTTCTTCGTGCAGCCGCGCGGCGACGGCACCGGGTACGACTTCCGGCACGCGCTGATCCGCGACGCGCTCTACGCCGACCTGCCACCGCTGCGGCGACGTGACCTGCACGGGCGGGCGGCCGAGGCGGCACGGGCGGCGGGTTTCGCGGCCGCGTTCGTGAGCGACCAGTTCGAGCGGGCGCAGCGTCCGGGCGAGGCGTTCCCGTCCGCGATGGCCGCCGCCGAGGAGGCCGCCGCGCTCTCCGCGCACCAGGAGGCTGCCGGGCTGTACCGGCGGGCACTGCGCACCATGGACCCGGCCGGCGACCGGGCCACCGTGCTGACCGCGCTGGCCGGCGAGCTGGCCGCGATCGACGACAACGCCGCGGCCGACCGGGCGTACGCGGAGGCGTCCCGGCTCCGGCTCGCCGATGGTGACCGGCTCGCCGCGGCCGCGCTGCTCCCGGAGTGGGTGGCGGTCCGGCACCTGCTCGGCGACGGGCTGGACCGGCGTACCGCGGCGCTGCGGGCCGGGCTGCCGCTCGCGGCCGGTGACAGCGGGGTGCTGGCCCGGCTGCACGCGGCGCTGGCGGCGGCGTACATGCTGGACCGGCGGCTCACCGAGGCCCTCGAGCACGGGGTACGGGCTCGCGCGCTCAGCTCGGCCGCCGATCACGACCTGGACGCCACGGTCGGCTCGGTGCTGCTCTTCCTGGGCCGGCTGGACGAGGGGTGCGCGCTCCTGGAAAGCGTGATCACCAGGGCCGTGGCGGCTGATCGGGAACGGTCGGCGGCGCGGGCGTACCGGATGCTCGGCTCGTCGACCTCGGTGCTCGTCGAATATCCGCGGGCACAGCGGTGGCTGGCCGAGGGCATCGCCTACGCGGAACGGGCCGAGCTGGTCAACGACCGGCACTACATGGCCGCGCACCTGGCCCACGTCCGCTGGGCGACCGGTGACGTGGCGGGCGCGCGGGCACAGGCCCAGGCCGCGCTGGCCGACGGGCGCGGCGGCATCACCACCCGGATCACCGCGCTGCACGTGCTCGGCTACACCGCGCTCGGCGCCGACCCGCCGGCCGCCCGGGCCGCGCTGACCGAGGCGGCCGAGCTCGGCGGGTCGATGCGTGAGCTGCAGCGGGTCTCGCCGGCCTGGTGGGGCCTCGCCGAACTCGCGGTTCTCGACGGCGACCACCACGCGGCGATCGCCCGGTGCGAGGCGGGCTACGCGGCCTCGGCCGCTGTCCGGGACGCTTCCTACCTCTTTCCGTACGTGGTGACCGGCACCCGGGCGTACCTCGCCGGGTCGGGTCCGACGCAGGCCCGCGAGTGGCTCGCCCGGGTCACCGAGCTGCTCGTCGAGCGGGGGATCCCGGGCACCCTGGGCGCGCTCGACCACGCCCGGGGGCTGATCAGCCTGGCGGAGGGACAGACCGGGAAGGCGCGTCTGGCCCTGGACGCCGCGGCCGGGTTCTGGGCCGGTCGGCGCCGGTTCTGGGAGGGCACCGCGGTGCTGCTCGACCAGGCGCGGTGCGCACACCGGTCCCGGCGGCCGGGTGAGGCGGCGGCGCTGGTCACGGCGGCGCGCGCGGCGTGGGGTGCGGCGCTCGGGGGCACCTTGGGGAGCGCCTCCGGAAGCGTTTCTGGAAGTGCCTTCGGAAGCGCTTCTGGAAGTGCCTTCGGAAGTGCCTTCGGAAGTGCCGAGCCGCCCGCGGTGTGGCTGGACGGCACCGGGAACGCCGGCGCGCAGCCCAGGGTGCTCACCGCGCGGGAGCTCGAGGTGGCCCGCCTGGTCGCGGCGGGCCGGACCGACCGGGAGATCGCCGGGCAGCTGGTGATCTCACCGCGGACGGTGGCCGCGCACGTCGAACACATCCGTACGAAATTGGGGGTGGCCCGGCGCACCCAGATCGCCGGCTGGCTCGCCAGTGATCTTTCGAGTTAATTCCATCGGGGTACGTCAAACGGGCCATAGCTAACGGTCGATCAAGCTCGGCACAATTCGCGGCATGAACGCGCCCGGCAACTCCGTCATTCTGCTCATCCTGCTCACGGTCTTCGTGGCGTGCGTGGGGTACGTGGCCGGGCGGCTCCACGAGCGCCGGGAGGGGGGTGAGGAGCGTGAGGAGGCGTACCAGAGCGGCTACGACCACGCGGCGCGCAGCGTGTTCAGCCTGGCGGCCCGGGTCGCCGGGCCGCGGCGGCGAGGGGCGGTGCGGGCGTCCGCGGTGGTGGGTGGCGAGGCGGGAAGCTCACGGACGGGTGTCTCCCGTACGAGTGAATCCCCGCCTCCGGTGCCTCCCGCAGCCTCCATCCCGTCCGCGGTGACCTTCCCGGCCTCCGTTCCGTCCGGGGTTGCGGTGTCTCCCGCGGATTCTGTGCCGGTGCCGCCGTCTGCGGCCTCCGGGGTGTCTCCGGCAGTGTCCTGGGCGGCGGCTGCCCCGGCGGGGGAAGCGCTCTCGCGAACGGGGGGTTCGGCCGCGGCGGCAGCAGCAGAGTTGGCGCCGGTGCCGGGCCGTCGCAGAGCAGCTGCCCGGCCGGGGCCGAGGGCGTCGGCACTTCCGCAGGTCGGCTTCCCCGCGCCGACACATGTCGTGCCGGGCGTCCCGGAGCCGCCCGCGGACGGCGGGGTGAACTATTCGGAGCTGCCGGATCCGCGCTGGGCAGGCCAGGAGGACCTGGTTACCGAGCCGCCATTCCCCACCCCGCCTTCCGCGCCGCTCCCGGGCCCGGCTTCCGCGCCGCTCTCCGCTCCGCATCCCAGCCCGGACTCCGCGCCGCATCCCGCTCCGCTCGTCGGCCCGCATTCCGTTCCGTCCTCTGCCCCGCGTTCCGGTTCGGACTCCGCGCCGGTCTCCGGGTGGGAGTCGGCTCCGCGTTCGGGTCTTCATTCGGGGCTTCGGGACGCCGGCCAGCCTTCCGTGCGGTCCGGGCCGCTTCCCGCGCAGCGGGAGCCGGAGGTGAAGCCGGGCAGGCAGGCCGCGGGCTGGCGGTATGCCGAGCCGGTTCCCGCGCTCTATCCCGGGACGGCGAGCGAACCCGTCGACCCGTCGGAGCCGGTGGTCGAGGTGGAGAGCTCGGGACGCCACACCGTGCCGGACGAACTGGTGCGGGCAGCCACCTACAAGCTCGCCGCCGACCGGGTGGCCCGCGCCAAGGTCATCGGCCCGGACGACGCCGCCCCCGCGCCGGCGAACGCCGCCCCGTCCTCCGCCCGGCCCACGTCGCCATCGTCGCCGGAACCGGGCGGGCGGCCGCCGGTGCCTCGTCCGCGAGGTCTCTGATCCGGGTTTCTGTCAGACCCCGGGTCTAGATTTCCGGCATGGTCACCGTCGATGACGTCCGGCGGATCGCCCGGGATCTGCCACGCAGCGAGGAACACCTGATCCGGGACAGAGTGAAGTTCCGCGTCGGCAAAATCGTTTATGTCGCCTTCTCCCGCGACGAGACGATCATGGGTTTCGGCTTTCCCAAGGAGGAGCGTGACGCCCTGATCGCCGCCAACCCGCGGACCTTCCACCTGCCCCGCGAGTCCGACCTGCGCTTCAACTGGGTCCAGGCCCACCTGTCCCACCTCGACGAGGACGAGATGCCCGAGCTCGTCCTCGAAGCGTGGCGCATGACCGTCCCCAAGAAAGTCTGGTCCGCCTACCTGCCCCGCCTCGCCTGACTCCCCATAGCCGCTCGCCCCGCCGGCGTTCACGGCGGGTTCCGAGCGTGTGAAGTAACGGTCGCCTCC
>NZ_BOMS01000085.1 GCF_016862315.1 Actinoplanes palleronii | reverse complement strand
GCGCCGCAACTTCACACGCTGGTTGTTGCGCCCTGTTGTGTGGGGTTTTTGGGTGCGCTGGGCGCCGTAACTTCACGCGCTTGGTTGGCTGGCTGTTGCGTGGGGGTTTTGGGCGCGGGCGGGGAGTGGCTTTGCCCTTGGCTTGGTGGTGGGGGCGGTATGGGTGCGCGAGCGGGGTTTGTGTGCGGTTGGTGCCCCTGTGGGGGCGGTGGAAGGACGCAGTTCGGTATTGCGGGCGCGTGCCGCCCTGGCTCAGGCCTGGGGGTGCACGGGAGTGGTCGTTCTGGTTGGCGTGGGGAGGTGGGTGCCGGGGTCAGGCAGAAACGCCTGGTCAGGACGGGTCGCGGCCCAGGAGCAGGAGGATCTCGGTGAGCGGGTCGGTGCCGGGAAGGACGGGGTGAGCCGGGGCGAACGCGGCGTCCGGGGCCAGCCGGGTGGGGCCGTCGGGGACGGCGCGGGCGATCGGGAGGGCGGCGGCCAGGGTGTCCGGGCTCGGTGCGTAGGGAAGGGACAGGGTCGTCGCCACGTCCCAGCCGTGCACCACGTAGTCGACCAGGTGGAAGCGGAGCGCCAGGTGGCCGGGGAAGGTGCGGTCGGTGCTCAACTCGGGCAGGTCGAAGGGGCGGTCGAGGACGTCGGCCGGTGCGAAGGCGTCGAGTACCGCGGTGGTGGCCTCGGCGTACCGATGGAGAAAATCCGCGTCGGGGCGCGTCGGAGTCCAGGCGGTGAGGTCGGCGCCGCGGCCGTGAGCGGCGGCGGCGAAACCGTGGTGCTGCGCGGTCATGTGCCCGAGCAGGGCGGCGAGGTCCCAGCCGGCGCAGGGTGTCGGGCGGGTGAGGTCGTCCGGGGTGGCGTGCGCGACCAGGTCGACGGTGGCGCGGACGGCGGCGGCGTGGATCTGACGGAGGTCCTCGGTAATGGTAGGCATCTGCCTACGATCTACCTAAGCCTACTATTCGTCAACCCCGATCGGTGCCGGGCCGCGGAGACTGTCGCGCGGGGAGAGGTCGCGGGCGTGAAAGGCTGCGCGAGTGGAGAGGGACGATCTCGGCGCGATGGTTTCCCGGGTGGGGCGGCGGCTGCTGGCGATGGAGCAGCCGATCCTGGCCCGGCACGGGGTGTCGATGTGGGCCTACATCGTGCTTAACGCGCTGGCCAGCGGGCCGATGCGGACCCAGGCGGCGCTGGCGGCGAGCATCGGTGCGGACAAGACCCGGCTCATTCCGGTGCTCGACGACCTGCAGCAGCGCGGGCTCATCGAGCGTGAGCCCGACCCGGCCGACCGCCGGGTGCGCCTGCTCGGGCTGACCGATATCGGTCACGCTCGGCATGGGGCGGTGCAGGCCGAGATTCGGGCCGCGGAGGACGTGATGCTGCGGGACCTGCCGGCGGACGACCGCGAGGCTTTTTTGCGTACGTTGGCCGCGCTCGACCGCTGAACTCCCCGATCGTGGTGAGTCGCGGCCGAATATGCGCACAAATCGTCAAGATCGCGGCTCAGCGCCGGGAGAGCGGCGGCGGGAGCGGCGGTGCCACGAGCGCGGCGGCGGGAGCGGCGGTGCCGGGAGAGCGGCGGCGGAGCCGGCTATGTGGGGGAGGCGGCGGCTACTGCTTCCTGGAGGCCGCGGGTGGCCAGGCGGTCGGCGCGTTCGTTCTCCGGGTGGCCGGCGTGGCCCTTCACCCAGTGCCAGCGAACTTCGTGCCGGCGGACCGCGGCGTCGAGGAGCTGCCAGAGGTCCACGTTCTTGACCGGCTGGCGGGCGGAGGTCTGCCAGCCGTTGGCGCGCCAGCGTGACACCCACTTGGTGATGCCGTCCCGGACGTAGACGCTGTCCGTGTAGATGTCGACGACCAGCGGGGCGCGGTTCAGGGTCTCCAGGGCGCGGATCGGGGCCATCAGCTCCATCCGGTTGTTGGTGGTCGAGCCGGCCTCGCCGCCGCACAGATCTTTTTCGGCCTTGCCCCAGCGGAGCACGGCGCCCCAGCCGCCCGGGCCGGGATTCGGCGCGCAGGCCCCGTCGGTGTAGATCTCCACGACGCGGCTCTGCTCACTCATGCCGCGAACCCTACCGAAACCCGCCCGGCCCACCCCACCACCCGCGAGGAGGATGAGTGAGGGGGTCCTGGGTAGGACGCGGCGGGCGCGGCCGGTGGCGAGAGTGAGTGAGGGAGACCATCGGAGGGCTTGCCGAGATCGGGCACCGGCTCGGCTCGCCGTATGGTGGCCGGAGGCGGATCGGATGGGCGGAGCTCATGGTGGGTGGCGACGTGGCCGCGGTTGAGGTACGAGACGTCGTGGTGCGCTACGGCGACACGACAGCCGTCGACGGGGTGTCCCTCAGCGCCCCGCGCGGGCGGGTGCTCGCGCTGCTGGGTCACAACGGTGCGGGCAAGACCAGCCTGCTCCAGGTCTGCGAGGGGTTCCGCAAACCGGACGCCGGCACTGTGCGGATCCTCGGGATGGACCCGGTCGCCGAGCACGACGCGCTGATGCCGCGCCTGGGCATCATGCTGCAGTCCGGCGGCGTCTACCCGTGGGCCGCGGCCGGGGAGATCCTGCGCCTGTTCGCCTCGTTCGCCGCGAACCCGCTGGACACCGAGATGCTGATCGACCGGCTCGGACTCCGCGCAGTGGAGAAGACCCGGTTCCGCCGGCTCTCCGGGGGCGAGCAGCAGCGGTTGAGTCTCGCGGTCGCCCTGGTCGGCCGCCCCGAGCTGGTCTTCCTCGACGAGCCGACGGCCGGGATGGACACCGAGGCCCGGCACACCACCTGGCAGCTGATCGAGGAGCTGCGCGCCGACGGCGTCTCCGTGCTGCTCACCACGCACCTGCTCGACGAGGCCGAGCGCCTCGCCGACGACGTGGTGATCATGCGGTCCGGCCAGGTGGCGGCGACCGGCACGCCGGCCGAGCTGACCGCCGCGGCCGGGATCGACCTGCTCGAGGTGCGCGCCGACCCGGGTCTCGACCTGACCGGGTTGAAGGCCCGCCACGAGGTCGCCGAGAGCTCACCCGGGGAGTACGCGATCACCGGCGCCCTGGACACCCGCGCGCTGGCCGACGTGCTGGGCTGGTTCGCCGGGGTGGACGCGCACGTCACGGCGTTGAGCAGCCGCCGCCGCACCCTCGAGGACGTCTACCTGTCGCTGACCCGGCAGACCACCACCACGGTTGGAGCCGCGAAGTGAGCACCGGAACGTTCGCACCGGCACCCGGCCGGGCACCGATGCGCACCGTCATCGCCCGTCAGATCCGGATGGAACTGGTGCTCACCGCGCGGCGGGGCGAGGCAGTCGTGCTGGCCATGGGCGTACCCCTGCTGGTTTTGCTCGGAGCGGGCCTGACGCATGCCACGAACCTGCCGACCGACGACCGCCTGGGTTTTGTGGTTCCCGGCGTGCTGGCGCTGACCGTGATGTCGACCGCCTTCACCGGCCAGGCGATCACCACGGGGTACGAGCGCAGCTACGGCGTCCTGAAGCGCCTCGGCGCCTCCCCGCTGACCCGCCCGGGCCTGCTGCTCGCCAAGACCGCCGCGGTGCTGGTCCAGATCGTGTTCCAGGTGCTGTTCCTGGGCCTGGTCGGTGTGGTGGTCGGCTGGCGGCCGGAGCTGAGCCACCTGCTGCCCGCGGCCGGGGTGACCGTGCTGGCCGCGGCCGGATACAGCGGCCTGGCGTTGCTGCTGGCCAGCGTGCTGAAGCCGGAGACCACCACCGGCGCGGCCACGCTGATCTACGTGCTGATGCTCTCGGTCGGCGGGATCATGTTCGCCGCGCCGGACCTGGGCACGGCCGGCTGGTTCCTGCTGCCGCTGGCCGCGCACGCCGAGGCGCTGCGGGACACGCTCAGCGGCGGTGGCAGCATCCCGCTGTCGATCTGGCTGGCGCTGGGCGCGTGGGCGGTCGTCTGGCTGACCGCAGCCGCCCGCAAATTCCGCTGGGAGTGATCTTTCCAAGACGGAGTGGACGGCGGCTGTCCATCGATCGGTGGACAACCGCTGACCCCCGCGCGGTCGTCCCGCCGGAACCGCCCGGAACGGGACGATCGTCGGTATGGAAGCGATCGAGGTAACGGGTCTGCGGAAGACCTATCAAGGCAGAGAGGCCGTCGCCGGGATCGACCTGGTCGTCGCCCGCGGCGAGATCTTCGCGCTGCTCGGCCCGAACGGCGCCGGCAAGACCACCACCGTCGAGATCCTGGAGGGGCACCGGCGCCGCAACGGCGGTGACGTGCGGGTGCTCGGCGAGGACCCGGGCACGGCGGGCCGGTCCTGGCGCTCCCGGATCGGCATCGTGCTGCAGGACGCCGACGACGCCGCCGACCTCACGGTGACCGAGATGGTGCGGCACGTCGCCGGTTTCTACCCGGAGCCGCGCACGGCCGACGAGGTGATCGAGCTGGTCGGCCTGACCGCCAAGAAGACCAGCAAGATCCGTACGCTCTCCGGCGGCCAGCGCCGTCGCGTCGACGTGGCACTCGGCATCGTCGGCCGCCCCGAGCTGCTCTTCCTGGACGAGCCGACCACCGGGTTCGACCCGGAGGCGCGCCGCCAGTTCTGGGACCTGATCCGCACCCTGGCCGGTGACGGCACCACGATCCTGCTCACCACCCACTACCTGGACGAGGCCGAGGCGCTCGCGGACCGGCTCGCGGTGCTGGCCGGCGGGCAGATCGTCGCCGAGGGCACCCCGGCGACGCTGGGCGGACGGGCCGCGGCCGGCGCCAAGGTGAGCTGGCAGGAGGGCGACCGGACCCGGACCGAGCAGCTCGCCGACCCCACCGAGCTGCTCCGCAAGCTGGTCGCCGACGGCGCCGACCTGCGCACCCTGACGGTCACCCGGCCCACCCTCGAGGACACCTACCTCACCCTGATCGGAGCGCGGAAATGACGAGCATGAGCCTGGCCCGGGGCCACGTGGAGGTCCTGCAGTTCCTCCGCGACCGCACCTCGGTGGTCTTCACGTTCCTGTTCCCGGCGCTGCTCCTGCTGCTGTTCGGGACGATCTTCGGCGACTCGTACGACCAGGCCGGGGTCAGCGCCAGCCAGGTGTACGCGTCGAGCATGCTCGCCTACGGCATCCTCACCACCGGCTTCGTCACGATGGGCGCGGGCCTGGCGATGGACCGTGAGGACGGGACGCTGAAGCGGCTGCGGGGCACGCCGTTGCCGCTCACGTCGTACCTGATCGGGAAGTTGATTTTGGTTTTGACCATGGCCGTCGCGGAGGCGGCGCTGCTGATCCTGGTCGGGGTCGTGGTCTTCGACATGCCGCTGCCGGACGCGAGTCACTGGCTCACCTTCGCCTGGCTGTTCGGCCTGTCGGTGATCGTCTGCACCCTGCTCGGCGTCGCGGTCAGCGGCATCGTCAAGCACGCCCGCAGCGCCGGTGCGATCCTGAACGTCCCGGTGGTGATCCTGCAGTTCATCTCGGGCGTCTTCATCCACCCGATCACCCAGCTGCCGACCTGGCTGATCACCGTCGCCTCGCTCTTCCCGGTCAAGTGGATGGCGCAGGGCTTCCGGTACGTCTTCCTGCCGGACAGCATGAAGTCCCTGGAAGCGGCCGGTGCCTGGGAACTCGGGCGGATCGCCATGGTGCTCGGCGCGTGGTGTGTGATCGGATTGGTGCTGTGCCTGGCGACCTTCCGATGGAGCGAAAAGGACCGATGACCGCACCATCGGCCGCCCCGCCGTCCCTGGCCCGGCTGTGGGACCTCTACTTCATCGCGATCGAGATCGCCGTAGCGGCCGCGATCTTGCTGACCGACACCTCCGCCGAGCGGAAGTGGCTCAGCCTCGGCACGGTCGCCGCGATGGTCCTGCTGCACGTCACGATCGGCGCGCGGCTGATCCGAACCGGTCGGGACGACGTGCTCTCGTTCGCCGTCCTGACCTGCCACATCGTGCTGTTCGCCGTGGTGGTGATCGCGTTGCCGGTCGCCACCTGGCTGCTCTTCGTGATCATCCCGATGGCCTTCCAGCTGGCCTCGCTGCGGGTCGCGATCGTCGCGGTGGTGGCGGCGAACGCGGTGCCGGTCGTCGCCGATCTGGTGACCGGGTCCGGCAGTGTGCTGATGGACCTGGTCATCGCGGCGATCTCGGCGACCGCCGGCATCCTGCTCGGATTCTGGATCATCCAGGTGATCCGGCAGAGCACCGACCGCGCCAACCTGATCGCCGAGCTCGAGGAGAGCCGCGCCGAGGTGGCCCGGCTCTCCCACGAGGCCGGCGTCACCGCCGAGCGGACCCGCCTGGCCGGCGAGATCCACGACACCCTGGCGCAGGGCTTCACCAGCATCATCACGCTGGTCCAGGCCGCCGATCCGGGGCTGCGCGACGAACGCCTGGCGCTCGCGGTCCGCACCGCGAAGGAGAATCTGGCGGAGAGCCGGTCCCTGGTCGCCGCCCTCGCACCGTCCGCGCTGGATTCCGGTCTGCTGGATTCGGTACGCCGCCAGGCCGCGCGTTTCACCGAGGAAACCGGAGTTCAAGCCCTATTTCGTACGACGGGGGAGCCCCGCGATCTGCCGACCGCCGTGGAGGTGGTGCTGCTGCGGGCGGCTCAGGAGGCGCTGACCAACGTGCGTCGGCACGCCCGGGCGAACGAGGTGGGTGTGCTGCTCGCCTATTCGCCGTCCGCAGCCCGGGTGGTGGTGCGGGACGACGGGTGCGGGTTCGATGCCGGGGCGGTGGGCGGGTTCGGGCTGCGCGGCATGCGGGCACGGGCCGAGCAGGTGGGTGGCACCTTGACCGTGCGCAGCGATCCGGACACCGGCACCACCGTCGAACTGGAGGTCCCCGCGTGATCCGGATTCTGCTCGTCGACGACCACCCCGTCGTACGCATGGGGTTGCGCGGCATGCTCGACGCCGAACCGGACCTGACCGTGATCGGCGAGGCCTCCTCCGGTGCCGAGGGCGCCGACCTCGCGCTCCGTGAGCGTCCCGACATCGTCCTGATGGACCTGCGGATGCCCGGCGGCGACGGCGTCGAAGCGACCGGCCGGATCCTGGCCGCCGACCCGGGCATCCGGGTGATGGTGCTGACCACCTACGAGTCGGACCGCGACATCCTGCGCGCGATCGAAGCCGGCGCCAGCGGCTATCTGCTCAAGGACGCGACACCGGCCGAACTGGCCGAGGCGGTACGGGCGGCGGCGCGGGGGGAGACGGTGCTGGCGCCCAGCGTCGCGTCGACGCTGGTGCGGCAGGTGCGGAGCCCGGCGCCGCCGGCGCTGTCGGCCCGGGAGACCGAGGTGCTGCGACTGGTGGCGGCGGGGCTGACGAACGCCGACATCGGGAAGCGGTTGTTCATCGCGGAGGCGACCGTGAAAACGCATTTGCTGCGGGTCTTCAACAAGCTCGACGTGGCGGACCGCACGGCCGCGGTGACCACCGCGATGCGGCACGACCTGCTGTAGCGGGACGCGCGGACTGGTACACGGCAACCGCGGTGATCGATGGGCGCGGAAACCGGGAACAGCCGGATATGCCCGCCGGTGGCGGCCATACTCATCCGGTGTGACGCGTTTTAGCAGCTCAATGCGCTGATCACGGTCCGATCTTTCGGCCTCTCGCCCGATGGTGGCGATCAGAGGAGAAGCGCATGCGTTATCGGGTCCCCCCGCGGTTGTGGTCGCCGTCGAGGTTTCGGAGTGCACTCTCGGTCGCGGCCGCCGCGGCACTCGGCACGCTTCCGGGCATCTTCGTGTTCGCCCCGCCCGCCCGCGCGGACGGCGACTACACCATCACGATCAGCGTCGAAGACGGCCTGGCGGAAGGCACGTCGGACTCGATCAGTCAGTACATCAACGTCATGCTGAGTCCGGCGCCGGACGGGCCGGTCACGGTGCACGTGCACACCGAGGCCGACGGAACCGCGACCGTGGACGACGACTTCCTGGCGCTCGACGGCGACCTGACCTTCGACGCCGCGGACACCGCCAAGCAGGTGGCAGTGCCGATCATGGGCGACGACGTCTACGAACCGGGCGGTGAGACGTACTCCTTCGTGGTGGACAGCCCGGGGCACGAGGTGGGGGAGGGGACCGGCCCGCACGAGATCACGATCCCGGACGACGACGCCGCGCCGACGGTTGCCTCGCTCACCTTCGGCACCGTGCTGGACGAGGGCAGCGCCGAGACGGGCCCGCACGACGTGCCGTTCACCGTGGAGCTGAGCAACCCCAGCAGCAC
Organism: Actinoplanes palleronii; assembly: GCF_016862315.1. GTDB lineage: Bacteria > Actinomycetota > Actinomycetes > Mycobacteriales > Micromonosporaceae > Actinoplanes > Actinoplanes palleronii. Next base: position 75,630 of record NZ_BOMS01000085.1, on the reverse strand, counting down.
CCCGATCATCCTGAAGGTGACCGGCGACGACGACACCGCGGTGCAGCCGGCCGGCACGGTGGGCGGCGCGGACTACGCCGTGCCGGACACGGTGACGATTCCCGGCGGCAAGAAGAGCGAAGACTTCGCGGTGACGGTCATCGGGGACGACATCTTCGAGAAGGACGAGACCGCCGTCGTCTCGGTGGCACCGGCGGACGGGCAATCCCCGGTGTCCGGCGAGGCAAGCGCCACGCTGACCATCACGAACGACGACCACGCGCCGGGGGTGGCGGTCCCGGCGCTCACCCAGGCCGAGGGCACGACGATGGTGCTCGACGCGCTGGTGATCGGTGAGACGCAGGAACCGATCCCCTGGACCGCGTCGGTGTTCCCGGCCTGGGTCGAAGCCGGCCGCCCGGCGGCGTTTGCCGATTTCTCCGCCAGCGTGGTCGCCTCCGGAACGATCCAGCCAGGAGACGGGCACGTCGATCTGGGCACGGTCAGCCTGGCCGAGGACCAGGCCGACGAATTCGCGGAGACCTTCAACGTCGTGGTCGATCTGGGTGACCTGAACATGAACGGGTACCCGTCCGGCAACCTGCAGACGATCGAGGACAAGGACTCCGACCTGCCGCCGCTCATCGTCGGGTCCGACCCGGTCACCCTCAAGGAGGGCGCCTCCTTCGACGTGCCGTACTCCCTCGACTTCGACGACGTGCCCGGCAACACCGCTACCAGGACCGAGAAGCCGGTGTCGGCGAGTTGGACGCTGTCCTCCGTCGACGCCACCTCCGGCTCGGACTACAGCGGCGAGACCAGCGGCACCCTTGCCTTCGAGCCGGGCTCGACCGCCGGGAGCATCCACGTGACCACCGAGGCCGACGCCGACGTGGAGACCGACGAAACCCTCAGCCTCGAGCTGAGCGATCCGCAGAGCGCCGGCGGCCTCGTCAAGAACCCCGTCCCCATCACCATCACCAACCGGGTCCGGCCGGACTTCACCGTCACATCCGAGGTGGCGGCCACCGAGGGCCAGGCGGATCCGGCCACGTTCACCGTCACGCTGACCGAGCCGGCCGCCGAGGACGTGCACTTCGACGTCTCGATCGCCGACCAGAGCACCGCCGCGGGGGACTACACCCCGCCGCCGGTCGAACTGACGATTCCGGCCATGTCCCAGACCGGCGAGATCGAGGTGCCGATCCTCGACGACGAGGTCTACGAAACCACCGAGACGGCGACCCTCACCGTGGTCCTGGACGGGGAGGAGACGGGCTCGACCGCCACCCTCTCGATCGAGGACGACGACACCGCCCCGACGCGACTGGACGTCCGGACGTTCGACCAGGAGGAGGGCGCCCACGTCGAGCTCGGCGCCGACGTGAGCAACGCGGGGCAGGACTCGATCCTGTGGACCGCGGAGGTGAAGCCGGGCACGTCCGGCGACCCGGCGGAGGCCGGCGACTTCACCACCGGCGACCTGGTGCTCTCCGGTTCGATCGAGCCCGGGGACGACCACATCGACCTGGGCGCCGCCGATCTGCTGGTCGACCAGACCGACGAGTTCCCGGAGACCGTCGACGTCGTCGTCAAGCTGGGTGCCGACGGCGCACTGGGCACGTTCTCGGCGACGTCGACCATCGAGGACGCGAGCACCGAGCTGGGACCGAACGTCATGGCGCCCGACCCCGCCCGGATCGTCGAAGGCCAGAGCGCCTCGCTCCCGGTCCGGCTCAGCTTCGCCGGCATGCCGTGGAACACCGCCACCAAGACCGAGAAGACGGTCGAGGTCGACTACGCGCTCAACCCGGAAACGGCTGAAGGCACGGCTACCGAAGATGTCGACTACGCGGGTGACACGTCCGGCAGGCTCGTCTTCGCGCCGGACCACCTGCAGGAGCCGATCACGTTCGAAACGGTCGCGGACGACGTCGAGGAGGGTGGCGAAACAGTAGTCGTCGATCTGAGCAACCTGGTCAACGCCTCGGGGAGCAACCCGAGCCAGACCGCCGCCACGATCGTCGACTCCGCCGACCTGCCGACCTTCGGCGTATCCCCTGAAGTGCAGGTCACCGAGGGGGACGACGCCTACGCCCGGGTCACCGTCACACTGAGCGCCGCGGCACCCGGCGACGTCGAGTTGGACATGTCGATAGGGGAGGGGACCGCCGACACCGACGACTTCTCAGCGCCGGACGACGGGATCCTGACCATCCCCGCCGGGCAGCGAACCGCCACGATCGACATGTCGATCACCGACAACGAGGTGTACGAGGCCACCGAAGACGTGGCGGTGACGGTGAGACTGCTGGACGAGGAGGCCGACGCGACCGGGGCCGAGCAGACCAGCAAGATCATTATCGCCGACGACGAGTCGGTGCCGACGATCACGCTCAACGCGGCGCCAGGTGCGGAGGGTGACGAGATCGACGTGATCGCCACGCCGAGCGGGCCGGCGCAGAACGACATGCTCTACGACCTGACGTTCACCGGCGCGACCAGCGGCGGGGCGAACCCGGCCGAGGCCGACGACTACTCGGTGGACGACCTCGAGACGTTCGGGTCCATCGCCAGGGGCAGTGCGGGTCCGGTGTCGATCCACACGATCTACCTGCTCGACGACGCCATCGACGAGCCGGTCGAAACCCTGACGATGACCGCGACCAACACGACCGTGGAGGGGGTCGACCCGGTCGTCACGACGTACACCATCACGGACGACCCCGCCGACCTGCCGCCCACCGTCTCGGTCGGGGACGTGAGCGTGCAGGAGAACGCCGGCGTCGCCGACGTACCGGTCCGGCTGGCCTTCGCCGGCGGCAACGGCGCGACCGCCAGCGAGCAGCCGGTGACAGTCGCCTACCGCATCCTGCCCGGCACCGCGGACACCGCCGACTATTTCGCCACCGCCGAGGGATCGTTGACCCTGCCGGCCGGCGGGCGCGATGCCGTGATCCACATCCCGATCGTCGACGACATCCGCGTCGAGACGAGCGAGTACTTCCAGGTCCAGGTGCTGTCGGCCGGTCCGGCCGGCGCCACCGTCGGAGCGGGCACTGGCACCGTCACCATTCTGGAGAACGATCGGAACCTGCCGGTGCCATCGTTCGCGGTGACCGGCGACGTGCTTGCCGCCGAGGGCGGCACCGCGAGCTTCAAGGTCACGCTCAGTGCGCCGGCGCAGGAGGCCGTCGACTTCACCGTCGGCATGCAGCCGGGCACCGCCACGCCCGGCGGGAACGACGATGGCGAGACCGACTACACCGACCCGCCCCGGGCGCTGCGGATCCCGGCGGGCAGCACGAGCGCCACGCTCGACGTGCCGATCCGCCAGGACACCGTCTGGGAGGGCGACGAGTCGGCCCGGCTGTCCGTGGAACTCGCCGCCGGCGAGTTGGACGCCGCCGGCCCGGCCCAGCAGGGCCAGCTGACGATCACGGACGACGAGACCAAACCGGCGATCACGCTGAACCAGACCTCGGCGGCGCTCATGGAGGGTGACACGTTCGAGCTGGCCGGAACGATCACGGGGGTAGCGCAGCGCGACCTGACCTTCGACAGCCCGGTGGTCGCCACGTCCGCCGAGAACACCGACTACGACCTGACCGACGACGAGGTCACGATCCCGGGCGGCACGCTCAGCGGCAGCAAGGTCAAACTCGGCTCGATCCACTTCAACCGGGACGCCACCGACGAGGACACCGAGACCCTCAGGGTCTCCTTCGGCGGGAACGTGCTGACCTTCCAGGTCGCCGACGACCCGGCCGACACCCCGCCGGCTGTCACGATCGGCGACGCGATGGTGGGGGAGAGCGACGGGTCGGCCGAGCTGGCCGTTTCCCTGACTTTCAGCGGAGGCACCAAGGCGACCGAGCGGACCATCACGGTGCCCTGGGCGACCGTCGGTGGCACGGCCGACGCGGGCAAGGATTACACCACGTCGAGCGGTCAGCTGACGCTGACCTCACTGTCTTCGACGGGCACCATCCGCGTTCCGGTCCTGGCCGACAAGCGGGACGAGGCGACACAGACATTCACCGTACGACTGGGAGCGCCGTCCCCGGCCGGCGTCACCCTGGCCAAGCCGGACGGCAAGGTCACCATCACCGATGACGACAAGCCGTCCGCGCCCACGCTGACCGCACCGGCCAGCATCGTCGGCCCCGGCAGGGTCACGCTGTCCGGGGTCGCCGGGGCGAACGCCCAGGTCGAGTTGCTCCGCGCGGTCGGCACGTCCGGTGGCTCGTTCCGGGAGGCGATGACGACGACGGCTGACGACGACGGGGTCTACCGGTTCACCCTCACCTTCGCCCTCGGATACCGGGTGATGACCAGGGCCAACAAGCTGACCTCGCCGGTTCGTACGGTCTCGGTGAAACAGGACCCGACCCTCGTGGTGGTCTCGTCCTCGAAGGGCACCGTGACGATGGCCGTCCGGGGCGACCCGGACGAGCCCGGCCAACGGGTGATCATCCAGCGGCGGGTGTCCGGCGAGTGGCGAGAGGTCGACACCGGCGAGCTCAATCGGGCCGGGAAGTACACCACCACGCTGCGGTCGCTGAAGTCCGGCGGTACGTACGTGTACCGGGCCGTGATCGCTTCCACGCCCTCGATCGGCGTGCTCTCCGGCGCTTCGGACCCCGAAACCGTCAAGGTCAAGTAACCCGGTTTTCCCCGCTGGCAGCCGTTGTCGTGGGTACCCTCGCGCCCGGCCCGACCTCCGTGACCCGAGCACGTGAAGGTCTCTCTGCCGGAAAAAGGCGTTCCGCCGAAAAGGGGCTGATATGCCGGTTAGATTACGTATGGCTCCGCCTCACGTGGCTCGTAAGTCCCGTGTTTGCGCTGCTGAGGGCCGGTCACGCCGGCACCCCCAACCGCCCTAGGTGCGGTACCCGAACAGGCAAACCCGTCGTAAGGCGGGGGCGCAAAGCCAGGGGCCTCCCCGCTGGAGGTAGCCCAGCCGCCGAAGGAGACAGGAAGAGAATGCGTCATCGACCAATCCAAACGGCGTCGCAGGAGCGAGTGCCGTTGACACTCTGGGGACGGAAGCGGATCCGGACAGTCCTGGCGACCGTTGTTGCTTCCGCGGCTGGCCTTGTCCCCGGTGTCTTCGTTGCTACGCCGGCCTTCGCGGCTGCCGCTGACAACCTGACGATCACGAGTGCGGCGAACTGGGAAGGCGGCGACCTCGTCTTCAAGCTGACCTACACCGGGAACGTTCCGGCGTCGTTCGGCATCACGACGGGCGGTGGCACCGCTACCGGTAGCGCAGCCTTCAACATGACCGATGGCACCACGGACTACGACAACGACGCGTTCACGACGCCAGTGACGTTCCTGGCATCGAGCGCGAGTAGCCCCAGTACCGCCACCATCACGATTCCCACGAAGATCGACACCGACTCCGTGGACGAGACGTTCACGGTCACCGCGACGAACTCGGCTCTCAACGGCGGTGCCGGCGACAGCAGCGTGGAGACGGCCACCGGCACGATCTGGGCCTGGAGCAGCAACGACATCACCCTCGGTGGCTCGACCAAGGTCGTCGAGAGCACCAAGACGGTGACCGTCACGGCGCAGTCCACCTATCCGCAGGCGCACGACGTCGTCATCCCGGTGAAGACGGCGGACCCGTCGCGGGCGGCTCTCAGCGCCGGCAACTACATGACCACCTGGGCTCGGTCGACCGGCGGTGACTTCCGGGACTTCACGGCGCTGGCCTCCGATGCCGTGATTACCATTCCGGCCAACCAGACGACCGGCTCCACGACGGTCTCGATCAACGACGACACCGCGGACGAGACCGACACCCAGTACTTCGACGTGGCGGTGGACACCGGCCGCGCGGTGCTGGGCGGTGCCAGGGTCTCCGGCCAGGACGTGGTCGAGATGGCCCTCACCGACAACGATGACAAGCCGACCCTCAGCATCGCCGACTCCGTGTCGGCGAAGGAGGGCACCCGCCTGTCGTTCCCGGTGTCGCTGTCCAACCCCTCGGAGACGGCCACCACGTTCGATTTCACCTCGGCCGGCGCGGTCAGCGGCAACACGCCCGCGGCCACCAACGGCACGGACTTCACCAACGAGTCCGCCATCTCGAAGACGATTCCGCAGTACGGCAAGCTGGTGAACGTTCCGGTCACGACCCTTGTGGCACCGGCCAGCACCTGGGAAGGGCCGGAGAACGTCAGGGCCACGATCGCCAACGCCAGCTCGAACGCCACTCTCGGGACCGCCGCCAGCGCGAACGGCACCATCACCGACGCGGAAGCCGGCCAGACGGTCGAGTACAGCGCCGAAACGCCGTTCAACGCCGGGTCGGACACCTGGACCGAGGGCAGCAACGGCCCGACCGACAAGATCATTTACGTCAAGTTCGCCAGCGATTCTCCACTGCCGGCGACGCTGAGCTACTCCTTCGTCGACGGAACCGCCAAGAACGGTGTCGACTACGTGGGCAAGTCGGGAAGCATCACGATCCCGGCGGGTTCCGACGGTTCCGACGGCACGAAGGCGCTGCAGATCCCGGTCAGCATCATCGGTGACCGGATCGCCGAGGACGACGAGACCTTCAAGCTGCACGTGACCAGCACGAGCGGCGTCGCCGACGACGCCAGCCTCGGTGACCTCACGTTCATCATCGACGACGACGACTCGGCGCCGATCTGGACCACCGCGGACGCGACCGTCCAGGAGGGCAACAGCGGTACCACGCTCGCCCGGGTCCCGATCAAGCTGAGCAGCGCGGCCGGGACGGACGCGACCTTCACCGCGACGATCGCGGACGTCAGCGCGGTCGAGGCCGGCACCGCGGCGGGCTCGAACGACTACGACCTGCCGAAGAGCCTGACCGCCACGATCAAGGCCGGCGAGACGACCGGTTACTTCGAGGTGCCGGTCAACGGTGACGCGGTCTACGAGCGGGACGAGACGTTCACCGTCACGTTCGTCGGCTCGGGCAACGTGGGCACCACCGGCGACAGTGTGACCCAGTCGCGGGTGACCATCGGCAACGACGACCAGCAGCCGAAGCTGACCTTCGCGACCGCCAGCGGCACCGAGGGTGGCACGGTCACCGTCGCTCCCACCGTGGTCGGTCAGTCCCAGTACCAGTACGACATCGGCTTCACCGCCGGCAGCACCGGTACTGACCCGGCGACCGTCGGGTCCGACTTCGAGATCCCGACCGGCCTCGCCAGCGCCATCGCCACCGTCCCCGTCGGGTACGAGGGCGCGCTGTCCAAGATGACGGTGCCGTTCACCCTGCCGGCGTTCAACCTCTTGAACGACGACATCGACGAGCCGGTCGAGACCTTCTCGGTCACGGCCAACGAGGTCTCGTCGGTCCTGAAGGGCTTCACCACCTCGACCGCGATCGTGAAGATCGCGGACGACCCGCTGGACACCCCGCCGGCCGCCTCGGTCGCCGACGTGTCGTCCAACGAGAAGGACGGCTGGGCGATGGTCCCGGTCGACCTGGCCTTCACCGGCGAGGCGACCTCGACCACGCAGACCGTGACGATCCCCTGGTGGACCGAGAACGGCACGGCGATGGCCGGCAAGGACTACACGATGTCCAAGGGCACGCTGTCCGTGCCGCCGGGCACCATGAAGGCCAGCATCAAGGTCCCGCTGATCGATGACAAGGCCAAGGAAGACAACGAGACCTTCACGGTGCGGCTGGGTAACCCCGGCCCGCTGGGCGCCTCGGTCATCAACGGCGACTCCACCGTCACGATCAAGTCGGATGACGCAGCGTCGGTCACACCGACCCTGATGCTCTCCGGTCCGGCCAAGGGCGTCGGCGGGGTCACCGCGTGGGGTAAGGCCGCTCCCGGCTCGGTCGTCGAGCTCTGGGGTGCGCCGCTGCCCACCACCGACCCGACCAAGACGAAGTGGCTCGCCAACGTCACGGCGAACAGCTCGGGCGAGTACAAGTTCGGCGCCCGGCAGATCTCCCAGGGCTGGACGTTCGTCGTCCGGTCCGAGGAGGTCAACTCCGCGGTCAAGATGGTCAAGCTGACCCAGGCTCCGGCCCTGACCGCGACCTCGACGAAGGGCAAGCTCAACGTCATGGTCGCCGGTAACCCGAAGGCCACCGGCCAGACGGTCACCATCCAGCGGTGGACCGGTGGCAAGTGGGTCACCCTGGCCTCCGGCAAGACCACCAGCACCGGCTACAAGGGCTCCTGGTCCTTCAAGTCGAAGACCAAGCTGACGGTCCGCGCCATGGTCTCCGGCAACAGTGGCATGGGTATCAACTCGGGCTACTCCGCCAGCAAGGCCGTAACCATCAAGTAAGCACCACCTGACCCGGAACCAGCGGGGGCGGCCGACAGGCCGCCCCCGCTGCTTCGTCTGTGCCTCATGCCGGGAAAGTGGTACCGAATCCGGTACGACTTGGGAGGTGTCATGACCGAAGCGATCAGTGCCAGTGAGGCACGCAAGACTCTCTTCCCGCTCATCGAGCGTGTCAACGACGACCACACCCCGATCGAGATCGTCTCCAAACGGGGCAACGCGGTGCTGGTCAGCAAGGCTGACTGGGACTCGATCGTGGAGACCAACTACCTGCTCCGGACACCCGCGAACGCCAGGCGGCTCATGGAGAGCGTCGAGCAGTGGCGCGCCGGCCTCGCCACCGAACGTGAGTTCGGTCCTGAGGAATGAAGCTGAGCTGGACCGATCAGGCCTGGAACGACTATCTGTATTGGCCGACCCAGGACCGCAGGACGCTCAAGCGCATCAACGCGCTGATCGCCGACATCAAGCGTGATCCCGACGGTCCGGGCATCGGCAAACCCGAAGTCCTGCGTGACAATCTCGCTGGTCTCCGGTCCCGGCGTATCGATGACGAGCACCGCCTGGTGTATGCCGTGACGCCGAATGAGATCACCATCGTCTTCTGCCGTTACCAGTACGAATGACGGAGCCGGCCCGCGATCATCGCGGGCCGGCTCTTCAAAGAGTCAGTCGATCTCGGCGACCGCCTGGGCGAACTGGGCCGAGTACAACCTGGCGTAAGCGCCGTCCGCCGCGATCAGCTCGTCGTGGGTGCCCTGTTCCACGATGGTGCCGTTCTCCATCACCAGGATCAGGTCGGCGTCGCGGATGGTGGACAGGCGGTGGGCGATCACGAAGCTCGTCCGGCCGGTCCGCAACGTCGCCATGGCCCGCTGGATCAGCACCTCGGTACGGGTGTCGACCGAGCTGGTGGCCTCGTCCAGGATCAGGATGCTCGGCTCGGCCAGGAACGCGCGCGCGATCGTGATCAGCTGCTTCTGGCCGGCGCTGACGTTCGAGCCCTCCTCGTCGATCGTCGTCTCGTAGCCGTCCGGGAGCATCCGGACGAAGCCGTCGACGTGTGCCGCCTCCGACGCCCGGACGATCGCCGCGAAATCGTAGGAGTCCGCGCCGTACGCCAGGTTCTCCGCGATCGTCCCGCCGAACAGCCAGGTGTCCTGCAGCACCATCCCGATCTGCTCACGCAACTGCTCACGGGGCATCGTCGCGATGTCCACCCCGTCCAGGGTGATCCGCCCGCCGGTCACGTCGTAGAACCGCATCAGCAGGTTGACCAGCGTGGTCTTGCCGGCGCCGGTCGGACCGACGATGGCGACGGTCTGGCCCGGCTCCACCGAGAGCGACAGGTTCTCGATCAGCGGCTGGTCGGGCAGGTACCGGAACGACACGTTCTCGAACGTGATCCGCCCTTCCACCGAGGAAAGCGAAACCGGAGCCGGGTCCGGACTCTGCTCCTCCGCGTCGAGCAGGGCGAACACCCGCTCGGCCGAGGCCACCCCGGACTGCACCAGGTTGGCCATGCTGGCCACCTGGGTGAGCGGCTGGCTGAACTGCCGGGAGTACTGGATGAACGCCTGCACGTCACCCAGCGACAACGAGCCGGACGCCACCCGCAGACCGCCGACGACCGCCACCAGCACGTAGTTCACGTTGCTGATGAACATCATGACCGGCTGGATCAGCCCGGAGATGAACTGGGCGCGGAAGCTGGACGCGTACAGCTTGTCGTTGTGACCGCGGAACGTCTCCTCGGCCTCATGCTGCCGGCCGAAGACCTTGACCAGCGAGTGGCCGGTGAACATCTCCTCGATGTGCCCGTTGAGCTGGCCGGTCGTCTTCCACTGGGCGACGAACTGGCCCTGGGCCCGCTTGCCGACGAACTTGGTCAGCCAGAACGACACCGGGATCGTGACGAGCGCGATCAGCGCCAGCAACGGCGAGATCCAGAACATCATTCCGAGTACGCCGACGACCGTCAGCAGCGCCGTCACCAGCTGGGCGAACGTCTGCTGCAGCGTCTGCGCGATATTGTCGGTGTCGTTGGTGGCCCGGCTCAGCACCTCGCCACGCGCCTGCTTGTCGAAGTACGACAGCGGCAGCCGGGACAGTTTCGCCTCGACCTGGTTGCGCAGGTCGAACACGGCGGTCTGCACCACCCGCGCGGTGATCCGGCCCTGCAGCACGCCGAACACCCACGCGAACAGGTAGACCACGGCCACCCAGAGCAGCACCCGCTTCAGGGCGTCGAAGTCGATGCCCCGGCCGGGTACGACGCTGTCCATGGCCGCGAGCATGTCGGCGACCTTGGTGTCGCCCTGCTGGCGCAGCCCCTCGACGGCCTGCTGCTGGGTGACACCGGCCGGCAGCATCTTGCCGACCACACCCTCGAAGATCACATCGGTGGCGTGCCCGAGCAGCCGCGGCCCGAGCACCGCGAGCGAGACCGAGACCACGCCGAAGAACAGCACCAGGCCGACCAGCGCGCGCTGCGGGGCGAGCATGCGCAGCAGGCGCTTGGTGGAGCCCTTGAAGTCCTGCAGCTTCTCCGGGGGCCCACCGGCCCCCATCATCATCCGGGCGGCCGGCGGACCGCCCATCGGCGGCCCGGGCCGGTTGGGCGCGGTCATGCGGTCGCCTCCTGCTCGGTCAACTGCGAAAGAACGATTTCCCGGTACGTCGGATTGCCGTCCATGAGTTCCTCGTGCGTCCCGGTCCCGACCACCTTGCCGTCGTCGAGCACCACGATCCGGTCGGCTTCCCGGATCGTGCTGACCCGCTGCGCCACGATCACCACGGTGGCGTCCGCGATGTGCGGGATCAGCGCGGCCCGCAGCGCGGCGTCGGTGGCGTAGTCGAGCGCCGAGAACGAGTCGTCGAACAGGTAGATCTCCGGCCGGTGCACCAGCGCGCGGGCGATCGCCAGCCGCTGCCGCTGCCCGCCGGACACGTTCGTGCCGCCCTGCGCGATCGGGGCCTCCAGCCGCCCGTCCATCTTCTCGACGAAGCCCTTGGCCTGTGCGACCTCGAGGGCCTCCCAGAGTTCCTCGTCGGTGGCGTCCGGGTTGCCGTACCGCAGGTTGGAGCCGACCGTGCCGGTGAACAGGTACGGCCGTTGCGGCACGATCCCGACCAGCCGGGCCAGCAGGCCGGGGTCGAGCTCGCGGACGTTCACGCCGTCCACCAGCACGCTGCCCTCGGTCACGTCGAAGAGCCGGGGGACCAGGTTGAGCAGCGTGGTCTTGCCGCTGCCGGTGGACCCGATGATCGCGGTGATCTCCCGGGGCCGGGCGATCAGTCGTACGTCGGAAAGAACAGCGGCCTCGGCCCCCGGATAGCGGAAGCTGACCGACTGCAGTTCCAATTCGCCGTGCCGGGTCACCTCGGTGATCGGCGCCGAAGGCGGCGTCACGCTGCTCTCGGTGCCGACCACCTCCTGGATGCGCTCGGCGCAGACCTCGGCCCGCGGGATCATGATGAACATGAAGGTGGCCATCATGATCGACATCAGGATCTGCATCAGGTAGCTGAGGAACGCGGTGAGCGCGCCGACCTCCATCGGCCCGCTGTCGATCCGGTGCCCGCCGAACCAGAGCACCGCGACGCTGGACAGGTTCACGATCAGCATCACGGTCGGGAACATCAACGCCATGATCTTGCCGGCCTTCAGCGAGACCTGGGTCAGGTCGTCGTTGGCCACCTCGTAGCGGGCCTGCTCGCGCTCGTCACGGACGAACGCCCGGATCACCCGGATGCCGGTGATCTGCTCGCGCATCACCTGGTTGACCCGGTCCAGCTTGACCTGCAGGCTGCGGAACAGCGGCCGCATCCGGCTGATGATCAGGGCGACGATGCCGATCAGGATCGGGATGATCACCAGGAGCAGCCCGGAGAGCGGGACGTCCTGGCGCAGCGCCAGCACGATGCCGCCGAGGCACATGATCGGCGCGGAGACCATCAGCGTGAACGTGAGCAGCACCAGCATCTGGATCTGCTGCACGTCGTTGGTGGTCCGGGTGATCAGCGACGGGGCGCCGAACTGGCCGACCTCGCGCGCCGAGAACGTCTGCACCTTGGCGAAGATCGCCTCGCGCAGGTCCCGGCCGACCGCCATGGCGGTGCGCGCGCCGAAATAGACCGCCACGACCTGCGCCGCGATCTGCAGCACGGTCATGCCGAGCATGCCGCCGCCGAGCTTCAGCACGTAGCCGGTGTCGCCCTTGATCACGCCGTTGTCGATGATGTCGGCGTTCAGGGTGGGCAGGTAGAGCGTCGCGAGCGTCTGCAGGAACTGGAAGAGCACGATCAGGCCGATCGTCTTCCGGTACGGCCGCAGATGCACACGAAGCAGTTTGATCAACACGTCACTTGCTCCCCCGTATGAGATTGAAGGATGCCGTCGAGCAGCAGCGACGCGAGCTCGTCGCCGCTGAATGCCTCGTCGCCGCCGAACGGGCCGAAGGTGCTGGCGCCGCAGTGGAGCATCAGCAGCCGGGCCGCCTTGGCCGCCGGGATGCGCAGCCGGGCCGCGTCCGGCTCGATCAGCACGGTGACCGCGGCCAGCAGGTCACCGCGGGTCAACGCCATCTGCTTGGCGGCCTCCGGGTGCGCGTCGCTCGTGAAGATCAGCTTCCGGGCGGCGTGCATCAGGTGCGCGTTCTCGGCGAACCGGGCGTGCACGATCTCGGCCGCCTGAGTGAGCCTGGCCCGCAGATCGGCCGCCGGATCGATGGCGGCGATCGCGTCGAGCGTGGGTTGCGGGTCGAGTGCCTGGACCATCGAGCAGACCACCAGCTGGGTCTTGTTGTCGAAGACGCCGAAGATGGTGCCCTCGGCGACCCCGGCGGCGTGCGCGATCTGCCGGGTGCTCACCTCGGTGCCGTGCTCGTGCAGCAGCGGGATGGTCGCCGCGATCAGCGCCGCCCGCCGGTCGTCCGGCGCCAGGGCCGGTTGTCGTCTGCGTCGGGATTCCACGACGGCCAGACTAATGAGCGAGCGCTCACTCATCCACTGACTTTTGTCATGGGTGGGTGCCGGACCTTTGTCACCGGAGGCCCGTCGAACCCGGGATGGCGCACAGGCGTATCAAGTGAACGTGAGCCAACCGAAGTCGTACCGCCGGGTCGTCCGTCACGTGACCACGGGTTTCGCCGCCATCCTGGTGTTCCTCGCACTGATCCTGCCGGACCAGATCACCCGCCTCCCGCCGGGTAACCACTGGCAGACCGCGCTGCTGCGGATCCCGATCGAGGCGCTGCTCGCCGGCGCCGTGCTGCTCCTGCTGCCGATCCGGTGGCGCCGGTGGACCGCGGCCGCGCTCGGCCTGGTGCTCGGCGCGCTCACTGTGATCAAGCTGGTGGACATCGGTTTCTACGCGATCCTGGCCCGCCGCTTCGACCCGGTCCTGGACTGGACGCTCTTCGACGACGGCTTCAACTTCCTGATCGACTCGGCCGGCCGGCCGTCCGCGACCGCGGTGGCGATCGGCGCGCTCCTCGGCGCGGTGCTGCTGATCGCCGGGATGACCTGGGCGATGCTGCGCCTGACCGTGGTCGCCGCCGGGAACCGCCGGCTCGCCTGGCCGGGTCTCGGCGTGGCCGGGGTGGCCTGGGTAGCGTTGTTCCTGACCGGGTACCAGCTCATCGGCGGGATCCCGGTGGCCTCGACCGCGGCCGCCGACCTGGCCCGCGACACCGCGCTGGCACTGCCCAAGGACCTGGCCGACAAGCGCAAGTTCCTGGCCGAGGCGCAGGACGACGCGTACCGGGACCGGCCGGGCGACCAGCTGCTCACCGCGCTGCGCGGCAAGGACGTGGTCGTCTCGTTCGTGGAGAGCTACGGCCGGGACGCGGTGGAGAACCCGGCGTTCAACGGCGCGGTGCTCACCTCACTCGCCGACGGTGACAAGAAGCTCGCCGCGGCCGGGTTCGCCGCCCGCAGCGGCTTCCTCACCTCGTCCACGGCCGGTGGCGGCAGCTGGCTCGCGCACTCGACGTTCCTGTCCGGCATGTGGGTCAACAACGAATCCCGTTACCGCAGTCTCGTCGCCACCGACCGACTCACCCTCACCAGGGCTTTCAAGAACACCGGACATCGTACGGTCGGGATGGAGCCCGGCGTCATCTTCGCCTGGCCGGAAGGTGCCTTCTACGGGTACGACCAGGTCTACGACAAGCAGGCCTTCAACTACCACGGCCCGCAGCTGAGCTGGTCACCGATGCCCGACCAGTTCGTGATGTCGCAGTTCCAGAAGCAGGAGTACGCCAAGCCGAACCGCGGCCCGCTGCTCGCCGAGATCACCCTGACCTCCAGCCACACCCCGTGGGCCCCGGTGCCGAGCATGCTCGACTGGGACCAGCTCGGCGACGGCAGCGTCTACGGCCCGATGGTGAAGAGCGCCGCCACGCCCAAGGAGGTGTGGAAGGACGACGCCCGGATCCGCACCGAGTACGCCCGCTCGATCGCCTACTCGGTCGACAGCCTGATCGGCTGGGCCGCCAAGTACGGCGACGACAACCTGGTGATGGTCTTCCTCGGTGACCACCAGCCGGCCTCGGTGGTGGTCGGCCAGACCGCCAGCCACGACGTGCCGATCACGATCGTCGCCAAGGACCCCAAGGTCTTCGACCGGATCGCCTCCTGGGGCTGGACCAGCAGCGTGAAGCCGGCCGCGGACGCGCCGGTCTGGCGGATGGACACGTTCCGCGACCGCTTCCTGACCGCCTTCGGCCCGGAGGGCGACCCGCACTGACCCATGGCCTCGCTCCGCTCGGCGGCATTTCGCCCCGGGGAGTCGATGACGAGAGCACCGAAAATGACCGACGCTTCGCTAGCCATTTTCGGCACTCTCGTCATCGACGGGCGAAATGCGCATCGGGTTGCTGCTACCCCTCTTCCAGGATGTCGATGACCTGATCGGCGGCCAGGCGCGGGGTGTGCGGGGGCGCGGTGTGCGCCGGGTCCTGCAGGCCGAGACGGATCGCCAGGTACGGCATTCCGGTCCCGCCCAGGATCCGGCGCAGTGCCTCCCGGGCGAACGGCACCTCGACCGGCCCGCTGAACGGCAGCAGGCTCACCGCGTGCTCGGTCGCCGACAGCCACAACCGGCTCAGCGACTCACCGGCTCGCAGCCAGTCCTGCTCGGCGTCACCGGGGCCGTACAGCACGGCGTACGTCGCGGCCCGGTCGTGCCCACCGCCGGCCGCGACCGTCCCGGCGGTCTGGAAGTCGCGTTCCGCGACAGTGGTCAGCGGCACCTCGACCGGCAGCGACGCGGACGGGATGCCGGTGCCCTCCGGTCGCTCACCGCCCACCCAGGCGGCCAGCTCGGCCCGCGCCCCGTCGTCGGCGGCCTCGGCCGACTGGGCGTGCTCCACCGCGACAGCCAGCTCCAGCACCTGGTCACGGCCCAGCACGTGCAGCCGCGCGCCGGACTGCTCGGTCGCCTTGACCAACTCGTCCAGCACCGTCTCGCTCACCGCCTCCTCGCCGACCGTGCGCCGGTCGGTCCGCCGCACCCGCAGCATCTGCAGGTGCCGGGTGGCCTCCGGCTCGGCCGGCCGGCGCTCACCCGGGGTGATCACCGCGAGCGGCGCGTCCGGGGTGAGGGCGGCGGGGCGGTCGACGGAGTACGCCCAGCCCTCCGCGTCCAGCGCCACCTGCGCGTGGTGCAGCGCCGCGCCGCAGCTCAGCAACAGCATCCGGGCGTCCGGGTCCTGCGCCTGCAGCTGCCGACCGGCGACCGCGAACAGCTCCAGGCGGTCGGCCCGGACCACCCACCGCCACGGCTGGGTGTTGTGGATCGACGGGGCGAACCGAGCCGCATCCGCCGCCTGCACCAGTGCCTGCTTGACCTCGCTCATACCTCGATAGTGACCGTGCCGACCGGCGCCCGATAAGGCCAAAGGTCCCGGTTCGGCCAGGTCAACGGGTCAGTGGTAGGTGAGTTCGCCCGCCTCGATCCGGTGGGTGAGCCGGTTCTCCGGTGGGGCGAGCGGGCACGCCCACTCGGGGTCGTAGGCACAGGACGGGTTGTAGAGGTAGTTGAAGTCGAGGCGGACCCGGTCGCCGCCGAGCCACTCGACACCGCGACCGTGGGTGCCCTTGACGGTGTCGGTCAGGTAGCGGCCGCCGCCGTACGTCTGCTTGCCGCACGTCTCGTCGCGGACCGGGAGGAACAGGCCTCCGCCGTAGGCGGCGATCCACCAGAGGGTCAGCTCGCCGAACGGTGTCTCGAGGATCGCCGACCGGGTGTAGCGGACGACACCGTCCGGGCCGCCGGTGTCGATGGTGAGCTCGCCCTCGGCCGTCCGCATCGGGACGTCGACGATCAGTTCCGGGTTCGCCGGGAAATAGCGGAGCCCGGTGAACTCCCGGCGCTCCCCGGCCGGGATCGGGGACTGCGGGTGGGTGGCGAACAGGGCGTCCCGCCGGGCTCGGAAATCGGCCAGGTCGGTCGCGTCCAGGTGGTTACGGGCGACCCTGGTCCGGAAATCGGCCAGCTCCAGTGACTGCATACCCGGAACGCTAGCCGGGGGATCCGCCCAGCTCACCCCGGCGTAATTGCGTGAGTGAAGTGTTGCGCGGGTCACATCGCGGCTGCATTCTGATGGGCGTGCCGGAACGGATAACCGAAGTCACCGCCCTGTTGGCCGAGGTCCTGGCGCCTCGCGCCCCGCTGACGGTGATCGTCGACGGCGGTGACCCGGGTGCGGCCGCGGCGTTCGCGTCCCGGCTCGCCGCGGCGTTCCCGGCCAGCTCGCGGGCCTGGAACATCGACGCGGTGCTCGGGCTGACCGGGCCGGGGGCGGGCGGGTTCGACTCGGCGCTCAACGTGCTCGAACCGGCCACCGACCAGGTCCTGGTCTACCTGCGGGGCGGCCCGCGCAACAGGTTCACCGCCGGGGACGGTGAGCGGCGCGCCCAGGTGGTGATCGACCATCGCGACCCGGACTGGCCGGTGATCCGGCACGTGCACCCGTCGCTGGCCGACCCGGACCGGTGGTATCTCTCGGAGAGCCGGGCGTTCTTCGCGGCCCGCGCGGCGAGCTGGGACGTCAAGTTCGGTGACGACCTGCCGGCGTACGCGAAAGCGGTCCAGCAGGCCGGGGTCCGCCCCGGCGACGTCGCCATCGACGTCGGGTGCGGCACCGGCCGGGCACTGCCGGCGCTGGCCGGCGCGGTCGGGCCGACCGGTCGGGTGGTCGGGCTGGACTTCACCCCGGACATGCTGACCGAGGCGAGCCGGGCCGGCCGGGACTCGGCGGCCACCCTGATCGTCGCGGACGCCCGCCGGTTGCCGATGGCCGGCCACAGCGTCGACGTGGTCTTCGCGGCCGGCCTGATCAACCACTTGCCGGACCCGGCGGCCGGGCTGACCGAGCTGGCCCGGGTCACCCGGCACGGCGGCCGGCTGGCGCTCTTCCACCCGATCGGCCGGGCGGCGCTGGCCACCCGGCACGGGCGCACGCTGCGGCCGGACGAGGCGCTCAGCGAGGTCCGGCTGGCCCCGCTGCTGGCCGCCGCGGGCTGGCTGCTGACCGATTATGAGGACGGCGAAGACCGCTTCCTGGCCCTCGCCACGCGCCACTGACCAAGCGCCCGCCCAGCCCCGCGCCGCCCAGCCCGGCGCCCGAACCGCCCAGCCCGGCGCCCGAGCGCCGGTCCCGGTCCCGGCTGGTGCTCAGGGGTGTCTCAACGGCCTTGAGACACCCCTCAGCACCAGCCGAGGCAACGAGGCTGGTCCTCAGGGGTGCCTCCGGCACTCCGAGGCACCCCTGAGCGCCAGCCGGGGTGACGAGGCGGGTCGCTCAAGGTGTGTGGCTGGTCTTCAGGGGTGCCTCCGGCGTTCGGAGGCACCCCTGAGAACCAGCCGGCTTCCTCGCGGCGCGCCGGTTCCTTGCGGTCTGAGGGCTTCTCGCGGGCGCTAGGTGTGGATCAGGCCCAGGGTGGCCAGGTGCTGGGCGAAGCCGTCGTCGGTGACGCCGGCCGTGTGGGCGGTCGCGGCGGCCAGCACCGCCGGATGCGCCGCGCCCACCGCGACCGAGTGCCCCACCAGCGCGAACATGCTCAGGTCGTTCGGCATGTCGCCGAAAGCCACGGTGTGCTCCGGCGAGACACCCAGCCAGTCCAGGGCGCGCGCCACCCCGGCCGCCTTGTCCACGCCGAGCGGACCGATCTCGACCAGGTGCGGCGCCGCGTAGGTCAGGGTGGCCCGCGCGGCGAAACCGGCCTGGGCCAGCTCGGCGATCAGCTCGTCCGAGCTGAGCGAGGCGTGCCGGATCGCCGCGCCGTACGCGGGCTGGTCGGCGATCCCGGCGAGCGCGACCGGCCGCCACGGCTCGGCCGGCGGGGTGCCCCGCAGCGCCAGGTACTCCGGGGTGAGGTCCCAGGACGTGACACCGAACGCGGACAGCCCGGCACCGTGCCGATCCCGGACGAAGGTGACCAGGTCACGCAGGGTTTCCGCGGGCAGGGTGCGCTGCCACAGGGTCTGCCCGCTCTCCGGGGCCCAGCCCAGCGCCCCGCCGTGGCAGACCGCGACCGCGAGGTGCCCGGCGAACGCGCCGAGCCGCAACACACCGTTGCGGGTCCGGGCGGTGGCGGCCAGCAGCGGGATCCCGCGGTACCGCAGCTGAGCGGCCGCGTTCAGGGTGGCCGGCGTGATGCGATCGTTCCGTCCGACCACCGTGCCGTCCAGATCGGTGACCACCGCCCGCCATTCCGTCATGAACGGCATTGAACATCATGCGTACGACGGATGCCGCCCCGTGGTTTCCGCCACGGTCCGGATGGTCGCCGATCTCCGGCCTGGCGTGCGAGGCTGACGGGGAACCGGGAGAGGGGCACACTGATGGGCATGATCAAAGTGGTCGGTCTGGTGCTGCATCCGCGCCGCGACTGCGGCTCGGCGGTCGACACCATCGTGAGCTGGGCGGCGTCCCGCGGCGTGACCGTGCTGGGCCTGCCCGACGAGATCGACCGCATCGACTGCAGCGCCGAGGCGGTCTCCGTGGAGGAGATGGTCGACCGCGCCGGTCTGCTGGTGAGCCTCGGCGGCGACGGCACCATGCTGCGCACGATGCGCCTGGTCGAGGGCCGCAAGACCCCGGTGCTCGGGGTGAACGTGGGCCGGCTCGGCTTCCTCGCCGAGGTCGACCTGCCGGAGCTGAAGGACGCGCTCTCCGCGATCGACGACCACCGGTACACGGTCGAGACCCGCACCGCGGTGCGCACCACCCTGCCGGACGGCCGGTCGGTGACCGCGTTCAACGACATCGCCCTGGTCCGGGTGCCGGGCCACGGGCTGGCCGCGGTCGGGATCCGGGTCGAGGGGCGCCGGTTCGTCAACTACGCGGCCGACGCCGTGCTGGTCTCCACGCCGACCGGCTCGACGGCGTACAGCTTCTCGGCCGGTGGCCCGATCGTCTCGCCGAACGTGGAGGGCCTGATCGTCAGCGCGGCCGCCGCGCACTCGTCGTTCAACCGGTCCCTGGTGCTGGACACCTCCGAACACCTCTGCCTGGACGTGCTGTCGACCAGTGGCCGGCTGGCGATCGAGGTGGACGGGATCATCGAGGGGTACGCCGAACCGGGCGCGGCCATCGAGATCGAGCCGCTCCCGGCCGCCGCCCAGGTGATCCGGTTCGGCACCACCTCGTTCTACGAGCGGGCCCGGCGCAAGCTACGGGTCGAGGGCAGCGCCCAGGCCGGCGACTGGAACGCCGAGGACGCGATCGTGGTGGACAGCTTCGAGCGGGACCGGTACGAGATCCTGCTCGGCGGTGAGGTCGCCGGCGTGCTGCACTACCGCCGCCACGGCGACCGGGTCGAGCTGCTGCACACCGAGGTCGACCAGGCCTTCTCCGGGCGTGGGCTGGCCGGCCGGCTGGCCGCCGCGGCACTCGCCGACGCCCGTTCCCGGTCCACGCCGGTCACCGCCACCTGCCCGTTCGTCGCCGGTTATCTGGAACGGCACCCCGAAGAAATCGATGTGGAGTAGAGGTAACGACCCATGGGCCAACCCGCGATCCTCACCGTCGACGACGACCCCTCGGTCTCCCGCGCCATCGCGCGTGACCTGCGCCGCCGTTACGGCGACAAGTACCGGATCATCCGGGCGAGTTCGGCCGGCGACGCGCTCGACGTACTGAAGGAATTGAAATTGCGTGGCGGACGGGTCGCCGTCATGCTCGCCGACTACCGGATGCCGCAGATGAACGGCATCGACTTCCTGGAGCAGGCGATGGACCTGTTCCCGCACGCGCGGCGGGCGCTGCTGACCGCGTATGCCGACACCGACGCCGCGATCCAGGCGATCAACGTGGTCGACGTCGACCACTACCTGCTCAAGCCGTGGGACCCGCCGGAGGAGAAGCTCTACCCGGTGCTGGACGCGCTGCTGGACGCGTGGCAGGCGACCGGTGACCAGGAGCAACTGGACATCCGGGTGGTCGGGCACCGGTGGAGCGAGCCGTCGTTCCAGATCCGCGACTTCCTCGCCCGCAACCTGGTGCCGTACCGGTATTTCGGCGCGGACGAGCCGGAGGGCCGCCGGCTGCTGGAGGCGGCCGGGGCCGGTCCGGAGTCGGTCCCGCTGGTGGTGACCGCGGACGGGCGGGCGCTGTCCCAGCCGACCGTGCAGGAGGTCGCCGAGGCGGCCGGGCTCTCCACCAACCCGGGCCGGGACTTCTACGACCTGATCATCGTGGGCGGTGGCCCGGCCGGGCTGGGCGCGGCCGTCTACGGCGGCTCCGAGGGCCTCAAGACGTTGCTGATCGAGCGGCAGGCGGTCGGCGGGCAGGCCGGGCAGAGCTCGCGGATCGAGAACTACCTGGGCTTCCCGGACGGGATCTCCGGGGCCCAGCTGACCGACCGGGCCCGGCGGCAGGCCGACAAGTTCGCCGCCGAGACGCTCAACACCCGCGAGGTGGTCGGGCTCCGGGCCGACGGGTCCGCTCGTACGCTGACGTTCGCCGACGGCGGCGAGGTCTCCGCGCACGCGATCCTGCTGGCCACCGGGGTCTCCTACCGCCCGTTGCTGGCCGACGGGGTCGCCGGCCTGACCGGTTCCGGGGTGTTCTACGGCTCGGCCGCCACCGAGGGGCCGGCGTGTTCCGGCACCGACGTGTACATCGTCGGCGGCGCGAACTCGGCCGGGCAGGCCGCGCTCTTCTTCGCGAAGTACGCGCGCCGGGTCACCCTGCTGGTCCGCGGCGACTCGCTGGAGTCGTCGATGTCGTACTACCTGATCCAGCAGCTGGCCCGGGTGGAGAACATCGAGGTGCGTACCCGCTGCGAGGTGATCGGGGCGCTCGGCGACGGGCACCTGCAGGCGATCACCATCTGCGACAGCAAGGACGGCACGAAGGCCACCGTCGAGTGCGGCTACCTGTTCGTCTTCATCGGGGCCGAACCGCGCACCGACTGGCTGGGTGACGCGGTGGCACGGGACGGAAAGGGCTTCATCCGTACCGGATCGGATCTTCTTGCGAACGGGGACCGTCCGCGGGGATGGGATCGCGACCGCGATCCGTTCTATCTGGAGAGCAGTGTTCCCGGCATCTTCGCCGCCGGCGACGTCCGGGCCAACTCGATCAAACGGGTGGCCTCGGCGGTCGGTGAGGGCGCGATGGCCGTCGCGCTGGTGCATCGTTACCTGGAGGCGCAATAGTCATGACCGACTGCACCGAGCGGCACTTCCTGGTGCCGAACAACGACCTCGCAGGCGAGGGCCACGAGGGCATGACAAGGCTGGCCCAGCCATGACCGAACCCGAAGAGATCCACCTGGAACCCTGTGAGCCCGGCCGGCTCACCGCCGAGGACCTGCGGTCGCTGTTCCTCTTCGAGAAACTCACCGACGAGCAGCTGACCTGGATCGCCGAGCACGGCTGCACCCAGCGGGTGGCCGGCGGCGGCCTGGTGCTGCGCGAGGGCGACCCGGCCGAGCAGTTCTTCGTGCTGCTCACCGGCACCGTCGCGCTGACCCGCCGGGTCGGTCAGGACGACGTCCAGACGGTCCGCACCGAGCAGCGCGGCGTCTACATGGGCGCGACCACCGCCTACCTGCGCGACGACGGCGTGCCGCAGCGCTACATGGCGTCGATGCGGGCGCTCTCCGACAGCGAGTTCTTCACGCTCTCCGCGGCCGACTTCGGGTGGCTGATGCGCGAGTGGTTCCCGATGGCGATCCACCTGCTCGAGGGCCTGACCCTGGGGATGCGCAGCTCGCAGGCGGTGATCGGGGAACGGCAGCGGCTGCAGGCCCTCGGCGCGCTCTCCGCCGGGCTGATGCACGAGCTGAACAACCCGGCCGCGGCCGCCTCCCGGGCCACCGGCGCGCTGCGCCAGCGGGTCGCCGGGATGCGGATGAAGCTCGGCAAGCTGGCCGCCGGCAAGGTCGCCCCGGACCGGCTGATGCAGCTGCTCGAGCTGCAGGAGGAGGTCATCGAGCGGGCCGCCAAGGCGCCGTCGCTGACCGCGATGCAGACCGCCGACCGGGAGGACGAGCTCGGCGACTGGATGGACGAGCACGGGGTCACCGGTGGCTGGGACGTCGCGCCGGTCTTCGCGCAGGGTGGCATCGACGTCGACTGCCTCACCGAGATCCAGGACCGGCTGGCCTCGCCGGAGCTGCTCGACCAGGCGATCCACTGGATCGGGTACGCGCTGGAGACCGAGCAGCTGATGAGCGACATCGAGGACGCCACCGGCCGGGTGTCGTCGCTGGTCAACGCGGCGAAGCAGTACTCGCACGTGGACCGCTCGGCGCACCAGTGGATCGACGTGCACACCGGGCTGGACAGCACCCTGGTGATGCTCGCGCACAAGATCGGCGACGGGATCCGGGTGGTCAAGGACTACGACCGGACGCTGCCGCAGATCCCGGTCCACCCGGCCGAGCTGAACCAGGTGTGGACGAACCTGATCGACAACGCGGTGCAGGCGATGTCCGGGGCGGGCACGCTGACCATCCGGACGTACCAGGAGGACGAGCGGGTCGTGGTCTCGGTCGGCGACTCCGGGCCGGGGGTGCCGGACGAGATCAAGAAGCGGGTGTTCGAGCCGTTCTTCACCACCAAGCCGGTGGGCGAGGGGACCGGGCTGGGCCTGGACATCTCGTACCGGATCGTGGTGAACGGGCACGGTGGTGACCTGTCGCTGCAGTCGGCGCCGGGGGACACCCGGTTCCTGGTCCGGTTGCCGCTGAGCGAGCCGGCCTCGGCGTAGACGTGGCCACTGTTGCTGTGGAGACGTTCGTCGAGGTGCCCGCCGCGCGTGTCTGGGACGCGATCGCCGACGTGGGCGCGGTGCACGAGCGGCTGCTGCCCGGCCGGGTGGCAGCCGCCGAGCTCGACGGCGATTTCCGGATCCTGACCATGCCGAACGGCGCGCGGATCCGCGAGCTGATCATCGCGATCGACCACGAGTTGCGGCGGATGGCCTACTCGGTGGTCGAGGGCCAGGCCATGCCGCTGACGTATCACCAGGCCGCGTTCCAGGTGGTGGAGGCGGCAGAAGGTCGTACCAAAGTCGTCTGGACCACCGACGTCCTCCCGCACGCCCTCGCGCCCGCGGTCCGGGCCCGCGTGGAACGCGGCATCCTGGAGATGAAAGCGGTCCTGGAAAGCGCGGTCTGACGGGGTTCCGGCTGGTTGTCAGGGGTGCCTCCAGGGCGCGGAAGCACCCCTGAGGCCCAGCCGGCGCGCGGTCAGATGTCGGCGACCGCGATCCGGCCGGAGCGGAACGAGACGGTGCGCGGAGTCGCCGGCAGCAGACCGGCGGCCAGGTCGAGCAGGTTGTCGTCGCGGAGCACGGTGAAGCCGTGCCGCTGCAGCAGCCCGGCCAGCCCCGGCGGGGTCCACGCCGACCGCCACGGCTCGGCGGCCCACGGACTGACGTGCCCGGTGACCCTCGCCATCGAGTGCGCCACCAGCCGGCCGACCCGCGCCCGCCCCGACCGGGCCTGATAGCTGATGATCAGGCGGCTGCCGGGCGGGGAGAGCGCGGCGACCGCCCGCACCGTGGTGTCCACCTGCTCCGGGGTCAGGTACGGCACCACGCCCTCCCACACCCAGGTCGTCGCGGCGGCGCGGTGACCGGCCGCGGCGAGCGCGTCGCCGAGCCGGTCCTGTTCGAAGTCCACCGGCACGAACACCGGCGGCTTGCCGTCGAGGATGCCCGAGCGCTCCCGTTTGTCCTGCTGGGAGGCGGGCTGATCGACCTCGTAGACGTCCGCGGCGGCCAGCTCCGGCATCCGCCAGGCGCGTCCGTCCAGGCCCGCGCCGAGAATGACAACCTGAGGGGTACGCCGTTCCCGCATCGCCGCGTCGATCGCCACGGTCCGCGGCACCATCATCTCGGCGCAGCGCCGCACCATCTCGTACGTGACCCGGCCGGTCCAGTCCGCGGGTGGTTCGTCCCGGCGGACCAGATCGACGGTGGTCAGCTCGTCGTCACGCAGCAGCGCCCGCGCGGTCGGATCGGTGAACCGTCCCGGGGCGAGCCGCTCGTGTGCGGCGGCCCGTCCCTGGGCGACCAGGACCGCGGTCTGGCTGGCTCGGTATTCCACCATGCCCCGACGCTAGCCCCATCGACGTCGATCAGCCGCTGACAGGTGTCATACGGTCAGGGGAGCAGGCCCCGGACGTACGCGGCCTGGCCGGCGTGCTGGGCGTCGTCGTCGTACACGCTGATCAGCCGGGCGCCGAGGGTGACCGGCGGATTCCATCTCCGGTCGACGACCCGGTCCAGCTCGGCGTCGGTGAGACCACCCAGGTAGACCATCGTGCGTTCGTGCACGGCCTGGTAGTAATCGGTCAGCGCCTCGGAGCTCTCCGGGACGACGGCGGCCACGTCGGCGGCCGTGTGGGCGGCCGTGTGGGCGTACCCGGTGTCGGACGGGTCGGGCTTGCGGCCGAACCGGGCCGCCCACCCGCCGTCGACGTAGACCTGCTCGGCGCCGAGCACCTCGGCGAGGTGGCTGTCCTGCACCCGGGTGAGGTGCCAGACCAGCCAGCCGATCGAGTTGGCGCCGGGCTGCGGCGCCCAGCGGAGCTGCTCCGGGGTGAGGCCGCGGATCGCCGTGCCGACCAGGTCGGGCAGGCGGCCGTACGCGTCCTCGAGAAGACCCTTCGCGTCCATTCCTCGATCCCTTCCTATTGCTCCGGCAGTTCCGCGGTGCCCTGATCGGTGTCGGCCCCGGTGGTCGGTTCCGGCTCGGCCGGCGCCTCCGTGGTCGGCTCCGCGGCCGGTTCGGTGGTGGCCGTACCGGGGTCGGCCGGCGCCGTGGTCGCGGTGCCCTGGTCCGGCTGCGAGCTCGGCTCGGCGGCCGGTTCCGTGCTCGGGTCGGCTCCGGCCGGTGTCGTGGACGACGCCGGAGCCGGCTTGTCGGTGTCCGCGTCGCTCGACGAGTCGTTGCCGGTCCAGTTGAACACGGTCGGCGCGCCGCCGGACTTGCCGCCGGTGGCGTCCGCCGCGGACCGTCCGGCCAGCAACTCGGCCGCGGTGAGCGTGCCCATCGCGAGCACGAAGAGCGACGCGGCCACCAGCGAGATCCGCTTCCAGCGGATCTGCCGGGCCGGTGCCGGCTCGTCGGACGGCGGCTGCGGTGCCGCGGCCACCTCGGGTGTCCCGACGGCGGCCGGCGCGGTCACGAACGCGGTCTGCAGCTTCTTCGTGCCCCGTTCCAGATACCGGTGGTAGATCTCGGTGCCCACCGAGCTGATCAGACTGGCCACGGCCGCGCCGATCAGTGTGCCGGCCACGCCGAGGAACGAACCGACCACTGCCGCGGAGACCGCGGCCAGAGTGCCGGCGATGGTCTTCGGGATGTCGATACCGGACCAGACCCGGTGGTGCGCGTGCTCAGTCATGTGCCCCCTTTCAGTCGTGCCAGCCCTCAGCCTTTACCGCACGGCTGGCGGCTAAACTCCGCCGCTCGGCCAGCACCACCCGCAAGGGCCGGATGACGATGCCTTCCTCCTCCTCGAGCAGGCGTCGGGCCAGCCGCCGATTGCGCAGAATGCCCGCCAGGCCGACCGCGGCGACCACGAACTGCACCGACATCGCGATCCGGAAATCGGCGATGTGATAGTCGGCACTGCCACCCGTCCGGGCGTCCAGGATCAGGCCGATCAGCTCGATGGTCACCAGTGAGGCGACGAAACCGCCGACGTTCACGACGCCGGTCGCGGTGCCGAGCCGGTGCGGTGGGTTGAAGCTGCGGGCGTAGTCGAAACCGATCATCGAGCCCGGCCCGCCCGAGCCGAGTGCGACCACCAGCAGGACCAGCACCGGCAGCGGGGCCCGCCCCGGCCAGAGCAGGACCAGCGCCCACGCGCCCAGGTTGATCGCGACGATGCCGAGCACCAGCAGCGACCGGCGCAGCGGGTAGCGCTGCACCAGGGTGCCGAGCACCGGCCCGGCGGCCATCCCGGTGATCACGAAGATGGTCAGCAGCGATCCGGCCTCGCCGCGGGTCAGCCCCTCGCCGGCGATCAGGAACGGGATGCCCCACATCAGGGCGAACACCGTGCCGGTGAACTGGGTGGTGAAGTGCGTCCACAGCCCGAGCCGGGTGCCCGGGTGCCGCCAGGCGTCGCCCAGGTCGGTGCCGAGCTGCCGCAGGTTGACCGCGGTGCCACTGCTGAAGCGCCGCTCCGGGGTGTCCCGCAGCGCGGCGAAGGCCACCAGCGAGACGAAGAATCCGGTGCCGGCGGCGCCGAGGAAGGCGGTGGTCCAGCCAGGCCCGGCAAGAAGAGCGGCCAGGGGTACGGCGGAGACGATCTGGCCCAGTTGCCCCACCAGCCCGGTCATCTGGGTCAGCACCGGCACGCGCCGGGGCGGGAACCAGCGCGGGACCAGCCGCAGCACGCTGATGAAGGTCATCGCGTCGCCGGCACCGACCAGCACCCGGGCGAACACGGCACCGGTGATCCCGTCGGAGAACGCCATCAGGGTCTGCCCGGCGGCCATCACCAGCCCGCCGCACACCACCAACCGCAGTGATCCGAATCGGTCGAGCAGCAGCCCGACCGGGATCTGCAGGCCGGCGTAGACGAGCAGCTGCAGCACCGCGAAGCTCGCCAGGGTGCCGGCGCTGACGTCGAATCGCTGCTGCGCGTCCAGCCCGGCGACGCCCAGTGAGGTGCGGTGCAGGACGGCGACGGTGTACGCGGCGAGGCCGGCGGCCCACACCGCCCAGGCCCGGGCTCCGGGTCGCAGGGACATGTGGGGCCTTCCACTCGTGGATTCTTTTCCAGCCTTCTCCGCAGGTCGCCGGGTTGCAACGTGCGTCTGCTCACTGCCGGTGCTGCGCATAACCCCTGTGGGGGTATATAGTTGTAACCCCAATTGCTGTGGAGGTGTGCGCGATGCCGAAGATCAACGTGTATCTGCCGGACGAGCTGGCCGAGGCGGTCAAGGAGACCGGCCTCCCGGTCTCCGCGATCTGCCAGCGAGCCCTCGAACAGGCGGTGCGCCGGGTCACCGCGATCCGGGAGACGTCCCTGACCGAGCTGTCCAGCGCCGACCTCGAGGAGCGATTCCCGCTGCTGACCGGCCGCGCTCGTACCGTGCTGGGGTTGGCCGTCGAGCGAGCCGGCGGCGCGGCCGCGGTCGGCACCGGCCACCTGCTCGGCGCGATGATCCAGGAGGGCGCCAACCTGTCCCTGAGCGTGCTCCGGGCCATCGAGATCGAACCGCCGGCACTGCAGCGCGACCTGGACCGGCAGGAGGTCGCCGAGGTGGCCGGCCCCGGTCCGGGCGTGCACTTCAGCACGCCGGCGGCCGGCGCGCTGGAGCTGGCGGTGACCGAGGCGGTCGGGATGGGGCACAACTACGTGGGCTGCGAGCACCTGCTGCTCGGCCTGGTCGCGGAGCCGGACGGGGTGGCCGGCCAGGTGCTGCGCGCGGCCGGCGCCGAGCCGCGGCTGACCCGCCGGGCGGTGGCCTCGGCCCTGGCTGGATATGTCCACCTGCGGGCGAACACCGCGGCCGCGTCGGGCTATGCGCAGCTGCGCGCCACGTCCGCCGCGGCCCCTGACCCGGCGGCGTTGCTGGCGAGCGCGCTGCAGCCGCTGCTCGCCCGCATCGAGCGACTGGAGCAGCGCCTCCCCGCCGAGGAATGAGCCGGGCGATGACCAGCCGGATCGCCGCGCTGCTCGTCTTCCTGCTGCTGGTCCTGTCCAGCCCCTGCGTCTGACCGGTTGCGTGTTCCGGGTGCGGTGCGCGCCGAAAGTCCCCACGCTGCGGGGTGCGCCGGGTTGTGTGTGAAGTTGGGGTGCGGTGCGCGCCGAAAGTCCCCCCGCTGCGGGGTGTGCCGGGTTGTGTGTGAAGTTGGGGTGCGGTGCGCGCCGAAAGTCCCCACGCAGCGGGGTGCGCCGGGTTGTGTGTGAAGTTCGGGTGCGGAGCGCGCCCGAACTTCACACACAGCGCGGGTCAGGGCTGGAGGTGGGTGGTGAGCCAGTCGATGGTCTCGCGGAGGTAGGCGGCCCGGGACGAGCGGTGCAGCAGCTCGTGCCCCTCGCCCGGGAACAGCAGATAGCGGTGCGGCATCCCGCGAGCGGCCAGCGCCGCCACCACCTGC
Organism: Actinoplanes palleronii; assembly: GCF_016862315.1. Classification (GTDB taxonomy): domain Bacteria; phylum Actinomycetota; class Actinomycetes; order Mycobacteriales; family Micromonosporaceae; genus Actinoplanes; species Actinoplanes palleronii. The sequence goes on along the minus strand of NZ_BOMS01000085.1, from coordinate 46,758 downwards.
TCCGCCTCGATCACCGGCACGTTGCTGTCGTTCTCGCCGTGCACCACCATCAGCGGCGCCCGCAGCCGGTCGATCCGGTGGATCGGCGACAGGTCGCGCAGCAGGTCGGCGTCCGCGCCCGGGTCGCCGTACTTGCTGATCGCGGCGGACGCGATCCACGGCTCGGTGTGCTCGTAGAACGTCGCGAAGTTCGACATCCCGCAGACGTCGATGCCGACGTCGAACAGCTCCGGGTACGCACACAGCGCCGCCAGCGTCAGGTACCCGCCGTACGAGCGGCCCATCACGCCGACCCGGTTGGCGATCCCGGCCTCCCGCAGGTACGTCACGCAGGACCGGACGTCCTCGATCGCGCCGTACCGCAGCCCGATGTTGTCGGCGTTCACGAAGTCGCGCCCGAACCCGGACGACCCCCGTACGTTGGGTGCCAGCACCGCGATCCCGCGCCGGACCAGCGACTGGAACAGCGGCCCGTGCCCCGGACGCTCCTGCGCCTCCGGCCCGCCGTGCAGCCAGATCACCGTCGGGTGCGGCCCGGTGCCGGCCGGGGTGAACAGCCACCCGGTCAGCGTGCGCCCGTCGTGCGCCGGGAACGTCGCCAGCGTCGGGTGCACCGCGTCGACGGCGGCCGGCTCGGCCGAGATCGCCCGCAGGTTCGCGCCGTCCCGGTCGCAGGCCCAGACCCCGTGCGGCTGGCCCGGTCCCTCGGCGGTGAACGCCAGGGTCGAGCCGTCGAAGCTCCAGCACAACCCGGTGACGACCGCGCCGGGCAGCGGCACCGACTGCTTCTGGCCGTGGCCGTCGTGGTCCAGGTCGAGCAGTTCCAGCAGGGATTCGCCGCCGCGGACGTTCCAGAGCAGCGCGGCCGTGCGCCCGTCCGCGGTCACCGCGAACGACTCGACCTCGGCCGGGCCGGACGCGAGCACCTCGGTGGTGCCGCCGGCGATCCGGACCAGCGCCGGGAACTCGCCGTCCTCGCTGCGCGCGTAGACGCATCCGCCGCCGGGGCTGAACACCGCCACCTCACCCGGCGTGATGACCTCGTCGAAGGTGGTGGCGAGATCCCGCAGCACGATCCGGCGGGAGCCCCGCGGGCCGTACCGCAGCAGCGCGAACCGCCCGGCCGGGTCGACGTCGCAGAGCGACACCAGGTCGCCCTTCGCGATCACGTCGCGGGTCCCGGCCACCACGTCGACCAGGACCGTGCTGGTCAGGTTCTCGGTCAGGGCGAGCACCGGCCGTCCGGGCAGCCACCGCATGTTCTCCGCGGTGTCCTCGCCGAACCCGGCCACCTGGTGCGGGTCCGACCCGTCCGGCCGGACCAGCCACACCTCGTGCCGGGGCGCGCCGCCCGGTGCGATCTGGCAGGCCAGCCAGCCACCGCCGGACGACCACGCCACCTCGGTCACCGGTTCCGGGAACGCTATCTGGAAGGTCAGTTCGCTGCCGACCGGTTGCACCCAGACGGCGGGAGTGCCGCTGCGGTCGGAGACGTACGCCGCGTGCCGTCCGTCCGGGGACAACGCCGGTGACCAGTTACCGGCGATCTCCGAGGCGAGACCGGCTGGGCGGAAGAAGCCGGTCGGCAGAACGGTCACGTCGATGCGGTGGAGCTGACCTTCCAACGCGAGTCCCCCTAGATCTTGTTGTGCTGTAACCACATCTCCAGCAGCGCGAGCTGCCACAACTGGTTCGCCCCGAGCGTGGTGCGCGGAGTGTTCGGGTCGGCGAGCAGCGCGTCGACGTACTCCGGCCGGAACAGCCCGCGGGCGCGAGCCTCCGGCGCGTGGAGAGCGTCACGCACCTTCGTCAGCATCGTCCCCTCCAGGTGCCGGATCCCCGGAACCGGGAAGTAGCCCTTGGTGCGGTCGATCACCTCGTCCGGCACGAGCCCGCGCGCCGCGTCCTTGAGCACACCCTTGCCGTCCGAGGCCAGTTTCAGCTCGGGCGGGCAGGCCGCGGCGAGTTCCACCAACTCGTGATCGAGGAAGGGTACGCGTGCTTCCAGCCCCCACGCCATAGTCATGTTGTCGACCCGTTTGACCGGGTCGTCGACCAGCATCACCTGCGAGTCGAGCCGCAGTGCCGCGTCCACCGCGGTGGTCGCGCCGGGCCGGGCGAAACTCGCCGCGACGAAGGCCGCCGCGGTGTCCTCCTCGAGCATCCAGGCCGGGCTGAGCTGCTTCGTCAGCGCCGCGAACGGCCTGTCGAAGAACTCCTTCGCGTACGCCTCGGCGGCCTGCTCCCGGGGGACGCCGGCGAGGGGTGGGTACCAGCTGTAACCGGCGAAGATCTCATCCGCGCCCTGCCCTGATTGTACGACCTTGACCTGCTTTGCCACGTCCTCGCTGAGCAGGTGGAAGGCGATGCAGTCGTGGCTGACCATCGGCTCGCTCATCGCCGCGACGGTGCGGTCCACCGCCGGCAGGAACCGGTCGTGCCCGATTTTGATCTGGTGGTGCTCGGTGCCGAACTGCTTGGCGATCAGGTCCGAATAGGCGAACTCGTCGCCGGCCTCGCCACCGCCCGACTCGAACCCGATGCTGAACGTGGTGAGCCCGTGCTGCCCCTGCTCGGCCAGCAGCGCCACGATGAGACTCGAGTCGAGACCGCCGGAGAGCAGCACCCCGACCGGCACGTCGGCGACCATCCGCCGCTTCACCGCGAGGTTGAGCTTGTCCCGCACGGCTGCGGCCCACTCGTCGGAAGACATCGATTTCGTACGATCGAAGCCCGCCTCCCAATAGACCCGCTCGGACACGGTCCCGTCCGCGGTGACCACCCGCACCGTGGCCGGCGGCAGCTTCCGGACCCCGGCGAGCATGGTCCGCGGCGCCGGGACGACCGAGTGGAACGTCATGTAGTGCTGCAACGCCACCTTGTCCACGGTGGTGTCCACCCCGCCGGCGGCCAGCAGCGCCGGCAGCGTCGACGCGAAGCGCAACCGCCCCGGCGTCTCGGCCAGGTACATCGGCTTGATCCCGAGCCGGTCCCGGGCCAGCGTGACCGTCCCGCTGTCGTGCTCGGCCACCGCGAACGCGAACATCCCGAGGAAGTGCGTGACGCAGTCGGCGCCCCACCGGTGGTACGCCTTGAGGATCACCTCGGTGTCCGAGGTGGAGAAGAAGCGGTAGCCGTACCCCTGCAGCTCGGTGCGCAGCTCCTGGTAGTTGTAGACGCAGCCGTTGAAGACCACGGTGAGCCGCAGCTCGTCGTCGGTCATCGGCTGCGCGCCGTTCTCGCTCAGGTCGATGATCTTCAGGCGCCGGTGACCGAGAACGATCCGTCCGTGCTCCCAGACCCCGTCGCCGTCCGGCCCGCGCGACTGCATGCAGGGCAGCATCCGCCGGACCGCCTCGGCGTCCGCCTGCCGTTCGCCATATCTGATCTCACCGGCGATGCCACACATCACTTGCCTCCCTCTGCGAGTAGCCAGGTGTCCTTCGAGCCGCCGCCGCGCGACGAGTTGACGATCATGGAGCCGGCCGGGGCCACCCGGGTCAGCGCGGCCGGCGCCACCACGGGCTTGCTCCCGTCGCCGCCCGTGAAGACGAACGCGCGCAGGTCCACGTGCCGGGGCGCCAGCTGGTGGCCGTCGAAGACCGGGTGGGTGGAGAGCCGGACCAGGTCCTGCGCCACCCACCGGTGCGGGGCGGTACGGATCTGCCGCCGCAGCGCGTCCAGCTCGTCGGCGGTCGCGTGCGGCCCGATCACGATCCGGTCACCGCCGTACCCGTCGACCGGCTTGCTGACCAGCTCGTCGAGCCGGGACAGCACCTCGGCCCGCTGGTCCGGCACCCCGCACAGGTACGTCGGCACGTCCGCCAGCAGCGGCTTCTCACTCAGGTAGTACTCGATCATCTTGGGCACGTACGCGTAGACGGCCTTGTCGTCGCCGATCCCGTTGCCCAGCGCGTTGGCCAGCGTGACCGTCTCCGCGTGCAGCGCCGAGACCAGGCTCGGGCCCAGCGGCATCCCGTCCGCGCCCGGCGAGTGCACCAGGCTGTCCTCGCCCATCCGCAGGTAGATCACGTCCACCGGGTAGCGCTTGCCGTCGCGCAGCCGCCGCACCCGGCCGTCCTCGACGAACAGCTCGGTGCTGCGCACCACCGGCACACCCATCGCCTCGGCCAGCATCCGGTGCTCGAACCAGGCCGAGTCGTCCGGGCCCTGGCTCAGCACCACGAGCGAGGGGTTGTCGCCGGCGGACGGCTTGGCCGAGGCCAGCAGCGCCTGTTTGAGCAGCCGCGGGGTGTCCTCGACCGGGATCAGGTTCCGCGGCCGGGGCAGCTCGGGCAGGATGCTCTCGGTCAGCCGGCGGTTCTGCATGGCGTACGCGATGCCGGACGGCACCCGCAGGTTGTCCTCCAGCACGCACCACTTGCCGTCCTCGTCACGGACCAGGTCCACACCGGCCACCTGGGCGCGGGTGCCCTGCCCGGCGACCAGCGCGCCGCTGGCCCGCAGCTCGGGCGAGCCGTCGATGACCCACTCCGGGATGATCCCGTCGGCGACGATCTGCCGCCCGTCGTAGACGTCGGCGAGGAACGCGTTCAGGGCGCGGACCCGCTGGGTCAGCCCGGACTGCAACGCCGTCCAGCCGGTCGCCGGCACGACCCGGGGGACCAGGTCGAACGGGAAGAGCCGGGTGGCCGCCTCGCCGGCCACGCTGAACGTGACGCCGTTGGCGCGCTGTTCCTCGTCCCGGGCGTCCTCCCGGTGCCGCAGGCCGGTGGCGCCGAGCGCGGTGAGCACCGGCACCATGTCCGCGTACTCGTCGGTGACCGCGTCCTCGGGGAACGCCTCGTCGCCGACCACCGCGTACGGAATGAGCCTGGCCGGTGCCCCGGTCCCACCCGGAACCGGAGCCGCGGCCCCGCCCCGCGTCTCCGAGACCAGCAGATCCACCACGTCGGCGATCCGGCCGCGGCGCTGCAGCGCGCGGCGCTGCCGGGCGGCCGAACTGCCCCGGCTCAGCGCCCGCGCGGACAGGTCGAAGACCTGCTCCCAGTCACCGAGCGCCTCCAGGTGCGGGCGCAGCTCGCCGACCAGGTGCTCGACCGCGGTGGCGGCCGGCACCGCGACCGGGGAGCGGGGCAGGTCGAGCAGGTCGCCCTCCAGGCCGGAGCGCGCCGCCCGCCACATCGCGGCCCGGTGCAACGGGGGCCGCGAGGGAGGCAGCGGCTTGCCGGCCCGGTAGTCCTCCTGGGCCCGCCGGACCAGCGCCCGGAACAGACCGGCCAGCAGCACCACGGTGTCCACGTCCGGGCAGGCGTCGGTGACCCGCAGCTCGACCGTGGGCACGTGCGCGGACGGCCGGACGTCGAAGTAGACCATCTTCGGGTCGCTGATCGCGCCGGACGCGATCAGGTCGTTGACCAGCATGTCGAACTCCTCGGCGGAGTGCAGCTCGCCGCTGTCGCCGGCCGTCGGCCAGCGCGTCCAGACCAGCGAGCGGGCACTGGCATACCCGGAGTCCTCGCCCATCCAGAACGGCGAGCTGGCCGAGAGCGCCAGCAGCACCGGCAGCGCCGGGACGACCCGCTGGGCCACCGACACCGCCTCGTCCCGGTCCGGCACCCCGACGTGCACCTGGGCGCCGCAGATCAGCTGCTCGCGGACGAGCATCTGGTACTCGCTGAGCATCCGGCGGTACCGGGTGGTCGGGGTGACCGGCAGGGTGTCCAGGTCGACGAGCGGCACCGTGCCGGCCGCGACCAGGCCCAGCCCGAGCGACTCGGCGACCGCCAGGGCGGCCCGCCGGCGTTCCGCGATGCCCTCGCGCAGACCGTCCAGGGTCGTGCTGACCGGGGTGTTCGTCTCCACCACCGAGCGGTGCAGCTCGGCCGAGAAGTGCTTCGGGTCGAGCTGGTCGAGCACCTCCGGGGCCCGGGGCACCAGTTCCCGGGTGGCCAGATCGACGACGTGCAGCTCCTCCTCGGCACCGAGGGTGAGCGCATTCGTGGCGGGCATGGGGGGATCCAAAGCCGGAAGGGACTCCGTCATTGCGACCGCCTCTGCTATCAAGTCCGGCATAGCGTTCGTATCGCCGGAGCCTTCCCATCGGATGTGGCAGATCTGTGACGTGCCCGTTTCGCGCTCGCGCCAAGCATGATGATCGCGACACACCGACCGGCGCGGCCGGGCCTTCGTCGCTACCGGTAACCTCGGGCGTCGGCACCACATCCCCGCGGAGGTCCTGATGGGCAGCGTCGTCGTCATCACCGGCTCGGCCGGTCTGATCGGTTCGGAGTCGGTTCGCCACTTCGCCGGCCTCGGCATGGACGTGGTCGGTGTCGACAACGACATGCGCGGCTACTTCTTCGGCGCCGACGGCTCCACCAAGTGGAACCTGGAGCGGCTCACCAAGGAGATCGGCGACCGCTACACGCACCACTCGCTGGACATCCGGGACCGCGAAGGCCTGGACCAGCTCTTCGCGAAGCTCGGCAAGAACATCGGCCTGGTGATCCACGCCGCCGCGCAGCCGAGCCACGACTGGGCGGCCCGCGAGCCGTTCACCGACTTCGACGTGAACGCGGTCGGCACGATCAACATGCTGGAGGCGACCCGCCGGCACGCGATCGAGGCGCCGTTCATCTTCACCTCGACCAACAAGGTGTACGGCGACACGCCGAACTCGCTGCCGCTGGTCGAGCAGGAGACCCGCTGGGAGCTGCCCGAGGACCACAAGTGGTACGGCGGCATCGACGAGACCATGTCGATCGACAGCAGCATGCACTCGGTCTTCGGCGCGAGCAAGGTGGCCGCCGACGTCATGGTCCAGGAGTACGGCCGGTACTTCGACATGCCGACCTCGGTGTTCCGCGGTGGCACGCTCACCGGGCCGGGTCACTCGGCGGCGGAGCTGCACGGCTTCCTGGCGTACGTGATGCGCTGCGTGATGGAGGGCCGGCTCTACAAGATCTACGGCTACAAGGGCAAGATGGTCCGCGACGCGATCCACTCGCACGACCTGGTCTCCGCGTTCGAGGCGTTCTTCCGCGCCCCGCGGGTCGCCGAGATCTACAACATGGGCGGCGGCCGGTTCTCGAACTGCAGCCACATCGAGGCCTTCGCGATCGCCGAGGAGATCACCGGCCGCGAGGCGCGCACCGAATACGTCGACGAGAACCGGATGGGCGACCACCAGTGGTGGATCAGCGGCACCGGCCGGTTCGAGGAGCACTTCCCGGACTGGAAGCTGACCTACGACGTGCCGGCCATCCTCCGCGAGATGTACGAGGCGAACCAGGACGTCTGGAAGGCGTAGTCGCCTGCTGTTCCGTACACAAAAAGGTCTTTTGTTTGGTTTGGCGGACCGGTTGTGCGGCTTTTCTCCCGGTAGCTGGGAATTTGCGGGCACATAGCTGTGTTTTGCCTGGGCGTACGAGCGTCGTAAAGCTGCCGTAACCATTTCTCGGTATTTTTACGCAATGTCCGACTTGACGCAGTTCCTGCGCCGGGACTTGCCGGCGTCCATCGTCGTGTTCCTGATCGCCATCCCGCTGTCGCTCGGCATCGCCGCGGCATCCGGGGCCCCGCTTCTCGCGGGATTGGTCGCCGCTGTTGTCGGCGGCATCGTCGCGGGCGCCCTAGGTGGCGCCCCACTCCAGGTCAGCGGCCCGGCCGCGGGCCTTACCGTGATCGTGGCGGGAGCGGTGGCCGACTTCGGCTTCGCCGGCACCGCCGCGGTCGTGGCCCTCGCCGGGATCGTCCAGATCCTGCTCGGCGTGTCCCGCCTGGGCCGCGCCGCCCTCGCCCTCTCACCCGCCGTCGTGCACGGCATGCTGGCCGGCATCGGGCTGGTCATCGCGCTCAGCCAGGTGCACGTGCTGCTCGGCGGCGCGCCGCAGAGCTCGGCCTGGGCGAACCTGCGCGACCTGCCCGCCCAGATCGTCGAGCACCACAGCCTGTCCGCGGCGCTCGGCCTGCTCACCATCGCGGTCCTGATCCTCTGGCCCCGTTTCGTCACGATCTCGCTGCTGCCCGCCGCCCTGGTCGCGGTCGTCGGAGTGACCGTGCTGGCGCACGTCACCGGCGCCGACGTGACCCGGGTCAAACTTCCCGAGGAGCCGCTCGCCGAGCTGATCACCCCGGTCTGGCCGGACGCGCCCCTGCGCCAGATCACCGTCGCGGTGCTCACCATCGCGCTCGTCGCCAGCGTCGAATCGCTGCTCTCCGCGGTCGCGGTGGACCGGATGCACGACGGCCCGCGCGCCCGGCTCAACAAGGAGCTGATCGGCCAGGGCGCCGCGAACACCGTCTCCGGCCTGCTCGGCGGTCTGCCGGTGACCGGCGTGATCGTCCGCAGCTCGACGAACGTGGCCGCCGGCGCGCGGACCCGCGCCTCGGCGATCATGCACGGCGTGTGGGTGGCGGCGTTCGTGCTGCTCTGCGCCGGGCTGCTGGAACGGATCCCGATGGCGGTGCTGGCCGCCGTGCTGATCGTGGTCGGTCTCCGGCTGATCGACCTGGGCCAGATCCGCACCTACGCCCGGCACCGGGAACTGCCCACCTACCTGGTCACCGCGATCGGGGTGGTCGCCGTCGACCTGCTCACCGGGGTCGCGCTCGGCATGGTCACGGCCGCCGCGATGATCCTCTGGCGGCTCACCCGCTGTGAGATCCAGACCGTCGAACAGGCGCCCGGGCAGTGGTCGGTGAACATCGCCGGCACCTGCGCGTTCATCGAGTCGGCCCGCCTCACCCGGGAGTTCGGCGCGATCCCGCCCGGCCAGGAGGTCGAGGTCGAGCTGCACCTGGACTACCTCGACCACGGCGCCTTCGAGACGATCAAGAACTGGGCGGACGCGTACCACAAAGGTGGCGGCACGGTCCGGATCCGCGAGGTGCACGACTCCTGGTTCCACCAGGCCACCTCGGGCCGGCTCGGCAGCAACAAGAGCACGCCGCGGCTGATCGGCTCGTGGTCGCGCTGGCAGGGCCTCAACCACCAGCGCCGGGACGCGATGGCGGCCGGCATCGCCGAGTTCGAACGCAGCGTCGCCCCGATGGTCCGGCCGCACCTGGCCACCCTGGCCCGCGAGGGGCAGAACCCGGAACAGCTCTTCATCACGTGCGCGGACTCCCGCGTGGTGCCCAACCTGATCACCGCGAGCGGGCCGGGTGACCTGTTCTGCGTCCGCAACGTCGGCAACCTGGTCCCGCCGCACCAACCGGCGCCGGGTCACCGTTCGCGCCCGGCCGCCGGTGACACCTCGGTCGGCGCCGCCATCGAGTACGCCGTGGACGTCCTCGGCGTCACCACCATCACGGTGTGCGGCCACTCCGGCTGCGGGGCGGTCCGCGCCCTGATGTCCGGGGCGGCTCAGCCCGGCTCGGCCCTCGGCGACTGGCTCGGCCTCTCCGGCGTCCACTTCACCGACGTCGACGACGAGCAGCGCTGCTGCACCGACAACGTGCTGCAGCAACTCGCCAACCTGCGTACCTACCCGGTGGTGCAGGCCGCCGAGGCCGCCGGCCGGCTGCGCATCACCGGCATGTACTTCGACATCGCCGAAGCCCTGATGCACCAGGTCGACCCGGTCCTCGGCACCCACCGCCCACTCCACACACCCGCCGCCTGACCCACCCCACCCCGCGGGGCCGAAGCCACCAGGCTCCGGCCCCGCTTCCACGCCCGGTCCCGGCTGGCGGTCACGGCTGCCTCGACGGCCTCGAGGCAGCCGCCGGCACCAGCCGGAGCCGGACCCGCCGCATGCTCGCGGTTGCCGGATGGCCGGGGTGGCCAGCCAGGCGGGGCCGCCGCCGGTCACGGTCCGCCTCGGGCCCGGAATGTGGGCGTCCGGTCCCGGCAGCTGCTCCACTCCAGGTCATCGCCGGCAGCACCCCCTTTCCGGTACGTCCTCAGCCACACGACGCCCCGCGCCCCAGGCGGCCCGGCGAGCGCTCCCGGTGGTGTCGGGGCCGTTGTGACGACGATGGCCGCTCGCCGTGGTGGTCAGGCGAGCGCTGGTTTGTGGTCTCGCGCCGCTTGTGACCACCACGGGCGCTCGCCACCTCGGCCGGGCGAGCACCCCACGGTGGTTTCCCGCCCTTCGATAGGACCGCCAGCCCCAGCCGGGCACACCGAGCTGGTCCTGGCGGCCGGTATCGGGCCGTTTTAAGGGCCGTCAGCACCAGCCGAGCACATTCAGCTGGTCCTGGCGGCCGTTATCGGGCTGCTTTGAGGGCCGCCAGCACCAGCCGACGACCGTCGGCGCCAGTCGGTGTGGGCGGATCTGTCTCCACCGGATTCGGCCCGGATGCGGCCTCGCGGTCGGGAGTGGGGGATGCGTCGCGGTGTGCGGTGGGGCTGTGCACAGGTCGTACCGAAAAAAATGAAGGGGCCGCGCGCCCGGAGACGGTCCGGACACGCGGCTTTCCTGCGGGAGTGGGTCAGTTGCGGGTGATGGTGAACGTGCTGGTCGGGTTCTCGATGTCCTTGAAGTTGTTGCTCATCTGCAGGTTGGTGAAGGTGGCCGAGCCGACCGCCGGGCCCTGGCCGGTCTCCGGCAGCGGGTTGGCCCAGATGCCGTAGCCGCTCTTGGCGTCGAAGGCGTCGCCGCTCTTCTGCGCGCCGGTGATGGTGACGTTGGTGAAGACCGAGTCGGTGATCGGGTTGACCGGGTTTCCACCGATGTACTGGGTCTGGAACATGATGCCGGAGTAGGTCGGGTCGACGATGTCGACGTTGCTGACCCGGATGCCCTGGAAGACCTTCGAGGCGCTGAACATCCAGATCGCCGGGAAGACCTGCGCGCCCCAGAAGTGGCCGCCGGCCCGGACGATCGAGATGTTGTCGAAAACGGTCGGCGGGTTGGCGCCGAAGCCGTTCATCGGGTACCCGAAGTCCAGCGAGCTGATCGTGATGCCGGAGTAGACGAGCGTGTCGGCGATGTAGATGTTCTTGAAGGTGTTGGCGTACCCGCCGTAGACGGCGACGCCGGCGGCCCGCCAGGTGAGCGTGGTGGACAGGTTCGAGAACGTGTTGTTGATCTCGTCGGATCCGCCGGCGTCGATCGCCGAGAAGAGCGCGAACGCGTCGTCACCGGTGGACCGGGCGTCGTTGTTGTCGACCAGGTTGCCGGTGCTGCCGTTGGTCATGTTGACGCCGTCGGCGAACGTGTCCCGGATCCGCGAATTCTTGATCACCATGTTGTCGGTGTTCGCGCCCCAGTACAGGCAGACCACGTGCTCGGCCCAGATGTTGTCGATCGTCACGTTGGCGACGTTGGCGAAGTCGAACACCTTGCCCGGACCGTCGATCCGGATCGTGTAGTTGCCGAAGAACGCGAAGTTCGCGAACGTCGACCCGTTGGCGGTGGCGTCGGCCCGGAAGCCGGCGTCCGTCTCGGTCTGCGTGTCCGGGGTGTGGAACCGGGTGTACCAGGGCCCGGCCCCGACGATGCGCAAGGAGCGGCCGTAGACCTGGAACTTGTTCGCGGTCTGGTAGTCACCGGCCGGGAGGTAGACCCCCAGCTTGCTGGTGTCCTGCCGGGCGGCGTCGAGCGCGTTCTGCACCGACTGCTGATCGAAACCGGTCGGCACGACGTAACGAGCAGCATCGGGGTTGGCCAGAGGGGCGACCTGCTCCAGGTTGATGAAGTCGATCGCGATCGAGCCGCTGTTGCCGGCGTCCTTCTGCAGCTTGATCGTGCTGCCGGCCGGGAACGAGCCGGTGAGCAGGATGTTCGCCTCGTCGTAGATGTGCCGCGGGCCGGTGCCGGAGTTCTGCGGCGCCGTCTCGTTGCCGTACAGCCAGGCGTACTTCGAGGTCAGCGGCAGGGACTTGTTCAGGGTGCCGTTGACGTACACGTTGATCGAGCTGGTGGTGCCGTCCGGGATGGAGAACCGGGCGACGACCGTGTTGGTCGGGTTGCGGGTGGTCCACTGGACGTACGAGCCGGTCTGGTTCAGCGTGACCGCCTTGCGGCCGGACGCCTCGCCCGCCAGGTCACCGACCGTGCGGTTGGGGCCGACGACCGCCGCCCCGCCGCCGGTGGTGCCGTCCTCGGCCTCGTACATGTCGTACGGCATGTTGGCGCCGCGGCCGACGAAGAACGGCTTCTCGCTGGTGTTGTTGTCCTGCTTGACCGGCAACTCGTTGGCGTCGGTCGCGACCACGGTACGCACCGTGTACTTGCCGTTGACCGCGGTCCAGGTGCCCAGCGTGATCGACGGCGAGGAGGCGCCGGCGGCCAGGGAACCGGTGTACGAGCCGGTGAACGTCTTGACCGTGGCCGAGCCGTTCAGCACGGTCACCGTCACGGCGTGCGCGCCGCCGGCGGTGGCCGCGGTGCCCTGGTTCTTCAGGGTGGCCGCGAACGTCACCGTGTTGCCGGCCGCCGGGTTGCCCGGTGACCAGGAGACCGCCGAGGCGACCAGGTCGGAGCTGCTGACCGGCGCGACGACCAGGTTCGTCGGGCTGGTGTAGGAGTTGTTGGCGTCGTTGGTCTCGATGACCGTGTTCGCCTCGTCGACCTTCGCGGAGAGCGCGTAGCTGCCCGCGTCCCGGGCCCCGATCGAGGCCGAGACGGTCGAGGCGGCGCCGGCCGCGAGGGCGCCGACGGTCGCGGTGCCGACCTTCGTCGTACCCAGGTAGAAGTTGACCGAACTGGCCGGCGAGGCGGCCGTGCCCGCGTTGCGGACCGTCGCCGACAGCGTCACCGCGTCGGTCTCGACCGGCGCGGCCGGCGCGAAGGACAGGCCGGTCACGGTCAGGTCCGGGTTCGCCGCCGGAGCGCCGATCACCTGGAACTCCGCCACCTGACCGCTGGGTGCGCCGGTGTTGGCGGTGAAGGAAAGACGGACGTCCGCCGTGGTCGCGGAGACCGGGATGGTCACCGTGTTCTGCGACGAGGGATTGAAGGTGTACGTCGCGGAGCCTGCGATCGTGGTGTACGCGGTGGCCGACTGCTCCCGCCCGAGCACCGCGAACGTCTGCTGCCGGGTGCCCCAGTCGGTCGCCGGGTTGAGCTTGACGACCACCGAGGAGACCGTCGCGTTCGCGCCCAGCTTCACGGTCAGGTTCGCCGGGTAGGCCGAACCCTCCCAGTAGGTGGCGGTGTCGTTGTCGTTCGCGTTGGTCGCGACGAACGTGAAGATCGACGACGAGGCCTCGATCGGCTTGCCGACCGCGAGGTTGGCACCGGTCTGCGGCGCCCCGGTACGGGTGACCGTGTTGCCGGCCGCCGACTCGTTGCCGGCCGCGTCCTTGGCCTTGACGTAGTACGCCACGGTCGCGGTGTCCGGCTGGCTGTCGGTGTACGTGGTCCCGGTGACGGTGGTCGTGAGCGTCCCGTTGGCGTACACGTTGTAGCCGGTCACGCCGACGTTGTCGGTCGACGCGCCCCAGCTGAGCCGGATCTGCCCGGCGGCCGGCGTGGTGTAGGACAGCGTTCCCGGCGTGGTCGGCGCCTGCGAGTCGCCGCTCGCGCCGGTGCGCGTCACCGTCGAGCTGTTCGCCGACACGTTGCCGGCCGCGTCCTTGGCCCGCACGTAGTACGCCACGGTCGCCGAGTCCGGCTGGCTGTCGGTCCAGGTCAGCACGTTCCCGGCCACGCTGGTGCGCAGCTGGCCGTTCGCGTAGATGTCATAACCGGTCACGCCGACGTTGTCGGTGGACGCGTTCCAGCTCAGCCGGATCTGCCCGCTGGCCGGCTGGGTGTAGGCGAGGCCGCCGGGCGCGCTCGGTGCCTGGCTGTCGCCGCTGACCGGGCCGTACAGCTCCAGCTCGGACAGCTGACCGGCCGGCCACGACGTGTTGCCGGTGAAGGTCAGCCGGACGAACCGCGCGCTGGCCGCGGTGAAGTCGACGGTGACGGTGTTGCCGGAGGACGGGTTGAACGTGTACCCGGCGCTCGCCTTGAGGTCGCTGAACGAGGTGCCGTTCGTGCTGCCCTGAATGGCTAGCGTCTCGGTGCGGGTGCTCCACGCGGTGGCCGGCGGCAGCTTGAGGATTGCCTGGTTGACCTGCGTGGCGGTACCGAGGTCGACCTGCAGCCACTGCGGGAACGCGTTGTTGTTGCTCTCCCAGTACGTGTTGGCGTTGCCGTCACCGGCGTTGCCGGCCGGGTAGACGTCGGTGTAGCTGCTGGCGCTGAAGGTCTTGCCGGCGGCCAGGTTGGGGCCCGCGGCGAGGGCTGCCGGGGCGTGTATCAGTGCGGCGACGACGCTGGCGGCTGCCGTGGCAGCGACCATGAGTCTGAATCTGGACATGTGGGAGCGCACCTTTCTTCCGTGAGAGGTGAGGTGTTCGGTGAAGACCGGCGGGCGACATCGGTGGGAGCCGCCCGCCGGGGTTTTCAGGAGGCGTAGACCTCGAACTCGGAGAGCTGACCCGCGGGCCAGCCGGTGTTGCCGGTGACGGTCAGGCGCAGGTAGCGCTGCGTCGTGGTGACCGGAACGGTGACCGTGTTGCCGCTCGCCGGGTTGAACACGTATCCGGCGCTGCTCTTCACCGTGCTGAACGTGGACCCGTCGGTGCTGCCGAGGACGGACAGCGTCTGGGTCCGGGTGGCCCAGGCGGTCGCCGGCGGCAGCTTGAGGACGACCCGCGCCACCGGCCGGTTCTGGCCCAGGTCGACGGTGATCGACTGGGGGAACGCGTTGTTGGTGCTCTCCCAGTAGGTGTTCGGGTTGCCGTCGGTGACGTTGCCCGGGCCGTAGACGTCGGCCTGCCCGGTCGCGGTGGCCGGGCGGCCCGCCGCGAGGTTGCCGCTGGGAACAGTGGGGCTGGCCGTCGGACTAACAGTGGGGCTGGAAGTGGGCGTCGACGTGGTGTTTCCCCATCGAGGGGCGGGCCACGGGCCGCAGTACGGGTTGGCCGACTGCCAGCCCGAGTTGCCGCCCCCGTCGGTGATCGCCAGCGCCGAGCCCACGCAGTTGTAGGTCGGCGGGTTCTGCGCGATCCCGCTCGCCTTGACGTTGGTGAACGTCGCGGACGCCGGTGCCTGCGCCTGCAGCGCGAACGTGCCCGCGCCGACGATGTTCACGTTCGTCAGGTTCAGCCCGCTGGTGGCGTTGCCGATCCACTGGATACCGGCGTACGAGCTGTCCAGGATGTCGGTGTCGGTGACGTTGATGGTCGCCCCGGTGATCGCGCCCTGGTCCGGCCAGAACCACAGCGCGCCGATCCCGAAGTTCCAGTTGTAGTCGGCGTTGCCGGTGCGGATCAGGGTGTTGCGGGCCAGCGTCCAGGTGCCGGCCACCGCGGTCGGCCCGGTGACACCCGGGTACCGGTTCGCGACGTGCAGGCCACCACCGTTGGTGACGGTCTCGGCCATCACGTTGTCGCTGATATTGATGTCCCGGCCGCCGTAGCTGACGATGTTGTTCGCCAGGATCGGTACGACAACGGTGTTGTGGGTGAAGGAGTTCGCCACGTTCGGCGTGTTCTCCGCCCACATGGCCAGGCCGTCGTCACCGGTGTTGCGGACGAACGTGTTGGTCACCGTGGAGTTGGTGACCCCGATGTGGAAGTTCACGCCGTCCGCGGTCTGGTCCAGGATCCGGCTGTTCCTGATGGTGAACTTGTCCATCGGACCGTCCATCCACGCGCCGACCTTGGTGTGCTGCATCCAGACGTTGTCGATCGTCGAGTTCGACATCGCCCCGCCGAACGCGTTCACCTGGTCCTCGTCGACCCGCTCCTGGATGTCGCCGATGATCGCGAGGTCCTTGACGACGACGTTCTGGCTCGGGCCGCCCTGGCCGACGTACTTGCCGTAGATGCCGGCCGCCTGGCTGCGCTGGGTGGGATGCCGGCCGCCGAGGACCGTGTACCAGGGGCCGGCCCCGGCCAGGGTGACCCGGTCGACGATGACGTGGCTGTAGAGCGTGAAATTGCCGGCCGGTACGAAGACCACCCGCCCGGACGAGGCGCCGGCGTTCACCGCGGCCTGGAACTTCGCGGTCGAGTCGGTGGTGCCGGTCGGGTCCGCGCCGTAGTCGGCGACCACGTCGATCGCGCCGGACGGCTTGGCGACCGCGGCCGGCACGTTCTCGAAGTCGGCGAGGTCGACGGTGAAGCTCGGTGACTGCGCGGTCGAGCCCACCTGGATCCGGATCTTGGTGCCGGCCGGGTAGGTGGTCCCGAACGTCGCCCGGGTCTCGTCGTAGAAGTGGTGCGGCCGCCCGTCACCGGGATTGTTGGTGAACGGGTAGTACCCGTAGAACCAGCTGTACTTCGAGGTCACCGGCACTGTCTTGATCAGGGTGGAGCCGGTGCGCAGGTCCAGCGACGCGTTCTTGCCGTCCGGGATGCTGTACCGGAAGGTGACCGCGTTGGCCGGCTTGGTGAGGGTGAACTCGACGTACTCACCCGCGGCGTCGAGGGTGACCGCCTCCCGGCCGGAGGCCTCGGAGGAGAGCGTGCCGTACGTGCGGTCGGTGCCGGTCGAGGTGCCGTTGGTGGCGGCCTTCTCGGCTTCGATCTCGGTGAACGGTACTGTCGCGCCGCGCCCGGCGACGTCGAAGGGGGACAGCCCGGCGGCGTGCGCCGCGGGCGGTTGCCAGATCACGGTGGTGACGGCTGCCGCGAGGACGACGGCGAGCGTGGCTAGTGGGGCGGTGCGGTTGGCCATGGGTACCTTCCTTGGTGTGGCCAGCCCCCGGTGTTTCCTTTCCTGCTCCTGTGCGCCCCCGGCGGTGGAACCGGGGACGCCACCGGTTGCCTAGAGGCGCAGCCAGATCGCGGTGTCCTGGGGGAGGAGGTCACCGTCGAGCGGGCCGCTGGCGAGCAGGATGGTCTGGTGCTCCGGCAGGGGAACGGGTGCGCCGGAGAGGTTGAGCACGCAGGCGAAGTCCGCGCCGCGGGTGTAGGCGAGCACGGTCGCGCCCCGATCCAGCCAGGCGAACCCGGCGCCCTGCGAGTGACGCAGGCGGATCGCGGCGCGGTACAGCTCGAGCATCGAGCTCGGGTCGCCGGTCTGCGCCTGGACCGTGCGGTCCTTCCACTCGGCCGGCTGGGGCAGCCAGGGCGTGGTGGTGCTGAACGCGTACGGCGGTTCGTCGCCGGACCAGGGCAGCGGCACCCGGCAGCCGTCCCGGGTGTGCCCGCGCCGGGCGTACATCGGGTCCTGGATCTGGTCTTCCGGGATGGTCTCGTTCTCCCAGAGGCCCAGCTCCTCGCCCTGGTAGACGTAGGCGCCGCCAGGCAGCGACAGCGACAGCAGGGCGGCCGCCCGGGCCCGGCGGGTGCCCAGCTCCAGGTCGACCGGGGTGCCGTCGAGGTTGTTGTCGAAGCTGAACGTGGTGTCGGCCCGGCCGTACCGGGTGACGTGCCGGGTCACGTCGTGGTTGGACAGCACCCAGGTGGGCGGGGCGCCGACCTTGGCGTGCGCGTCCAGGGTCCGGTCGACGCAGTCGCGCATCAGGTACGGGTCCCAGGCACAGCCGAGGAAGTCGAAGTTGAACGCCGCGTGCAGCTCGTCGGGGCGCAGGTAGTTGGTGAAGCGGTCCACCTCCGGCATCCACACCTCGCCGATCAGCGCCCGGCCCGGGTACTCGTCGGCGACCCGGCGCCAGGCCCGGTAGACGTCGTGCACCGCGTCCAGGTCGTGGAACGGGTGCGGGGCTCCCTCGCGTACCTCGGGAAGGTCTTTGTCCTTGAAGAGCAGCGCGGCGGAGTCGATCCGGATCCCGTCCACCCCGCGGTCGAACCAGAACCGCAGGATCGCCTCGAACTCGGCCTGGACGTCCGGGTGCTCCCAGTTCAGGTCGGGTTGCTCCGGGGTGAACAGGTGCAGGTACCAGGAGCCGTCTGGTGCCTTCGTCCAGGTGGTGCCGCCGAACTCGCCGGTCCAGTCGGTGGGCATGGTCGCGCCGCCGTCGCGCCCCGGCCGGAACCAGAAGTAGTCGCGCTCGGGCGCGTCCGGCGAGGCGAGCGCGGCCTTGAACCACGGGTGCTCAGAGGAGATGTGGTTCGGGACGATGTCGACGATCATGCGGATGCCGGCCGCGTGCGCCTCGGCGATCAGGGCCTCGGCACCGGCCAGGTCACCGAAGACCGGGTCGATGTCGCGGAAGTCCGCCACGTCGTAACCGGCGTCCGCCATCGGCGACGGGTACCACGGGCTCATCCAGATCGCGTCCACCCCGAGGTCACGCAGGTGGCCCAGGTGCGCCCGGATGCCGTCGATGTCGCCGACCCCGTCACCGTCGGCGTCGGCGAAACTGCGGGGGTACACCTGGTAGATGACCGCGTCGCGCCACCAAGCATCGTCAATTCCGGACACGAAGAACTCGCTTTCGTACGTTGGCCTTGAAGAGAGAGGTGTGACGCTCAGCCCTTGACGCTGCCCGCGGTCAGGCCGGACATGATGTTCCGCTGGAAGATCAGGAAGATGATCACGGTCGGGATCGCGGCGATCACCGAGGCGGCGACGATCTCGTTCATCGAGGTGCCCCGGGAGAACGCCTCGATGCCGACGCTGACCGTCCGGGTCTCCGCCGACGGCATGACCAGCTTCGGCCAGAGGAAGTCCTTCCAGACGTAGGTCACCGCGAAGATCGAGACCACGCCGAGGATCGGGCGCGACATCGGCAGGATGATCGACCAGAGGGTGCGCAGCGGGCCGGCGCCGTCCACCGAGGCGGCCGCCATCAGGTCCTCCGGGATCGAGTCGAAGAACCGCTTGAGCAGGAAGATGTTGAAGGCGTTGGCGACCAGGGGCAGCCAGATCGCGAACGGCGAGTCGAGCAGGTTGACGTGCACGATCGGCAGGTCGATCACGGTCACGTACTGCGGGACGATCAGCACCATCGCCGGGATCATCAGGGTCGCCAGCATCGCGCCGAGGATCACGTTGCCCAGCGCCGGGCGCAGCTTCGACAGCGCGTACGCCGCCGCGGTGTCCAGGATCAGCTGGAACAGCACCGCTCCGATCGCGTAGTAGAACGTGTTGAACAGCAGCTTCGCGAGGTTCAGGTCGTGCCACGCGTTGACGTAGTTGTCCGTCTCCGGGTGCTGCGGCCACAACGTCGGCGGGGTCTGCGCGATCTCGGTGCCGGACTTCAGCGCGCCGGTGACCATCCAGTAGAGCGGTCCGAGGAAGACGAGGGTGAACCCCAGGATGATCGTGGCGAGCAGCGTCCAGTAGACGATCCTGCCGCGTCCTCGCCGGAGCTGCGCCTGCGAGACGAGCGTGCGGGTTCCGGATTCCTGTGCCATCGTCCGTCCTAGTCCTGTTTGGTGGTCAGCCGCACGTAGACGGCGGAGAAGGCGGCCAGCACCACGAGCATGATCACCCCGAGCGCCGCGGCGCCGTTGAGGTCGTTCTGGAAGAAGCCGTGCTGGTAGATCAGGTACGCCACGGTGGTCGCGGAGTCCTCGGTGCCGGCGCCGTTGGCCAGGATCAGCGGCTCGATGAAGAGCTGCATGGTCGCGACGATCTGCATCATCGCCAGCAGGGCCAGGATCAGCCGGGTCTGCGGGATGGTGACGTTCCAGATCCGCCGCCAGAGTCCGGCGCCGTCGAGTTCGGCCGCCTCGTACAGCTCGCCCGGGATGTTCTGCAGCGAGGCCAGGTAGATCAGTACGGCGCCGCCCATGTTCATCCAGGTCGAGGCGATCACCATGGCCGGCATGGTGGCGTCGGCCGACTGCATCCACTGCGAGGTCGGCAGGTGCAGCGACTTGAGGATCGCGTTGAACAGGCCGGCGTCGCTGGGGTCGTACGCATAGAACTTGAACAGGAACAGCGCCGAGGCCGGCGGCAGCATCACCGGCAGGTAGACCAGGATCCGCAGGTAGCCCTTGGCGTGCCGCAGCTCGTTGAGCAGGATCGCCACGAAGAACGGGACCGCGTAACCCAGGATCAGCGCCAGGACGGTGAAGTAGAAGGTGTTCTTCCAGGCCGGCCAGAAGCTCGGGTCGGCGACGATCCGGGTGTAGTTGTCCCAGCCCACCCAGGTGGTCACCCCGCGCTTGGTGCGCTGGAAGCTCATCACGATGCCGCGGATCATCGGATACCAGGAGAAGAGGGCGAAGCAGAGGACCGCCCCGATCAGGAAGGCGTGCCCGGTGACGTTGTCGCGGATCTTGCGGTTGCGCCGGGCGTTGTTCCGGATCGCCGGCTCACTACGGCCCAGCTTCTCGGTGGTGCCCGGGGCGGTGATGATCGCCAACGGAAAACTCCTGCACTTGAAGAGAAGGGTGAGGGCCGGCGCACCGGCCCTCACCACTCGCCGAATCAGCTACCGGCGGCCAGCAGCTGGTTGACCTTGGTCTCCGCGGTCTTGAGCAGCTCGTCGATGTTCGCGTTCGGGTTGGTCAGCACCCCGGACATCGCCGAGTCGAGCACCGCGTAGATCGCCTGCGCGTTGGTCGGCTCACCCTTGATCGGGAGCTGCTGGTTCTCGAACAGCGCGTAGATCGCCGGGTCGACGTTGGCGTTCGCCTTGCGCAGCTCGACCTCGGCCTTCTGCGCCTCGGTGCCCGGTGCGAACAGCAGCGGCTGCGGCACACCGACCGGGTAGTTCTGCGGCTTGGCCCGCGGGTAGTCGAACTGGCCCTTGCCGACGGTCAGCTTCTCGTAGGCGACCCACTTGAGGCCGGCCTTGACCTGCTCCGGGGTGAGGCCCTTCTTGAAGAAGTAGCCCTCGCCGCCACCGAGGGTCGACTTCGCGAGACCGTCCTGGCCGGGGAGCGGGGCCACCGCCCAGTCCTCGTACTTGCCCTTGAACTGGCTGACGATCGCCTGGGTGGCGTCCGGCGCGCCGACGAACATGCCGACCTTGCCGGCCGCCGCGTTGGTCAGCAGGTCGCCCCACTGCAGCAGCTGGCGGGTGCCCATGCTGTTGTCGCCGTACCGCATGTCCTTGAGGTTCTGCAGGACCTGCTTGCCGAGCGCGTTGTTGAAGTCGGCCTTCTTGCCGTCCTCGCTGAGGACCTGACCGCCCTGCGAGTACAGCTCGGCGGTGAAGTGCCAGCCGCCGGTGTTGCCCGCGCTGTACTCCGCGTAGCCGGCGGCGCCCTTGTCGGCGTCCGCGATCTTCTTGGCCGCGGTGCGCACCTCGGCCCAGGTCTTCGGCGGGCTGGCCGGGTCGAGTCCGGCCTTCTGGAACAGCGTCTTGTTGTAGACCAGGCCCATCGAGTAGTTCTTCACCGGCAGGGCGTAGAGCTTGCCGCCGTCGGTGAAGACCTTGGTCAGCGCCGGGTCGATGCTGTCGAAGGTCGGGACGGTGTCCTTGTTCGCGTACTCGGTGATGTCCATCGCCTGGCCGGAGTCGAGCACCTGGGACAGGTCGGTCATGTAGCCGTAGAAGACGTCGGTCATCGTGCCGCCGGCCAGCCGGGCGGTGAAGTCCGGCGGGTTGTTGCACTGCTGGCCGACGCTGACGCTCTTGATGGTGATGTCGGGGTTGTCCTTCTGGAACGCGGCGACGTCGGCGTTCCAGTTCGCCAGGAGGTCCTTCTCGGTACCGACCGGCTGGCAGTCGACCGTGATGGTGACCTTGCCGTTGGCGTCGGTCGCCGCGTCGTCGCTCTTCGTGGAGCACGCCGCGAGACTGAGTCCCAGGCC
Organism: Actinoplanes palleronii; assembly: GCF_016862315.1. Classification (GTDB taxonomy): domain Bacteria; phylum Actinomycetota; class Actinomycetes; order Mycobacteriales; family Micromonosporaceae; genus Actinoplanes; species Actinoplanes palleronii. The sequence goes on along the minus strand of NZ_BOMS01000085.1, from coordinate 25,228 downwards.
GGCCGCGAGCGCGTACGCCACGGCCTTCCGGTACTGCGGTGCGGACATCTGTCCATCCCTTCGGGAACGGGTATCTGGCTTAGCTACAGCTGCGATTTCATCGATGCACGTGTTCGCAGAGTCGACGCTCCGGCACTCGCCGTGGTCAGCTCTGTGAGTGGAGTCACCGTAGCGAGGCGTACTCATTTCCGCAAGGTTTCGATCGTGCACTGAAAAGACGCGACATTGCGATGGCAGATGTTGACAGCGGTGTGGTTTGAGGTGATTTCCCGGCCTTCGCCCGGTCGGCGGGCATGAAAAAACGGCCGTCCACCGCAAGATGCGGTCGACGGCCGTCGGTTTGCGGCGTCTATCGAGGGGCGGGAGCTGTCGATCCGCGGACCACGAGCTCCGGCTCGAAGAGCAGCTCGTCGCTCGGCACGTTGGTCTCCTCGATCTGGCTGACCAGCAGGTCCACCGCCGCCTGGCCCATCGTCTCGATCGGCTGCCGGACCGTGGTCAGCGGCGGATCGGTGCAGGTCATGAACGCCGAGTCGTCGAAGCCGACCACCGACACGTCGGCCGGCACCTGCCGGCCCAGCCGCCGGGCGGCCCGGATCGCGCCGAGCGCCAGCACGTCGCTGGCGCAGATGATGCCGGTGGCGCCGCGCTCGATCAGCTTGGCCGCGGCGACCCGGGCGCCCTCCATCGAGAAGCTGGAGCGCTCGACCCACTGGTGATCCGACGACACTCCGGTGTCCGGCCAGCCGGCCGCCTGGATCATCGCGGCCAGCTTGCGGCGCGACGGGATGTGGCCCTCCGGGCCGAGCACCATGCCGATCCGCTCGTGGCCGAGGGAGCGCAGGTGCCCGTACGCCTGCTCGACCGCCACCGCGTCGTCGGTGGACACCCGGGGGAAGCCCAGCTCGTCGACGCCCGCGTTGACCAGCACCACCGGCAGCCCGCGGTCGGTGAGCCGGCGGTAGTGCTCGTGCGAGGCGTCGGCCAGCGCATACGACCCGCCGGCGAAGATGACGCCGGAGACCTGGTGGTCGAGCAGCATCTCGACGTAGTCCGACTCGGGGACGCCGCCGATGGTCCGGGCGCACAGTGCCGGGGTGAAGCCGCGCTGGGCGAGCGAGGCGGTCACCACCTCGGCGAGCGCCGGGAAGATCGGGTTCTGCAGTTCGGGGAGCACCAGGCCGACCAGCCGGCCGCGCTCGCCACGGAGTTTGGTGGGGCGTTCGTAGCCCAGGACATCGAGGGCGGTGAGGACCGAGGCGCGGGTGGCCTCGGAGACGCCGCTGCGGCCGTTGAGCACCCGGCTGACGGTTGCCTCGCTGACCCCGGCCTTCTTCGCCACCTCGGCAAGACGTTTGGTCACGCCGGAATCCTACGTCAGGATGTTGCAAAAACTGAACCGTCTTTTGCGGCCGATTTCGGAATTGATGACAGTGCTTGCCGATCGTTGCAGGCGCAGCTTTTAAGTTTCCAAGATGTTTCACGGGCGGTGAGCGTGTGCCGCGGTTCGCCCGGGACTTACCCGGTTAACCGTCGCGCTTCGTGCTGACAGGGCTTACCTCACGCTTGCATAACGGCGAGCGGGCGAGCGGCTGCCTGACGGCGAGCGCGGCGAGCGGCTGCCTGACGGCGAGCGCGGCGAGGTTGTCGAAAACCGCCCGCCCCGGGTGGAGGGGTGGGATGTTGGGGGCTACCGGTAAGAAAGGGACCCCACCACATGACCGACTGGGATCAGAACGACAGCTGGTCCTCCGGCGGCGCGGGGGACCAGTCGGCGCACGACCGGCAGCGTGACTCGGTGTTCCGGCTGGCCAACGTCAGCAACGACATGGCCACCGCCACCCAGGCCGCCGTGCACGCCGCGGAGACCGCGGTGCAGGTGATCCAGCGGCTCGAGGCGAGCAGCACCGAGATCGGCAAGGTGGTCCAGCTGATCGCCACGATCGCCAAGCAGACCAACCTGCTGGCGCTCAACGCCACCATCGAGGCGGCCCGGGCCGGCGAGGCGGGACGCGGCTTCGCCGTGGTCGCCAGCGAGGTCAAGGACCTGGCCAACGAGACCGCGACGGCGACCAGCGAGATCGGCAGCCAGGTCGGCGGGATCCGCACCGACACGCAGAGCGCGGTCTCGGCGATCGAGGAGATGCAGGGCCTGATCGAGGAGCTGGACCGCTGCCAGAAGGTGATCAGCGGGATCGTGGTGGAGCAGCAGGCGGGCTGAGGAAGACTGTCCGGCATGGCTGGTAGCAAGCGAACCCCCCGCGCCCGGGCGTGCCCGTGCGGCTCACCGTCGTACGCGGAATGTTGCGGACCGATCCACGACGGCAAGCCGGCACCGGACCCGGAAGCCTTGATGCGATCGCGCTTCAGCGCGTTCGCCCTGGACCTGTCCGATTATGTTCTGCACTCCTGGCTCCCGGAGACCCGCCCGGACGAGCTGGAGAGTGACCCCGCCCTGCGCTGGGTACGCCTGGAGGTGCTGGAGAGCACCGGTGGTGGCCTCTTCGACGCCGAGGGCTTCGTCGAGTTCCGCGCGCACTACCGCGACGGCGGCACGCCCGGCGTGATGACCGAGCGCAGCAGATTCGTCCGGCACGACGGCCGATGGGTGTACCAGGGCCCGGTGTGATCTCCTTCAAGAGGCGCACAAGGAGTGGGTGATCACCATGTCGGCATCGAGGCCGCTGGAAGACGACATCGTCCGGGACTTCAAAGTGAATCTCTCGTACGGCGAATACCTGCATCTGGACGAGGTCCTGGGTGCTCAGCATCCGGTGAGCGTTCCGGAGCACCATGACGAGCTGCTGTTCGTCATCCAGCATCAGACGTCCGAGCTGTGGCTGAAACTGATCATCCACGAGCTGCGCCGGGTGCTGTCCCACCTGACCAAGGACGAGCTCAAGCCGGCGCTCAAGGGCCTGGCCCGGGTCAAGCACATCCAGCGGACCCTGACCGATCAGTGGTCGGTGCTGGCCACCCTGACCCCGACCGAGTACGCCCAGTTCCGCAGCTTCCTGGGCACGTCGTCGGGCTTCCAGTCGTACCAGTACCGCGCGGTCGAGTTCCTGCTCGGCAACAAGGACCGGCACATGCTGCAGATCTTCGACGACCAGCCGGCCGCCCGGGAGCTGCTCGAGGAGCTGCTCGGCACGCCCAGCGTGTACGACGAGTTCCTGCACCTGCTGGCCCGGCAGGGACACCCGGTCCCGGTGGAGATCCTGCAGCGCGACGTCACCGAGCCGTGGGAGTACCGCGCCGACCTGGTGCCGGTCCTCACCGCCATCTACGAGCAGGCCGAGCAGCACTGGGAGGCCTACGAGGCCTGCGAGGAGCTCGTCGACCTGGAGGAGAACTTCCAGCTCTGGCGGTTCCGGCACCTCAAGACGGTGGAACGGACGATCGGCTTCAAGCGCGGCACCGGTGGGTCCAGCGGGGTCTCGTTCCTGAAAGCCGCTCTCGATCTGACATTCTTCCCGGAGCTCTACGCCGTCCGCACCGAGATCGGAGTCCCGCGTTGACCGACGATCTGCTGGCCCGCGCCACCGCCCTGGACGCGGCCGACCCGCTCGCGGCCTTCCGGGACCGGTTCGTGCCCACCTCGGCGGTCTCCTACCTGGACGGCAACTCGCTCGGCCGTCCCCTGGAGGCGACCGCCCGGCTGCTCGACGACTTCGTCCGCGGCCAGTGGGGCGGCCGGCTGATCCGCGGCTGGACCGACGGCTGGATGGACTGGCCGCTCACCCTCGGCGACCGGCTCGGCGCGGTCGCGCTGGGCGCCGCGGCCGGGCAGACCGTGGTCGCCGACTCGACCACGGTGCTGCTCTACAAGCTGACCCGGGCCGCTGTCGACGCCCGCCCGGACCGGCGCACCGTGGTGCTCGACACCGACAACTTCCCCACCGACCGGTACATCCTGGAGGGCATCGCCGCCGAGCGCGGCCTCACCCTGCACTGGATCGAGACCGACCCGGTCACCGGCGTGCACCCCGCGCAGGTCGCCGACGCGGTCGGTCCGGACACCGCGCTGGTGCTGTTCTCCCACGTCGCGTACCGCTCCGGCTGGCTCGCCGACGTCGCGGAGATCAACCGGATCGCGCACGCGGCCGGCGCGCTGACCCTGTGGGACCTGTGCCACTCGGCCGGCTCGGTGCCGATCCGGCTCGACGAGTGGGGAGTGGACCTGGCGGTCGGCTGCTCGTACAAATATCTCAACGGCGGCCCGGGCGCGCCCGCGTTCGGCTACCTGCGCCAGGGCCTGCAGGACGAGCTGCGCCAGCCGATCCAGGGCTGGATGGGGCATCGGGCGGTGTTCGAGATGGGTCCCGGTTATCAGCCGGCGTCCGGCGCCCGGGCGCTGCTCAGCGGCACCCCGCCGATCCTGGCGATGGTGCCGATGCACGCCAACCTGGACATGCTCGCCGAAGCCGGTATCGAGGCGGTGCGGACCAAGTCGCTGCTGCTCACCGGCCTGGTCCTGGACATCGCGGACGCCTGGCTGACGCCGCTGGGCGTCGAGGTGGTCAGCCCGCGCGAGCCGGAGCGCCGCGGCGGGCACGTGACGCTGCGCCGGGCCGGCTTCGAGGAGCTGCTGGAGCCGCTGTGGGACAGCGGGGTGATCCCGGACTACCGCCACCCGGACGGTCTGCGGATCGGTCCGGCGCCGCTGAGCACCAGCTTCACCGAGGTCCACCACGGCCTCTCGATCCTCCGCGACCTGGCCGAGAAGCAGCGGTGACCGCGGAGTCCTGTGCCTCTTCGGCCGCGCCGGACGCCGAGGTGGGCGGTCTGCCGCCGCGTTCCTGCGGCGGTGCGGGTTGCGGCACAGACAACTGCTTTTCCCGTACGGCCAGAGCCGCCACGACCGGAACCGTCCGGCCCGGGGAACCGCGTCCGACGGTGACCGAGGCGCGCGACCGGGTCGACTGGCTGCTCGCCGACTCGATCTGGTGGGGCGGCCGGCTCCGCCGGGGAGTGGCCCTCCGGGTCGGCACGGACGGCCGGGCCAAGCCGGTACCCGCCGAGATGGCGCCGAGCGACGGGGTCCGCCGCCTGCCCGGCACGCTGCTGCCCGGCCTGGTCGACGCGCACGTGCACGCGGCCCTGGCCGACCTCGGCACCGTCCGGGCCGGCGGGATCGCCGCGGTGTGGGACCTCGGCGGCGTCCCGGACACCCTGCGGGACCTCGCGGCGCGCGCCGGGAGGCTCGGTTCGGCCCTGCCCCGGATTCGTTACGCCGGACCGTTCCTGATCGCACCGGGCGGCTACCCGAGCGACCGCGCCTGGGCGCCGGCCGGCAGCTGGCGGGAGATCAGCTCAGCCGCCGACGCGGGCGCCGCGGTGGCCGAGGCCTGGTCGGCCGGCGCCACCCTGATCAAGGTGACCGCGCATGCCGGCGGCCCCACGCTCCCGCAGCCGACGCTGCGCGCCCTGGTCGAGGCGGCCCACGCGTCCGGCCTTCAGGTGGTGGTGCACGCCGAGGGGCCCGGCACGGTCGCCGCGGCCTTCGAGGCGGGCGCCGACCTGCTGGCACACACCCCGTGGACGGAGTCCCTGCCGGACCCGCTGCTCCGCGCCTGCGCCTCCCGGATGACCTGGATCAGCACCCTGGACATCCACGGCTGGACCGACCCGACCCCGCCGGGCTCCGTGCCCCCGCCGGGCTCCGTGCCCCCGCCCGGCTCCGTGCCCCCGGCTCCGGAGATCGATCCGGCGCGGGAGGTCGCGATCGGCAACCTGCGGCGCTTCGTCGAGCACGGCGGCAAGGTCCGCTACGGCACCGACCTCGGCAACGGCCCGCTGCCCGCCGGCGTCAACCCGCGCGAACTCCGCGCGCTCCGCGCCGCCGGCCTGACCCCCGACGAGATCCTGATCGCGATGACCGAACCCGACCAGCCCGGCATCACCTGGCTCCCGAGCGGCCTGGACCTGACCCCGGCCACCTTCGCCGACCTCCTGGCCACCGCCCGGGTAGTCGACGACACCCTCCAGCCCCGCTGACACTCCCCGCCGGCTCTCCGGGGTGCCTCCGGCACCCCGAGACACCCCTGAAGGACCAGCCGGGGCCTGGGGGCGCGGTGCGGTCGGGAGTGGGGGCGGTGTCGCGCGAGACTGGCACGGGACTCGGCTCGTAGCCTGCGGACGGGACTCCCATTTCGTACCATATGGGGTTGAAAAGACCGGCGGCCCTGAGTGGGACGCCGGCCTGGGGAGAAGCGGGTCAGAGGGTGACGGAGCGGCCCGTCGTGGCGCTGACGCGGGCGGCGTCGAGGACCTCCATGGCGCGGACCGAGTCCCACGGGTCGACCGGCAGCGGGCCCTTGCCCAGGACCGCGTCGGCGAACGCGGGGTAGAACGAGTCCCAGCGGCCGCGGGCGCTCTCCACCGGGGCGCCGGTCGAGCCGCGGAACAGGTGGCCCCAGCGGTGCTCGTGCTCGAGGCCCCAGCGCTCGTCCAGCTTGGCCGGGGTCTTGCCGGCCTTGAGCAGGTCCTCCTGGCCGTCGAGCTCGTTGGAGATGAACGTGCCGGCGGTGCCGGTGACCCGGAAACGCGGGCCCGGGCCGGCCTGCCGCCAGCTGCCCCACAGGTGCGACTCGACGCCGCTGAGGTGGTGCATGGCCAGGAAGAAGTCGTCGTCCAGCTCGGTCTCGCCGCGCATCTCGGCGTAGACCCGCTGGGCCGGCCCGTGCAGCTGCAGCGCCTGGTCGACCAGGTGGGAGCCGAAGTCGAGCAGGGTGCCGCCGCCGGCCGCCTTCGGCAGACGGTCCGGCGCCCAGCGCTCCATCCGGGACTCGAAGCGGCGGATGGTGCCGAGCGAGCCCTTCTCGATCAGCCGGCGGATCGTCAGGAAGTCCGAGTCCCAGCGGCGGTTCTGGTAGACCGTCAGCGGGACACCGGCCGCCTCGGCCGCCTTGACCAGCTCACGGGCGCTCGCCGCGTCCAGGGCGAACGGCTTGTCGACGACCACGGCCAGACCCAGCCGGACCGCCTCCAGGGCCAGCTCGGCGTGCGTCGAGGCGGGGGTGGAGATGGTCACCGCCTGCACCCCGTCCGCGGCCAGCGCGGCGAGCGAGTCGTAGCTCGCCACGCCCGGGAGCTGCTCGGCGACCTGCTTACGGCGCTCCTCGGAGGTGGTCACCACGCCGACGAACTCGATGTTCTTCGCCGACGAGACCAGCGGGGCATGGAAGATCCGCCCACCGCTGCCGTAGCCCACCAGCCCGAACCGCACCTGCTCGATCATGCCGGAAGTTTTTCACATCCATTGCCAGCCTGTTGCGGGTGCACCCGGTGGTTACTTGTGATAACGGCCGCATGACATGGCGTCACGAAATGTGGTATCAGCGGCGCAGTCCCAGCGCGTCGCGCATCACAGCGCCGGCCGGGCGGAGCACCTCGTCGCGCAGCCAGCGGCCGGCGGCGGCGAGACCGCGGAACGCCGCGCCGAACGTGTACCGCCACGTGAAGGCGACCGCGAGGCCGATCGGGCGGAACAGGTAGCGGTAGAGGAACCGGGCGGCCCACGCGACGGCCAGGCCGATCGGCCGCAGGATCCAGCGGTAGAGCGTGACCGCGGCCCAGACCAGGGCCGCCCCGATGGCGCGGACGGTCCAGGCGATCGCCAGGCCGACCGGGCGCAGCAGCCAGCGGTACGTGGCGACCGCGGTCCAGGCCACGGCCGCGCCGAGTCCGCGGGCGGTCCAGGCGATGGCCAGGCCGATCGGGCGCAGGACCCAGCGGTAGAGGGTGACGCCGGTCCAGGCCAGGGCCGCGCCGAGTCGGCGGGCGGTCCAGGCGATGGCCAGGCCGATCGGCCGCAGGACCCAGCGGTACGACGCGTAGACCAGCCCGGCGATCACCAGTCCGATCGGGGTCAGCACCCAGCGGTAGATCATCTGTGCGACCCAGGCCAGCGCCCGCCCGATCGGCAGCAGCATCCATCGTCCGATGAAGAACACCACCGCCGCGAGCGCCGTCCCGATCGGACGGAACACCCAGCGCACCAGCATCCGCAGCACCCAGCCGACCGCGACCAGCACGGCGCCGCCGACCCAGCGCAGCGCGTGCAGCACCGGCAGGATCACCCACTGCAGCAGCTGGCGGAGCAGCCAGAGCAGCGGCGCGACCAGCAGGGTGCGCAGCAGCCAGCCCAGCGCGCGGCCGATCGGGACCAGCACGTACTGGTACGCCGCGCCGAGGACGGCCCACACCAACTGGACCGGCAGCACCACCACCAGGGCCATGGCCCTCAGCGGCCACGTGATCCAGGCCGGCGCCGTGGGGGCGGGCGGCTGTGGCCGCGGCAGGGGGGTGGTCATCGGGTGCTCCTGTCTCACAAGGGCCCCACGGTACTGGAACGGATCAAAAGAAAAGCAGGTGGAGCCCCCTGTCGGATGGATGACCGGCACCGCCGAATAGGTGTGCGCCAAGAGAACAATCGCGGCATGGAACCCGCGCAGAAGGACCGCACGCCGTTTTCCGACATCGACGGACTGCCGGCGCGGATGTCGGAGATGGTGCTCACCGCGCTCACCGAGATGGGCCGCCATCCGGAGATCCGGCGGGTGCGCCGGGCCGGGTTCGACGCGCTGCGGCCGGCGCTCGGGGCGCGGCTGCTGGACGCGGGCTCCGGGAGCGGCGAGGTGGCCCGCCGGCTGGCCGCCGAGGTGGGGCCGCGGGGTGAGGTGATCGCGCTGGACTACTCGGCGGCGATCACGGCGGCCGCTGTCGCACGGCACGACGACAGCAACGTGCGGTACGTGACCGGCGACGTCTGCGACCTGGACCTGCCCGACGACACGGTCGACGGGGTGTGGTGCGAGCGGGTGCTGCAGCACGTCGACGACGCGGACGCGGCGATCGGCGAACTGCGCCGGGTGACCCGTCCGGGCGGCCGGCTCTGCCTGATCGACACCGACTGGGACTCGCTGGCCTTCGACGGGATGCCGGTCGGGCTGCGTGACACGGTGCTGTCGTTCGTCGGGCCGCATTTCACGCCGGAGCAGGGCGACATGGGGCGCACCCTGCGGCGCCGGCTGGTCGCGGCCGGTCTGAGCGACCTGACCGCGACCCCGGTGACGTGCCTGTTCGGCAACCCGGACTCGGCTGCCGTGGTGCTCCCGATGGTCAACCCGCGGGTGCCGGAGGACACCTGGCGGACGCCGCCGGGCCTGCGCGACGAGTGGCTGGCACACGTCGAGGCGGCCGGCGCCCGCGGCGACTTCCTCGCCGTGCTGACCATCTGGGTGGTGGCCGGCACGGTGTGAGGCGCTAGCGCTCGATCGGGGTCATCCGGTGCAGCAGCCGGTCCAGCGGCATGCTGGCGAAACTGATGCGGACGTCGCTGGACGCGTACGGCAGCCAGAACCGGCCCTCGTGCACCAGGCCGCCGCAGGAGTAGAGCACGTTCGGGACGTACCCCTCGCGCTCGATCTCGTCCGGGTCGATCAGGCCCTGCGGGAGGTCGGCGATCACCTTCGACGGGTCGTCCAGGTCGAGCAGCATGGCGCCGATGGCGTACCGGCGCATCGGCCCGACGCCGTGGGTGAGCACCAGCCACCCGGCCTCGGTCTCGATCGGCGAGCCGCAGTTGCCGACCTGGATCAGGTCCCAGCCGCGGTGCGGGACCAGCAGCGGGCCGGCCGGCTGCCAGCGGTGCTGCTCGTCGCGGACGGCCAGGCCCAGCGTCTCGCCGTCGGAGCGGCAGAGCGCCATCTTCTTGCCCTTGATGTACCGCGGGAACAGCGCCATGCCCTTGTTCCGGGCGGCCGGCCCGTGCAGCGTGGTGACCTCGAAGTGCCGCAGGTCACGGGTGTAGATGACCCGCCCGGAGATGTTGAAGCCGTCGTACGCGGTGTAGGTCGCCTGGTACGCCGGCCGCCCGTCCGGGTCGATCACCCGGACGAAGCGGGCGTCCTCCATGCCCCGGCTCTCGCTCGGGGTGGCCGGCCAGAGCACCCGCTGGTGCAGCGGCATGGTGGCCGGGAACGTGACCGCGTAGTCGTCGCCGACGATCCGCCGGATCAGGTCCATCGTCATCGGGGTGGTGGGACGCGCCGACAGCTCGTGCGGCATGTGGCTGAGGGTGTCCTCGAACTCCAGGTCGTCGTACCGGTCCGGCAGCGAGTTCAGGATGTACGCGGACGCCTCGTTGTCGATGTTCTCGTCCCCGAGCGCCGCGAAGAGCTGGTGCTTCATGTGCTTGGCGCCGACCCGCTGGCCGATCGTGAGCGGTCCGTCCCGGTCCTCCAGCCGGATCGCCGCGCCCGGTCCGATGATCACGCTGCAGAACCCTATCGACGAGATGTGTCCCTCGCCGATCTGCCGGAGGCTCAGCGCCGCCCGCAGCTCGCCCGGGCCCAGGTCGCTCTGGTCCGGGTGCGGGATCATCGACGGGTTGCAGAGCGCCGCGGCCTCGACCGAGAACTCGTGGCTGAAGTACGCCCCGATCAGCGTCCGGGCCGACGGCGACAGCTCGATCTCCGGCGGCACCCGGTGCTGGACCACCTCGTAGTGGTGCTGGAAGACCGACAGGATGTCGTGGTGCCGGCCGGAGAAGCGGTTCAGCACGTCGTCCAGCAGCTCGGTGATGTCCTTCTCGTCGAGCTGGAGCATCCGTTCGATCATGCAGGCCGCGCGGTTGTGCGTGGCGTGGGCATCCTCGCCGGGCACGAACAGTTTGATGACCACGCGCCGGCCGTCGGGCGCCATGGTGATGTTGTGACGAGTGATGTCGGTCGTATTGACTGTTGCGGTCACGCTTGGCCGCCTGACGGTCGGGTCGCGCTCCGGATCGCCAGCGTGCGGGCATGCTGCAGCGTGGAGACGAGCGCGAGGGTGGATTCGGCTCCTTGGTTCAGATTAGGACCATCAGCCGTCAATCCGTCATAACAACCGCAAGTCTCGCTGTCGTACATCACCGATCCGGTGTCGTTATCGCCCAGGAACCACGCGATCGACTGAAACAGCGGTGCGTCCCAGCGCTCGTCGCCGGTGACCGCGGCGGCGGTGGCGCAGGCGTCCGCGGTCGCCGCCGCCTCGATCGGCTGCTGGTCGTACCGGTGCCGGACCGCGCCGGGCCGCCAGCCGCCGACCGGCACGCAGGACAGGTGCCCGTGCTGCTCCTGCTGATCGCAGAGCCAGGACAGCATCCGCAAGCCGTCGCCGAGCAGCGCCTCGTCGCCGAGCAGGTCGCCGGCCGCGATCAGCACCTCGGCCAGGGCCGGGTTGGAGTAGGTCAGCTCGCGCTCCGGCCACACCCACGCCGGGTCCGAGCCGGGCAGCCCGATCACGGTGGCCGCGTCGCCGAGCAGCTCGGCGGCGACCGGATCGTGCGGGCCGGCGCGCAGCACCTCGGCCGCGCCCAGCCCGGCGAAGGCCATCGCCCGAGGCCAGGTGGAGCGCCGTGCGGCGCCGAGGCGGAACGCGATCAGCGCCTCCCGCCGGATCCAGCCGGAGGTGCTGCGGGCCGCCGCCGTGCCGAGCCCCCACAGCGCCCGGCCCCAGCAGTCGCCCAGAGTCGGCTCGTCCTGCCAGCGCCGGTCGTAGCTCATCCGGTTGCGGAACGCCCCGTCGGCGCCCTGCGCGTGGGTGAGGAACGCCAGGTAGCGCTCGGCGGCCCGGAGCACGTCCGGCGCCGGTTTCGGCTCCCGGGCGACGACCAGCAGGCCGCGGGCCACGTCGTCGACGCAGTAGCCGTGCTCGCGGCGGGCGATCGCGTTGCGGGCGTGCTCCAGCATGCCGGTGTCGTCGGAGAGCCGCAGCACGTGGTCGAAGCGGGGCTGCGGCACGTCGGCGAGCTGGACCGGCGGCGGGATCAGCCGTAAGGAAAGGCTCATGCCGGGATGGTCGCGGCGGCCAGCGGCGAGCGGTCGGCGACCAGCCGGGAGGCCAGCGCCTGGTAGCGGGCGGCGACCGCCGGCCAGCGCAGGGTCGGTCCGCTGTCGAGCCCGGTCAGCCGGCCGGACATGGCCGGCTCGGCGAGCACGTGCCGGATGGCCACCGCCATCGCCTCCGGGTCGTGGTGCGGCACCAGCAGCCCCGGCCCGTCCGCCAGCAGCTCCACGGCGTGCGGGAACTCGGTGGCCACCACCGGCACCCCGCCGCCCACCGCTTCGATCAGCACGCCGGAGGTGACCTGCTCGGTCGAGTCGTACGGCAGCACCACCGCGTCGGCCGAGCGGATCAGCCGGGACAGCTCGGCCGGTTCCAGGTAGGTGTCCACCCAGCGGACCTGGTCGGTCACGCCGAGCTCGTCGGCGAGCTTGCGCAGCCCGTCCCGGTATCCGTCGCCGAGCTGTTCGAGCACCTTGGGGTGGGTCTTGCCGGCGACCGTGTAGATCGGCAGCGGGTCCATGTCGTCGAGCAGCGCGAGCGCCCGCAGCGCCCACTCGATGCCCTTGCCCGGCCCGAGCAGGCCCCAGGTGAGCAGGTACGGCTGGTCGTGGGTCTCGCGGGCCACCCCGCTGTGGCTGGTGGCGCCGTGCGGGATCACCGTCACCTTGTGCGGGTCGACCGCGTAGTACGTGGTCAGTCGGCGCCGGGCGGTGTCGGTCATGGTCACCACGGCGTCCGCCCGGGCGACGATCTGCTCCAGGACGGCCCGCTGCCGGGGATCGGGCTGGGTCAGCACGGTGTGCAGCACGACGATCGACGGCACCCGGAGGGCGCGCAGAAGGGGCAGCACCTCGTCACCGGTGTCGCCGGGGTAGATGCCGTACTCGTGCTGCAGCACCGCCACGTCGAAACGGTTCAGCGCGGCGGCCGCCCCCGGCCAGCCACCGGGCATGTCGGTGTCCCAGGTGTGCACGACCCGCGGTGCGCCTCGGTCGAGCGCGATCCCCCCGCTGGCATTGTCCCTGGCGAGAAGCCGCACCACCCCCGATCCGCCGCTGCCGGCCGTGAGGTGGGACGACAACGCCGCATTGAACGTCGCCAAACCGCATTGAGTGGGCGGATAAGTGCTCAAAAACCCGTATGTCGCGGGCATGACTGGCCTTTCTATCCTAGGCCGGCTGCCTCCCCGCAGCGCGGACTCCGCGCGCGGGCATCGAACGTGTACACCGCGCGTGAACGGCGTAAAGGCGTTCCGGGAATAACTCCCGTTTAACGCGCAATTCACATTGCGACGTTAACAAGATTCAGCTATTTGCTGACGATTTTTCGGTAAATCGCCAGGTACTCGTCGACCATCCGGTCCGCGGAGAAGCGGTGCCGGGCACGCGCGGCACACGCTCCCCGATCGATCTCCCCGACCCGACCGATCGCGGTGACAGCCTCGTCCACGGTATCCACCAGGAAGCCGGTCACGCTGTCGTCGATTACCTCAGGCATTGATCCTTTTCGGTAAGCGATCACCGGGGTGCCGCACGCCATCGATTCCACCACGGAGAGGCCGAAGGGTTCGGCGAAGCGGATCGGATGCAGCAGAGCCAGGCCGGAACCGAGGATCTTCCCTCGTTCGTCGGGACCCACCGAGCCCAGGTAGACCACCCGGTCACCGTCGATATGCGGCTCCACGCGCTCGGTGAAGTAGTCATGATCCTGGACGATGCCGCAGAGCACCAATCGGCGGCCGGCCCGTCGAGCGATCTCGATGGCGGTGTCGGTGCCCTTGTCCGGGTGGATTCGCCCGAACAGGATCAGATCTTCACCACCATCCGCGTGAAACGGCAGCCCGTTCAGATCAACGCCGTGGTAGACGGTGGCCAGATAGTCGAGATCGGGCGAGCGGTCGCTGTCGGAGATGGACACGTACTGCGACCGGGCCCGGCGGTAGGCCGGCAGGATGTTCACACCGGAGAAGCCGTGCACGGTGGTCAGCATCGGGGTCGCGCAGTGCGCCGAGAACGCCAGCGGCAGCCAGTCCAGGTGGTTGTGCACGAGATCGAATTCGGTCGATCGTGCTAGGGCGTGACTCACGTGAAGGGCTTCCCAGACCCGGCCGTCGATCTCCGGGTTGCCCTCGTAACCGGTGGGCACGACACCGTCCAGGGTCGCCTCGGTGACCGAGTCCAGGGTGGCGAAGAGCGTGACGTCGATGCCGCGCGCGGTCAGCCCCTCGGCGAGCAGGCTGGTGATCAGTTCCCATGGTCCGTAGTGCAGTGGCGGCGTCCGCCAGGCGATAGGCCCCAACAACGCGATCTTCACGACAAAAGCGATCTTTGGTCAATTAACACTCGCACAGTATGCCTGCCCGTTCTGCGGTCCGTTCTCGTGTTAGAGAAGAGTTATGACTGATTCGTGGTGGAAGAAGGCGGTCGTCTACCAGATCTACCCGCGGAGCTTCGCGGACTCGGATGGTGACGGCATGGGTGATCTGCGCGGCGTCATCAACCACCTGGACCATCTCGCCGAACTCGGTGTGGATGTGCTGTGGCTGTCGCCGATCTATCCCTCGCCACAGGACGACAACGGTTACGACATCAGCGACTACCAGGGCATCGAGCCGATGTTCGGCGACCTGGCGACCTTCGACGAGCTGCTCGCCGGCGCCCACGACCGCGGCATGAAGCTGATCATGGACCTGGTGGTGAACCACAGCTCCGACGAGCACGCGTGGTTCGAGGAGAGCCGCTCGTCCATCGACAGCCCGAAGCGCGACTGGTACTGGTGGCGACCGGCCAGAGACGGAATGGAGCCGGGCGCGCCGGGCGCCGAGCCGACCAACTGGGGCTCGGTCTTCGGCGGACCGGCCTGGGAGTTCGACCAGAAGACCGGCGAGTACTACCTGCACCTGTTCTCCCGCAAGCAGCCCGACCTCAACTGGGAGAACGACGAGGTCCGCCAGGCGGTCTACGCGATGATGCGCTGGTGGCTGGACCGGGGCGTGGACGGCTTCCGGATGGACGTGATCAACATGATCTCCAAGGTCCTTCCGCTGCCGGACGGCCGGCTCGCGGCCGGTTCCGCGTACGCCGACGGCTCGGCCGGATTTATCGGCGGTCCGCGTTTGCACGAGTTCCTCCAGGAGATGTACCGGGAGGTGTTCGCCGGCCGTGAGGAGATGCTGACCGTGGGGGAGATGCCCGGCGTCACCGTCGACGAGGCGAAGCTGCACACCGACCCGGACCGGCACGAGGTCGACATGGTCTTCCAGTTCGACCACGTCTGGGCCGATCGGGGCCCGGACCCGTGGCTGCTGCAGCGGCTGCAGCTGACCAACCTCAAGGCGATCCTGGGCCGCTGGCAGGCCGGTCTCGCCGAGGTCGGCTGGAACAGCCTGTACTGGAACAACCACGACCAGCCCCGGGTCGTCTCCCGCTACGGCGACGACTCCGCGGAGCACCGGGCCGCCTCGGCCAAGATGCTCGGCACCGTGCTGCACCTGCACCGCGGCACGCCGTACGTCTACCAGGGCGAAGAACTCGGCATGACCAACTACCCGTTCGGCGGCATCGAGGACTTCCGCGACATCGAGGCGCTCGGGCAGTACAAGCAGGCCCTGGAGCTGGAGGGCCGGACCCCGGACGAGGTGCTGAAGGTGTTGCGGGCCCGGGGGCGGGACAACGCGCGCACCCCGATGCAGTGGGACTCCTCGCCGCAGGCCGGGTTCAGCACCGGCACGCCGTGGCTGGCGGTCAACCCGAACTACCCGCAGATCAACGCGGCCGAGCAGCGGGCCGACCCGGACTCGGTGTTCCACTACTACCGGCAGCTGATCGCGCTGCGGCACGCCGAACCGGCGGTGGCCGAGGGTGACTTCACCATGCTGCTGCCGCACGACGAGCGGCTCTACGCGTTCACCCGCCGGCTCGGCGACACCGAGCTGCTGGTGATCGGCAACTTCTCCGGCGAGACGGCGCCGGCCGAGATCGACGACGCGGCCGGGTGGGCCGGCGCCGAACTGGTGCTGACCAACCTGCCGGGGGCGTCGTCGCAAGCGCTGACGCTCGCCCCCTGGCAGGCGGTGGTCTACCGGCGCAAGCACAGCCGGTGATCAATGCCCGGGAAGACCGGGACTGCTATCAGGTGAGGACCGGCCAGGCGTAACCCAGCAGCGCGAACGCCGCGCCGAGCAGGGCCAGGCTGATACCGCGGGTGGCGACCGGCAGTGCGGCCAGCACCAGCAGAATGATCGCGATCAGATAGAAGACGCCCTGGATGGTCATGGATACTCCTCGAAGCCGTGGGGATGGGGCGGCGACCCTGTACCCCACGGCTCCGAGCCGCTAAACCACAGTGATCATCAATACTGAACTGTGCTCCACCGTGGTCTCGGTGGGGACCATCCGGGTGGCGGTGGCCGGCGGCTCGCCGGTGCCGTAGTTGCGCAGCCAGCGCGGGTACGCCCCACCGGCCACGAGCAGCCGGATCCGGTGCCCGGCCCGGAACCGGTGTGCCGCCGAGCCCATCGTCACCACGGTCCGGCCGTCGGCCGTGATCCCGGCCAGCCCGTCGCACACGTTGACCGACCGGCCGGCAGGGTCGACGTCGCAGAGCCGGGCGAACAGGTCGCCGCTGGCCGCGCTGGTCGACGCGTCGAACTCGGTCTGCACCGGACCCATCACCTCGACCGCCTCGTCGAGCGGGGCGGACGTGAACAGCAGCACGTCGTCGCGCTCTTCGAGTTTCGCCATGTCCCGGGTGCCCTGTGTGGGCGATTGCAGGGCGCCGCCGATGGACGGGGTCGGGTGCTCCGGGTCGTACCGGAAAGTGGTCGAACCCTGACCCGGAAGGGCGGTGAGCGAACCCGGACCCAGGTGGAACCGCCGCGGGCGGACGCCGGGCGGCGGCCAATCGGGCAGATCGCGCCACTCGTCGGCGCCACCGACGTGCACCCGGACCGGCAGCGGCGGTGACTCGCCGCGCATCCGCCGCATCGCCTGGCCGAACACCTCCGCCCAGCCGCGCTCCAGCGCGTTGGTGTGCGTCCACGGACCGATCAGCAGATCCACCTCGTGGCCCGCGTCCCGGCGCCGCTGGTAGAGCTCGATCACCTGGTCGGTGGCCAGGTCGTGCCAGCCGGTGCAGAGGCTGACCGGGACCGGCAGCGCCGCCGCGGCCGCGCCGACGCCGGCGCCCGCCCAGTACGGGTCGTCCGGCGACGGGCTGGTCAGCCAGTTCTCGAACTCCGGGCGACGGCCGCCGAACAGCGCGGGATACGTGCTGATCAGCGGGGTGCGGCGCAGCATCCCGCTGAGCCGCATCTGCAGGCGCACGACCGCACCGAGGTTGGCCCGGAACGTCCGGGCCTGGCTGAACAGGCCGAGGCCGCCGACCAGCGAACGCTCCAGGGCGAACCGCCCGCCGGGCCAGAAGAACCGGTACGGATCGATCACGCCGACCTGGGCGACCGCGCCGCGCCACTCCGGCGGCGGCGCGGCGGCCAGGGCTAGCTGGCTGTAGGCCAGGTAACTCGGGCCGAGCGTGTAGAGGTCACCGTTGAAGAAGTCCTGCTTGCGGATCCACTCCACGGCGGCCTGACCGTCGCGGGCCTCGTTGCTCCAGGCGGCGAACTCACCGCCGGACCCGCCGGTGCCACGGCTGCTCTGCAGCAGCACGTGGAAACCCTGCTCGGCGACGAGGGCACCGTAGAGGTAGTTCCAGGGGAAGCCGCCGCGGATGTACGGCGCGCGGAGCAGGACGGTCGGGCAGGGTTCGGAGGTGGTCGGGGCGTAGTGGTCGGTGAGCATCGGATCGCCGTCGGCGCCGGGCACCGGCACGGCCGGATCCCAGCGGACGTCGTACCGTGCGGCGGGACCCTTGCGGGTCCGCCGTCGCATCAGGCGGAGGAGCCAGGGCAGGTCGCGCATCGATCAAACCCCTTTCCCGTACGTTGTACCAAAAAGATTACCAGGAGGAACGTCATGCCGCGAGGGCGTCCACCGGCGTACACGCGTGACCAGGTGGTGACCGCGGCGGTGACCGTCGCGGATACCGACGGGCTGGAGGCGGTGACCATGCGCCGGGTCGCCACCGAGGTCGGCGCGGGCGCGATGTCGCTCTACACGTACGTGCCGGACCGGGAGCACCTGATCGACCTGATGGTGGACCGGGTGGCCGGCGAGCCGGTCCCGCCCCGGGTCACCGGCGACTGGCGGGCCGACGTGCTGGCGCTGCTGGTCATGCAGCGCGACCTGATGCGGGCCCACCCGTGGCTGCCCGGTGTGCTCGGCGGCCGCCGGCTGACCGGCCGCAACCTGCTCGGTTTCCTGGAGCACGGGCTGCGCGCGCTGGAGCCGGCCGGTCTTCCCGGCATCACCAAGATGACGTTGCTCGGGCTGTTCACCGGGTTCGTGGCGTCCTACGTGACCGGTGAGCTGACGAGTGATCCGGCGCTGGCCGCGGTGGACATCGGGGCGGCCGTGACCAGCGGAAACTTCCCGTTCCTGCGGAAGGCGCTGATCGAGGGCGGTGGCGGGCCGCTGGAATTCCCCGCGATCGCCGACTGGATGATCGCCGGTCTGGTGGAGCAGGCCCGGCATCAGCAGAAAGCCGGATAAGTCCGAGGCTTTTTCACGGAACTCATCACAGGCCACTCGCGTCCCCGGCAAGGTGTCAGTTGGTCGCCGGTTGCATCCCGAAATGACCCCTTCCGCCGGTGGCTGGGGGAGCTTCTCGCATGCGCCGGAACCGTCTCGTCGCCGCCATGGTCGCCGCCACCCCGGCGGTGGCACTCGCCATCGTCGGTCTCACCCCGTCCCGCCCGGTCCCGCTGCTGCAGACGTTCGCCTTCCCGGCCGGGATGCGCCTGGTCGCGGAGTCCTCGGGCGGCCGCGCGGAGATCGCCGAGCTGCCGGAGCGGGACACCGCGCGGTTCAGCCTGGTCGGCGTGACCTGGGACGACCCGAAGGCGGTCGCGGCCGGGACGATCGAGGTGCGGACCCGGCCGTCCGGCACCGGGACCTGGACGCCGTGGCAGGTGCTGGAGACCGACGCGCCGGACGAGTCCGGTGGCGCCGAGGGCCCGGGCGTCCGGGGTGCGAGCGACCCGCTCTGGGTCGGCCCGTCGACCGGGGTGCAGGCCCGGGTGATCACCGGAAGCGGGGCGCGGGCGCTGCCGGCCGGGATGCGCGTCGACCTGATCAACCCGGACGCGACCTCCTCCTCGTCGGCGGCGATGACACCCGCAGCGTTCGAGAAACCTCGCCGGAAGGCCGGCGTCGAGATCCCGGCCCGCCCGGTGCCGAAGATGCTGACCCGGGCCGCCTGGGGCGCGAACGAACGGATCGTCAAGGAGTCGCCGAGCTACACCGGTGACGTCGAGGTGTTCTTCGTGCACCACACCGCGACCGGCAACAACTACAGCTGCAAGACCTCGACCAGCATCGTCCGCGGCATCCAGGCCTACCAGGTGAAGAGCAAGGGCTGGAACGACGTCGGCTACAACTTCCTGGTCGACAAGTGCGGCACGATCTTCGAGGGGCGTGGCGGCGGCGTCACCCACAACGTGCTCGGCGCGCACACCCTGGGCTTCAACAGCAACGCCAGCGCGGTCGCGGTGATCGGCGACTTCCGCTCGGTGGCCATCCCGGCGGCGGCGCGGCTGTCGGTGGCCCAGCTCGCGGCGTACAAGCTGGGCGGTGACGGCAACGCGCCGGCCGGGCGGACCACGATGGTCTCCGGCGGCAGCCCGAAATTCACCGCCGGCCGCCGGGTGCTGCTGAACCGGATCTCCGGGCACCGCGACGCCGGCCTCACCGAGTGCCCCGGCAAGGCGCTCTACGCCCAGCTCCCGTCGATCCGGAGCCTGGCCGGCGCGGCGCCGAGCAGCCTGGCCTTCCGGAAGCTCTCCGGCGCCTGGCTCTGGTCCGGCACCTACTGGACCCAGGGCGCGCTCCGCCCGCTCTGGGACCTGATCACCTCGAGCCGGATGATCAACCGGTTCGACGTCTACGTGGACGGCAAGCTCGCGCTGTCCCGGGCCAACGGCTTCCGGCTCGCGAACCTCACCCTGGAACCCGGCGAGCACACCGTCGCGGTCCAGGCCGTGCACCTCTCCGGCCGGACCGCGACCGCCACGGTCCAGGTGGTGGCGGACGCGACGCCGCCGGACTTCACCGGCCTGCCGCGGGCCACGATCACCGGCGGGACGGTCGGTGTCACCGCGCCGGTCCGGCTGAGCTGGTCGGCCACCGATCCCGCCGGGTTGCGGGGGGTCACCGTGGCCGGCGCGAGCGAGGCCGCGCTGGCCGGGAGCATCAAGAGCCTGACGGGTACGGCCCGGGTCGGCGAGGAGAGCACCTGGACGGTCACGGCGACCGACCACGCGGGCAACGAGCGTGCCGCGGCGGTCAGTCGTACCCCTGGGGTGTTGCAGGAGACCGAGGCCGTGCGGACCGGAAGCTGGCGGGACCGCCCGGACCCAGGCCATCTCGGCGGCGCGGCAGCCGCCGCCGCGACCGACGCGTCGTCGTTGAGCTGGACGTTCACCGGCAGCTCCGCGGGCCTGGTGGTGGGCCGGACGACGAACTCGGGCCGGGTCAAGGTCTACGTCGACGGCGACTTCCAGGGGTACGCCGACACGCACGCGACCGCACCGGTCTACCGCCGGGTGATCTGGGCCCGCTCGTGGACCGACGCCGGGCAGCACACCGTCCGGGTGGAGCCGGAGGGCACGGCCGGACGTCCGGGAGTGATCATCGACGGGCTGGCGTACCTGGAGTGACGGCCCGGTCGGGCAACCGGGTCGCGCCCAGCGCGTAGTCCTTCAGGGTGATCGCGTCGGCCTTGCCGAACTGTTTCGCCACGAGCTGCCGCATCGGCCATCGGCTGATCATCCCGAAGGACAGCCCGCGGGCCCGGATCATCAGCCGGCTGTTCGGCGCGAAACCGGACATCCCGCCCGGCGGCAGCTCCAACCCGGACGCCACGTAGTCGGCCATCACGTCCTGGTACGCCGCGAACGCCGACTCCGGATCGGGCCGGGTGGCCAGCTCGCCGGCCAGCACGTACGCCCCGGTCAGGCTCAGGCTGGTGCCCAGCCCGGCGAGCGGCGACCCGCAGTACCCGGCGTCGCCGACCAGGGCGACCCGGCCCCGCCACCAGCGCGGCACCCGGACCTGGCTGATCGCGTCGAAGAAGAAGTCCGGCGCGTCCGGCATCTGTGCCAGCAGCCCCGGGATCTTCCAGCCGGCGCCGGCCATCCGCTCGGCGACCAGCCGCAGCTCCTCGTCCCGGGTGAGCCGGGCGAAACCGGGTGACGACTCCCGGAAGGAGAGCCCGGCCTTGGCGGTGCCGCCGCGCTCCGGCCGGAGCAGGGCGACCCGGCCCGGCTCGTTGTACATCAGCGCCCAGTGGTCCAGGTCGCCCGGATCGGCCACGGTGAAGTACGCCGAGTAGGCCCCGAGGTGGCGCACGTAGTCCGTCTCCGGGCCGAAGGCCAGCGCGCGGACCCCGGAGTGCACGCCGTCGGCGCCGAGCACCACGTCGTACCGGCCGGTGGTGCCGCTCGCGAACGTGACGTCGACGCCGGTCGGGTCCTGGGCCAGCGCGGTGATCCGGTCGCCGTACCGGTAGTCGGCGACGTCCTCGGTCGCCTCGCGCAGCACCTCGGCGAGGTCACCCCGGGCGATCTCGATCTCGGCGATCATGCCCTCGCCGCCGAACGCGGTGGCGGGCAGCTTGCCGAACGGCCGGTTGTTCCGGTCGACGAGCGCGATGCCCCGCTCGTCCACCTGCCGGGCCCGGATCGCCTCCCGGACACCCATCGCCTCGACGATCCGCCGGGCCACGCCGCGCACGTCCACCGCGTGCCCGCCCGGCCGCGGCGCCCGGGCCTTCTCCACCACGGTCACCTCGGCGCCGGCCTGGTGCAGCCAGAACGCACACGCCGGCCCGGCGATGCTGCTCCCGGAAATCAGTACCCGCATTTCCCCGCCCCCTGCGTACTCTGTATATCGATGTACTATGCACGCTAAGCGCGGTTCTCCCAGCAGGGCAAACTGCACTAGTACGGAGAGGTGGGTGTACTAGGTGGAGGCGGCCTACACGCGGATCGTGGCGGAGTTGCGGCGCCGGATCGAGGCCGGCGAGCTGCGCCCCGGCGACCGGGTGCCGTCGGCGCGGGCGATCACCCGGGAGTGGGGTGTGGCGATCGCGACCGCCACCAAGGCGCACGCGGCGCTGCGCGACGAGGGGCTGACCCTGGCCCGGCCCGGCGTCGGGACCGTGGTCGCCGGGCCGGCCCCGCGGCGCGACACCGACCTGAGCCCGGAGCGGATCGTGGTGGCCGCGATCCGGATCGCCGACGAGCACGGCATGGGCGAGCTGTCCATGCGCCGGGTCGCCGCCGACCTCGGCGTGGCCACCATGTCGCTCTACCGGCACGTGCCCGGCCGGGAGGACCTGGAACTCGCGATGATCGACGCGGCGCTCGGCGAGCTGCGCGTGCCGCCCCGGTACTCCGGCGCGTGGCGGGCCGATCTGGAAGGCTGCGGCCGGGCGCTGTGGGACATCTTCCAGCGGCACCCCTGGCTGGGTGTGTCGATGTCGCTGACCCGGCCGCAGATGACCCCGAACGCCATGCGCCTCGGCGAGTGGCTGATGGGCTCGCTCGGCGGGACCCGGCTGACCGTGACCGACCGTATGCTCGTCGAGGTGCTGCTGTTCAGCTTCGTCCGCGGGGTGGCCAGCGCGCTCGAGCCGGAAGCCGTGGCGATGCGGGACACCGGGCTGACCGACGACGAGTGGATGGACGCCCAGAGTGCGGCGTTCGGGCGGCTCGTCGAGGAGCATCGGATGCCGCAGTTCGAGGAGCTGTTCCTGCGTACGCCGGACTTCGCATTTGATCTGAACGTGCTCTTCGAGTTCGGCCTGGCCCGGATCCTGGACGGGATCGAGGTCTGGATCGGGTGACCCTGGTCGTCGATGCCTCGGGAGTGGGTGACAGACCGCCCGGCACCGGGTCGATACGGTTAGCGGGTGTCTCAGATCCCGTGGTGGGGGCTGCCCCTCGTGGCCGCCGTGTTCGCGCTGGTCGGCGCCGCGTCGGTGCGGTTCATCGCCGCCCGTGACAACGTTCTGCTGAGCCGGCGGCGGCGCACCCGCCGCTGGTATGAGGAGCGCAAGGCCGCCTACGTCGATTTGCTGGCCGCCTTCGAACGGTCGGTCGTGCGCCTGCGGTTGAGCTTCGAGGCGGACGAGAAGCCGCCGTCCGCCCTCGCCTACACCGACGAGATCAGCCCGGCCCTGATGCCGGTCCGGCTGCTCGCCTCCGGCCCGGTACGCAGCGCGGCCCTCGCCGTCCACCTGCAACTCGAGCGGCTGCACGCGCCGATGAACCCGGCCGGGGTGTCCGGGGTCCGCCCGGAGACCCACTTCCGCGAGCTGCTCGCCCAGGTGCCCCTGATCATGCAACAGCTCGAGGCGGCGATCCGCGAGGAGCTGGGCATCGAGGACGCCCCGCCGTCGGCGCGGCCGCACTCCCTGAACGGGCGGAGGCCGCAGAACGGTGCAGCCCTCAAACGTTCCGAGGTGGAGCGCTCCTGAGCGCTGGGAATGCGCTTTCCTTCGGTGATGGGAATCCGCCGTCGGTAGCTGGCCTCGGCGGCGGGGGATCGGGCAGGATCGACCCCGTGACCGATCTTCGCACCCCCCTCGACCCCGTCTCCGCGGCCATCGCCGACAGTGGCCTGGTCGCCATCCTCCGGGCACCGACCGCGGGCGGCTTCTCCGTCGTCGCCGACGTGCTGGTGTCCGCCGGGATCACCGCCCTGGAGGTCACCCTGACCTCGCAGGGCGCCCTCGACGCGATCGCCGCCCTGCGCCGCCGGTTGCCACCCGACGCGATCATCGGGGCCGGCACCGTGCTCACACCGGACGACGCCCGGGCGGCCGTCGACGCGGGCGCGTCGTTCCTGGTCTCGCCGGTGCTCGACACCCTCGCCGGGCAGAGCGTGCCGTGCTACCCGGGGGCGTACACCCCGACCGAGGTCTACCGCGCCCACCTCGCCGGGGCGCCGATGGTCAAGCTCTTCCCGGCCGGAGGGCTGACACCGGCGTACCTGAAAGACCTCCGCGGCCCCCTCCCGCACGTCCGCATCCTGCCCACCGGCGGCATCAACCTGGACGACATCACCGCCTGGCTGACCGCCGGCGCGTCCGCGGTCGGGCTGGGCGGCCCCCTGGTCGGCGACGCGGCCACCGGCGGCAGCCTCACCGCCCTCGCCGCCCGGGCCAAGCGCGCCGTCGACGCCGTCGCCCAGGCCCGCTCGTGACCGCGCCTCGCTCGGCATCGGTCCGGGGTGTCCGGTGAGCGGCGGGCTGTTCACCCTCGGCGAGGCCATGGGGATCTTCGTGGCGGACGGCATCGGCCCGCTCGACCACGCCCCCGGTTTCACCCTCGCGGTCGGCGGGGCGGAGAGCAACGTCGCGGTCGGTGTCGCCCGTCTCGGCGGGTCCGCCACCTGGCTCGGACGCCTCGGCCCGGACTCCGCCGGGTCACTGATCGCGGCCCGCCTGCGCTCCTCCGGCGTACGGGTGCTGGCCGTCCCCGACGCGTCACCGACCGGCCTGATGATCCGCTATCGGCGGTCCGCCCAGTTCATCCACGCGGACTACCACCGCGCCGGCAGCGCCGGTTCCCACCTGAACCCGGCCGACCTGCCCCTGTCCGAGCTGGAGTCGGCCGGGATCCTGCACATCACCGGCATCACCCCGGCCCTGAGCGACACCGCCCGCGCCACCGTCTTCGCCGCCGTCGAGGCCGCCCGGGCCGCCGGGGTGCCGGTCTCGATCGACGTCAACTACCGCAGCAAACTCTGGTCCCGCTCCGACGCCGCCCCGATCCTGCGCGACCTGGTCACCCGGGCCGACGTGGTGTTCGCCGGCCCGGACGAGGCCGCCATCCTCACCGACGCCACCGACCCGGTCGCCGGCCTGGCCGCACTCGGCCCCACCGAGGTGATCATCAAGGACGGCGCCCGGGGCTGCACCGCCCTGATCGACGGCACCCGCCTCACCGCCGACGCCCTCCCGGTAACCGTGATCGACCCGGTCGGCGCCGGCGACGCCTTCGTGGCCGGCTACCTGGCCGACCGCCTGACCGGCGCCCCACCCACCACCCGCCTGCACACCGCGATCACCGCCGGCGCCTTCGCGGTAACGGTCCCCGGCGACTGCCAGGGCGCCCCCACCCGCCCCGACCTAACCGCCCTAACCGGCACCGACATCAACCGCTGACCCCACCCACACCAGCCCACCTCCCCACCCACCCATCCACCTCCGCCACTGCCCCGGTCGGCGCGGCTGGCCGACGCCGACGGAGCAGCGGAGCCCCGCGCTCGGCGCC
>NZ_BOMS01000084.1 GCF_016862315.1 Actinoplanes palleronii | reverse complement strand
ATTAGGTTCTCCCAGTTGCCGCCCGCCGGAATTTGGGTGAACCTTCCGTCGTAGTTGGTGTGCTCAAATAAATTGATCGCCATTCCGGTGTTATTAACAACCCCCGTGATCGAGTCGTTTGACGAAACGCGGCTGGAAGGGTAGCTGATCTGGGTGAGGTTCGGCACGCATTCACGCGACGTGAAAACCGACGCGGGGAAAGTGAGGATGTTGTTCCAGCCTGAGTGCTGGTAGAGGCAAAGCGCATAGGTGGGGCAAGGCGTGCTGGCGATCCCCACGTCGTCCGCCCGCGCTGGCGTGGCCGACAGGGTCGTCACGGCGATCGTCGCCGCAGCCGTAGCAGCGAAGCGCTTCCATGCGGTTTTCATTGTCCCTCATCTCAATAGCAGTGCTCCCTGACGCTTTAAACCTACATAGGACGGTCTTTATATATAGTGGAAACTGAATTGATTTGCGCCGCTGTAACCGCGCCGAGGGTCGCCGAGTCTCCGCTATGACCGACCTGTCGGGTGGATTCCATGCTCGAACGGCCATGGTGGTGAAAACTAAAATGAATTCGGCGCGCTGACTGGACGAAGGCCCAGTCAGCGCGCCGAAGATATGCTCGAGCTACTTCCAGCCGCAGTCGTATCGGAACTTGAGCGAGTTGCGATCGCAGTCCCACACGTGGCCGATGCTCGCCGACGATGCCTTGTCGTTGAAATTACCCCAGTTCCAATTATCGTCAGTCAGGTACACGCTCGTGTGCGCCGGAACCTGGGCGATCCACTTCGGGTAATCGGTGTGCTGGCTCGTGTTGTCGAAGTCGACATCGTCGTACAGATACAGCGTCTTGTTGGTCAGATTCTTGACCGAGGAGACGTGATCGTTGAGATTCGTCCCGTTGGTGAAGGTCTTCTCCGGGAACCAGTGAACCTCACCGGGGCCGTTGTCGTCCCGGTTGAGTTCGGGAAGCACCGCGACGGAACCGGTCCAGCCGACGTTCTCATACAGACACACGTACCCCACCAGGCAGGGGTACGCCGCCTGTGCGGGACTGGTCACGGCCAGGAACCCGGCGGTCACTGTCGCTGCGACCGCCAGCACGTGCAGGATTTTCTTCTTCATTCAACGATCCCCCTATGACGCGAAGAAAGCGGTTCGGCGCAGGTTCGCTGCCCATCCTTCCTTCTCGAATACGGTATCCACACCGACTTGAATAAAACTTGACGGAGAAACAATGGCTGGAGTGGCGGCCGCTAGAACCTCGTCGCGCGGCCTTGAGCGGGTAATCCGGGTGGCGGATCGTGGACTTGGTGGCGTGTCCAGTTTTTCGGTCGGAACTGCAGGTTCAGTGGCCAGTACGGGATGTTCGCTCTAGTTGTGATGTCCGGGGACGTTGGTCGAGGAAGTGTGACCACTCGATCTGAGGATCGGTGACGGATCTTGTGAACAGATGAAGGTCTCCGGCTGTGCCTATTACGTGTGTTTCGGGGCGCGGGGCACCCGGCTACGCACGCTGGTGGCGCGGGCGCGAGGTAGGCGGTCGAGGAGAATTTCCCAACGGCCAAGAACGAGGCCGGGATGGACCAGTACCAGGTCCGCCGCTACGACGCCTGGTACGCCCACATCACCCTGGCCATGACCGCCGCGTTCCTGGCCATCATCCGCGCCGCCGAAGCCGCTGCCAGCAAACCCCCGGCCAGGCGGACGAAGACAGCCTGATCCCGCTGAGCAGCAACGAGATCAGGCGCCTGTTCGCCACGCTCATCCTGACCGTCGTGCACACCACCAAACACGTGCTGGCCTGGTCAGACTTCCGCCGGCTTTGCATACGACGAGCCCGCGACTCCCACTACCGCAAACGCCTCGAAGGGTACGAACCGCCGTAGCAGTACTAGGTGATGTTGCAGCCCGTGTTCGTTGTCTCCTTGCCCCTGACCGAGATGCTGAAGGTGGCGACCGTGCTCAGGTTCTTGTTCACCGAGCAGATCAGGACGCGGCTGCTGTTCCCCGGAATCGGGTACGCCCATACGTTGATCGCCTCGGTCTTGTTGATCGAGCTCATCTGATGGACCCAGCAGGTAAGGTTGCCCCTCGGGCTGATGATCGTGCTCTCGTAGCCCCCACGGGCAGGGAAACTGACGACGAACGCGAAGTTGGTGGCACCGCACACGCCGACCACAGCGGCGTCGGCGGCCAGGGCCGGAGCGGCCGGCGCGGCGCCGAGGGCGAGGGCCAGGACGGCCACGGCGCCACTCTGTCGCAGAATTTTCTTCATCGAGGCAAGATCACACACCGTACTGGATTTCTACTTGACGGCGACGGCGATCGCGGCTCGCCGATCACCCCCACAGTTCGACCATCCGCTCCCAGTACGTTGAGTAGATCTGCGCGCTGGCCGGGCTCGACGCCGCGGCGACACGTAGCTGGTATTGGCACCCCGTCACCCCGTCACCCCGTCACCCCGTCACCCCGTCACCCCGTCACCCCGTCATCGGGTTCGGCGACGACGGCGATGTCGACCCACGCCGTGCGTTGTCCGGCGGCTGGAGCGGTTCATCGGCGGCTGTGGTTGCGGATGGTAGAGACCACGTCCAGGGCGCTTAAGCCGGCGTCCTGCAGTGTGTGTGTAGGTTTTTTCGGCGGTACTCCCAATCTGTTCCCACCCCGTGGCCGGCCTCCGCGCACTATCGGCGGCAGTTCCAGACATTCGATCTCCTCGGCTGGCTGCCAGGGGTGTATCCGACGTCTTGAGGGACCGCTCATCGCCAGCCGCAGTCACTCGGCTGGTCGCCGGAGGTGTGTCGGGCTGCCGGAAACACCTCTGGCAACCAGCCGGGACCGGGCGGCCGCAGGAATCAGCGAACACCTCGTGTCTGGGCGCCGACCGGCGGGCGTCCCGGACAGCCATGACAAGTCGCCGATCGGGTCAACGATCACCGAACCTTGCGCTCCTCGGCAGTTGAGTCAAATTCGCCGGTCGTGATCTCGGTCCTTCGAGTGACGGAGGTGATGCGTCGGCTTGAACACCTGTCAACGGGTGGGCCAGGCGCGGAAACCGAGCTCGGCGGGGCTGAGGGCAAGCGGGTGTGGTTCGCCGGTGAGCGCGCTCAGGGCGGTGGCGACGGCGTGGATGTCGGCCTTGATGTAGGTCGTGGTGGCCGGGCCGGTGTTGTCGGTGTGGCCGGCGTAGGCGCGGGCGATGCCGTAACCGAAGTTGCGTTCTACCCAGGTGAGGGTGGTGTGCCGGAGCCAGTGGGTGGAGATGCCCTGAGCGGCGACCCAGGGGAGTTGGCTGCCGATGCGATTCCATAGGGCGTCGTAGCGTCGGGTGGTCAGTGCTGGCCGTTGCGGTAGCGCAGCAGTGGGGCGTCGGGCTGGGTGACTCCGCGTAGGCGGGCGTGGTCGGCGAGGCTGGTGGCCAGGTGCAGGGTGATCGGTTGCCAGCGCAGGGTCTCGCCCTTCTCGCGGAGCCGGACCAGGCCGGTGCGGGTGTCGAGGTCTTTGCGGCACAGGGCGAGTGCGCCGCCGCGGCGGCAGGCGGTCTCGGTGTGCAGGCGCAGCAGCAGATTGTCGAGGACGACGTCGTTGCCGGTGGTTCGGGCGACCTCGGTGATCTCCTGCATTTCCCAGGCGAGTAGGGCGCGGCGGGTGTTGGGCAGGCGGCGGGGCTTGGGGACGCGGTGGGCGGGGCTGGTTCCGGGTGGGATGAGGCCGTCGGCTTCGGCGCGTCGGAAGAATGCCCGGGCGGCGGAGTTGGCGTTCTCGCCGGCGTGCCGGCCGCCTCGGAAATTTCGTTCCCGTGGCCGGGCATTGACGGTGCAGTCGCGCTGCAGGGCTTCGACGTCGGTGGCTCGGATGGTGTCGACCGGTCGCTCGCCCCAGAGCCGATCCATCCGGGCCCAGTAGGTGCCGTAGGTCTTGGCGCTGGTCGGGCTGGCGGCCGCGATCACTTTCGGTAGGTACTGCCGGACGGTCACCTGTCCCGGTGGCGGGGCCAGGGCGACTCCGAACCGGGCGAGCATGGCCTGCGCTGGTGTGAGGTCAGCTGCCATCGACGCTGTCCTGCCGGGCGTAGTACTCGGTGAGCAGCGTTGCGACGGTCGACAGTGGATGCACGACCAGGGTGTCGTGGCCGGGTGCGGCAACCAGCAGGGCTTGGCTGTCGGGGGTGATGCCGGCGAGAGCACGGGCGGTGGCGGGCAGGGGAAGGTCGCCGCGCACGCCGATGGTGGCACGCCCGGTGGGGGAGCGGGTGACGATGATGGCGTCTTGGATGACGGTGTGATCGATCCGGTCACCGGGTGACCAGTTCAGGATCCGCAACAGGCGTCGCACTGAGAGCCGGCCAGAGGCGTCGGGGCAGGCGATGTCGAGTCGCAGCGAGTGTGGCGCCTCGCTGGCGGGGAGCCGGCGTGGTGGCAGCGGTGGCAGGGAGGCCGGCACATCGGGGATCAGCCGCCCCTGAATGATGGGCGGGATCAGCGCGCCGATGAGTTGTTCGGTGTCCGCTCGCCGACTGGCGTCGGGTGCCGGACTGTCCATGGCTGTCATGGTCAGCGTCCAGAGCGACATTGCGGCTGGTAGATGGCATCAAAAGCCTAGTCGGCTGGCCTCTGGCCGTCGACTGCACCCGAAAACACGAACTGGTGTAACTCCGCGCTTAACGTGGAGTTACACCAGAAGTGGTGTCCGGAGGGGGACTTGAACCCCCACGCCCGATAAAGGGCACTAGCACCTCAAGCTAGCGCGTCTGCCATTCCGCCACCCGGACTTGCTCATACAGCTTAGCGGCACCCGTTTCCCCGTTGTTTTCCGGGGGTTTCGGCTGCCTTGTCGGCCGCACAGGAGAGAACAGTACACGGTCTCCGCAGGGGGTTGCAGGAGGGGTGGGAGGCCGGACAATCGAGGGCATATGGGCACGGAACGGGAGGCGGTCTGGTATCTCGGGGGCGTACCGGGCAGCATGGCGGGGTGTCGCACCCCTCCCCTTTGACTCCGGCTCTGGACCGGGCGCGCTCGCTGATTGCCGCAGGCGATCTGGTGGGGGCGGCCGACCTCTTCGAACGTGCGGTAGAAATCGGTCAGGCGACCCTGAGCCAGGGTGATCCGGACGTGCTGTCGACGCAGCGGGAACTGGCGACAGTGCGGCAGCAGCTGGGGGATCCGGCAGCGGCGCGGCGGGTGTTGGAGACGGCGTACGCGGCGGGGCAGTACAGCCTCGGCGACGACCATCCGCTGTTGTTGCAGATCTCCTACGACCTCGGGGTGGTCGCGGAGGAGTTGGGGAACCGGCACGAGGCCCGGAAGGCGTTCGGCCGGGTCGCCCAGCACGGACCGATGATCCTCGGGCCGGCGCACTGGGCGGTCGTCCGGGCACAGACCTATCTCGGACAGGACCCCAGTTCCTCGATCCGCCCCGGACCGATCCAGCAGGCACCGCAAAGCAGCCCACCCGCCATGCCGCACCAACCGGCACAGCACCCGGGCCCGCCGCCGACCCCACCCGGGTCGATGCCGCAGTTCGGCTCCGGGACACCACAAAATCCGCAGTACGGCGGAGCCGCCGTCCCCACACAGCAGCCGCACCCTGCCCAGGCCCCGCCGGCCGCCCCTCCCCAGCCGGGTGGCTACCGCGAGTACTCCGCGCCGGTCTGGCCCTCGGAGGAGACCCACCCGGCGTTCCGTGAGTTCCCGGCCCCGGTCTGGCCGTCGGACCAGCCCCAGCCGGCGTTCCAGGAGTTCCCGGCGCCGGTCTGGCCCTCGGATCAGCCCCCTGCCACTCCGCAACAACAGCCCCCGGCCACCCCGCCGCAGACACCAAACGTTCCGCCGCAGTCGTCGACCGCGCTCCAGCAGTCACCCGCCGCGCCGGAACAGCCCCCGTGGCAGACAACACCGAGCGATCCGCAGCCGCCCTGGCAGACACCGGGCGATCCGCAGCAGACGCCGTGGCAGACACCGAGCGATCCGCAGCAGAGAGCGCCGCAGACACCGAGCGATCCGCGGCAGACGACACCTGACGCTCCGCAACAGCCCCAGCCGTTGCTGAGGCCGCAGCAACCCTCAGTGCAGCCGCAGTCTCCCGCCACCCAGCCGCAGCGGCCCGAGGCGCAACCGACCGTGGCACCATCGCAGCCGCCTGTCGAGCCCCAGCCCCGGCCCCGGCCGGCGATTCCGGCGCAGCGACAGCCGGATTCCACGCAGCCTCCGCAGGCCGCGCCGACGACGCCCGCAGCCGCGTCGACGCCCGAGGCCCCGCCGGCACCTGCCACGCCGCCGGCACCTGCCACCCCTGCTGCTCCCGCCGCTCCGACCAGCCGGCTCGGTCTCCTTCGTCCGCCGCCTTCCCTCCGGCCCGCGCGGCAGCAGACCGCTCCCACGTCCCCGGCGCCGTCGCCCGCACCGAAGCCGCAGGCGAACCCGGACCAGAAGCCCGCCCAGCCCCAGCCCGCTCCCGCAGAGCAAACCCCGGCCAACCCGCAAGCGGCTCAGCCCACCCCGGCCCGCCCGGATCCCGCAGCCCCGGAGCAGGCCGGCGACCCCGAGAAGCAGGAGCCCGCGAAGCCGGACGCCTTCCGCCCGGATTCCCCGTGGGGACCCGCCCCGGCCACCGGCAAGGACCCGCAGGCGACCCCGCTCCAGGAGTTCAAGCCCGCCCTGTTCGGCGGCGGCACCGAGCCCTCGGCCGCGCCGGAGGCTCCGGCGGTCTACCACCGCGGTTCGAACGACGCCGTCGTGGTCCAGCGCCCCGACCCGGTGATCATGCCGCTGGCCGAAACCCCGGCGCCCACGGTCCGCCCGGACGCAAGACCGGATTCGGTCACCGCAGGCGCGCCGGCTGCGGCTCAAACAGCTTTTCCGGTACGACAGGAGCCCGCCCCCGAGCCTCGATCAGAACCGGTCACGCCGACCGCCCCGCCCCGCTCCACGGACCCGGACCCGGCCGCGAAACCGACCGACCCCACCCCGGCCACGCCCGACCGCGCCCCGAAGCCCACCGAGAGCACCCCGCCCCCGGAGGCCACCCCGCCCCCGGCACCGGCCATCAGCGAAGCCACCACCCTGCTCCCCACCGTGGAGAGCCGCACCCCGGAAGGCCGCACCCCGGAAGGCCGCACCCCGGAAAGCGTCATCCCGGAGCACCGGACTCCGGAGAACCGGACCCCGGACACCACCTGGCCGGCCCCCAGCAGCACCTCGAGGCAGTCCACCAGCCCGTGGACCAGCGAGCCGGACCTCCCGCGTCCCGCCACCACCCCGGCCCCGGAGCCGCAACCCGACCCCCACCGTGCCGCGCCCCACCAGCAGGCCCCCACCCAACCCGGGGTCCACCAGCCGGGCGCCGCGCAGACGTCGGGCCCGGGGTATCCCCAGGCCACCCAGCCGGGCCCCGCGCAGGCGTCAGGCCCCGGATACCCCCAGGCCGCCAGCCAGCCCGGCGTCTACCGGCCGGGTCCGGCGCAGGCGTCAGGGCCGGGCTACCCCCAGGCCACCGGCCAGCCCGGCGTCTATCAACCCGGCCCGGCGCCGACCTCCGGTTACCCCCAGGCCAGTCGCTACCAGCCGGGCCCCGCTCCGACCTCCGACCCCGCCTACGATCCGGCCGTCGGCTACGACCAGGCCGGGTACGCCAGTCACGCCGGGTATGAGCAGGGCATCTACCACCCGGGCCAGGCCGCCTATCCGCAGGCTGGGCACCAGCAGGCCACCTACCAGCAGGCCACCTACCAGCAGGCCGGCTACGAGCAGGCCGGCGGCTACCGGCAGACCGAGGCGGGTGTCTGGCAGCAGGGTGCGGCGCCGGACGGTGCTTTCCCCGCGTACGGAATGGGGAATGAACCGCAACCCGCCTCGCACCGGAAGCGGGGGATGGCGCTCTTCGCGGTGATCGCCGCGGTCCTGGCCGCGATCGTGGCCGTCGTGGCGATGGTCTTCACCCTGGCGGACCGCACCCAGAAGGATGAGAAGAACGACACTCCGACGCTCGCCGGGGATCCGCCCGCGCAGGTGGCGCTCACCGATCGGCGGACCCGGATCGACATCTCCTGGGCCGACCCGGCGGGCGGCAAGGTCAGCTTCATGATCACGATGGGGCATCCGGGTGAGCAGTTGAAACCGGCGCAGAACGTGAGCCCGGGAGTGACGTCGAAGACGATCGAGGGGCTCAACCCGGAGCTCGACTACTGCTTCGCGGTGGTGGCCGTCTACGCCATCGACACGTTCGCCACGTCCGAGCAGAAATGCACCGACCGCGGGCAGAACTGAGCGCACAGGGCGTACACGGCGGGTATCGACGCTCGCCGCAATCACCCTATGATGGCCTGCGTCCTGGACACGTCAAGGTTCGCCAACGGGGGGACAGCCGCAGTGAGCAGCACAGACACCGCGCCGGCCGAGGCACGCCGGCGTCGGTTACCCAGTCGTGGGTATCTCGTCACGATGGGAACGGTGCTGGCGCTCACCGCCGGTCTCGGTCTGACCGTGCTCGGTCTCGGCGCCGCCGACGAGGCGGTGGCCAGCTTCGACGCGGCCTCCTGGGTGTGGAGCCGGGGCAAGGGCGAGGTGTCCCGGGTCAACGGCGTCACCGCGAAGATCGACACCCGGGTGGACGTCGGTCAGGCCCGCGGTCACGGGCTGCAGGTCAGCCAGAGCGACCGGTTCGTGATCCTGCGCGACGTCACCACCGGCGCGATCGCGTCGATGGACCTCACCGACCTGCAGGCGTTCTGGAACCAGCAGTCGTCGCCGGGCATCGGGGTCAGCGTCGCGCTGCACGACAAGTCCGCGTTCGTCGTCGACTCGGTGCAGGGCAAGGTGCAGCAGGTCGACCCGGCCAGCCTGCAGGCGGTCGGCCAGCCGATCAGCTTCCCGCCGGGGATCACCGGCGGCGCGTTCGACGGCAAGGGCCGGCTCTGGATCGTGGCGCCCAGCGAGGGCACCGTGACCGCGGTGACGCCCGCGCCGTCGGCGACCGAGGGGGCCGGCGAGAAGGTGACCGGTGACCCGCAGCGGGTCCGGACCGAGCCGGTCGGCGGCGCCAGCCACGACTTCGAACTGACCACTCTGGACGACGGCGTCGCGGTGCTGGACCGCACCACGAACGAGCTGACCCGGGTCGGCGACACCGCCACCTCACGGGTCACGCTGCCGCTGACCGGGCCGGGCACGCTGCCGGCGCACACCGACGGCAGCACCGTGGCGGTCACCGTGCCGGACTCGCGCGAGGTCCTCGGGATCGACGCGGCCGGCGGGGTCAAGGCGAAGTTCACCGTGACCGGCGCACAGTCGCAGTTGCAGCCCGCGGTCGCCTGGGAGGACTACTACTACGTCGCCGACACCGACGGCGGCACCGTGCACGTCTTCGACCAGGCCGGACAGGAGCAGAAGCCGATCACGTTCCAGCGTCCCGGCGGGCCGCTGGAGCTGGACATCCGCGAGGGCTACCTGTTCATCAACGCGCCCGGCTCGTCGACCGCCCGGGTGGTCGACGGTGAGCACGGCGTCCGGGTGGTCGACAAGTACGCCGACGACGTGCTCGGTGGTGATCCGCCGAAGGTGAAGACGCCGCCGGCCACGCCGCCGCCGGAGAAGAAGAAGCCGGTGAAGCCGGTGGTCGCCAAGCCCGGCGCGCCGCGCAACGTGCGGGCCGCGGCCGGCAACGCCGAGGCCCGGGTGACCTGGCAGCCGGCCGCCGACAACGGCGCGTCGATCACGAAGTACGTGGTGACCGGCAACAACCAGACGTTCCAGGTCGGCGCGAGTCAGCGCTCGCTGGTGGTGAGCGGGCTGACCAACGGCGAGACGTACCAGTTCGCGGTGTACGCGGTGAACCGGAAGGGCAACGGCCCGCCGAGGAGCAGCAACCCGGTCAAGCCCACCTCCGAGGTGCCGGACCCGCCGGGCACCCCGGTCGCCGAGGCGAAGCCGGACGGCTCGGTCACGGTGACCTGGCCGGCGGCGAACGGGCAGGGCCTGGCGATCGCCCGGTACACGGTGACCGGTGTCGCCGAGGGCGGTTCCGCCCCGGCCGGTGACGCCAAGGAGCCCACCCTGACCATCCCGGCCGGCCAGCTGGAGTACGGCAAGCAGTACGCGTTCACCGTGGTCTCGGTCAACGAGCGCGGCGCCGGCTCGAAGGCGTCCGCGGTGAGCAACAGCGTCGTGCCGTTCACCAAGCCCGGCAAGCCGGAGAACCTGGCGGCCGCCACGGTGTCCGACAAGGCCGGCACCGTCCAGGTCACCTGGACCGCACCGGCCGACAACGGCCGCGCGATCAGCAAGTACGTGGTGAAGGCCGGCGGCAAGAGCACCGACGTCACCGACGGGACGGCGGCGACGCTGACCGGCTTCGGCGCGGGGGAGACCGTCGCGGTCGAGGTGCTCGCGGTCAACGAGGGCGGCGAGAGCGAGACGGCCACCGCGACGGCGCGCACCGTCGCACCGCCCGCGATCACCGTGACCGGGACGGACACCGCGTACACCACGGCGACCGTCGGGTTCAGCGTGGACGCCGGCGGTGGCAAGGCGACCTGCGCGCTGACCGTGCCGGACGGCACCGGCTCGGACGGCAGCTGCACCAGCCTCAAGGCCAGCAAGCTCGCGCCGGGCACCGGCTACACCTTCACGGTGACGGCGTCGAACGCGGCCGGCAAGGTCACCAAGACCGCCAAGGGGACGACGCCGAAGCTCATGGGCACCGCGACCTGCAACAACGGTGACAGCGGGGACCAGAAGACGTACTGCGACGCCGACGTGGACGGCCGCAACGGCAACGAGATCTTCAAGATCACCCAGCAGGTGAACTCCCAGCAGGCCGGCTGGGTGAAGGACGGCACCCGGCTCCAGGCGTACTGCAAGAAGACCGGTGACAAGGTGGACGCGTACGTCTACAACAGCAACAAGGTGAGCACCTGGTGGATCCAGATCGCGTACGAGGGGAAGACCTACATCCCCTGGGCCTGGCTGAACCTCGACGACAACGACAACCTGGACAACCTGCCCACCTGCTGATGAGGACCGAACTGTGAGCACCGAACCGCTGCCGCCGTCGTACATCACCGGCTTCGCCCAGGTGGCCGGCCAGCTCGCCGACCGGATCGGCTCGGTCGTGCTGGGCAAGCCGGAGGTCGTCCGGCTCGCCCTGACCGCGCTGTTCGCCCAGGGCCACGTGCTGCTCGAGGACGTGCCCGGGGTCGGCAAGACCACCCTGGCCCGGGCCCTGGCGGCGTCGGTGCGCGGGCAGTGGCGGCGGATCCAGTTCACCCCGGACCTGCTGCCCTCGGACGTCTCCGGCGTCACCATCTTCAACCAGGCGAGCCGGGCGTTCGAGTTCCACCCCGGCCCGGTGTTCGCCAACATCGTCATCGCCGACGAGATCAACCGGGCGTCGCCGAAGACCCAGTCGGCGCTGCTCGAGGTGATGGAGGAACGCCGGGTCACCGTCGACGGCGTGCCGCACCCGGTGCCACAGCCGTTCCTGGTGGTGGCCACGCAGAACCCGGTCGAGATGGACGGCACGTACCGGCTGCCCGAGGCCCAGCTGGACCGGTTCCTGGTGAAGCTGTCGGTCGGCTACCCGGACGAGGAGGTGGAGATCGAGGTGTTGCGCGGCGCGGCCACCCGATCGCCGGACACCCTCGAACCGGTCACCGACACCGCCACGGTCGGCGAGATGGTGAAGATGGCGCTGCAGGTGCACGTCGCGGATCCGCTGTACACGTACGCTGTCCGGCTCGCGGCCGCGACCCGCAACCACCCGCAGGTCCGCGTCGGTGTCTCCCCGCGCGGTGTGATCGCGCTGACCCGCGCGGCCTGCGCCTACGCGCTGATCAACGGTCGCGGGTACGTCCTGCCGGAGGATCTGAAGACGCTCGTCGAGCCGGTCTTCGCGCACCGCGTGCTGCTCTCCGCGGACGCCCAGCTGCGCGGGGTGACCGCCGGTGACGTGCTCGCCGACGCGATCAGCTCGGTGGCGGTGCCGCTGCCGGCCAGCGCGTGACCGCTCGCGGCATCGGCCTGGTGGTCGCGGCGCTGGCCCTGCTCACCGCCGGTTTCACGTCCGGGTACCCGGACCTCGCCCTGCTCGGCGCGGCCGGACTGGTCGCGGCCGGCTGCGCGCTGGTCTTCGCGTTCTGGCGGCCGCGGCTCGGCGTGGACCGGGTCGCCGAACCGGACCGGGTGGCCCGCGGCGAACCCGCGCGGATGCGGCTGACCGTGCACAACACCAGCCGGCTGCGCGCCGCGAGCCTGGTCGCCACCGACCGCTGCGGCCGCACCACCGTCCCGGTCCCGCTGCTGCGCCTGCGCCCCGGCAACGACACCACGGTGGAGTACCCGGTGCCGACCGACCGCCGGGGCATCGTGCCGATCGGGCCGCTGCGGGTCACCCGGGGCGATCCGCTCGCGCTGGTCCGGCTTTCCCGGACGTACGGCGAGATCGCCACCGTGTGGGTGCACCCGCGGATCCACCTGCTCCGCGCGACACCGGCCGGGATGGCCCGCAGCCTCGACGGCCGGATCGACAAGGTGCCGCACGGCTCGATCACCTTCGACGCGCTGCGCGAATACGTGGTGGGTGACGAGATGCGCCGGGTGCACTGGCGCAGCTCGGCCAAGGTCGGCGAGCTGATGGTGCGCGAACAGCTGGACACCTCGGAGCCGACGATCGTGGTGCTGCTCGACGACCGGACCGGGTCGTACCCGGACCCCGAGGCGTTCGAGTCGGCGTGCGAGGCGGCCGCGTCGATCGTGGCCGCGGCCGTACGCGAGGATCTGCCCGTCGGTCTGCACCTGGTCTCGACGGTGGTGACCGGTCCCTACCTCGACGTGCTCACCGAGGCCGCGCTGCAGCCCGGTGACCTGGACGGCACCCTGCGCCGGCTGCGCGCCCAACGGCTCGGCGACACGCTGGTCTTCCTCACCGGCCCGGGCGGTCGCGCCGACCTGGGCACGGTCAGCTCGCTGCGCGGCACGTACCCGGTGGTGCTCGCCGCGCTGCTCGGTGACCGGGACGGCGCGCCGGTCGCGGCCGGTGACCGGCTGATCGTGATCGAGGCCGACGACGGCGCCGAGTTCGCCGCCGCGTGGGACGGGGTCCGGGGGTGGTGAGGTGGCTCCGCACGACCGTGGTCGCGGTCGCGCTGATCGGCATGCTGTCGCTGGCCGGTCTGGTGCTCGGCCGGATCTACGCCGACGACCTGCTCGTCCAGCTGGTCGCGGGCGCCGCGGCCGGCTCGGTCGGCGCCGGGCTGCTGACCAGGCGGCTGCCGTCCTGGAGTGCCGCGCCGGTCTCCGCGGTGCTGCTCGCCGGGTACACCGCGCTGGCGTTGAAGGTCGCCGCCGGGCACGCCGGGCTGGCCACGCCGTTCCCGGCGATGGTCCGCGAGGCGCTCGTCAACGGCATTCCGCGGCTGCTGACCGCGCTGATCCCGGTGGAGTCCACGCCGGACACCGTGGTGGTGCCGGTGATCGCGACCTGGCTCGCCGGGCTGGCCGCCGTGGAGGTCGGGGTGCGGGCGCGGCGGGTGCTGCTCGGGTCGCTGACGCCGGTGTTGCTGTATGCGGGCGCGCTCTACGTGGTCGGGCCGAACGCGGGGGCGGCGGTCGGGCCGACGCTGGGGTTCGCGGCCCTGGTGGTGGTCGCGCTCGTGACGCCGCCGGTAGCTTCATCCGGAAAAATCCGAACACAAGCGCTCGGGTCCGCCGCGGCCGGCCTGGTCGTGGTACTCGGGCTGGGCGCCGTCGTCGGCCCGTGGATCAGCGGCCAGGTCAGTGCGGCACCGGTCGACCCCCGGCAGTACGTCGAACCGCCCCAGGTCGACAGCCTCGACGAGAGCCCGCTCAACCGCATCTCCGGCTGGATGCTCACCCCCAAGCAGCAGCTGTTCGCCTACCAGCCGGCCACCCCGCCGACCGGCAAGCCCGGCACCGTCAAGGTGCGGCTCGCGGTGCTCTCCGACTACGACGGCGTGACCTGGAAGGTCGGCGGGACCTACCGCAACGCCGGCCGGGTGCTGCCCGAGCAGCCCGGCCTGCCAGGCGCGGACACCACCGAGGTACGCCAGCAGATCACCGTCTCCGGGCTGACCGGCCGGCTGCTGCCGGCGATCGCCACCCCGGCCGAGGTCTCCGGGGCGCGGGTCGCGTACGACGCGGTCACCGGCACGCTGATCCGGCCGGAGGGGCTGACCAAGGGCCTGGCCTACACGGTCACCTCCCGGGTGCAGTCCCCGGACCTGAACATGCTGCCGACTGCCGGGGCGCCGGACGGTGACGCGGTGGTGCGCTACCTGAAGGTCGGCACCGGGGTGCCGGACACCATCCAGAAGCTCGCCGACCACCTCGCCGACGGCAACGGCGCCGCGTACGACCGGGCCGTGGCGATCCAGGAGTTCCTGGCCCAGCACTACCGGGAGACCCCGGACGCGCCGACCGGGCACGCCTACCCGAACCTCGCGTACTTCCTGTTCGGCCCGCGCGGCCAGGGCGGCCAGGAGGGCACGTCGGAACAGTTCGCGGCGTCGTTCGCGCTGCTCGCCCGGCTGACCCGGCTGCCCAGCCGGGTGGTCGTCGGGTTCACCGCCCCGGCCGCCGGGGGTCAGGTCACCGGCGGGAACGCGGTCGCCTGGCCGGAGGTGCTCTTCGACGGGCTGGGCTGGGTGGCGTTCGACCCGATGCCGGCCACCGACGACCCGACGCCGGTCGAGCAGGACTTCATCCCGAAGCCGAGCACCCCGCCGACCACGCCACCGGAGACGACCGCGCCGCCGGAGACCGCGGCGCCGTCGCTGTCGGCGGTGGCCGCGCCGGTCGCCGCCGGGGGCGGGACGCCGGCCGGGGTGGTGGCCGGGGGAGTGTCCGGGTCGCTGCTGGTCCTGCTCGGTCTCGCCGCGCTGACCGTGGTCCAGCTGCGCCGGGGGCTGCGGCGCCGGCGGCTCTACGACGGCAGCCCGGACGACCGGATCACCGGGGCGTGGCGGGAGTTCACCGACGCGCTGCGGCTCTCCGGCCAGCCGGTGCCGGATCACCTGTCGGCCACCGAGATGTCCGCGTACGCCGCGGTGACGCCGCCGGCCCGTGGCGGGTTGTTGCGAAAGGCGGCGCCCGAGGATCCGCTACCGCCGCTGCCCGCGCTCGACGAGTTGGTGAGCGCGCTCAACACTGTCGGGTTCGCGCCCGGCGCGGCCGACTCCGGGCAGGCGGACCGGGCCGGGGCACAAGCTCTCTCGTACGCCGCGACGCTCCGCGAACGGCGCTCCTGGTGGCGCAAGCTCTGGTGGAGCGTGCACCCGGGCCCGCTGCGCTGGCACCGCTGACAGCGCGTGAACGAGCCGGGAGCCCAGTAATTCCGGCAGGTCACCCGCGGGGTGGTAAGGATCGCCCCGGCGGGTGTGTCGAAGATCCAACGTCGGCACCGTCGGGGCTGGACGGTGGATAGTGAACCCCGCCCGGATGCTGATCATGGCGTCCACGGACGGGAGTGGACCACCTATGGAGCGCACCGAATTTCTGCCCGTACGCCCGCGCCGGATCGGAGTCGCGCTCGGCGCCGCCCTGCTGCTGACCGTCGTCGCCGGGTGCACCGGCGATGACGAGGTGCCGTTCGCGGGTGAGCTGCCTCCGCCCGGTACGACCTGGGAGACCCTCGACCCGGCGCAGCCGGACGTGGCCGGGGACGGTGCGGCCCCGGCCCCGGACGCCACCGGCCAGGCACCGGCCGGCACCGGCGGCGACACCGCGGGTGGCTTCGGGACCGGCTCCGGTTCCGGCGGGATCGGTACTGCGGCCGGCGGGTCGGGTTACGGCTCGGGCTCGGGTTCCGGGCAGCCGGGGGCCGGTGGCGGACCGGGTGGTGATCGGGCGCCGGGCCACGGGCTCGGTCCGGGTGGTGGCCTCGGCACGACCGGCGGCGGCGCGGGCGTGGGCAGCGGTGGTGCGAATGGTGGCGCGGTCGCGCACGGCGGCGGCCTGGGCGCGCACAGCGGCGGCCTGGGCGCGACCGGCGGTGGCGTGAGTGCGCACGGCGGTGGGCTGGGCCTCGGCGGGATCGCGGTCGGCACTCCCGGGATCGTCACCGGTCCCGGCGCGGTCGGTGGCCCGGGCCTCGGTGGCTCGCCCGGCGGCGCGGCCACCGGCAATTCCGGACACCCGGCTGTCCCGGCGCAGGGAAGCGGCTTAAACACCGGCGGCCAGACCGGCGGCACCGTTAACAGCCCCGGCTCGGGCCAGAACCCCGCTGGTCAGACCTTCACCGGCCAGAACTCCACCGGCCAGAACTCCACCGGCCAGAACTCCGCAGGTCAGCACCCCATCACGACCGAGCCGATCGTGGTCCACCACGCGCCGGCCGTCGAGGCCCCGGTCCGCGTCGACCCGCCGGCCGCCGTCGAGCCCCCGGCCGCCGTCCGGCCCGCCGCCGTGCGTCCGGCTGCCGTGCGTCCGGCTGCCGTTCGTCCGGCCGCCGTGCGTCCAGCTGCCGTGCGCCCGGTGAAGCACCGCCCCACCCGGGTGAAGCGCCCGGTCCGGGTCGACCGGCCCACCCGGCAGCGCCCCGCCTGGGTCCACGACCTGAGCCGCCCCACCTCGGTCGACCGGGACTGCGACCGCTTCCACGGCGGGATCACCGACGTCACCTTCGACAACAGCTGGCTGGACGGCTCGCAGGTCTGCTTCGACGCCGACCGCGGTGACCTGGACTCACAGATCTACCTGCTCACCCACTCCGGGATGCCGATCTCGCTGCCCCGCGCCGACGACTTCGACCCGGCGAGCTTCGGCGGCGACCTGTTCGACCGGATCGACGACCTCGCCAGGGCCGGCGACTTCACCGGAGGCGACGGCTTTACCGGAAATGACGGCTTCACCGGGGCCGACGGCTTCA
This sequence comes from Actinoplanes palleronii, assembly GCF_016862315.1. GTDB lineage: Bacteria > Actinomycetota > Actinomycetes > Mycobacteriales > Micromonosporaceae > Actinoplanes > Actinoplanes palleronii. The sequence goes on along the minus strand of NZ_BOMS01000084.1, from coordinate 20,514 downwards.
CCGGGGCCGACGGCTTCGCCCGGGTCAACGACGAGCCGGACCCGCTCGAGCCGGACGACTGGACCGTCAGCGACCGCTGGAACACCGGCGACCGGCTGCGCACCGGCGACCGCCGGCACGGCAGCGACCGACGGCGCGGCGGCAACCGCTGGACCGGCGGGGACCGCTGGAACGGTGGCGACCGCTGGAACGGCGGCGACATGGAGACCGACCTGCGCGACCTCGGCCGCAGCGCCACGACGAGCAGCGCCACGAAGAGCAGCCCGACGAAGAGCAGCCCCGCCAAGAGCGCTGGACCGGTCGAGCAGGACGACGACCAGGCCACACCCGCTGCCGCCGAGAGTAAGGCCGGCGCCGACGAGGCCGACCCCACGGCGAGCCCCGAAGCCACCAGCGACGACAGCACCGACACGACCACGGACACCGGCGAAGAGACCGACTCCGACTCGGAGTAGATCAGCACCGAGAAAGCTGCCGCCCGGACCCCACCCCGGGCGGCAGCGCCGTCTTCAGGCCAGCTTCGCGATCACCAGATCGGCAGCCCGGCTGATCGCGGCCCGCGACTGGTCGGTGTCGTCCTTCACGTCGAAGCTGTGGTGCCCGTCCGGCACGTCGACGATCTCCAGGTTCGCCTTCGCGGCGGCCTCCACGAACGCGGCGACCCCCGCCGCCACCGCCGGGTCCTCCCGGCCTGCCCGGGTCAGCACGATCGGCAGGTCCCCGGCCTCGGCGACGGCGGCCACCGGGTCGAACCGGGCCTGGACCGGCCACCCCGGGAACGGCACGAGCACCGGATAGCTCAGCGCCACCACGCGCAGCCAGGACGGCGGCTCGCGCAGCCAGCCGGCCGCCATCAGCCCCGACCCGGAGAAGAACCACAGCGCGAGCCGGTTCTCGTCCACCCGGGGGTCGCTGCGCAGGCTCTCCAGTGCGGCGGCGACGTTCGCGGCTCCCGCACCGTACGCATCGGGTGAATGCAGACGGTGATCAACCACCGCGCCCACCGTGCCCCGGCTCGCCGCCAGGCGGGCGTATCCCTGGAAGACCGGCCAGTCGCGCTGGATCGGGCGGACCTCGGCGGGCAGCGGACCGCCCGGCACGACCAGGATGGCCGGGCGTGGTCCGGCGATGTCGCCGGGCAGGTAGAGGTCGTGGAATTCCTGGCGTTCCAGAGCGCGGTCCTCGACGGGCAGCACGAAGGGCTTCACGAAGTCCATCACCGGATCGTATCGTCACTCATCGATCACGTGGGGCCGCTCAGCTCAGCGCCGGAGCGGACGATGGGAACGGTGTGGAGCAGGAGCGCCTCGCGGCGCTGCACGAGTATCAGCTGCGCGACACGCCCCCGGAGGCGGAGTTGCGGGCGGTGCTGCGGATCGCCGCCACGGTCGCCGGGGTGGCCTCGGCCAGCTTGAACCTGCTCGACGCGAACCGGCAGTACATGCTGGTCCGGCTCGGCGGCGCGCCGATCGACTGCGCCCGCGAGGACTCGATGTGCGCGGTGCAGTTCGACGCGCGGGTCTTCGCCCACGTCCCGGACGCCCCGCAGGACCCCCGGTACGCCGCCAACCCGTGGGTCAACGGCGACCTGGGCCGGGTCCGGTTCTACGCCTCGGCGCCGCTGATCACCCCGGAGGGGCACGCGCTCGGCACCCTGTGCGTCTTCGACGAGGCGCCGCACGAGCTGACCGGCGAGCAGATCGCGCACCTCACCGACCTGGCCGGGATCGTCATCGCGTTCTTCGAACGGCGCCGGCAGGCCCGGACGATGGGCGCCCTGGCCATCGCCGCGCGGGCCAAGCAGCAGTGGACCGACGCCCTGCTGGAGACCGTCGACGCCGCGGTGATCGCCTGCGACGTGAACTTCCGGGTGACGCTCTGGAACCGGTCGGCCCGGGAATGGCACGGGCGCAGCGGCGAGGGTGATCCGCTGCCGGTCGACATCGCCGCCCGGTTCGGCCTGTACGAGGCGGACGGGCGCACCCCGGTCCGGGACGACGAGCTGCCGCTGCAGGTGGCCCTGCGCGAGGGCGTGGTGCTCACCGGCCGGGAGATGGTGATCCGCCGGCCGGTCGGCGATCCGGTGCACGTGCGGGTCAACGCCAGCCCGTTGCGCGGCCCGGAGAACGAGATCGTCGGCGCGGTGCTGGCCCAGGTCGACGTGACCGCCGAGCACACCCGCCGCAGCCTGATCGAGGAGGCCCGCGAGCACCTGGCGGCGGCGAACACCGAGCTGGAACGCTCGAACGCGGACCTGACCAACTTCGCGGCGGCGGTCAGTCACGACCTCATCGCCCCGCTCGCGGCGGTCGGCGGCTTCCTGGAGCTGCTCGCCTTCGAGGGTCACGAGCAGGCCGCCGGCGGGTCGGCCGAGGTGGCCCGGATGCGCGATGTGATCGACGGACTGCTCGCCGACGCGCTGACGGCACGTTCGTCAGGATCGGCTTCGGGCCGCCGATAGGGGCTACGTGGATCTCGTCGCGCGGGTGGAGGAGCGGGAGCAGTGGCGGCTGGCCGCGCTGCACGAGTACCGCCTGCTCGACTCGCCGGCCGGGGACGAGCTGGAGGCCGTGGTGCGGGTCGCGGCGACGGTCGCCGGGGTGCCGACCGCGACGCTGAACCTGATCGACGAGCACCGGCAGTGCCAGCTGACCACCGTCGGGTTCCAGGGCGGCGACTCGGCCCGCTCCGACTCGATGTGCGCGATCCGGTTCGAGACCGGGAAGTTCACCTACGTCCGGGATGCCAGCGTCGACCCCACCTACCGGGCCAACCCGTGGGTCACCGGTGTTCTCGCCGACGTCCGGTTCTACGCCTCGGCGCCGCTGATCACCCCGGACGGGCACGCGCTCGGCTCGCTCTGCGTCTTCCACAACGAGCCGCACGAGCTGACCGTCGAGCAGGTCGCCCGGCTCGAGGACCTGGCCCAGGTGATCCTGGCGCTGTTCGAGCGGCGCCGCCAGGCCCGGCTCAACGCGGAGCTCGTGGAGATCACCGAGGCCCGGCAGCGGTGGACCGAGACGTTGCTGGAGACGATCGACGTGGCCGTGGTCGCCTGTGACCAGGCCGCCCGGCTCACCCTGTTCAACCGGACCGCCCGGGAGTGGCACGGCCTGGACGCCGACCCGACCGTCGACCCGAGCGACTTCTCCGGCCGCTACGCGCTGTTCGACACCGACGGCGTGACCCCGTTGCCGGCCGACCGGATCCCGCTGATGCGGGCGCTGCACGAGGGCACGGTCAGCAACGCCGAGATCATCATCCGGCGTCGCTCCGGTGACCCGATGCACCTGATCAGCAACGGTCGCGCGCTCATCGCGCCGGACGGTACCCCGCTGGGCGCCGTCGTCGCCATGAACGACGTCACCACCGACCGGGCCCAGCAGCGGGTGATCGAGCAGGCCCGCCGGGAGCTGTCCGCCGCGAACGAGGAGCTGCGCCGGTCGAACGCCGACCTGAACAACTTCGCCGGCGCGGTCAGTCACGACCTGGTGGCGCCGCTCGGCGCGGTCGGCGGTTATCTGGAGCTGCTCGAGGACGTGGTGTCCGGGCAGGAACGCGCATGGGTGGACGCGGCGTCCCGGGCGGTGACCCGGATGCGCGACCTGATCGGCTCGCTGCTCGGTTACGCGAAGGCCGGCAGCGCGCCGGTGCAGCGGGTGATCGCCGACCTCGGCGAGGTGTTCGACAGCGTGGTCGCCGACCTGCGCGCCGAGATCGTCTCCTCGGACGCCGTGGTGGCCGCGCCCTGGCCGCTGCCGTCGGTCTCGTGCGACCCGGTGCTGGCCCGGCAGCTGCTGCAGAACCTGATCGCCAACGCGATCAAATACCGCCACCCGGACCGGCTGCCCCGGGTCGAGGTGAGCGCGGCACGGGAGGGTTCCGCCTGGGCGGTCACGGTCGCCGACAACGGCATGGGCATCCCGCCGGAGCAGCGCAGCCGGGTCTTCGACATGTTCACCCGGCTGGAGGGCACGTCCGCCGCCGGGCACGGCATCGGCCTGTCCAGCTGCCTGCGGATCGTCGACCGGCACGGTGGCGTGATCCGGCTCGAGGAGAACGTCGGCGGCGGCACCCGGGTGATCTTCACACTTCCGGACCAACCCGGGTGAACCCTTCGGCTCCGATCGGGTCGGTCACCCGGTCAGGTTCTGCCGAAAGCCCTCTGACCAGGCCTTTCGCTGCTACCAAAGATCAGTAGGCTCCCGACCCGCAGAGTGGTCGAGTTAGTCGGGAGCGGATTTTGGCAGTCGCGGACCTCACCTGGATTCCCGCGCAACGGTCGCCGGAGCACGACGTGCCGGCGCGGGCCGCCCCGGCCGGGGACTTCCCCGCGCCGCGCCGCCGGGTCGGCCTGCGGGTCGCCTGGCCGGCGATCGCCGGCTACGCCGCGCTGCGGGCGATCGGCCTGCTCGCCCTCGCGTTCTTCGGCACCGGCCCGCACCGCGACCTGTGGGCGATCCTCGGCCGCTACGACGCCGGCTGGTACGCGGGCATCGCCACCCGCGGCTACGACCTGGCCATCCCGCTGCACCCGGACGGCTCCCTGGCCACCACCAACCTGGCGTTCTTCCCGCTCTACCCGGGCCTGATCGCGCTGCTCGACCCGGTCCTGCCGGGCGACGCGGCGGCGGCCGGCATCACGCTCGCCTGGCTCGCCGGGCTGGTCGCGGCGTGGGGCCTGTTCGCGATCGGGACGCATCTGCACAGCCGCCGGGCCGGTGTGCTGCTGGCCGCGCTGTGGGCGGTCGTCCCGCACGCGATGGTCGAGTCGATGGGCTACACCGAGACGCTGTTCACCGCGCTCTGCGCGTGGTCGTTGTTCGCGGTGCTGCGCCGGCACTGGCTGACCGCCGGTCTGCTCTGTGCCCTCGCGGGCCTGACCCGGCCGACCGGCGCCGCGCTGATCGCCGCGGTCGGGCTGGCCGCGCTGGCCGCCGGGCTCACCCGCCGGGACGGCTGGCGTCCCTGGGCGGCCGGCCTGATCGCCCCGATCGGCTTGTTCGGGTACGTCGTCTGGGTAGGACACCGGCTGGGCCGCGCCGACGGCTATTTCCACGTCCAGAAGGACGCCTGGAAGATGTCCTATGACGACGGCGGCTACACGCTCGGCACGGCCCGGACGCTGCTCACCGGGCGGGTCGATCTGGCCTATCTGATGTGCGCGCTGGTGCTGCTCGCCGCGATCGTGCTGGCCGTGGTGCTCTCGGCAAACCGGCGCGCCTGGCCGCTCGCGGTGTTCTCGCTGGTCATCGTCGCGATGGTGTTCTTCGGCGACGGCTACTTCCACGCCAAGGGCCGGCTGCTGATCCCGGCCTTCCCGCTGCTGCTGCCGATCGCCACGGGACTGGCCGGCGCCCATCGACGTACGATGATCTCGGTCTTGACGGTCCTTGCGGTGATCTCCGCCATTTATGGCGTTTACCTTGCCCGGTTTTGGACGCATTCGCCGTGATTATGAGTAGCCCTCGGATACCACCGGCGTAATGGACGTCCAGTAAGCTCCCGGCACCGCCAAGCAGTCGCACCGGGGAGCTCAGATTGACGGCCGAAGATGTCGAGACTATCACCGGGTCACCCCGGATTCCCGCACAGCGGTCTCCCGGGAGTGAAGCGCCGGTCGAGCCGGTCACCACAGTGGACGAGGTGGTCGCGGCCCCGGTCGCGGCGCCGCCCGTGCTCGGGCGGATCGGGTTCCTGGCCGCCTGGCCGGCCCTGGCCCTCTACGCCGTCCTCCGCGCGTCCGGCCTGATCGCGTTCTGGCTCACCGCCGACAACCTGCACCGCGACTTCTGGCAGCAGCTGACCCGGTGGGACGGCGGCTGGTACCTCGCGGTCATCAGCCGCGGCTACGACGCGGCCTTCGCGCTCCGCCCGGACGGCACGCCGCTCCCCAGCAACCTGGCGTTCTTCCCGCTCTACCCCGGTCTGATCTGGACGTTCGACCACGTCCTCCCCGGTGACGCCACGGTCGCCGCGATCACGATCGCCTGGGTGGCCGGCCTGGCCGCCGCGTGGGGCCTGTTCGCGATCGGGACGCACCTGCACAACCGCCGCACCGGCGTGCTGCTGGCCGGCGTCTGGGCGGTCATCCCGCACGGCATCGTCGAGTCGATGGGCTACACCGAGACCCTGTTCACCGCGCTCTGCGCGTGGTCGTTGTTCGCGGTGCTGCGCCGGCACTGGCTGATCGCCGGTCTGCTCTGCAGCCTCGCGGGCCTGACCCGCCCGACCGGCGCCGCCCTGGTCGCCGCGGTCGGCCTGGCCGCGCTGGTCGCGGTGATCCGCCGTCAGGACAGCTGGCGCCCGTGGCTCGGCGGCGTGATCGCCCCGCTCGGCTTCCTCGCCTACGTCGGCTGGGTCGGCGACCGGCTCGGCACCCTGAACGGCTATTTCAGTGTCCAGAAGGACACCTGGAACATGTACTACGACAACGGCTACTACACGCTGTCGACCGCCCGCACCGTGCTCCTCGGCAAGAGCGACCTGGCCATCGTGATGTGCACCGTGGTCCTGGTGGCCGCGATCGCCCTGTTCTTCGCGCTCTCCGGCGACGCCCGCGCCTGGCCCCTCGCGGTCTTCTCCCTGGTGATCATCGCGATGGTCATCTTTGGTCACGGTTACTACCACGCCAAGGGCCGCCTGCTGGTACCGGCGTTCCCGCTGCTGCTGCCGATCGCCATCGCCCTGGCCGCCGCCCGCATCCGTACCGTGATCGCGGTCCTGGTCACCCTCGCGGTCGTCTCGGCGAGCTACGGCGCCTACGTCCTGCTGTTCTGGACCCATTCCCCGTAGCCGCCGGACCGCTTCCGGTCCATCATCCTTTTTCGGTACGACCTGTGCACAGTCCCGCCGAGCAGCGCGACGTCGTCCCGGCTCCCGATCGCTGAGCGGGCATCCGGGGCGGGGCGGCCGCTCCGGACCGCCGCCCCCACCCTGGCCCCGAACCCTGGCTGCCACTCCGGCCCGCCGGTCCGGCCCTGGCCCGCCGCCGTCGACGCGGCCGGTCGCCGTGTCCGGACGTCACCTGCGCCGATCAGCCAGGCCGATCATCTTGTCGTGCTCGGGGTCGGGCATCAGCTCCCGGACCTCCTGCGCGCACCGGCACCCCGCCGCGATCCGGGCAGCCCACGCGAGGGCCTCCTCGCGGGTGTCCACCTCGATGACCGAGAACCCGCCGATGACCTCCTTGGTCTCCGGGTAGGGCCCGTCGGTGACCAGCCCGTCGGTGCCCACGACGCTGGCCCGCTGCCGCTGCAGCCCGCCGCCGTAGACCCACACCCCGGCCTCCCAGGCCTCCCGCACCACCGCCCTGGAGGACGTGGCCAGGTCCTCCCACTCGTCGTCCTTGATGTGGTCCATCGCACCGTCGTTGAACGAGACCAGGTACCGCGTCATCGGATCACTCCTCACTCCCGGCGGCCCGATCCGGCCACCCCTCAACCCATCCCACGAACGCCCACCGCCGAATCCGACACCACGCCGGAAATTTCTCCCGGATCCACATCGCCCACCACCGGCAACGCCGCGGTCTCGGCCGCGAGGTGCTGACCGGCGCAGCCACCGCGATCTCCGTGCGGCTCGCCGGTCGTCACGGTGCCCACCGCGCGCGCAGGACACCGTCGGGGTCCGGCAGCACCGCGGTCATCAGGGGATGCCGCTCGTCGGCGTAGAGCGACAGGACGGCAGCGGCCCGCGCGCCGGCGAGCAGCGCCGGGCAGCTGTCCTCCTCGGCGTACCGGCTGGTGATCGTCCCGGACCGGTCCTCCCGGACGACTTCGACGGTGCTGTCGTCCGCGGGCAGAGCGGCCAGCACCGCCGCGATGTCGGTGGACAGGTCCGGCCAGAGCAGCAGCCGGGACCGTGGCGTCAACCCGGCCCGGACGGCGCCGAGCCGCTCGGCGGTGAGCCGGTGCCAGCGCGAGGCGTTCCCGACGAAACCCTCCTCCAGCAGCACCGGCCCTCGTGCGGCGACGAGGCCGGCGACGTCCGTCCAGAACGCGTCGCCGGCGGCCCGCACCGGAGACTCGGGGGGCTCCGGAAGGTAGGGCGACTCCGGGATCGGCTCGGCGAACAACCCGAGCCGGTGTGTGACCGCGACGGCGCCGGCACAGGCCGAGGTGCTGCTGACGTAGACGTACTGGTCCCAGCCGACGTGCACCGAGAAACGCCCGTCGACCTCGAGGCGGCACCACGCGCCGTTGTCCCGGAGCATCGCCCGCACCAGTTCCAGGCCGACGGCCAGCGGGATCTCGGCGCCGTCGTGATAGCCCGCGAGGTCCGCCGGGAACAGCCCGGCCAGCCCGTGCCCGTCGACGGCCGGCTCGACCCCGAAATTGACCAGACCGGCCACGGCGGGCTCCCGGACCGACAGTGTCGTCACCCCGCTGTCCGCCGCGAACGCACCGACCGCGGCCAGGTAGGCCGCCTCGACCACCCCGTGATCACTCACGACGTCCTCGCCGCCGACGTAGGACCCCCGTTCGTCCCGATCCGCCGGGTCGTACTTGGTCACCCGATAACAGAAGGCCGGCGCCCCGCCCCCACTCACCACCCCAGCCACACCCCGATCGTATGACCCCCACCACCGCCCAAGCCCACCCCGAGCGCAACAACGACCTTCGCGTCCAGCCCGGCATTCCCGGAAAGCCCCATCGTCGGGTCACGGCCCGTTTAGCAACCATGGGCGCTCGCCGGACACCGCCGGCGCTGAGCCGCCTGGTCACGCCCCCGGCTGGTCCTCGTGGCCGTTATCCAGCTCTATGAGGGCGCTGCCGCCCAACCCGGCGAGCCGGGCTGGGCCTGGTGGCCGTTAAGGACGGCCCGAAAGGGCCGTGAGGACCAGCCGGGGGTGGTGACGCGCGCTGCCCGCCGTTCCGGAACGCGAGCATCGCGCGCGCCGGATCGCGGACCGGCGCCGCCCCGGACGGTCTAGCGTCGAGGGGGTGACAGTGGACTTGTTCGATGCCTCGGCCATGTATGACGACGACTATCTGCACTTCTTCGCGGGCGGAGCAGCGGGGGGAGGGGCTGGGGTGACGCACGGCCCGCCGGTGCCCACCGCGGTGGGCGGGACCGCGGTGGCTGATCTCGTCGGGGGGCTGCTCGAGCTGGAGCCGGGGATGGCCGTGCTGGACCTGGCCTGCGGGCACGGGTCGCTGGCGATCGCGCTGGCCGGGCGCGGGTGCGAGGTGACCGGGCTGGACTTCTCCGAGGTGTTCCTGGACCGGGCCCGGTCGGACGCGGCCGCCCGGGGTGCGGCGGTGGACTTCGTGGCCGGGGACATGCGGGCGCTGCCGGCCGGGTGGACCGGGCGGTTCGACCGGGTGGTGAACTGGTCGACGGCGTTCGGGTATTTCGACGACGCCACGAACCGGGCGGTGCTCGACGAGATCGTGCGGGTGCTGCGCCCCGGCGGCCGGCTCGCGATGGACCTCGACAACCTGGCGCGGTTCCTGACGTCCTGGACGCCGTCGCGGATCACGGCGGCCCTGGACAACGGGGACATGCTCGTCGACCGGCACCACTTCGATCCGCTGACCGCCCGGTTCGAGGTGGAACGCACGGTGATCCGGGACGGCGCGGCGCGCAAGCTGACGTTCCTGAAGCGGCTGTTCGGCTTCCCGGAGATCCGGGACTGGTGCGCCGCGGCCGGCTTCACCACGGTCGCCGGGCACGGCGAGGACGGCCACCCGCTGACCGCCGCTCACCACCGCATGATCGTGACCGCCGCCCGCCCGGCGTAGACCCCGAGCCCGGCATCCCGGTTCCCGCGGCTCCGTTCCGGCCACCCCTGCCCGTCCACGAACGGCCGCCCCCGAGTTCCCGCACCCGCGCCTGCCCACCCCCTGACCCCGTCCACCGGCGGTCCTCAGGCCGCCCCCTCATCCCCTCCCGGGCCTCGGCCGGCTGGTGCTGGCGGTCGTGAGGCGACCGTGAGGCCCAGCCGGGCGAGCGGGGGGCCGGCGAGCGCTCATCGTGGTCTCGAGGCCGCCATAACCACCACGGGTGCTTGCCCAGCCCGCCCGAGCACCACGACGCGGTCCTCCCCGCCGCCCCGGCGGTCCGCAACCTCGGGCCGTCCCCACCTCCCCGTTGCTGCCCGATCGGCGGGTGGCGGGACGGGGCGGGTGGCGGGCGGCGGAGCTACCGGGCGGACGGGTTCCGGCACCGGTTCTGCAACCGAGGCGTGGCACCATCGCAGCGTGATCGTTGCCCGTACCTCCGTATCCGGCCTGCGCAGAGCCGGTCTCACCCTGGCCGCCGCGATGCTCGGCGTGGGACTCGCGCCGATGCCGGCCCGGGCCGACGGGCCGGGCTACGGAGGAGACGCCGACGCTTTGACTGTCGCGTGGCGGTCCGCCGGAGCGGGCCGTGGGCTGGTGGTGTCCGCCGTCGGCTTCCGGAGCGGCTCGGCGGTGCAGGTGCGAGTCGGTTCGGAGGCCGAGCGTTCCGTCACCGCGGACCCGGCCGGTGCGGTGGACCTGCTCCTCACCTCGGCCAGCACCGCAGTGACGGCCGCCGCGGCCGCCGGTACGAGTGTGCTGCTCACCGGCCACACCCCGGCGGGTGACCTGCGTACGCTGATCGGCGCGGTGCCGCCGGGAGCGGCCGGGATCGGCGTCGCGGACCTGGTCCCCTGGGCGGGTGCGCTGGCGCTGTCCGGTATCGCCGGCCTGTGGCTCCGGCGCCGTTTCGCGCCGGCCGCCGGCGGGCAGCTGCGGCGTTACCGTCATCCCGGCCGTCACCGCGTCTGACCGGTTTCGGCCAGGTGCTCCGGGCCGGTCATCGCGCCTGATCGGTGGCGGTCCGGTGCCCCGAGCCGGCCATGCCGCCTGCTGGCTGACCGGGCTCGGGCACGTCACGGCCCGGGGAGTCCGGTCTCCGGGTGGTCAGCCCGCGTGGAGGTAGACGGTCATCGCGATCTCGGCCGCTGCCGCTGCCCGGTCGACCTCGGCCACCGCGGCGGCCAGGACACCGGCGTCGACGGCCGCGGCGGCCAGACGTTCGACCCGGGCGCAGGCATCGGCCAGCGGCCCGGCGCCGAGCAGCGCACTGGAGGACTTGAGAGTGTGCGCGATCGCGCCCAGCCGGTTGTGCTCGCCGGTGTCGAGCGCGTCCGTCATGCCCTGCCGGCGCCCACTGAGCTCGGCCAGGAAGGTGCTGATGGTCATGGCCACCAGTTCGCGGTCCTCCAGCTGGGCTTCGAGCTCGTGCAACTGCACCAGTGAGAGGGCGCTGCCCTCCGGCGGGCCCGGCTGCGCCGCCGGAGTGGCGTTTTCCACCGGGCCCGCGGCGACGACCGGGTCCGTGGGGACGACCGGGTCCGTGGGGACGACCGGGTCCGTGGGGACGACCGGGTCCGTGGGGACGACCGGGTCCGTGGGGACGACCGGGCCTGCGGGGACGACCGGGCCTGCGGGGACGGGCGGGTCCGTGGGGACGGGCGGCGTGGTCGCCGGTGCCGGGGTCGTCAGATACGGCAGCAACGCCCGGCGCAGTTCGGCCAAGGTGATCGGCTTCGAGAGGTAGCCGTCCATCCCGGCGGCCAGGCACTGCTCCCGGTCCTCGGGCAGCGCCGTCGCGGTCAGGGCGACGACCGGCACCCGGCACCCGGCCGCGCGGATCTGCCGGGTGGCCTCCAGCCCGTCCAACCCGGGCATCTGCATGTCCATCAGCGCGAGGTCGTAGCGGGTCTCGCCGAGCACCGCCGCCACCGCCGCGACCCCGTCCACGACGGTGTCGCAGTCGACTCCCATCAGCCCGATCATGCGGCGCAGCACGGTGCGGTTGATCTCGTTGTCCTCGGCGAGCAGAATTCGTCCCGGTGGGAGCGGCACCACCGGCAGCGGCCCGCCCCGCACCCCGGTGCGCTGCTGGTGGAGCGCGGCGGTGAGCCGGTCGAGGGTCACCGGGGCGCTCAGAACACCGGTCCGGCGCACCACCCCGGTGCGCGGATCGGTGGCACTGACCATCAGGGCCAGGCCGGAATCGCCGACCGCGGCGAGGATCGCCTCGGCCCGTTCGTCGGCAGTGGGGTCGTGGGCGTCGTCGCACCACACCACGACGGCGGTGCCGCTCCGCCCGGCGACCACCTCGTCGAGGCTCACCCGGACGGCGTCGGCGCCCGCGGCGGTGACCATCCAGGCCAGTGCCTCCTCGGAACGGAGGGTGGGCGCGGCGACGGCGACCCGGGTCCGGATCGGCGTCCGGACGCCGGGCCCGGCCGGTCCCGGCAGCGGGCGCAGCGGCAGCCGGATGGTGAACCAGGATCCGTGGCCGGGCTCCGAGCGTACGGTCAAGGTTCCGTCCAGGCATCGGGTGAGCCGCCTGGCCAGCGCCAGGCCCAGGCCGGCGCCCTCGTGCCGCCGGGCGGCCGAGAACCCGGCCTGCACAAAAGGCTCGAAGATCCGCTCCTGATCCTCCCCGGCGATCCCCGGCCCGGTGTCGGAGACCTCGATCAGGTAGGCGCCGCCGCCGTCCGCCCGCGCCGTGACGACCACCTCGCCCCGGTCGGTGTACCGGACCGCGTTACCGACGACGGCCGCGAGCACCTGGCGCAGCCGGTCGGCGTCGCCCTCGACCACCGGGGGCAGGCTCGGCTCGCGCGCGGCGAGCAGCAGGATGCCCTTCTCCCGCGTCTGTTGCTGAAGCGGCTCGGCGACGCTCTCCAGGAGGTCCCGGACCGTCACAGGTCCGGGCCGGGTGAGGAGCGTTCCGGTCTCCAGCCGGGCCAGGTCCAGCAGGTCGTCGGTGAGCAGCCGCAGCCCGTGCACTGCCCGATGCACGCTGTCGACGGTCTCCCGGACGTCGGACGGCAGGGTCTGGGCCCGCAGCAGTTCGATCGCGGCGACGACGGTGGTGACCGGAGTGCGCACCTCGTGCCCGAGCAGGGCGAGGAACTGCTGTGGGGACACACCGGAGGTGGCCGTCTCGAGGACGATCAGGCGGCGCTGCGCACCGCAGGTGCTCTCCAGGCCGCTGACCCGGATCGTCGTCGCCGGGACCGGGCCGCACCGGCAGGTCAGCACGGCGTCCGCCGGTGGCCGGATGTCCCGGATCAGGTCCGGCAGCCGGTTGTGCGCCGGGCAATCCTGGTCGGTCCTGGTCAGCACGTCGCCTTCAGCCGGACCGGACTGCCGCCACCGGGCGTTGGCGACCAGGACCCGGCCGTGCTCGTCGGCGATCGCGGCCGGGCCGGCCAGGGCCTCGACCAGGGTGCGCGCTGCGAAACTCATGTGTAACCCCTTACCGGAGTGCGGCCACCGTCAGTGCGGTCTCCTCCGGCAGGGCCTGAGGAACACGGCGGGTCCAGGCGCGTCCCTCGGTCACCGCGACCACCAGCAGAGTGGGCAGCAGCGCCGCGGCCGAGCAGGCGGCTATCTGCGCGGCCGAGCTGTGCCACCGCTGGATGAGGACGACCTCGAGCACGGCACCGGCCCACGGGATCAGTGTCGTCCATGATCGGCGGGCCAGCGCGGCGTTCGTCAGGACGGTCACCACGGAGGTGATCCCGGCGACGGCGGCGAGGATCTGGACCAGCGTGGTGTCACCGGCGTACCCGTCGCCCCACAGGATGCGCAGCACCAGTGCCGGCGCCGCGGCCAGGACCGCCGCGCCGAACAGGGCGGGACCGGCGACGGCGGCCAGCACGCTGAGCAGCAGCCGGCCGCGACCGGGCCGGTCGTGCGCCGCGACCAGGCGGGGGAAGACGGCCGCCATGATCCCGGCCGGCAGCGCGAGTGCCGTCTTGGCCACCGTCGCCGCGGCGACGTAGGAGCCGGAGGCGGCGCCCGCGAGGTGGTGGCGGGCCAGCAGCAGGTCGACCGTGGAGAACAGGAACAGGCCGGTCACCGCGACGGCCGCGCTGCCCACCGCGCTCAACCGCAGCCGGACGCCGGATGTCCGGTCCGGATCACGCCACAGGACACGGACCGCGGCGGCCAGAGCGGCCACCTCACCCAGCAGGGTCGCGGCCAGCGCGCCGGCGACGCCGAAGGGCACGGCGAGCCCGAGGCCGAGTACCAGGCGTACACCGGTGGCCACCAGGTAGGTGGAGGCCACCGCGGCGATCTGCCCGGTGCCGAGCAGCAGCCCGCGCGCGGTGGCGAGCACCGCGGCCACGATCAGGTAGGGCGCGAGTTGCGTCGCCTCGGACAGTCCGTCGAGATGGAAGTACGCACTGATCAGTGGCGCGCAGGCCAGCGTGGCCACACCGGGCAGCAGGCCGTGTAGCGCCACCGAGCGCAGCGACCGCCGGGTGGTGTCCCGCCCCGCGCCGTGGGTCGCCGCGTGTGCCGAGGCGGCGGTCTGCAGGGCGCCGAGCGGAATGCCCAGCATCACCATCGCGGCCAGGACCGTGCCCAGCGCTCCGTACGCCGCGGGGTCGAGGAGCCGGCCGACCAGCGCATGGAAGGCCAGGTTCCCGGCGCTCTGCACGGCGACGGCCACCGCGATCGGACCGGCGGCTCGTAGCAGGGCATTACCGGCGCGTCCGAGATCGATCTGCACGTCACCCGTATCGGCCGGTCACCGGGGAAGCTGCCGGTTCCGGCCGTCGCCGTTCTTCCGGAATCAGCTCGCGCCGCGTCGCCGGGAACGATACTCAGGACGATGTCCGAGAAGTTGCTCCTCCCGTCGCCGAGCCGGGCCGAGGTGCGGGACTCCGTCGCCGCGGTCCTCGCCGAGTCCGGCTTGCCGTGGGCCTGGCAGGGCGCCACCGGCGCGCCGGACCGCTGGGTGGCTGACACCGGGCCGGCCGACCTCGACGTCTGGTGCGCCGCGTCCGACCCGATCGCCGCCCTCGCCCTCCGGCACACCTGTGCGGTGATCGCCGAGGCCGCGGATCCACGGCGGCTGCGGCACACCAGCGTCGCGGTGCAGACCGGCGGCGGGCTGGCCGTCGTGGACCTCACGTACGGTGACCTGCGCGTCGGGCCGATCCTGCTGGTCCCGGCCGCGGAGGTCACCGCCGACCCGGTCACGCATCGGCTGACCGGTGCCGCTGCCGTTGCCGACCTGCTGGTACGCCCGGTCCTGCGCGGACGGATACCGGCCCCCGACCGCCTCGCCGAGGCGGTCGCGGCGTGGGCGGCGGCGGGGCGCGAGGACCGATCCGGGCTGGCGCGGCGACTCACCGGACAGCTCGGCGCGGGCGTCGCCGCGGATCTGCTCCGGGCCGCGGGCGGGGCCCGGGCCGTGGCCGGCCTTCCCCGGCGGGCCCGGTGGCGCCTGGCCGCCCGCAGTCTCGCGCCTGGTGTGCTGGGCGCGACGTGGGCGCAGCGACGCGGCGTTCTGCCTGCCGGGCCGGCTGCCGGGCCGCTGGGTCTGCGGGTCCGCGGGGTCGTGGTCGCCCTGGTGGGCACGGACGGCGCCGGCAAGTCCACGGTCGCCGCCGCGCTGGACGAGAGTCTGCGCCGCAGTGGGTTCGTGACCGCGTCCGCGTACTTCGGCATGGCACGCGGCAACCTGCCCGGGGTCGCGTTCGCCCGTCGCGTGCTCGGCGTCGGCTCGACCGCGCCCACGCCCGGGACGACCGGGCGCGGAGCAGGCGGGCCCGAGGTGGACGAACCGCCGGCGGATCACGTCTGGCTGCGCCGGGCCGCGGCCTGGTTCTACGCCGGCGAGTACAGCTGGCGCTATCTGCGCACCGTGACGCCGGCCCTGGCCCGCCGGCGCGTGGTCATCGCCGACCGTTGGGTCTTCGACCTGCGGGAGTCGCCGTGGCCGGGCTCCCGGGCGGCTCGCCTGGTGGAATTCCTGGTGCCCGCGCCGGACCTGCTGGTGCTGCCCGACGCGCCGGCCGAGGTGATCCATCGCCGCAAACCGGAGCGCAGCCTGGCCGGCCAGCGAGCTCAGCAGGACCGTTTCCGCCGGCTGCTCGCCGAGCGGCCGGCCCGCTGCGCCGAGCTGATGGTGGATACCACCGGATCGCCGGGCGACGCGGTGGCGCCGCTGGTCGCGGCCGTGGTGCAGGCGGCGCACACCTCCCGGTGGCGCCGCGGTCGCCGCTAGGTAGGCGTCAGGGCTCGAACCGGTAGCCGACGCCGCGCAGCGTACGGATGTGGTGCGGCGCCGAGGCCGACTCACCCAGCTTGCGCCGCAGGTTGCCGACGTGCACGTCGATGATGTGGTCATCGCCGTAGAAATTGTCGCCCCAGACGTCCTCCAGCAGCTGGCGCCGGGTGAAGGTGCGGCGAGGCGCGGAGGAGAGCAGGTCGAGCAGATCAAACTCGATCTTGGTGAGTTCGAGCACCACACCGGCCTGGGACACCTCGCGGACCTCGAGGTCGATGCGCAGGTCGCCGTATTCGCGGACGGCTTCGCGCTGGGCCTGGGCGGAGGCGCGCGGCCGGCGCCGCATCGCCTGGATGCGCGCCGAGAGCTCCCGCGGCGAGAACGGTTTGGTGACGTAGTCGTCGGCGCCGACGGAGAGGCCGACCACCTTGTCGAGCTCGTCGGTACGGCCGGTGACCATGATGATGTACGCATCGGTGAACTGCCGGATCTGCCGGCACACCTCGATGCCGTCGACGTCTGGCAGGCCGAGGTCCAGGATCGCGATGTCCGGCCGTTGCTTCTTGGCCCGGGCCACGGCCTCCTGGCCGTCGCCGGCGGCGAAGACCTCGAAGCCCTCCTTCTCCAGCAGATGACGGCAGATCATCATGAACTCGGGGGAGTCCTCGACAACGAGTGCGCGTGGCCTGGGCACGGCTCCTCCGGGGGGCGATGGCGGGATCGGACAGACCTCTGATCGGTCACTCGGCCGGATATCCAAGGCGAAATGCCGGTCCGGCGCGTGATGTCACCCTCAGGTCTCAGGCGGCGGCGCGGTCGCGCGCCTGGTGGAGCAGTTCGATGACACCGTAGGCGTCGATCTCCGCACCCTCGGCGACGTCCAGGAAACCGATCCACCGGCCGGTGCCGGTCTCGGCGTCGGAGATGGCGGCCACCATCTCGAAGCTGATGCACTGCGCGTAGAGCGCCTCGCACATCCGCTCGACGACGTAGCGCAGGGCGGAGGGGGAGCCGTGCCGGGGCAGGACGAGGGTCAGGTCGACGGCTGCCTCGCCGGGACCCTGGACGAAGGTGGCGGTGGCGGTGGCGGTGGCGGTGAGCTGCGAGATCGTCATGGGTAGAGCATGGCGGCCCAACCTCAAGTGGATCTCATGCCACCGTCAAGCCGTGGGCAAGTCCGGACGGGCGCCGAGCACCGACCGGTACGCCGCGCCTGCCCGCGCCGTCGCCTGGGCCCAGCCCATGTGGTCACGGGCCGACTCCTTACCGGCACGGGCGTACCGATGCCAAGCGGCCTCGTCGGTGAGCAGGGTGACCAGGGCGCGGGCCAGGGCCGGCGGGTCGGCCGGCGGCACGGACAGGCCGTTCACCCCGTCCTCGAGGACCGCCCGGACGCAGGAGACGTCCGTGCCCACCACCGGCAGGCCCACCGCCATCGCTTCGACCAGCGCCATCGCCGGGGGCGAGGTGGTGTAGTCGAACTTGAACGGCCAGGTGCCCACCTGAGCCGCGGCGAACTCGCCGAGCAGGTCCGGCACCGGCTCCGTGAGCACGTCGATCGCGTCGCCCGCGGCGCCGGCCCGGGCCAGGATGGCGGGCAGTTCGGGCCGGGGGATGAGCAACAGGCGCAGCCGGACGCCCGGCACGCGGGCTCGCACGGCACGGAACGCGTCGAGCAGGGTGTCGAGCCCGCGGACCGTCTCGGCGCGGCCGGCGAAGACGATGACCGGGTGGTCCCGGTCGAAGTGGGCGCGGCGGTCGTCGTCCGGGGCGCCGCAGGCGTACCGGACGACCTGGGGGCCGCCCGACCGGCCGAGGCGTTCGGCCACGCGCGGGTCGGGGGTGAGGACGGTGGTCACCCCGGCCCGGCGCAGCGCCGCGACGGCCAGTGGCACCGGCATCACCGTGGTGGCCGCCACCCGCGGCCGCAGCACGTTGGAGGACCACATCTCGGCCAGGGTGCTCCGGCGCCAGGCTCGCGGACCGGGCAGCGTCGGCCAGGCGTAGACGGTCAGCACCTTCGGGTACGGCCGCAGCGCCGGGTGCAGCGCCATCAGCGGTCCGAGCGCCCCGGCGTGCAGATGGATCAGGTCGGGGCGGATCCCGGCCAGTGCCCCGGCCAGTGGTGCCGCGCGACCCAGCGGGAACGTCTCCAGGGCGCCGCCGAGCTCGGTCACTCCCGAGAACGCCCCGGCGCCGTCGACGACGTGCGTGGTGATCAGGTGATGCTCGCCGGGCACCCTCGTCGCGGTCTCGGTGACGGTGCGTCCCATCGCCTCCCGCGCCGAGAACTCGGCGATGACGTGCGCGACTCGGGTCATGCGCGTACCGCCCGCCCGGAGGCTGCCCGGCCGCGCAGGTGCCCGATCGCGCCGAAGCCGAACTCGCCGATCTTCATGAGCCACATCCCGCCGTACAGCAGGGGGTGGGTCCGCAGGTAGCCGACGTGGCGCAGGTAGAGCCGGAAGCGGTGCAGGATGTTGACCTGCCAGCGGAACGCCTCGGGATGCTCGCGCGCGAACACGTCGGCCGTGGTCACGTACCCGAGCTTCTTCTTCAGGGTGCGCGACAGTCGCAGCTCGCCCTCGTTGTGGAACAGGACGTTGCGGGTCCGGCCGATCCGGTACCCGGCGGCGCGGACCCGCAGGTCGAGGTCCTTGTCCTCGGAGAAGACCATGCGCTCGTCGTGGCCGCCGAGCTTCTCGTAGACGTCACGGCGCAGGCAGCGCAGCGATTCGATCTGCTCGACGCCGTCGTAGCACTTCTTCTCCAGCCACTTGCACCGCGCCCAGAACGTGGTGCCGAACGACTCCTCCGGGATCACCAGGGCGTCGTACGGCCCGGACAGCAGGTCGGCGCATTCGGCGAGCAGGCCCGGGGTGACCGTCATGTCGGTGTCGAGATGCAGCAGAACGTCGCCGGTCGCCTCGGCCGCGCCGCGCCGGCGTCCCTGCGCCATCGACCGGTTCTCCTGGAGGTACCGGACCCGCAGGCCACGTTCCCGGTAGGCGTCCAGGAGCTGGGCCGTCCCGTCCGACGACCGGACGTCGTCGTTCACGACGATCTCGAAGTCCCGGTACGTCGAGGCGAGGCACGACGACAGGAACTCCCGCAGGAGGGCGGCGCTGTTGTAGGCCGGCACGACGATCGACAGCGCGGGCGTTCGGGTCATAGACCAATTATGAGCATATTTATGGTTTTTTTAGGTAGATAATGCCGACGGTGGGCCGGAGCTCGACGAGCCCCGGCCCACCGTCGGCGGGTGATCAGGTGTGGATCAGCTGTACAGCGGCATCATCACCGCCCAGTAGACGAGCTCGGTCGCGTTGGCAATCGTCACGTCGGGCTTCGCACCGGCGGCCAGGCCGATGATCCGTCCGGTGTACGCCGACCAGCGGTGCGCGGCCAGATCGGCGTCCAACTGGCGGAGGGTGACAGCCGAGGCGCCGGTGAGGTACCGGTGGGTCAGCGCGCTGAGCCACTCGACGGTCGGCTGGACGGTGTACTTCAGCTGCACCGTGGTGGCCGTGTTGCCCGCCTTGTCCGTGGCGCCGGCACAGGTCACCGTGTGTTTGCCGAAATTCTCCAGGTCGGTGCGTGCGGCCGGGGTGGCGACCCCGGACACCGCGTCGGTGGTGAGGCAGGTGACGACCGGCGCCGCGTCCGGACCGTAGACCGAGCCGTCGACGGCGCCGGTGACGGTGACGGTGGGAGCGGTCCGGTCGACGTTGAGCGTGCTGCTGATGGTGCTGCTCGCGGTGTTGCCGGCCTTGTCGGTGACGGTGCCGGTGATCTTCTGTCCGGCGCCGTCGGTGATCACCGCGTCGGCGGGGCAGGCGGCCACGCCGGAGCGGTCGTCCGTGCAGGTGTACTTGACCGTCGGTGCCGTCGTGTACCAGCCGGCCTTGTTCTTCGTGCCGACCACGGTGGAGGTGATGCCGGGCGCGGTCCGGTCGAGGTTGACGGTGGTGGTGGTGCTCGCGGTGTTGCCGGCCTTGTCGGTGACGGTGCCGGTGATCTTCTGTCCGGCGCCGTCGGTGGTGACCGTGCTGCCGGTGCTGCAGGAGGCGACACCGGAACGGTCGTCGGCGCAGGTGAACGTGATGGTCGGGGCGGTGTTGTACCAGCCGTCGGCGTTCGGGGTGGCGCCGGTGACGGTGGTGCTGATGGTGGGGGTGACCTGGTCGAGGCTGACGGTGGTGGTGATGGTGGCGGTGTTGCCGGCCTTGTCGGTGACGGTGCCGGTGACCTTCTGGGCGGTGCCGTCGGTGACCGGGGTGTCGGCGGGGCAGAGTGCCACGCCGGATCCGGTGTCGGTGCAGGTGTAGTGGACGGTCGGGGTGGTGCGGTACCAGCCGGCGGTGTTGGCGGTGGCGCCGAGCACGGTGGCGGTGATGACCGGTGCGGTGCGGTCGAGGTTGACGGTGGTGGTGGTGCTCGCGGTGTTGCCGGCCTTGTCGGTGACGGTGCCGGTGATCTTCTGTCCGGCGCCGTCGG
>NZ_BOMS01000083.1 GCF_016862315.1 Actinoplanes palleronii | reverse complement strand
CGTCGGTGACCGGGGTGTCGGCGGGGCAGAGTGCCACGCCGGATCCGGTGTCGGTGCAGGTGTAGTGGACGGTCGGGGTGGTGCGGTACCAGCCGGCGGCGTTCGCGGTGGCGCCGAGCACGGTGGCGGTGATGACCGGTGCGGTCCGGTCGACGTCGACGGTGACCGAGACGGTGGTGCTGTTGCCGGCCTTGTCGGTGACGGTGCCGCTGACCACCTGACCCGCGCCGTCGGTGGTGACGAGGGTGTCGGTGGGGCAGAGCGCCACGCCGGATCCGGCGTCGGTGCAGGTGAAGTGGACGGTCGGCGCGCTGGTGTACCAGCCGTCGGTGCCGGTGTCGCCGACGACCGAGGCGGTGATCCGCGGCGCGGTCAGGTCGAGGTTGAGCACCACGGTGGCGGCGGCGGTGTTGCCGGCCTTGTCGAACGCGATGCCGCTGATCTTCTGGTCCGCGCCGGCGGCGGTCACCACGGTGTCCGCCGGGCAGCTGGAGATCGTCGAGGTCTCGTCGGCGCAGGTGTAGTGGATCGTGGGCGCCGAGGTGTACCAGCCGTCGGCGTTCTTGGTGCCGCGCACCGTCGCGGTGATCTGCGGTGCCGTCTGGTCGATCTTCAAGATCAGCGTGGTAGTGGTGGTGTTGCCGGCTGCGTCCTTGGCGGTGCCGGAGAAACGACGGGCCACGCCGTCGGTGTCGGCGAGGACCGGCGCGGGGCAGACCGCGACCGTGCCGGTGCCGTCAGCACAGGTGAACCGGATGGTGACCGGGGTACGGAACCAGCCGTTCACCGGCTTCTGGGACAGCGTCGTGGTGATCGTCGGAGGGGCCCGGTCGGGACCGCTGTCCACGATCGTCGAGGTGTTCGTGGGAACGGTGGGGTCGTCCGTCGCCGGGTTCGCGGTCGGCGTCGGTGCCGGCGTGGTGACGGCGGGCTCCCAGACCGGGACCGAGCCGGTCAGCGCGCTGCTGCCGCCGTTCTCGTTGTACGCCTTGACCTCGACCACCCAGACCTTGTCGGTGGCCAGGGCGAGCGTGGTGGCGGTGGCCGAGGCGGGCACCTGCAGCGTCTTGGTGACCTTCTCGTTGCCGTACCCGATCTGGTAGTACGCCGGAGCCGGTCCGGTCGTCGGCGCCTTCCAGCCCACCGAGACGGTGCCCGGCGCGTTGGCGGTCCGCTCCACCACCAGGTCGGTGGGGTCGGCCGGCCGGAACCGGTCCAGCAGGGACTTGGCCGTCACGCAGGCCCCGTACTCGTTGACCGTGGTCACGGCCAGCGTGTACGCCCGCGACGGGTCGATCCCGGAGTACTCGAACGACAGGTCTGTGCTCGTCCGGTCGGCGAGCACGATGCCGTCGGAGAGCCGGGTGAAGACCGAGCGGTACCCGGTCAGCGGCGTGTAGCCGGTCCACGCCGGTGCCCGCCAGGTGGCGGTGGCCGTGGAGCCGGCGTCGGTACGGGTGGGAGACATGCCCATCACCGCACTCGGCGTCAGCGCCCGCAGCGAGTAGTAGCCGGTGTTGGTGACCGTGCCGTCCGCGTCCACCGCGCCGACCCGGACCTTGTACGCCGTGCACGGGTTCGGCGCGTCGACGGTGTAGGCGGTCGCCGTAGCGGGCAGGTCGAACACCGTCTCCACGTCGCCCGCGAGGATGTCGAGCGTGTAGTGAGCGGCGTCCGGGACCGTCTTCCAGCCGACCAGGATCCGGTTCACGTCGTCGGTGGCCCTGGCCACCGTCAGATTCTTGGGCGCGGCCAGGGCGGCGAGGGCGATCGTCGGCGAGGCGACCAGCGTCGTCGCGGCCCCGATTGTCGCTACGCCGACCGCGCAGAGCAGTCGCCTCAATGGCATGTGGACCTCCTTGTCTGTCGTTCGTTGCCGGTGAACGGATCGGCCGGCGACCTCAAGCCGGTGTCCGGCTCAGGTCAAGGTTGGGTGTGGAGGCAGGGCCGGCGGGCTGCTCGGCGGTCACCGGTGCCAGCGGGAGGGTGAACCAGATCCGGGTGCCACCGCGGAACTGCGGGTCGGCGCCGATGGTGCCGTTCAGCCGCTGCACGATGCGGCGGCAGATGGGTAGTCCGAGACCGGTGCCCGGGTACGCGTCCGGATGGATCCGGTGCAGCTCGTCGAAGATCGCCTCGTGCTGCCCGTCCGGGATGCCGATGCCGTGATCACTCACCTCGATCCGTACCAGACGGTCGTCGAGCACCCGGCCGGCGACGTGCACCCGTGCGGTCTCGCCGGCCGGCACGTACTTGAACGCGTTGCCGAGCAGGTTCTCCAGCACCCGGCGCACCATGCCGTGGTCGCCCTGGACGGCGGGCAGCGGTTCCCGGGTGACCTGCGGCGCCGGGTAGAGCAGTTCCGTCGCGTCCGCGGTCAGGTCGTCGACGAGCGCGTTCAGGTCGATCGGGGAGATCCGCAGCCGGGCGTCCCGGGTGGTCGAGTACGCCAGCACGTCGTCGATCAGCCGCCGCATCCGGTCGGTGCACCGGTTGATCTCGGCGACGAACTCGTCGTACTCGACGGGTCGCGGGAAGCCGACGTCAAGGTGCTCCAGCAGCTGCGCGTACCCGCAGATGCCGGCGAGCGGGGCCTTCAGGTCGTGGCTGACGTCCCGGGCGTACTCCTGCAACTCCTGCACCGAGCGGGTCAGCCCCTCGACGGTGCGTTCGAGCTCGGCGTTGCGGTGGCGCTCGCGGTCCAGTTGGGCGTAGAGGTCCGCGAGCTCGTTGTCGATGGTCGCGGCGTTGTCTGACACGGTGGGCCTTTCCCGGTGGAGTGTCATCGGGCCATCGCCGGGGAGGCGTCGCCGTCGGTACGGAGCTGGGTGATCAGATGGTCGACATCCGGGGGCGGCACGGCGGGACTCAGGTACGGCTTCAACGCCGAACGCAGTTCGACCAGCGTGATCGGTTTGCTCAGGCGCCCGTCCATCCCGGCCGCCACGCACCTGTCCCGGTCGGCCGACTCGGTCGCGGTCAGGGCCAGGATCGGGGTACGTGACCCGGCCGCGCGGATCCGCCGGCTCGCCTCCAGCCCGTCGGTACGAGGCATCTGGACATCCATCAGCACCACGTCGTACCGGGTCCCGCTGAGCACCGCCTCGACCGCGGCCGCGCCGTCGGGTACCGCGTCGCAGGTCACTCCCATGAGCTGGATCATGCGGCGGAAGACCGTGCGGTTGACGTCGTTGTCCTCGGCGAGAAGCACCCGGCCGCCGGGCAGCGGCGGCACCGTGACCGGTGCCCCGCGCACGCCGGTCCGTTCCTGGTTCAGCGCCGCGACCAGGCGGCCCAGCACCAGCGGCGCGGTCAGCACACCCGGCCGCCGGACGATGCCGGTACGCGGGTCGGTGGTGCTGATCATGAGCGCCATGCCGTCCGGGCCGAGGGCCTGGATGACCAGGTCGGCGCGGCGCACCGCCTCGGGGTCGTGCGCGTCGTCGCACCACAGGACGGTGTCCACGTCCGGCATCGGCCGGCTCACCACGGACAGGTCGGCCGGCACCGGTTCGGCGCCGGCGCTGGTCAGCAGCCAGGACAGGGCCCGTACCGAACGGGGCGAGGTGGCCACCACCGCGACCCGGCGACGTTCCAGGGGCCGTGGCCCGCCGGCGTCGCCGACGGCCGTGGGAGCGGCGTGCAACGGCAGCCGGATCCGGAACAGCGCACCCGCCCCCGGCTCGGAGTCCACCTCGATCGTTCCGCCCATCCGATCCACCAGCCGGGAGGCGAGCGCGAGCCCGAGCCCGGCGCCCTCGTGCCGGCGGGCCGCCGACGAGTCGGCCTGCGTGAACGGCTGGAAGATCCGGACCCGCTGCGGCTCGGCGATGCCCGGGCCGGTGTCCGACACGGTCAGCACGTACGACCCGTCACCGGGTGCCTCGGCCAGCACCACGACCTCGCCGGCCGCGGTGAACTTGACGGCGTTGCCGACCACCGCGGCGAGCACCTGGCGCAGCCGGCCCGGGTCACCGAGGACCTCGGCCGGCAGATCCGGCGCCGGCGCGGCCAGCAGCAGGATGCTCTTGCTGCGGGCCTGGAGCTGCAACGGCTGCACCACACCCTCCAGCAGCGCCCGCACCGCCACCGGCTCGTGCGTCAGGTGCAGCCGGCCGGTCGCCAGGCGTCCCAGGTCGAGCAGGTTCTCGGTGAGTTCCCCCAGGGCGGTGGCCGAGTAGTGCACGCTGTCGACGATCTCCCGGACCTCCTGGTCCAGCGACTGTGCCCGGAGCAGTTCGACGGCCGCCACCACGGTGGTCACCGGGGTACGCACCTCGTGACTCAGCAGCGCGAGGAACTCGGCCTTGGCGACATCGGCGTTCACCTGCGTGGTGACCGTGATCAGGCACTGCTGCTCGTCGCCGTCGGCGAGGCGGGCCACCCGGAGGGTGCGGTCGGCGTTCCGGTCGCACCGGCATTCCAGGAGGGCGGGCGCGGACCCGGGGGCGATGCGCCACACCGCCTCCAGCACGCCCCGGTGCGCGCCGCACGGCCCGGGCGAGGCGGTGAGGAAGGTGCCCTCGGGCGGGTACAACTCATCGTCTGCCCCGGGCGCGGACCAGTCCTCGTTGGCGGCCAGGACGAGGCCGTCGGTGTTCAGGACCGCCGCCGGGACGGGAATCGCCCCGACCAGAGCACGCGCCGCGTATCCCATACAAGACCTTTCGCGGGGGTACGAGCCAGGATCCAGGCCCGTGCACCCAGGCTGCCGGGCCCCGAGAGCGGAACGGGTGGCGTCCGGGTGCGACTGCGTTTCAGGCGACGTGGCAACCGCGGTAGCCGCGCGGTGCCTCGCCGTTGCGGCCTGTGCTCCGGCGCCACACGACCACCGCCAGGCCGGCGAGCGCGACGGTGCCGAAGACCCACGGGAGCAGGTCGACCGGGCCACGTCCCGCCGCCTGCGGGGGGACCGCCGAGATCATCACCCGGGCCGCGCCCGAGACCGAGCGCCCGGTCAGGACGATGCTGGCCCCGGACGCGCCGGTCGCCACCAGCGGCCGCGGCACGCTGACCTCGATCCGGCCGTTCTCGTCGCCGCGGGTCTGCTGGATCGGGCTGCTGCCGAGGCGGACCTCGACGAGGTCGCGGGCCCGGTAACCGAAGCCGGTGACCCGCAGGTCGCCGCCGTCGGTCCAGGTGAGCACCAACGTGTCGGCGCTCGACGGCACGGCTGCGGCGGCCGGCGCGGCCATCGCCAGCACCGCTCCGAAGATCCCGGCCACGACCAGCAGGACGGCGGTGCGGCTGCGACGGAGGACGGCGGTGAGCTTCGGCATGTCACCGAGCGTGCGGTACGGCGGGCCGCAGGGGAACGGTCCCGAGGGAAGCTTGCCTGCCTCCTGAGCCTGCCTTGAGCCAGGTGGCCGCTCAGCCGGACGGCGGTACCGGCCGATGGGGAAGTTGTCCGCTGATGTCCGGAGGTGTGCCGTGTCGTTCGACGACGCCGGAACCGGTGCCCGGCCGCGGGCCCGGCACCGCCGCCCCCACCGGAGCCTGACCGAGCTGGCCGGCAGCCTGTGGCGACGCGCCCTGGGCCTGGCGGTCGTCCTCTTCGCCGCCTGCGGCCCCGCTCACGCGTTCGGGCAGACCGGCCTGGTCTTCCACACCACCCTGCTCGGGCTTGCGCTCGCCGGCCTGGCCGTGCCGCTCGGCCTGGCCGGGCTCCGCCACGAGGACCTCGCCGATTGATGCGGGCCCTGCTCACCCGGGCGGCTCTGGTCGCCGCGCGGCCGTACCTGATCGTGCTGGCGCTCGACGTGTTCATCGTCAGCCGCTGGTTCCGGACCGGGACGTTCATCGCCGGTGGCGACATGGGCGCGTTCATCCGGCGCGGCTGGGCACCGGAGATGACCTGGTCCTGGAACCACCAGCAGACCGGCGCCGGGTCCGCCGGCTACACCATGGCACGGGCGTTCGAGTTCATCCTCATCTGGCTGTGCCGGCTGGTCGGGTTGACCGAGTACTCCGCGCAGTGGCTCTATTACACGTGCATCTACGGCCTGGTGGGCTTCGGGGTGGCGTACCTGGCCGGCGCGTTCGTCCGCAGCCACGCCGCCATCGTGGTGGCCGGCACCTTCGGCATGGCCAACGGGTTCTTCCTGACCCGGCTGCCGAACCCGCTCAACGTCATCTCGGTGGGCTCGGTCGCGTTCATCACCGGGGTCGCGATGCGGGCCGCGCTGGGCCGGCGGATGCCGAGCCCGATCGCCGGGTTCGCCCTGATGCCCACATCGTTTCTCAGCTTCAACCCGCCGATGCTGGTGGTCGCGTACGCCTGGGCCGTCGCCGGCACGCCGGTGCTGGCCTTCCTGCTGCTGGGCCGGACGGCGGCCGGCCGCCTGCTGAAGTGGTTCGTCGCTGCGGCGCCCTGGGCGATCGGGCTGAACGCGTGGTGGCTGGTGCCGCTGGCGCAGAGCTTCGTCGGCGGCGGCGGGGCCACCGCGAACGCCACCTTCGCCGATCCCACCAACTGGTCCTGGTCGCAGGTGAACAACCTGCCACCGAACATCCTCACCATGGTGGCGAACTGGGCCTGGTTCCTGCCGCAGTATCTGCCGTTCGCCGCCGGACTGGACCGCCCCTGGTGGATCTGGATCCGCTACCTGCTGCCCGCGCTGGTCTTCGTGGCCCCGTTGCTGGCGTCTCGCCGGCTGCGCCGGGTCGCACTCGGCATGCTCGCCGTGATCCTGGTGTTCGTGTTCCTGGCCAAGGGCCTGCGGCCACCGCTGAGCGGGCTCAACCTGTTCCTCTACCTGCACGCTCCCGGGTTCTGGCTGTTCCGCGAGCCGATGAGCAAACTCGGTCAGCTGCTCGTCTCGTTCTTCGGTGTGATGCTGGCCGTCACCGTCGAGGGAATGCTGTCCCGGGTGCGCCGGGCAGCCCACCGTCTGCGCCCGTTCACGTACGCCGCGGCGGCGACCCCGGTCCTGCTGGTGCTGGCCTACCCGTATCCGATCTGGACCGGCGGGGTGATGCCGGACGAACGGCCCACCCAGCCCTCGATGCACGTGCGGGTGGCGCCGGAGTGGTGGGACGTCGCCGCGCGTATCGACGCTGACCCGCGGCCCGGCAAGGTCTTCGTCCTCCCGCTGGACGACTACTACCAGATGCCGACGACCTGGGGATTCTTCGGCGCGGACAGCATCGCCAACCTGTTGATCCAGCACCCGGTGGTGCAACCCAAGCCGGACGGGTACTTCGGTGACGTGCCCGGGTTCGCTGCCGACCTGCGGCTGATCGAGAGCGCGTTGCTGGCCGGCGACCTCACCGCGGTGCCCAAGCTGCTGGGTGCGATCGGTGCCAGCCGGGTGATCGTCCGGCACGATCTGGTCCGGGGCCTGCCGAACCGGTATTTCGCGGACGACCGGGTGCTGGCGGCCGCGATGGCCCGGGTTCCCGGCGCGACCCTGGAGACCGACGGCCTGCTGCAGGTGTGGCGCCTCGGCAGCGGGTCCAGCCCGACCGTACGCACCTACGACCGAGTGCTCGACGCCCCGGCCCGGGCCGACGCGGGCGCGGCGGTGCTCGGCACGGTCGGCAGCCGGACGGCGATCGCTGCGCGCCCGGACACCTCGGTGGCCGCGACCAGTCCCCAGGTGGACGACAGCGCCGCCGTCACCCCGGACGTCGTGCACTGGCCGGTGCCGGCGGTGGACTCCGGTGCTCCGGCCACGACGGTGCAGGTGGCGGCCGGCCGTTACACGCTGGCGCAGCGGGCCCGGGCCGCGCCGGCGCTGTTCCCCCGGGTCGACGGCGGCAGTCTGCTGCTGGAGGACCCGACCGTGGTGACGGTGGACGGCAAGGCGGTCTCCCGGCGGCCCGTGTTGCGGGTGCCGCTGCCGGCCGGCCGGCGGGTCCTCGCGATCCAGGCCGGCACCCGCCGCACGGTGTCCCTGGACGTGGCGAAGCCGGCGTCCGTGCCGGTCGGCTCGGCCACCGGACTGACTCTCCTGGCCGCCGCCCGCACGCCGGCCCGGGTCAGCGGGTTCAGTCCGGTCTTCGACTGCAACAACTACGAGCCACGGCCGTGGGCCGAGCTCGGCCTCACCGCGCGGATGACCGGGACGGCGAAGAAGCGCACGGTCCGGCTGAGCGCTGCCGACCACGCGGCCTGCACCCGGGTCGTGGTCCGGGACGCCGCGCCCGGGCAGATCTACCGGGTGCGCCTGCAGTACCGCCGCCTGGCGGGGCCGCGGCCGCAGATCTGCCTGTGGCAGACCGGTGCGGCCGGGTGCGAGCTGGCCGCCCGGCTCGCGCTCAGCGACCGATGGACCTCGTACGAGGGTGTGGTGACCATGGACGCCGGTGGTGAGTTGCAGATAATCCTGCACGCCGACGTCGGCCTGCGGCTGGCGCCCAAGGCGGTGACCGAGTACCGGGCGGTACAGGTGCAGGCCCTGGAGGAGGTGGGCAGCCGTGAGGTGTGGCCGCCGGTCGTGCCGGAGACCAGCGTCGACCTCACCGCCGGGCGGCACGTGCTGCGCGTCGAGGGTGGGCCGGCCGGCTCGGTGCTGGCGCCCTTCGAGTCGCTGGAGGACTGCTACCGCTACGACGACCAGAGCGCCGAGCAGGCCGGTCTGGCCGCCGATGCGCAGGTCGGTGTGGACGGGGAGACCACGTACACGCTCAAGGCGGTGAGTCATCTGGCCTGCATCGGGTCGACCGCCGGGGACGTCGGCGCCGCCTCGCTCTACGAGCTGTCCATGCAGGCGCGCAGTGTCGCGCTGCGCAACCCGAAGTTCTGCCTCTACCTGCGCGGCCCGGACCTGTGCCGCAAGCTGCCGTCGGTGGCGGTGTACCAGGGCTGGACGCGGTACGAGGCGCTCATCCCGCCGGACCCGAACACCGTGGAGACCCGGTTGTACCTGTACGGCCTGCGCGATCTCGCCGGTAAGCAGCAGTCCGAGGTGGAGTACCGGGGCGTACGCCTGCGCCCGGTGGCGTCGTCCTCGTCGGTCGTCCTGGTGCGGCAGGCCCCCGCCGCCCCGGCGGTGCCGGCCCCGTCGGTGACCTGGACACGGTCGAACCCGGCGCAGTTCTCCGGCACGGTCACCGCCGCCGGCGCCACCACGCTGGCTCTGACCGAGAGCGCGGCGCCGGGCTGGCGGCTGAGCGGGATCGAGGGTGCGACGAAGGTGACCCTGCAGGGCTGGATGAGCGGGTGGTCGCTGCCCGGCGGCGGCACCTTCGCGGTCCGGTACGGCCCGGCCCGGGTGGCCCGCTACGCCTTCTACCTGCTCCCGGTCACGGTCACGGTCGCCGCGGTCTTCATGTACGCCGTCCGGCTGCCGCCCGGCCGGCCCGGGGTCTGGGACGTCCGCCATCGGCGCCGCCGGGTGCGGTGGCGGCCGCGATGGCCTTCCTGGGCCCGGCGGGCCCGATGACCGGCATCCTCCGGCGGCTGCTCGGCGAGCGGTCCCGGCAACGGATGCGCTGGGCCCGGGGCCACCCCGCCGTGTGGATCGCCGCCGCCGCCGTGGTCGCGCTGGTGGTGATCCTGGGGTGGCCGGCCAGCCGCCACCGGCTGGAAATCATCATCGGGCCGGACACCGTCACCGTGGTGGCCGCCGGGGACATGGCCTGCGACCCCGACGACCCGGACCTGCATCGGGCCACCAAGGCTCAGGGCGACCGGTGCCGTCAGCAGTCGGTGTCGGACATCGCGGTCGCCCTGGACCCGGATTACCTGCTGGCCCTCGGCGATCTCCAGTACGAGATGCCGACCGCCGCCGCGTACCGCACCGTCTACGGCCCCTCGTTCGGCCGGCTGCGCGCCCGCACCGTGCCGGTGTACGGCAACCAGGAGTACAAGGTGCAGGACGCGGCGTCGTTCACCGCCTACTTCGGCGACCGGATCCAGGACACCCGGGGGTACTGGTCGCAGGAGATCGGCCGGTGGCACCTGGTGGTGCTGAACTCCAACTGCTCCGCGGTCACCGGCGGCTGCGGAGCCGGCTCACCCCAGCAGAGCTGGCTCGACGCCGACCTGACCGCGGCCGGCAGCCGGTGCGTCATCGCCGCCTGGCATCATCCGCGCTGGTCAACCGGTATTGCCGGCCCGGACCGCCGGACCCAGGAGCTGTTCGGCACCCTGCACCGGCACCGGGTCGACCTGCTGCTGTCCGGGCACGAAGCCGACTACCAGCGGTTCGGCCCGTTGAACGGGAACGGTGCCGCCGACCGGACCGGGGTCCGGCAGTTCGTGGTGGGCACCGGCGGCCAGGCGCACTATCGCCCCGAGGGCACGGCCGCCACCGGTGCCCCCGCCGGCGAGTTCGCCGACTACGACCACCACGGGGTGCTCGCGCTGACCCTGCGGCCGGAGTCCTACACCTGGGCCTTCCACCCGCTGGAGGCGGCGCAGGACGTCGAGGACGAGGGGGAGGCGCGCTGCCACTGAGGCCGGGTCAGGCCGCCACCCGCATCGGACCGCGCGGGACGCGGGCGTGTTTCTCGGCGGCGGTCAGCAGGGTGGCGGCGACCTCGTCCCAGGAGTGGGCGCCACCGTGCGGCAGTGGTGCCGGCGGCTGCCGGCGCCAGCCGGGCAGCGACGCGGCCAGTCGGTCGGCCATGGCCTCCGGCCGCGGCGGCACGACGATCCCTCCCGCCGCCCGCGTCGAGTCCCGCAGTCCCGGCACGTCGTAGGCGATCGTCGGGGTACCGAGAGCGGCCGCCTCGGTCACCACCAGGCCCCAGCCCTCCCGGACGCTGGCCGCCAGGTGCACGTGGGCCCGGGCCATCAGATCGTGTTTGTCCGCCTCGGAGACGCGGCCGAGGAACTCGACGCCGCGCGGTGCGGCCTCGGTCAGTGACTCCAGCAGCGGACCGCCGCCGAGCATCCAGAGCCGGAGGTCCGGAATCCGGCCGCGGGCCAGCTCGACCGCCCGGATCACGTCCGAGGGCCTCTTGTAGTTCACCATCCGGCCGCAGAACACGGCGGTGGGCAGGTGTTCCTTGGCCGGCCTGGGCAGCGGGACGGGCGGCTCGTAGCCCTCCGGCACCACCGTCACGTCGTGCGCGCCGAAGCGGGCCAGCGCCTGCCGGGTCGACTCGGAGACGGCCAGGACCGGGCCGCGGCCCAGCCGCCGCAACCAGTTCGGCTCCAGCCGGTGCCGGCCGAGGTGGGCCAGCCCCGGCGGCGCGTTGATGTGCCAGATCTCCTCGCACGTCTGGTGGACCAGGGCGATGGTCCGGGCGCCGTCGTTCACCCACTCGTGCGCGTGGAACGGCACGGTGTTGGTCTCGTCGACAACCAGGTCGAAGCGACCGCGGCCGTGCCGCCGCCACCATCGTTGTGCCTCGCGGTAGACGGTGAACCGGCTGCCCGCCCGGATGATCCGGTAACCGTCGCGGACCTCGTCGGCCGGGTGGCCGGTGACGGCCGCCGCGAACAGGGTGACCTGGTGCCCGGCTGCCGCCCAGCGGCGCAGCACCTGTTCGGTGTAGACCTCGGCGCCACCGGACGCCGGGTGGCTCAGGTCCCGCCAGTTCAGAACAAGGATGCGCATCGGCCCTCCGCGGTCGCCGCCGCCGTCGGGGCGGTGACCAGGAAGATCGGCGGGCGGTGGCCGGGGTTGAGAACGTTGCGGATATCGCCGCGCAGCGCGGTGGTGTCCCTGATACTGGAATAAGTGATCTATTTTCGGCCAAACCGGACAGCCTCGGCCCGGCCGCCGGCCGGGCGGCACCGGCGCCCGGCCGCGGTCACCACCGCCCGGCTCACGGCGGAGTCCGCACTCCTCGGGCTGCTGGCCGGCGCGCTGGTGGTCGCGCCGTGGACCCGGCCGGGGTATCTGCTGCTGCTGGACTGGGTGTCCGGGCCGCACCAGGCGCTCACTCCGGGCCTGTACGGGCTCGACCCGGCCGCGCTCGACGCGCTGCCGTACCGGCTGACCACGCACGTGTTGCGGACCGTGGTCGGCGCGGGCGCCACCAGCTGGCTGATGATCCTGGCGTACTTCCCGATCGCCGCGGGCGGCGTCTCCGCGATCGCCGGCGGGAGCCGGTGGCGGCGGTACCCGGCGGCGCTGTTCGCCTGCCTCAACCCGTTCGTGGTGGAGCGGATCCAGGCGGGGCACGTGCCGTTCCTGCTCGCGGTGGCGCTGCTCGGCCCGATGACGGCCTCCGCGCTGCACGCGCGGCGGCGCGGCCGGTGGTTCGCCGCCCGCCCGGCCGGTTGGTACGCCCTCGCCATCTCGGTCGGCGCGCACGCCGCGTGGCTCGGCCTGACCGTGCTGGTCGCGGTGGCGCTGCTGCCCCGGCCCCGGTGGCGGGACCTGACGCGCACGCTGATCGTGATCGCCTCCGCCGGGTGCGTCTACGCGTACGCGGCAGCCGTCGTGGCCGGCGCGATCCTCACCGTCCGGGTCGGCGAGGAGGACCTGGACGTGTACGCCACGCATCCGGGCGCGGCCGGGCTCGCGGCGACGGTCGCCACGCTGCGGGGTTTCTGGCGGGGCGCCGCGGACAGCAGCCCCGAGGTCACCCTGGGTCTGCTGCCCGCTCTGGTGCTGGTGGCCGCCGCGGCCGCCGGCTTGACCCGGATGTTCCGGCGTGACGTGACCACCGGCGCGCCGCTGGCCGCGGTCACCGTGGCCGGGTTGCTGCTCGGCGCCGGCATCGCGGGTCCGCTCGGGCCGCTCTACCGGGTCGCCTTCGACGTCCTGCCGCTCTTCCACGCCATGCGGGAACAGCAGAAGTGGATGGCGCTGGCGATGCTCGGCTACGCGGTGGGCGTGGGAGCCGCGGCCGAGTCGCTGGCCGTGCGTTGCCGGCCGGGGCGTGACCCGCGGGTGCGGGCGGTGGCGGCCATGGCGGCGCTGTCGCTGGCCGGCATGTACGCGACGGTCGGAACGTCACTGGTCTGGGGGCTCGGGGGCAGTGTGCGGGTGAGCCACTATCCGCGAGCCTGGTACACCGCCGACCAGATCATGGGAGCGGGTGACGAAGCGGTGTTGTTCCTGCCGTGGCATCAGTACCAGCCCTTCACGTTCACCGGTGGGCGCAGCGTGGCGACGCCGGCCGCGGCCTTCTTCCGCCGGCCGGTGCTCAGCAGCGACGCGGCGGAGCTGGGATCGGTGCGGACCAACTCGGCCTCGTTGCGGATGGCGTACCTGGACCGCCTGGTGGCGGCCGGCGGCGGCGGACGGTTCGGACGTCTGATCGCGCCGCTGGGCATCCGGTACGTCGCCCTGGCCCGGGACCGGGAGAGCGACACCTATGCCTGGCTCGACCGGCAGCAGGATCTGCGGCCGGTGTTGCGGACAGCGGAGCTCGACCTCTACCGGGTGACAGTCACCGGGACCGGTCGAGTGGTGAGCGCGCGCGACGGGGATGTTGCCGCGGCGCTGGCCTGGGCCGCCGGTGGGCGGCTCGGTACGGAGGCGGTGCTGCCCGGTGCCGGTGGCGGGACGGTTCCGTCCGGCGCGTCCGGTGGCCTGCTGCGTCAGGGCTCGACGCGCTGGCGGGTGGCGGCGGGTACGCCCGGCTGGGTGGTGCTGCCCGAGGAGTGGTCGGCGAGCTGGACGGCGGGTGACCAGGTCACCCGGCCTACCGTCGCGGGGACGGTGGCGGTCCGCGCCGGTTCCGGGGCCTTCACGGTGCGGTACGGCCCGTGGAAGTGGTTACGGCTGGGTCTGGCTGCTTCGGTGCTGTCGCTGGGGGTGTTGCTGGTGGCCGGCCTGGTCGAGCATCGGCGTGAGCTGTACTCGGGGCTCAGACGGCGGCTTCGCGGTAGTGACCGGCGAGGTGGCGCCGGTGGATCGTGATGGTGTCCCGCAGGGTGCGGACGATCGAGTTGGTGCTGACGGTGCTGCCGGTCGCACCGGTGTTCAGCGCCACCGGCGCCGAGTGCAGGTTGCCGATGCCGGCGGCCTTGGCGGCGACGAAGAACTCCAGGTCGAAGGCGAACCGCTGCTCCCGCAGGTGCGGCAGGAGCTGGGCGAGGGCGTCCCGGCGGATGATCTTGCAACCGGTCTGGGTGTCCCGGACCTGGAGCAGGAAGAGCAGCGTGACCAGGGTGGAGAAGACGATCGAGATCAGCTTGCGGAGCCGGGAGGCGGTGCTGACCGAGTCGGCGTGACGCTTGTCGGCGTAGACGGCGGCGTGGTCGCCGAAACGGGCCAGCTTCAGGTAGGTGACCAGGTGGTGCGGGTCGATGTCGCCGTCGGCGTCGATGAACCCGACCCAGGCGCCCTGTGCGGCGGCGAAACCCTGGTGCAGGGCGTGGCCCTTGCCCGAGTTGGTGCGGTTGTCGATGAGCCGGACGTTGTGGATGCCGTGCAGGTGGTACTGCGAGCCGTCGGTGCTGCCGTCGTTGACCGCGATGATCTCGTGACCGATACCGGCGGCGGAGAGGGTGGCCGTGATGTTCCGGACCGTGTGGGCCACCGCCGGGCCCGAGTTGAAGAAGGGGACGACGACGGTCAGCTCGATGCCGGGGGTGGCCGGGTCCCACAGGCTCGGCGGGGCGGCCGGAGCGGTCGTGACCGGGGCGGTCGTGACCGGGGCGAGGGGCTGGAGAGTTGCGGTGGCGTTCATGCTCACCACAGTCGGGCCGCTGTCTCAAGCTCAGCTCTGCCAGGATTCAGGGCTTCGGCAAGCTTCCCGGAGAGCGGTGAGCAGCGGCGCCGGCGTGAGCTGTCACCCCGCGCTGCCGAAAACATGAAGCGGGATTGCGCCCGGCTTGAGGGTCGGCTCCGACCATGAGGGCATGACAGCCATGACGCGGACCGGCCAGGTCACCCTCGACATCCTGCACGGGGTACTGCGGTCCCGGGCGATCCAGCCCACCTTCCAGCCGGTCCTGCGGCTCGCTGACGAGACAGTGGTCGCCTACGAGGCCCTGGCCCGCTTCCACAAGGACGACTTCTCCTCACCGGACCACGCGTTCACCGCCGCCGCCGAGGCAGGCCTCGGTATCGAGCTGGAGTTCCTGGCCATGCAGCGGGCGCTCGCCTCCCTCGACGGCGTGCCGGCCGGGACGTATCTGAGCACCAACCTGTCGGTCGAGGCCCTCCTCGACGCTCAGGTGCAGCAGACGCTGCTGGCGAACGCACACCGGATGATCGCGGTCGAGCTGACCGAGCACACCCAGGTCCACGACTACCCCCAGCTGGTCGCCGTCACGGAGCGGCTCCGGGAAGCCGGCATCCTGATCGCGGTCGACGACGCCGGCGCCGGGTTCGCCAGCCTCAGCCACATCCTTCAGCTGCGTCCGGACATCATCAAGCTGGACATCACGCTCACCAGCGGCATCGACCGGGACCCGGTGCGCATGGCGCTGGCCCGGTGCCTGGTCGGGTTCGCCTCGGACATCGGCGCCATGCTGATCGCCGAAGGCATCGAGACCGCGGCTGAGCATGACAAGCTGCTGGAACTCGGTCTCCAACTCGGTCAGGGCTACCTGCTGGGCCGGCCGGCCCCGCTGCCGAAGGCAGCCCTGCACCTGAGCCGGGGTTGAGTTCACCTTGATGTTCGCAGCGCATTCTCGACGCATGACGATCTCATCACCTGCCACGCCCGCACCGGTATCCCGTGCCGCCGGGTCCGTCCGCGAGGCGTGGGAACCGCTTCTCCGGCTCTTCGCCGCCGAGCCCAAGCAGGGGCCGGCGCGCCGGCCGGCCGGCGGACCGCGCTGATCCACCGGCCGGCCCCTGCTCAGAACAGCTGGGTGCGTCCCTTGTAGCCGGTGGCGATCCGGACGCCGGTGGACAGGCCCTTGCCGGTGCCGCGGTAGAGGTACACGTAGCCGGTGCTGGCCTGGACGGCGGCCAGGTCGGGATAGCCGTCGCGGTCGAAGTCGCCGACGCCGGCCAGGTCGCGCAGGCTCTTGCCGGTGCCGATCTTCAGGCCGTTCTGGAAGCCGCCGGACTTTCCGCGGTAGAGATAGAGCACGCCGGTCGCGGTCTGCTTGACGACCAGGTCCTGGAAACCGTCCCGGTTGAAGTCGCCGACGCCGGCGAACTCGCTGCGGTTGTTCCAGTTGCCGTAGGCGAGGACCTTGCGGGTGCCGAACTTGCCGCCCTTGACGCCCGGGTAGAGGTACAGGTTGCCGTTGTTGATCTGCTGGGCCAGCAGGTCGGGGTAGCCGTCCTTGTTGACGTCGCCGATCGCGGTGAACTCGCGCAGTTTGCGCTGGTCCTTATAGATCTGCTTGCGGTTGCCGAGCCGGCCGGTGCTGAGGCCGGGGTAGACGTAGACCGCGCCGGTGGACTTCTTGCGGGCGACGACGTCCTGGTAGCCGTCCCGGTTGAGGTCCATCCGGACCAGCTGGTCCATGCCGGCGAAGCCGCCTGTCACGTACGTCCGCTTGCCCTCGGACAGGTAGTAGCCGTTGCCCGGGTACTGGTACACGTTGCCGGTGCTCTTGGTCAGCGCCAGCAGGTCGGACCAGCCGTTGCGGGTCCAGTCGGCCTGCTTCGCCGCGGGGAGCAGGCGGAAGTCCAGGTAGTCGTTGTCGATGTTGATCGACACGCCGCCGTACGTCTCGACGTGACCGCCCTGGTACTGCTTCATCCGCCGGTTCGGCGCCCAGTAGCCGGTCGGGATCAGCGTGTCGGTGACGGTGACCTTGGCGTCCCAGCGGGCGAAGTCGACGTAGTCCGGGCGGACGTACCCGGCCTTGGTGTAGACCGCGACCTGGTCGGCGATGCCGGAGGAGATGCTGCTGTAGTAGCCGGAGAAGTAGCCGAGGTCGTGCAGCCGGGTGCTCCACGCGTTCATGAAGTTCAGCACGCCGGTCCGGCAGGCGGCGTTCGTGCTGTCGTACGCCTCCATGTCGTAGATCAGCACGCTCTCCGGCGACAGGCCGAGCGCCCGGGCCTGCACGACCGCGTCGCTGGCGGCGGCGGTGCCCTGCGCGCCGGCGGTGGCGTCCGCGATCAGGTTCTTCTTCGTCGCCTTGGTGCAGCTGGCCTGCGGGCCGACGTAGATCGGGATCAGCCGCCAGCCGCGGGTGACCTGCTCGCGCACCCAGTCCGCGGTCAGGTTGGGCTGGGCGCAGCCCCGGCTGACGCCGCCGATGTAGATGCCGGCCGCCCGGTACGGCGACGACTTCAGCCAGGTGGCCATGGTGTCGCTGGACGGCGCGGTGCAGGCGTCGAACCCGGATCCGGTGAAGTTGCCCGGCTGGGGCGCCAGCGCGGTCGCCGCGCCCGCGGTGTTCATGAAGGCCAGCGGGGTCAGCGAGAGAGTGAGCACCAGCGCGCCGATCAGGCGTTTGCGGTGCCTCCGCAGCCACGGGGAACTCATCCGGTGACGCCCGGTCGTGGGCGCATCGCTCATGGGGTACCTAACGTCGGCGGCAGGGAGTAAACCTAAAGATCCAACCAGGTCGATGCCGGGCCGCCAAGATCTGTTCGGACGAGGGGCGACTGACCGAACGGCCAGGGTGATGGATACCGCTAAAAACCACTAAAGGATGAATCATCCGTCATAGCGTCGCGGGGTGACCGTCGGACGCTACTCGGCTCTGCTCGCCGTCCTTGCCGTGCTGCTCACCCTGACCGTCGTCAACCTGCCCCAGGAGCAACAACCGGCCCGCGCCGCGGCGACCACCTGCGGGGCCCCGGTCCTGCTCACCAACGGTGACTTCGAGGCGCCGGCCCTGGCGGTCAGCAACCCGGCCTCGGGCGCGATCAGCATCACCTCGCAGACCAACGTGCCCGGCTGGCTGACCACCGCCACCGACAAGATGATCGAGATCTGGCACCAGCCGTTCCAGGGTGTCTACGCCGCCTCCGGCACCCAGCACGCCGAGCTGAACGCGAACCTGGTCTCCACCCTCTACCAGAACCTGGCCACCACACCCGGCCAGGTGCTGCGCTGGCAGCTCAGCCACCGGGGCCGGACCGGCACCGACACGATGGACCTGATGATCGGGGCGCCCGGCGCCACCGTGAAGCAGGGCAGCAGCTTCGTCGACGGCAAGACCGCCTGGGGTACGTACTCGGGCCTCTACACCGTCCCGGCCGGGCAGACCACGACCCAGTTCGCGTTCAAGTCGGTCTCCTCGGCCAGCGCCGACCCGAGCATCGGCAACTTCCTCGACGGCATCATCTTCGGTACGGCCGCCTGCCTGACCGCCACCACCACGGCCAGCGCCGCCACCGCGAACGTCGGCGACGTGCTCACCTACACGGTCGCCGCGACGAACAACGGCGGCAACCCGGCCCAGCTCACCACGCTCGCCGACGACCTGCCGGCCGGGACGGTGTTCGTGCCCGGCTCGATCAGGTCGGTGACCGGATCGATCACCACCGCGGTCAGCGACACCGCGGACGGCGACACCGGCGAGTACGACGCGGCGACCCGCACCGTACGGGTCCGGACCGGTGTCGGCGCCGGCGCGTCCACCGGCGGCTCGATCCCGGTCACCGAGTCGCGGTCGTTCAGCTACCAGGTCCGGGTGGCCGGTGCCGCGGCCGGCACGGTGCTCACCAACGACGCGACAGCGGCGTACACCGACCCGCTCGCCGCCGCCCCGCGCACCGCGGTGTCGACCGGCGCCACCACCACCGTGGCGCCGGCCGCCGACCTGGGGATCACCGCGGCGCTCGCGGCCGGGGGAGTGGTGGCCGGCCGGGTCGCCACCACCGACCTGACCGTCACCAACCCCGGCCCGAGCAGCGCGAGCGGGGTGCAGGTCAGCGCGGTGGTACCGGCCGGCATCGGGAACGTCACGGCCACCATGTCCGGCGCGACCTGCACGGTCACCGGCCAGAACGCGCGCTGTGACCTGCCGTCGCTGGCGGCCGGCGGCACCGGGCTGATGGTGGTGAGCGGCGACGTGCTGCCCACGGCCACCCCGGGCGCGCAGGCGACGCTGACCGGGTCGGTGACGAGCACGACGTACGAGCTGAACCAGGCCGACAACGCGACCTCGGTGAGCGCGGCGGTGGCCACCCTGGCCGACGTGGGCGTGACCATGACCAACACGCCGGGTGTGGCGGGCGCCCCGATCACGTACACGATCACGGTCAGCAACGCCGGGCCGTCGGTGGCGCGGGGCCTGGTGCTCACCGACGTGATCCCGTCGACCGCCACGTACAACAGCGCCAGCGGCGGCACCTGCGCGCGGACCGCGATCGGCACCCTGGAGTGCCAGCTGGCCGACATGGCGCCGGGCGCCACCACCACGGTGACCCTGGACATGACGTTGAAGCCGAGCGGCGGCGGCGCGGTCAACAACGCGGTCTCGGTCACCGGCAGCACCCCGGACCCGAGCGCGGCGAACAACAACTACTCGGTGCAGAGCTCCGGCAGCGCGGTCGCCGACGTCGGCGTGAAGCTGTCGCTCAGCCAGGCCAGCGCGTACGCCGGTGACACCGTCAACTACACCCTGGTGGTGACGAACTACGGCCCGTCGGACGCCACCAACGTCACGTTCAACACGATCGTGCCGCCGGGGGTGACGATCGCGCGCAACAGCCCGTACTGCACACCGAACGCGTGCACCGTCGGCACCCTGCCGGCCGGGGCGAGCGTGCCGCTGACCGGCACCGCCACGTTGGACGCGACGGCGGCCGCCGGGCCGGGTTTCGCCACCACCACGGTGATCTCACCGACCTATGACGACAGGTCGTCGAACGACACCGACACGGTCAACTTCACCGTGCTGCTGCGCGCCGACCTGGCCGTGACGCAGACCCTGGTCAACCCGTCCGACCCGGCGACGCTGGTGGCCGGCAACGATGTCCGGGGCCGGGTCACGGTGGTCAACAACGGTCAGACCCGGGCCGAGGGTGTGGTGCTGCGCCAGGCGGTGGCGGCGGGCCAGCCGGTGGCGGCGTTCACGCTGACCGGCGGGGGCGGCTGTGCCTTCCAGGGCACGGTCACCGCCGGGTACACGCCGGACGGCGGCGCGTACGTCTGCACCCTGGCGACCATGCTCAAGAACACCACGTGGGAGGTCGCCTTCGACCCGGTGCCGATCAGTGCCGGGTACGCGGCGGCGAGCTACGCCCGTACCGTGGAGATCTCCGCGACCACCGGCGACCCGGACCCGTCGAACAACACGGTGACCACCACGAAGTCCGTGGTGAAACGCTCCGACCTGCAGGTCACGCAGACCCCCTCGGCCCCGTCGGTGGTGGTCAGCGCGGAGGTCGGGTACCGGATCCGGGTCACCAACCTGGGCCCCTCCGACGCGGCCGGCGTGGTGCTCCAGGAGAGCGCGCCGTCCGGGCTGCAGATCTCCGCGAGCACCGAGACCGCCGGCACCACCTTCGACCTCGGGCAGCTGTCCTGGCGGGTCCCGGTGCTGCTCGCCCCGGACATCGGCGACCCGGCCGCCAACGTCGCCACCGTCGACCTGGTCGCCGCCGCGCAGGTGAGCGGCGGCCTGACGGTGACCGCGAGCATCACCACCTCGGGCAGCACCGACCCGGTGAGCGGCAACAACAGCGACAGCGCCACCATCACGGTGGCCGCCGCCCAGCCGTCGCTGAGCGTGCAGAACACCGCGACGGTCACCCCGGGCGGGCGGCAGAACGGCGTCCAGGCGACCGACTCGATCGCCTACCGGTACGACATCACCAACACCGGCAACCTGACGATGACCGCGCTGAGTGTCACCACCACCCGGGGCGCGCCGGTCAGCTGCGGCGGTGTCACCGACCTGGCCCCGGGCGCGACGCTGGTCTGCACCGGGACGACGTACACGGTGACCGGCGGCGACGTGTTCGCCGGGCTGCCGCTGGTCGACACGGTCAGCGTCGAGGCGGTCACCACGCTCGCCGAGGACCCGGTGCTCTACGGCCGGGTGGCCTCGTCGATCCCGATCGCGCTGGCGCACGCGTCGCTCGCCGTGGTGGTGGTCCCGGCGGTCACCCCGGTGGGGCACCAGAACGCGGCCGAGGCCGGGGACACCGTCGGGTACACGTACACGGTCACCAACAACGGTGACCGGACCATGGACCTGATCACCCTGACCGACAGCCTCGGCGCCACGATCACCTGCCCGCAGGCCACCCTGGCCGTCGCCGCGTCGATGACCTGCACGGCCGCCACCCTCTACACGGTCACCCAGGCCCGGGTCGACGCCGGCACCGCGATCAGCGGCGGAGCCACCGTGACCGCCACCCCGGCCGCCGGGTCGTCGACGTCGTTCGGCCCGTTCACCACGCCGGTCTCCGTCGCGGTGGCGGCCCCGGCGATCACCTTCACGGTGACCCCGGCGCCGGCCACCCCGGTGCGGGCCGGTGACACCGTCGGCTACACCTACCGGGTCCGCAACACCGGCAACGTCACCCTGCACGCGCTGGCCGTCACCGACACCCTGATCAGCAGCGTCACCTGCCCGGGCGGCACGCTCGCGGTCGGCGCCCAGGTGGACTGCACGTCGGACGCGCCGTACCCGGTGCTGCAGGCCGACGTGGACGCCGGGCTGCCGGTGCACGACGACGCGGTCGCCGCCCTGCTCACCCCGGCGAACGTCACGGTCACCGCGTCCGGGTCCGGGCCGGTCCCGGTGGTCAGCCCGGCCGCCGGGCTCGGCGTGGTCAGCACCCCGGCGATCGCTCCGGCCGGGCACAGCGGCGCGGTCCGGGCCGGCGACACGATCACCTTCCAGTACGTGGTGACGAACACCGGCAACGTCACCATGCTCGACATCCGGGTGATCGACACCCTGACCGGCACGGCCGTCTGCCCGGGCGGCCCGCTGGCCGTGCACGCGACGGTGACCTGCACGTCGGCGGCGTACCCGGTGACGCAGGACGACGTCGACGCCGGCCTCGCCCTGGTCGCCACCGCCCGGGCCGGTGGCCGCGCGCCGGCCGCGGCGACGGTCACCGACTACGGCTCGGACGCCGTCACCCTGCCGGTGATCAGCGCTGACCTGCGGCTGCGGATCACCTCCGACGCCGGGGTGACACCGGGCGCACACCGGTACGCGGCGACCGCGGGCGACGTGGTGATGTTCCAGTTCGACGTGGTCAACGACGGCACCGTGACGATGCGCGGGATCACGGTCACCGACGAGCTGACCGGCACGGCCGTCTGCCCGTCCGCCACGCTTGCCGTCGGGGTGCTGATGACCTGCATCTCCGGGAGCGCGTACACGGTCACCCAGGCCGACGTGGACGCCGGGAAACCGCTCGGGCCGGCCTCCTACGTGTCCGCGACCGGGCCGGGGTCGGCGGTCACCGTGCGGTTCGGGCCGGCGTACACGTACGTGCCGGTGGCCGTCGGCGCGCCCGCCCTGACCGGCATGGTGACCGCGGCCGTCGACCCGCCCGGGCGGCAGGGCGCGGCCGAGCCGGGGGACCACATCGGCTGGTCGTATCTGATCACCAACAACGGCAACGTGACGATGACCGGGGTCGCGGTGACCGATCCGGCCGCCGGGACGGTCACCTGCCCGCAGGCGGTGCTCGCCGTGCGCGACGTGATGACCTGCACGGCGAACGCCCCCTACCCGGTCACCCAGGCCGACGTCGACGCCGGCGGGCCGATCACCGACGAGGCGTGGGTGTCCGGCTCGGGCGCCCGGTTCGGGCCGTTCTCGGCGAGCGTCGCGCTGGTCACCGCGGCACCGGCGCTCACGCTCACGATGACCCCGCAGATCGCTCCGGCCGAGCACGCGGCGGGCGTCACCGCCGGCGACACGATCATTTTCCGGTACGCGGTGACCAACACCGGCAACACCACCGTGGAGCGGATAGCGCTGGCCGACACCCGCACCGGCGCCGCCACCTGCGCGACCACCGCCCTGGCCCGCGGTGAGCAGATGACCTGCGTCTCGAACCGGCCGTCCGCGGTCACCCAGCCGGAGGTGGACGCCGGCCGGGCGCTGACCGCGTCGGCCACCCTGACCGGCGCCCGCCCCGGCGCCGCGACGACCAGCACGTTCGCCACCGCGAGCGCCGGCGTCCGGGTGGTGACCGCCGCGCCGAAGCTGGTCGCGAAGCAGACCGCGGCGTGGACCGACCGGGACGGCGACGGCCGGCTGAGCCTCGCCGACGACGTGGTGTCCACGATCGTGGTGACCAACACCGGCAACGTCACGGTGACCGGCCTGACCGTGACCGGGCTGCCGGCCGGGGTGACCTGCGCGCCGACCACCCTGGCGCCGGGGGAGTCGGCGATCTGCGTGTCCGCGGCCTACCACCTGACCCGCACGGACATCGAGAGCGGCAAGAAGACGTACGAGGCGCACGCCGACGGCTCGGTGCTGGGCAGCGCCGGCAAGGGGGTGCAGGCGGTCGCGCCGTCGACCGTGGTGGTCCCGTCGGTGCCCCGGTCGCCGTCGCCGTCACCCAGCCGGTCGCAGCCGGGCGCCGGGCTGGACCCGATCGCGGCCCCGATCACCGGCCCGTCCACCCTGCCGATCATGGTGATGGGCTGGGCGATGATCGTCGGTGGTGGCGCCGCGCTGCTGCTGACCCGGCCCCGCCGCCGGCCCGGCGCGCACCGGGCGCACCAGGCGCACCGTGCGCACTGACCCGGCCGGGACCGGCATTCAGAGCGTGCTCATGCTCAGTTCGCTTGCTGTTAACCGTCCGCGGCCTACCATCCGGGCCATGACGGCCCCCAGCCTGCTGCGCGAACCCCGTTTCGCGCGCACCCTCGTGCTTCCCGCGCTCGCCCCGGCCGGCCCGCTGACCAGCGCGGCCCGGCTGCTGGCCGAGGCGCTGCTGGGTGACATGGGCAACCGCTGGCGGCACACCCAGGGTGT
The DNA here is from genome assembly GCF_016862315.1 of Actinoplanes palleronii. GTDB lineage: Bacteria > Actinomycetota > Actinomycetes > Mycobacteriales > Micromonosporaceae > Actinoplanes > Actinoplanes palleronii. The sequence continues at coordinate 63,782 of NZ_BOMS01000083.1, read as the reverse complement.
CGCCGAGCGCGCCGCCGGGCTGGCCGGCCCGCTCGGGGTGGACGCCGACCTGCTCACCGCCGCCGCCTGGCTGCACGACATCGGGTACGCCGCACCCACCGTGGCCACCGGCTTCCACCCGCTCGACGGCGCCGACCACCTGACCCGGTACGGCTGGCCGATCCGGGTCGCCGGGCTGGTGGCATACCACTCCGGGGCCCGCTTCGTGGCCGCCGCCAAGGGCCTGAGCGAGCTGCTCGCCGTCTACCCGGACGAGCGCACCGTGCTCGCCGACGCGCTGACCTACGCCGACCAGACCGTCGGCCCCGCCGGCGACCGGGTCGACCCGGACACCCGGTACGCCGAGGTGCTCCACCGGCACGGCCCGTGCTCGCTGAACGCGCTCGTCGACCCGGACCGTGGTCCGTACCTGCGGGGGATCGCCCGCCGCGTCGAGCACCTGCTGGCCGCGGCCGTCTGACCATTTCCCGGCGGGCGTTTCCTCCGTGCCGGGCGGGTTACCGTGGAAGCCTCGGGTGTCCGCGGCCCCGGATCGCCCCGAGGGGCCCGCCCGAGCCTGCCGGCCCCGGGCCTGCGGGCGGAGGGGGATGGCGATGCTCGTGACGTGGAGCATGCCCGGGCAGATCCAGGTCTCCGGTCCGGTGCGGGGCACGGTGACGGTGACCCTGGCCGGCAGTTTCGACCTGGCCAACGCCCCGCAGATCGCGACCACCCTGCACCGGGTGCTCACCGGTCCCGCGCCGGCCCGGCTGGTGCTGGACGCGGCGGAGGTGGACTTCTGCGACTGCTCGGTGCTGCGGGAGCTGCTCCGGGCCCGGGCCGAGGGGGAGTCGCTCGGCTGCCCGGTGGTGCTGGCTCAGGCGTCGCCGGTGCTGGTGTGGCTGCTCGACCTGTTCGACCTGGGCCGGCTCTTCGGCTACCCCTCGCCGGTGCCGGGCGCGGGCAGTGCCGGCGAGTCGAGCGGGTAACCCAGCAGCAGACGGGTCCCGGAGACGCCGGTCTGGATGTCGACGACGGCGCACACCTTGTCGATCAGGGCCAGCCCCCGGCCGCCCTCGGAGCCGGGGTCCGGCATCACGATGACGCGCTTGTCGTCCGGGATGCCGCCGCCGTGATCGCTGATCTCGGCCCACAGCGCGCCGGCCGCGAGCCACACCAGGACCTGGCCGCCACCGCCGCCGTGCCGCACGGTGTTCACCGCGGCCTCGTGCACGGCCAGGACGAACTGGTTGGTCTGGGACGCGGACAGGCCGTGCCGGACCGCGGCCCGGCCGGTCGCCGCGCGGAGCCCGGCGAGGGAGTGGACGTCGACGAGCTGGAGGAGCAGCACCCGGGACCGGTCGTCCGGGCTCCGGGGCGGCGGGCCGTGGTCGCCGGCGGTGACGGCGGTGGCGAGGTCGCTGAGCCGTAGCCCGGACCGCGCGGCGAAGCGGCGCAGCTCGGCGAACGCGGCCGGCATGTCCAGCCCGAGGTGCTCGGCCACGATGCCCTTGGCCTGCTCGATGCTGACCCGGCTGTTCATGGCGTGCTGTACCTCCTCGGCCAGGACCTGCCGATACTCGATGGCCCGGTGCTGCAACAGACCGAGGGCAGCAGTATTGGCCAGAGCCCGAGCGCTGTCCATCACTGCCGGCTCCAGGCCGCCCGACCGGGCGGAGAACAGGTTCAGCACCCCGACCACGTCGTCGCGCAACCGCATCGGGATCGCGTGCACCGCGTGGAAGCCGGCCTCGCGGGCCCGGGCCGCGAACCGGGCCCAGCGGGGGTCGGGCGCGTCGAGGTCCGGGTCGGCCACGGCCCTGCCGCTGACGAAGCAGTCCACGCACGGCCCCTGGTGGGCCTCCACCTCGAACAGCTCCAGCAGCCGGGCCTGCTCCGAGGACGAGGCCAGCACCCGCAGGTTGCCGGGATTGTCGCCGATCATGATGCCCGCGGCCTGCACACCGGGCAGCTCGGCGCAGTGCTCGGACAGCAGGTGCAGGAACTCGATGATGTCGAAGTCCGCGACGAGCGTGTCGGAGAGATCGACGAAGATCTGTGCCAGAGTCTGTTCCTGAGACGTGCTCACGGCCGCCTCCCGGTTCCGGTCGTCGTGGTCAGTGGGCCGAGGTGACATCGTCCGCCTCGGTGAAACGCAGCCGGCGGCCCACCACGTCGTTCGCGACGTCGTCGAGGCTCCGGTCGGAGGAGTAGGCGTACGCGCGCAGCCGCAGGAACGCGTCCGGGATCGGCACACCGAGCTGGGCGCTGATCATGCCGGTGGCCTGGTGCACCACCGCGCGATGGGCGTACATCGCCTGGGTGCCGGGCAGCTGGCCGCCGGGCATCTGCTCGGCGAGCAGCAGCTCGGAGGCGGCGCCGGCGAACGCGAGAGCCTCGGCCAGGTCGGCACCGGCCAGCGCGCCCGGCCGCGGCCGGTACAGGTCGATCACGCCGAGGCAGGTCGAGCCGACCTCGAGCGGCAGCGCGAACAGCGCCCGCGCGCCGGCGCTGATCGCGGCCGGGGTGAACATCGGCCATCGCCGGGTCCACTGGATGTCGTCCAGGTCGGTGACCAGTACCGGCCGGCGGTCGGCGTACGCCTCCTTGCACGGGCCCTCGCCGAGCGTGACCTGCAGATCCTCGACCCGGGCGCTGACCGCGTCGCTGGCGTACCGGACCTGCTGGGCCGGCAGTGAGGTGATCACGGCGAGGCCGGCGCCGGCGATGTCGGGCAGCTCGGCCACGCACGCGTCGCACAACCGGCCCACGTCCGGGCCGTGCGCCGCCACCAGCTGAGCGACCCGGGTCCGATGCCGGGCATCAGGCACGACCGGCACGACCGGCCCTCATAGTGGGTGGTGCGGTCTTGTTTCGCCAGGCGTGCGCCACGGTCTTCTCCGGTTCCTGCTCGGATCGAGAGCCAGAGCTGATGCGATCCGGCACCGGGCGCCGGCCCGCACGGGAGCGGGGCGTTCGCGCACCACGGTTGAGGCCCAGACTACGCGCTCGGGGGCCCCGTTCACGGAGCCGCTCACCAAGGGGGCAATCGGTACCCCCTATGCAGAAATAGGAATAGCCCCTAGGGTCGTCGCCGTGACTGCGATGCGGATGACGACCCCGCGCCTGCTGGCGTTGCGGGTGTTCCTCGACGACCCGGTCCAGGAGCGGTACGGGCTCGACCTGGCCCAGGCAGCCGGCCTGGAACCGGGCACGGTGTACCCGATCCTGGTCGCCTTCGAGACGGCCGGCTGGCTGTCCAGCCGCGAGGAGGAGATCGACGTGCGCGCCGAGGGCCGCCCCCGCCGGCGGTACTACCGGCTCACCCCGACCGGCCTGGCCGCCGGCCGGGACGCCGTCACGCTCGCTGCGCAGCGCCGCGGCGCCCGCTCCGCCCTGCGGCGGCCGGCGTGGTGACCCGGGCCGTTCTGGCCGTGCTCGCCCGCCTGCTGCCGCCCGGTTTCCGGCAGCGGCAGCGCGCCGAGTGGGCGGCCGACCTGGCCGAGCTCGCCCCGGCCGGCCCGGCGACCCGGTGGCGGTACCTGCTGGCGGCCGCATGGACCCTGCCGCGACTGCGGTCGGCGCTGCGCCCGGCCGGCCTGCCGCGCTGGTCGCCACCCGGCCCGCGAGCGCTGCTGGGCCGGCCCGGCGACCGGGGGATCGTCGTGGTCGCGGTGCTGGTGTCGCTGCTGTCCGGCCTGTTCGGCGCGGCCTTCGCGGTCCAGGCCGGCCTGTCGCTGCTCTCCGCCGGGACAACCGGATTCACCGGGGACGGCGCCACACCGCCCGGGCTCGGCTGGGTGGTGGCATCCGGCGCCGGGCTGGGCGCGGTGATCGGCTGGCTGCTTGTCGGGTGGGCCGGGCGGCGGGCCGGGGTGGGCTCACCGGCCGCCTATCTGGCGGGCGCGGTGCTCTGGCCGGCGCTGCTGTTCGCGCACACGATGCTGGTCTTCACCCTCGCCGGCCTGCCGTTCGAGGACGTCGGGGTGGGTTATCCGGACCTGCTGTGGCTGCTGGACAGCCGACTGTGGTGGCTCGCCGCGGCGGCGGTCGGCGCGCTGGCCGTCGTCGCGGTGGGCGGACGCGCCGGGTCCGCTAATCGGCGTACGAAATAGGGGTTGATTTTAGGAATTGCAGTATGGCGTCGTGATAGGGCTGCAGTGAGCTGAGGTCGAGGTATTCCGCCGGGCCGTGCTGGTCGTCGCCGGTGGGGCCGAAAATGACCGCGTCGATGCCGAGTCCGAAGTAGAAGCGGCCGTCGGCCGCGCCGTGCTTGCGCAGCAGCGATCCGGGGTGGCCGACGGTCCGGATCGCCTCCTGCAGCGCGCGGACCTGGACGCTGCCGGGGTCGGCCCGGTGCGGCGCGCCGACGCTGTCCACCTCCACGGTCACCTCCGGCCCGGTGATCGAGCGCAGGTGTTCGGCGATCGAGGCCGCGTCCCGGCCGGTCAGGTCGGTGTCCTCGGGCGGGTGGCGGAGGTCGAGCCAGGCGGTCGCGTCCGCCGGCACCTGGTTGACCGCCTCGTTGCCGGTCGCGATCCGGGCCAGGTTGACCGTGGTGACCCAGGCCTCCTCGGCCGGTGTCGGGTAGCGCTCCATCAGCCGCTGCGTCGCGGTGATCAGGGTGAGCAGCGCGTTGGAGCCCAGCCACGGGTACGCCGCGTGGGCCGTGCGTCCGGAAGCGATCAGCCGGGCCCGGACCAGCCCCTTCGACTCGGTGACCACCCGCAGCCCGCTCTGCTCGCCGATGATCACGAAGTCCCCGCGCACCCCGTGGCCGAGCTGGTGGCCGGTGCCGTCGAAGCCGCCGATCTCCTCGTCGGTGACCAGTTGCAGGGCGATCGGGTACGGCAGGGCGCCGGCCGTCTCACGGAACACCGTGGCGAGGGTGAGCGCGGCCGCCTTCATGTCGTGCGCGCCGCGGCCGTAGAGCCGGTCACCCTCCCGGCGTGCCCGGAACTGATCCGGCGTGCCGGGCACCACGTCGAGGTGCGCGTTCAGGATCACCCGGGGCCGGCCGGGCCGGTCCGGATGGGTCACCAGCGCGCTGGGCCTGCCCCGGGACTCGAATCGGCGGATCTCGAAGCCCGGTCCGACCAGGTCGAGCGCCAGGCCGAGGGCCCGGTGCAGCTCACCGGGCCGGTCGGCGGTCGAGCGGATTCCGATCAGCGCCTCGAGGGGCGCGAGCAGCTGCTCCATCTCCGGAAGTTACCGCGGAAGCTGTTCGCCCGCCTCGACGGCGATCGGGAGCCGGTTCCCGGCCGGCGGCAGCGGGCAGGTGGCGAACTCGGTGTACGCGCACGGCAGGTTCGTCGCCCGGTTGAAGTCCAGCACCACGCCACGGTCCGCGTCCGGCGCCGCGACGGCCAGGCTGCGGTTCGCCGCGTACGTGGTGACCCCCGACGTGGCGTCGGTGAACAGCACGAAGAGTGACCCCGGCGCGCTCCCGTTGAACGCGGTGAGCGACAGGTCCTGCCCGCCGACGCTGAACTCGATGCGCCCCGGCGACTCGTAGACGTGCTCGAGACCCTCGGTCACCGAACCCACCGTGATCGGCTGCGGCGCGTCGAACGGCACGAACGTCCCCGGCACGGCCCACTTCTCGTCCGGCGTGTACGCCGGCGTGCCGAGGTACTTCACCAGGGTCTCGTGATCGGGGTGCCGCGGCCGGAGCACGTCGGACCCGCCGCGCCGGGCGATCTCCAGGAGTGCGTCGCCGTAACCCACCGTGATGTCGCCGCGTTCTTCGATGGGGCCGAACCGGTGCTCGCCGGCGCCGATGCCGGCCAGCTCCTCGCCGTCACTCAGGGTCACCAGTACGCCGTCCGGGCCGGTGCTCCACGCGCCCGGCGCGTCCGGGAACCGCTGCGGGGTCCCGGTCAGCCAGTGCAGTCCGGTGATCGCGAGGAAGCCGTGCGGGTCGGCCCGCCGCTTCTCGTGCCCGTCGTGCCACTGCGTCCACTGCTGCTCGAAGGTGGTCATCCATCGACCCTAATCCCTACTCCGAGTATGGGATATGGCGCGTGGCTGTGACGTCTGCTAACTTCGGTGCCAGGTCATGAGTGTCAGCGACAAGCCCCGGCTCGCTGACCGGCAACCCTTGCGTTCGCGATGGGGTGCCCCGGGTGAGGACCGGGCCGGCGTCGATCGACGACGGCAAGCGCGGACCCTCGGCGGTCCATGACCTCAGCGGAGGCATGCCATGTCGGCTCTCGGCATCATCGGTGACGACCTGAAGACCGAGCTCCCCAGCGGTGAGACGGTGCGGTTCGCCCACCTCGACTACGCCGCGTCCGCCCCGTGCGTGGAGGCCGCCGCGACCGCGGTGGCCGAACTGCTGCCCCGCTACGGCAGCGTGCACCGCGGCACCGGGGTGCGCTCGCAGACCTCGACCGTGGCGTACGAGGTGGCCCGGGACGTGGTGGCCGAGTTCGCCGGCGCCCGCCCCGGCGACCAGGTGATCTTCACGCGGAACACCACCGACGCGCTCAACCTGCTGGCCCGCGCCCTGCCGGCCGGCACCACCACGATCGTGTTCGACGGCGAACACCACGCGAACCTGCTGCCCTGGCCGAACCCGCTCCGCCTGCCGACGCCCTCGTCGCCCGCCGAGGCTCTTCGACTGCTGGAAGACGCACTCCGGGCGCCCGGCGAAAAAGTCCTCACCGTGACCGGCGCGAGCAACGTCACCGGCGAGCTCTGGCCGGTCCGGGAACTCGCCGACCTCGCGCACGCCCACGGCGTACGGGTGATCGTCGACGCCGCCCAGCTCGCGCCGCACCACCCGGTCTCGATGAGCGACCTCGGCGCCGACTACCTGGCCTTCTCCGGTCACAAGCTGTACGCCCCGTTCGGCGCCGGCGTCCTGGTCGGCCGGGCCGACTGGCTGGACGCCGCCGAGCCCTACCTGGCCGGCGGCGGCGCCAGTGCCCTGGTCGGCGACCGGCCCGGCGAGCTGACCTGGTCGCAGGGCCCGGCCCGGCACGAGGGCGGCACCCCCAACCTGCTCGGCGCGGTGTCGCTCGCCGCGGTCTGCGCGGCCCTGCTGACCGCCGACCGGGACGCTCTGCACCGGCACGAGCAGGAGTTGCTGACCCGGCTCCGGGACGGTCTGCGCGACATCCCGGAGGCCCGCGAGGTGAGCGTCTTCGGCCCGGACCACCCGCGGGTCGGCATCGTCTCTCTCGACCTGCCCGGCCGGGACCCGGCCGAGGTGGCGCGGCGGCTGGCCCGCGAGCACGGCATCGGCGTCCGGGCGGGTCAGTTCTGCGCCCATCCGCTGGTCCGCTCATTGTTGAAAACCGACAAATCCGGCAGCTGTCACACCGCCGTGACCGGTCTGCTCCGGGCCAGCTTCGGCCTCGGCAGCACCACCGGCGACGTCGACCGCTTCGTCGCCGGGCTCGCCGCGGTGCTTCGCTCCTGAGTAGCTACCGGCCTCACGCTATGGCCGTGTGCGGTTCAGGCCGATCTAGCAGGCGTGGGTACCTGGCTGACGTGGCTGCGGGACCGGCTTCCGGCCGGTGGCGGCCTCCGTGATGAGGACTGGGCGGCGCGGCATCGTCTGCTGACGCTGCTGCTCGCCGTCGTCGTGGTCGGCGTGACCGTGTTCGGGGCGCTGCGCCCGGATCAGGGTTCGACCCTGCTCTGGACCGACCTGCTGGTGCTGCCGTGCGTGGTGGCCGGCACCCTGGTGCGCCACCGGCGGCTGCAGTCGGTCTGCGTGGCGATCGGCTTCACGGTCGCCTGCGGCGGGTTCGTCTCGCTCAGCAACGGCCTGACCGAGGCGCACTTCTCGTTCTTCATCGCGGTCGCCGCGCTCGCGCTGTACCGGGACTGGGCGCCGTTCGGCGCGTTCCTGGTCGCCACCACCCTGCACCACGCGGTGTTCGGGGTGCTGATGAGCTCGCACACCTACGACCACCACCAGGCGATGTCGCACCCGCTGGTCTGGGCGGTGCTGCACGGCGTCGCGGTGCTGCTCGCGGCCGGTTTCCAGGTGGTCGCCTGGGGCCTCACCGAGTCCGAGGAGCGGCGGGCCCAGGACAACCTCGAGGAGAGCCAGGCCCAGCTCAGCGTCGCCTTCGACGAGACACCCGTACCGATGGCGATGTTCGCCCCGGACGGCCGGGTGCTGCGCACCAACGCCGCCTACCGGCACTGGCTGCGGCTGCCGGACCAGCTTCCGGCCGACTTCTCGGTCCGCGACGTGCCGCTCGTCGCGGTGAACGAGGAGATGACGGCGTTCGACCGGGCGGTCGCGTCCCGGGACCCGATCACCATGACCCGCCAGTACCGGCGCACCGACGACGGCACGCTGATCTGGGTCGAGCTGCACAGCACCCCGCTCTACGACAAGCAGGACAAGCTGCGGTTCATCTTCGCGCACTGCATGGACATCACCAGCGCGCGTAACCACCAGGACGAGCTGCGCCGGCAGGTCCGCCACGACACGCTGACCGGGCTGCTGTCCCGCAAGGCGTTCGAGAACGACCTGGCCGGGATGCTGGCCCGCAAGGAGCCGGTCAGCGTGATCTACCTGGACGTGGACCGGTTCAAGTCGGTGAACGACGGCTCCGGGCACGCGGCCGGCGACGACGTGCTGCGCGCGCTCTCCGCCCGGCTGGCCCGTACCGTGCCGTCCGGCGCGCTGCTGGCCCGGCTCGGCGGCGACGAGTTCGTGGTGGCCCTGGCCGGCCCGCCGGCCGACGGGCTGCGCACCGGGCAGGAGATCCTGGCGTCGATGGGTCAGCCGCTCGACGTGAGCGGCAACCAGCTGCCGGTCACGGTCAGCATCGGCGTGGCGTCCGTCTACGGCGCCGAGCACACCGACGACGTGGTGCTGGCCGCGGACACCGCGATGTACGCGGCCAAGCGGGCCGGCGGCAACCGGCTCGAGGTGTTCGCCGAGGGCATGCGGGTGTCGGTGCACGAGCGGATCGCCGCCGAGGCCCGGCTGCGCCAGGCGCTGGCCGGTAACCTGCCGTGGACGCTGCCGCTCTGGTTCCAGCCGGTGGTCTCCACGGTCACCGGCCAGATCGTCGGCGCCGAGGCGCTGTGCCGGATGCGGACCCCGGACGGGCGGATCCTCAGCCCGTACCACTTCATCGGCGCGGCCGAGGAGACCGGCATGATCGTGCCGCTCGGCGAGCACGTGCTGCGCTCCGCGGTCGATCACCTGCTCTACTGGTCCGGGCACCTGGGCTACGTGTCGGTGAACGTCAGCCCTCGGCAGCTGGCCGAGCCGGACTTCGTGCCGAAGCTGGCCGACCTGCTCGCCGCGCACCCCGGGCTGGACCCGGCCCGGCTGGTCCTGGAGATCACCGAGACCGCGCTGCTGGCCTCGACGGTCGACGTCAGTGAGCGGCTGGCCACCATCAAGCGGCTCGGCGTACGGATCGCGCTCGACGACTTCGGCACCGGGTACAGCTCGCTGACCTGGCTCAAGTCGGTTCCGGCCGACATCGTGAAGCTGGACCGCTCGTTCGTGGCCGGCCTGGCCGAGGACCAGCGCAAGGCGTCGATCATCTCGGCGGTGCTCTGGCTGGCCCGGTCGCTGGGCATGTCCACGATCGCCGAGGGGGTCGAGGAGACCGCCGACTGGGAGGCGCTGAAGGCGGCCGGCTGCCCGGCCGTACAGGGATTTTTCTTCAGCCCGCCGAAGCCCCCGGAAGAGTTCCAGGAGATGTTGTTGAGCGGGGCATGTGTCACTCCTATGGAGCAGTTCACCTGATTGAAACCACAGGAGGGTTCGCGGCCGGTTAGAGTCCCGAAATCCTCGACAACGTTGATCCATTCATCGGCACCGCGGCGACCGACCTGCCCAGGGCACACGGTCTGGCCGCCACTTGGTGGTGGCCCAAGCCGCAGGTGGGTAACACCCACCCCGGCGCGACCTCGCCTTTCGGCATGGTCTCCGCCTGCGCCTACTCCGGCGCCTACCCGACCGGTTACGGCCGGTACGCGAAGAACACCGAGGGCGTGCCCGAGGAGATGTTCGAGCGGACCCAGGCCTCCGGCTTCACCCACTTCCAGCAGTCCGGCACCGGTGCGATCCGCAAGTACTACAACTACGTGCGGGTCACCCCGATGGTCCAGCCGCTGGACGATCTCGGCCAGTCCTGGGCGCTGCACGACGAGCGCGCCGAGCCCGGCTACTACGCCGCGAACCTCGACACCGGGGTGCGCAGCGAGATCACCGTGGGCGAGAAGGTCGCCGTGCACCGGTACACGTTCCCCGACCACCACAGCGCCCGGGTCGTCCTCGACCTGTCCTGCGGCGGCCTGGCGATCGACCTGGGGCGCACGGTTCCGCTGCGCGCCCAGGTGGAGAGCATGGGCCACGGCTGCGCGCAGGGCACCGTGGTCATGGAGGGCGTGCCGCTCTCGGTCTACATCGAGGCGGACACCCCCGGCTGGCGCCAGATGCTCTGGTACGACCGGCGCCTGATCCCGGGCGGCACCCGGCTCGACTTCGACAGCATCCGGCACACCACGCTGCGCCCGTTCGGCCTGCTCTTCATGGGCTCGGCCCGGGCCGGGCAGACCATCGAGGTGCGGATGGGGTTCTCGCTGCGCGGCTGCGAGCAGGCCAAGGAGAACCTGCGGCGCGAGTGCGGCACCGCCGAGCCGGCGTTCGAGAAGGTCCGCTCCGGCACCAGGGCCCGCTGGGGTGACCACATCGGCCGGGTCAAGGTCGAAGGCGGCACCCCGGCCCGGCGCACGGTGATGGCGACCGCGCTCTACCACTCGCTGATCAAGCCGTGCGTCGCCGACGACGAGAGCCCGTTCTGGCCGAACTCCGGGCCGTACGCGTTCGACATCTGCACCATGTGGGACATCTACAAGACGCAGATCCCGCTGCTGCAGGCGATCGCGCCGGACCGGGCCATGGACCTGCTCGAGTCGCTCATCCGGGTCTGCGAGGAGGAGGGCAACTTCCCGATCGGGTACCGGATGGCCCGGGGCGCCGACCGGTTCTTCCGGCAGGCGTCCGCGCTCGCGCACACCGCGATCGCCGACGCGCACGCCCTGGGCCGCAACGGCATCGACTGGGGCTGGGCGCTCGTGCACATGGCCGACGACCTGCGCCGGATGTACGGCGAGGACTTCTTCGAGCACGGCCTGGTGCACCCGATCACCCACACCCTCGACCTGGCCTACGCCCACCACTGCACCGCCAAGCTGGCCCGCGCGCTCAACGACCGGCGCCTCGCCGACGACCTGGAGCGCCGCAGCCACCAGTGGGTGAACGCGTTCGAGCCGACCACCGGCCTGCTGCGCGACTCGGAGTTCTACGAGGGCGGCAAGTGGAACTACTCGTTCCGGCTGCTGCACGACATGGCCGCCCGGATCGAGCTGTCCGGCGGCGACAAGGGTTTCATCGACCAGCTGGACCGGTTCTTCGGCTACGGCGCCGAGCCGGTCAAGCAGCCCGGTGTCGGCCCGCAACCGGCCGAGATGGCGCTCGGCTACGCGCTGAACCGGTTCGAGGGACTGAACAACGAGCCGGACATGGAAGCGCCTTGGGCGTACCACTACGCCGGCCGACCAGATCGCACCGCCGAGATCGTGCACTCCACGCTGACCTGGCAGTTCGGCACCGGCCCCGGTGGCCTGCCGGGCAACGACGACTCCGGCGGCCTGAGCTCCTGGTACGTCTGGGCGTCCCTGGGCCTGTTCCCGGTCGCCGGGCAGAACCTCTTCCTGGTGAACGCCCCCGCTTTCGAGCGGGCCACGATGCGCGTGGGCGACGAGGAGTTCATCATCGAGACGAGCGGGCACCGCGAGACGCCGATCGGCGTCGACGGTCTCGACCACGACCCGCCGGCCCAGTACGTCCAGTCCGCCACCCTCAACGGCAAACCGCTGCACGCGGGTCATCTGGCCGCCACCGACGTGCACCGCGGCGGCCGGCTGCACCTGAAGCTCGGCCCCGAGCCCTCGACCTGGGCGCACGGGATCCGCCCGCCGTCCCATTCCTTCACCCTCTCCAACCCCCCTGCGAACACCTAAGGAATGACCATGAGCCGTCCTACACGGAGACTCGTGATCGCGGTCCGCGCCGACCCGGTGATCTGCGGACACTCGGGTGAGGCGCGCAACCTCGCCGAAGTGGCCCTGACCCGGGGCTTCGACGACGTCCGCCTGCTCACCTGGCCGATCCCGACGCTGCAGGCCGCCGGTCTGCCGCTGAAGCCGCTCGACCGCCTGCTCCCGTACAGCGAGGGCATCACCGTCGAACGCCCGGAAGCGGTCGGCGACTACCGCGTGCCGGACGGCCGCCATCTGGCCGGCCTCACCGGGCGCCTGGTCGAGTTGCTCAGCGACGGCGTGCCCACGGTGTGCCTGTCGATGTACCTGGTCCCGCACACCCAGGTGATCAACGACGCGGTGACCGCGGCCCGGGCCGCCGGCTTCAACCCGCAGGTGCACACGATCGCGAAGGCGGTCGGCTCGGACGTCACCAACGTGATCCGCTCCTGCCTGCGCGAGGGCCGCTTCGGCGCCGCCACCGTCCTGCTCACCACGTTCCTGGCCAGCGACGAGGTGGTCGCGGTCTCGGAGTACACCAAGGACGAGATCATCGCCTCGGCCGAGGAGGTCGACGCGCACTGCGGCACGTCCTTCGCCCAGGCGTGCCAGGACCGGGTCACGGTCAGTTACCCGCCGATCGACTCGTCCGCGTTCCTCGGCTTGGAGCAGGACGCGGTCGACGAGGCGCTGAAGAAGCGCGGCCTGGAACGCGGCAAGTACATCCTGTTCCTGTCCCGCGTCGCCCGGGCCAAGGGCATCTACGACCTGGTCATCGCGTATGGCCAGATGGCCGCCCGGGACGAGTATCCGCTGGTCATCGCGGGCAACGGCCCGGCCCTGGACCACGTCCGCGCGATGACCAAGGAAGACGACCGGATCATCTTCCTCAACGACGTCGACGACGACGAGAAGCCGCTGCTGATGGCCGGGTGCGCCGCCTACGCGCTGCCCACCAAGCCGGAACCGGACTTCGTCGAGACGTTCGGCATCGCCCTGGCCGAGAAGATGCTGGCCGGCGGCGGCCCGATCGTCACCACCCTGACCGGCGGCACCGGCGAGGCGGTCGGCGACACCGCCATCATCATCGAGGCCGGCGACATCAACGCCCTCGGCGACGCCCTGGACCGTGTCGTCCTCGACATGCCGGAATCCGAGAAACGCGCCATGGAGACCCGGGCCCGCGACTTCGCCATGCAGTTCGACCGCGTAGCCGTCTTCGACGACCTCTTCCCCACCCCATAACGCTTCTGCCGGAAAGGAGGCGGCCGCTCCAGGCCGTCTCCTTTCCTGGTACGACCTGTGCACAGCCCCCACCGGTCAGACGCGACGCCGCCCACCACCAGACCACCCCGCGCCTCCCGGGCGGTGCCTGTGGTCACCGCCCGCACCCCCCGGATCAGCAGCGCCCACCCAACGCGGCCGCCACCGCCAGCGGCACGGTCCCGGCTGGTCGTGGGGGCCGTTATGGGGGTGGGGTAGGGGCCGTGAGGGCCAGCTGGGTGGTCTCGGCTGGTCGTGGGGGCCGTTATGGGGGTCGGATAGGGGCCGTGAGGGCCAGCTGGGTGGTCTCGGCTGGTCGTGGCGGCCCTTAACCAGATCGATCGCGGGGTCAGCGGTGCTTGGCCAGCTCGGTCGCTACCGCCAGGACCGTCTCCCGGGGCAGCCGGAGGACGTCGTTCGCGGTGAACCGCAGGATCGTCCAGCCCTGCCGCTGTATCGTCTGTGCCCGGCTGATGTCGCGCCGGAACTGTTCGCGTTCCCGGTGATGATCACCCTCGTACTCGACTGCCAGCCGCGCCGCCGGCCAGCCGAGGTCCACCCGCGCGATCAGGCGTCCGAGGCTGTCCCGGATCTCGTACTGCGGCTGGGGCGCCGGCAACCCGCCGTCGTGCAGCAGCAGCCGCAGGCGGGATTCCATCGGCGATTCGGCTCGCCCGTCGGCGAGGCTCAGCACCGTCTTGAGCAGTGGGATCCCCGGCCACCGGCTGCGCAGCCGGGCCAGCTCCATCACGGCGCCGGCGTCGAGCGTCCCCTGCTGGAGCAGCGCGTCGAACAGCACGACGGCGTGGACGCGGGGCAGCCGTCGCCCGACATCGAAGGCGGTGCGTTCCGGCGTCGTCACCGGTGTCCCGTCGAGCTCGGTGAGGTCGTCGAGGCCGAGCACGGTGTGATGGACCGCGACCCGGGGAAATCTGTTCATCCACCGGTCGCGGGGTGCCACCACGGACACCGGCGGATCGGGGCGCACCAGGGGCGCGCCCCAGAGATGGGCGGCGCTGGCGCCACCGATCGCGGTCCCGGCCGGCATGACGAGTCCCACGGCTGTGCACCGGAGCCGATGGTCGACGGGCAGGTCCCGGTGCACATACACGTCGGGTAGCAGCCGCTGCCATGCCCGGCTGCGCAGCATCTTGCGGCTGAGCGTGCCGTCGCGGATCGCGGCCGATCCCCGGAACGGGGCCTTGGTCAGTGATGTGGGTACCTGGGCGACGCGTGACATCAGGACAGGGTCCCGAAATCCCGCGCCGCCCGCTCGGCCCTGTGGACAACCGGTCTACACGGCGCCCTTGGTCAGGAGGGTGTCCAGTTTGGTGTAGCCCTCGTTCACGCCGGTCTCCATGCCGCTCTGCAGCCAGGCGTCCCGGCCGGCGATGCTGTCCACCAGGGACTGGGCGTGCAGGCGGGTCCGGCCGTCGCCGAGGTCCTCGAAGGTCAGCGTCTCCAGGGACACCCCCTCGGGCATGCCCTCGAACGTGAACGTCTGGACGATCCGCTCCGGGCCGACCTCGTGGAACGAGCCGTGGAACCCGTACTCCTCGGTGCCCTGCACCGCGACGTAGCGCCAGGCGCCGCCGGTGGTGGCGTCCCAGCGGGCGATCCGGGTGACTGTCGAGTCCGGGCCGCACCACTGGGCGAACAGCTCCGGGTCGGTGTGCGCCCGGAAGAGCTGCTCCGGGGTGGCCGTGAAGTCCCTGGTGATCCGGATGATCGGCAGGTCCTTGTCGGCTTCGATACGTGCCTCGCTCATCGTCCTTCTCCCTCTCGCTCGTTCGGGTCCTGGGCGGGCAGGGCGCGCAGCACCGCGTCCAGGCGCTGGTAACGCGCCTCGGCCCGGCGCCGGTACTGCTCGATCCAGCCACCGACCTCGTCGAAGACGTCCCGCTCCAGCCGCACCGACCGGGGTTGCGGCCCCGGCGGCCGGCTGACCAGCCCGGCCTCCTCGAGCACCTTGAGGTGCTTGTAGACCGCCTGCAGCGACATCGGGTAAGGCTCGGCGATCTGGTTCACCGTCGCGTCACCGGCCGACAGCCGCGCCACCATGTCGCGCCGCGTCGGATCGGCCAGCGCGGCGAAGACCCGGTTCAGCTCATCCGCCGCCATGCCGTCCCTCGTTTCAACTTATCGGTTGAAAGGCAACCTAGCACAATCAACCGATGAGTTGAAAGACCAGTTCCCGATATGCGTCCTTGATCGGCAACTCCCGTTCGACGCAGATCCGCCGGCGTTTCGTCAGGGCGTGGATCCACCACAGCCCGACACCCCGCCGCTGCCAGGCCGGCACCCGTCCCCGGCCGACGTGCCGAGCCGCACCCGCTCGTCGAGCCCTACGGGCGCAGAACGATCTTCCCGCGGTTGTGCCCGGTCGCGCTCTGGTCCTGGGCCCGCCCAGCCTCCGACAGGGGGAACGTCGCGGCCACCGTGACCCGCAACGTCCCGGCCGCCGCGAGCCGGGCGTGCTCGGCGAGCAGTGCGGCGCTGCGTTGCCCGTCGCCGGAGAACACCACGCCGAGGTCCCGGGCGGCCGGATCGGCGATCGTGACGACCCGCTCGGCGGTGCCGCCGCGCAGCTCGATCGAGTCCGGCAGCACGCCGTACCCGGCCGCGTCGAACACCGCGTCCACGCCCTGCGGCGCCAGCGCGCGGACCCGGTCCACCAGCCCCGCCCCGTACGCCAGGGGTGTCACCCCCAGTGACCGCAAGTGATCGTGGTTGGCCGGTGACGAGGTTCCGATGACGGTCACGCCGGCGGCGACCGCGAGCTGGACGGCGATCCCGCCGACCGCGCCGGCCGCGCCGTGCACCAGCAGGGTCTCGCCCTCCTTCACGGCGAGCAGGTCCAGCACCCGCTGCGCGGTCTCCCCGGCGACCGGCAGCGCCACCGCCTCGTCCCAGCCCAGGCCGGCCGGCTTGCGGGCGACCACGGTGGCCAGGGCGTACTCCGCGTACGACCCGGTGTCGGTGAACGCGATCACCTCGTCGCCGACGGCCAGGCCGGTGACGTCCGGGCCGAGTTCGTCGATCACCCCAGCCGCCTCCGCGCCCGGGACGGCCGGGAACGTGGTCGGGAACACCTGCTGCATGACCCCACTACGGATCTTGAAGTCGAGCTGGTTCAGGCCGGCCGCCCGTACCCTGATCCGCACCTGACCCGGGGCGGGCCGCGGCGTGGCCACCTCCCGTACCGAAAGAACCTCCGGACCACCGAACTGCTCGAACATGATCGCCTTCATGGCGCACCCGCCTCTCTCGAAGTCGTCCGCCAGGCTGCCGCCCGCGGACGGCGTTGAGGAGCGGACGGCTCTGGCTAGGATCAGCAGTCCTTGGCTGCTCGCCGGCGATTGCGCCACGATGAGGGCATGGACCGACCAGGGCTCGCCGACTTCATCCGCCGCTGCCGGCACCGCCTGCGGCCGCAGGACGTCGGGATGACGGCCGGCCCGCGCCGGCGCACCCCAGGCATGCGCCGCGAGGAGGTGGCCCTGCTGGCCGGGATGTCCGCGGACTATCTGATGCGTCTGGAACAGGCCAGGAGTCCGCAGCCGTCCACTCAGATGCTCCGCGCTCTGGCGCACGCGCTGCGGCTCGACGAGGACGAGCGCGATCACCTGTACCTGCTGGCCGGGCACCGTCCGCCGGCTGGGCGACTGGCCGGCAGCCACGTCCGCCCGGGCCTGCTGACCCTGCTCGACCAGCTGACCGCGTCCCCGGCCCAGATCGTCAGCGACCTCGGCGACCTCCTCGCTCAGAACGCGCTGGCCGAGACCCTGTTCGGCGACATCTGCGCGACCGGCCCGCACGACCACGAGCAGGACCACAACATCGTCTGGCGCTGGTTCCACGATGACCGGATGCGATCAGCGGTCCCGCCCGAGGACCACGACGAGGCCAGCCGCTTCCACGTCGCCGACCTGCGCGCCGCGGTCACCCGCCGGGGCAACGACGCGGTGTCCGCCGCCCTGGTGCAGCGGCTACGCGACGGCAGCGCCGAGTTCGCCGAGATCTGGGACCGGCACGAGGTCGCGGTGCGCCGCACCAGCCGGCTGCGGCTGCAGCACGCGACCGTGGGCCTGCTCGAACTCGACTTCGAGATGCTGCTGACGCCCAGCGAGGACCAGCGCCTGATCCTGCTGACCGCGCCTCCGGGCACGCCGTCCGCGGAACATCTGGCGCTGCTGCGGGTCGTCGGCCAGGAGTCGTTCACCGGCGCCTGACCGCAAAAGATCAAGATCAAGATGTCGTGCGTCCGCTGTGGTGCAGATCGTCGCTCCCGCCGGGACCCCTGCGGGCTTCGCTGGCCGCTGGCGCGTCCAGAACGCGAAGCCCTCCGGGGCGACGCCCGTGGGTGGTCGCGGAAACCCCCTGGTGGCGCCGATGCCACCACCGACAGCCGTTTCCACAGTCAGCGCCCGTCCACAGGCCGCCCATCACCCCCACCCCCTCCCCGCCACACTGTCCAAGGGGGAGCCCCCAGGGAGGGCGGGCTCTGCGCGAACGTGTGAAGAAATGGTGCACTACGCGCAAAACATCCCCTACAGGAGGGGCTCGCCACCTTGCGTGTTGAGCTGTGGCGCACTCCGCACCAAAAGTCCCCACGCAGCGGGCTGTTGCCAGCTTGTGTGTGAACTTTTGGTGCGGAGCGCGCCGAAAGTCCCCATGCAGCGGCTGTTGCCGGCTTGTGTGTGAAGTTGAGGTGCGGAGCGCGCCGAAAGTCCCCACGTAGTGGCTGTTGCCGGCTTGCGTGTGAAGTTGAGGTGCGGAGCGCGCCCAAACTTCACACGCGTAGTGGTTTTGCGCCCGTTCGTGAGCATTGCTGGTTTTGCCGGGAGTGCGTTTACCTGTGGAAACATCGCGAGTTGGCCGCGAGCTCGCTCGCTGCGGCTGAACCCTGCGGCGACGTTCGCCTGCGGGGCCCGTCCCGGATGGTGACGGTGCCTCGACGGGCATCGAGGGCGGTAGGAACGGATAAGCGATGGCTGGTCAGGTGCGTGTGGCCGGTCGGGGCGGGCGGTGGGCATCCGCGATGCGGGAACGCGTGCAGTTGCCGCCCCCATGAGGGCGGTGGCCGCACGCGATCTGGCATTGCGTGCGGCCACCGCCTCGAACTCGACCGATCGCGTGTTCCTGCCGCCCTGTCAGCGCCGAGCGCGTGCTTCTACCGCCCTGTCAGCGCCGAGCGCGTGCTTCTACCGCCCTACGACCGCCGAGCGCGTGCTCCTACCGCCCAGCCGCACCGCGCCGCGCCGCACCGCGCCGCACCGCGCCGCACCGCACCGCACCGCACCGGGCCGGGGCGGGCCGGGGCGGGCCGGAACGCTGGCTCCGCGGCGACTGCGGCCACCACACCCGGACCGGCTCGGCGGGGTTCGGGTAGGACCGGATTGTTAGGGTGATGGCAGGTCATGAGCGCCAGCATTGAGCCCCGGCTTGCTGGCCGGCAACCCTCCGTTCGTGGGTGGGGTGCCCCGGGTGATGACCGGGCCCGGCGCGCGGTGCGCTGGGCAAGCCGCGAAGGGAGCCATGCTGTGCTGCTCAATAACCTGCTCAAGAACCTCGACGCACCGACCCTCGAGGGACGTCTGGTCCGCCTCGAGCCCCTGGCCGAGCGGCACGCCGCCGACCTGGCCGTCGCCGCCGAGGAGGATCGCGGGTCGTACCGGTACACCTGGGTGCCGGCCGCCGACGAGATCGACGGATATCTCGATGCCCAGCTCGCGCGGGCCGAGGCGGGTGTGTTGAAGCCGTACGCGCAGGTCGAGACGACCACCGGCCGGGCCGTCGGCGTGACCGGACTCTGGGACCCGCGGCCCTGGCCGGACCGGGACGAGCTGTGCGCCATCGAGATCGGGTTCACCTGGCTGGCCGCGTCGGCGCAGGGGTCCGGTATCAACACCGAGGCCAAGTACCTGCTGTTTCAGCACGCGTTCGAACAGTGGAACGCCGTCCGGGTCGACCTGAAGACCGATGCCCGCAATCTCCGCTCCCGCGCCGCGATCGAGCGGGTCGGCGCCCATTTCGAAGGCGTCCTCCGCTCCTGGTCGAAGTCCTGGGCTCCCGGCGAGGAGGGCCGCCTGCGCGACTCCGCGATGTACTCGCTCCTGGCCTCCGAATGGCCCCACTGCCGAGCCCGCCTGAAAGCCCGCCTCACCACTCCCTGACCCCAACGGACCCTCAGCCCCCGCTGGCGGCAAACACCGACCTCGCGCTACAGCGGCTTCGTGTAGACCCGGTAGTCCGCCGGGCCGGCCAGCAGCGGCGCCAACTGCGGATAGTGCTCCTCCAGCTGACCGACCCGCTCCACCCGATACCCGAGCCGTGAATACCACGAGTGCAGGAACTCCTTGGACTCCAGCACCCACTCCCGCGGCACCAGCAACTCCAAGCGCATCGTGGTGTCGCCCCGGGACCGGCAGTACGACTCGGCCCATCGGATCAGCCCACCCCCGACGCCGTTCCCCCGCAGCGACGGAGAAGCCGCCAGCATCCCGAACTCGCCCACCCCACCGCCCGTCCGGCGTACCCGGACCACTCCCGCGAGCTGCCCGTCCCGCTCGTCCCAGGCCAACTCCCCGGCCTGGGCCAACGCGGTCACCTCGGCCAGGCTGGTCCGCTCGGCGCCGTCCACCCACAACCCCTTCTCCGACTCCCGGTAGACGAGGTTGACCAGGTCGGTGGCGGCCGCAAGGAGGGCCGGTTCGGTGACGGTGAGCTGCGAGATCACACCCTGCACCGTACGGGGTGACCTCGACCCGCCGCACCACCCCGGCGGTCGCGCAGCGATCTCGAGCGGGATCACCTCGCGGTGTCCGGCGGGGGCTGTGCCCAGGTCGTACCAGATAGGTTTTCGGTTATGCGAATCTCGATCTGGCCGGGCGCCGGGCAACCCTGGGCCGACATCCTCGCCGCGGCCCGTCACGCGGAGCAGACCGGCTGGGACGGCGTCTGGATCGCCGATCACTTCATGCCCAACGACGGCCCCGGCCGTGATCCGCACCAGCCGACCCTGGAGGCCGGCTCGCTGGTCGCGGCGCTCGGCGCGGTGACCGAGCGGGTGCGGATCGGGACGCTGGTGTACGGCAACACCTACCGGCACCCGGCCGTGCTGGCCAACATGGCGGCCACCGTCGACCGGATCACCGGCGGCCGGTTCACGCTCGGTGTCGGCGCCGGCTGGCAGATCAACGAGCACGAGCAGTACGGCATCGAGCTGCCCGCCGTGAAGCAGCGGCTGGACCGGTTCGTCGAGGCGCTGCGAGTGCTGCACGGCCTGCTCCGCGATCCGGTGACCACTCTGGACGGCGAGTACTACCGGCTCACCGACGCGATCAGCGAGCCGAAGCCGGTGCAGGACCCGCTGCCCATCATGATCGGCGGCGGTGGTGAGAAGCGGATGCTCGGTGTCGTCGCCGAGTACGCCGACCTGTGGAACACCTGGGGCCTGCCCGAGCTGATCGCGCACAAGTCCGCGGTCCTGGACCGGTTCTGCGCCGAGCGCGGCCGTGACCCGAAGTCGATCGCCCGCACCGCGCAGGCGCTCACCGTGGTGGACGGCCCGCTGCCGGAGGGCCTGCCGGTGCCGGTCATCGGCGGCAGCCCGGAGAAGCTGGCCGACGCGTTCGCGGAGTACCGCGCGGTGGGCCTGGACGAGCTGATCATCCCGGACGGCTTCCTCGGTGCCGGCGCGGAGAAGCTCAAGGCCATGGACACGATCCTGGAGCTGGTCAACAGATGACGGCCTGACTTCTTATGTCGCCTCGGCCGCCGCCGACTAATCAGGGCGCGACCCGCACGGTGCGCGCCGAGGCGACACGAAAGGCCGGACACTGATGGAGCTGCCCGAGATCGGAACCCCGATTTTCCTGTCCCTCGGGGAGGGCGTGAACTTCCGCTCCCGGTTGGAGTCGGTTGACGAGAACACCTTCAGCGTGGCCGCCCCGCTGGAGACCAGCGGGCCGGAGGGTTTCCTGCCCGGCTACGAGTTCGAGGTGTTCTGGGTGCCGCCGCGCACCCGGGTGGTGATGCCGGTCCTGTTGAAGAGCGTCACCGACGCCGCGCCGTACCGCTGGAACCTGTTCTCCACCGCGGAACCGGAGATCAGCAACCGCCGTGAGTACGCCCGGGGCGGTGGCGGCGCGCCGCTGCGCCTGTTCGGCGAGTGGGGCCCGCAGTACCTGCAGGGCCGGATGCTGGACATCAGCGAGGGCGGCCTGCGGTTCTGGGTCGCCGAGAACAAGCAGATCAAGGAGGGCGACACGATGCGCGCCCTGGTCTGGCTCGGCAACGGTGAGACCGAGGTGTCCGGCAAGGTGTACGCGGTCCGTCCGTCCGAGGACGGCGCCGGCCTGGACGTGGTGCTGATCTTCAAGACCGTCGACCCGCTCGCCCAGATGATCCGGCAGTACGTGATGGCCTGGGAGATCGGTGAGCGCCGCCGGGCGAGCATGGAAGCGTGACCGCGGCGGGGGCGGGACCGTTCACAACTGTCTGACCACCCCGGCCTGGACCGACGCGAGTTTGTCCGGGTTGGCGGTGTTGAGGATCGCGGTGACCCGCCCCTGAGCGTCCAGGTCCAGCGTGATGGTGCCGAGCACCCGCCCGGCGCCGCTGATCACCAGGCCGGGGCTGCCGTTCAGCTCGGCCAGCACCGCCGACATCTGGTCGATCCGCACCCCCTCGTAGGGCCGGCCGCCGACCCCGGCCAGCCACGCCGCGACCCGTGCGGCGCCGGTCACCGGGCGCATCGCCTGGCGGACCTTGCCGCCGCCGTCGGTCCACAGCGCCACGTCCGGCGCGAGCAGTTCCATCAGCGTGTTGATGTCCCCGCCCGCGGCGGCGGCGAAGAAGCGTTCGGTCACCGCCCGCTGCCGGTCACGGTCCGCGGGGAAACGAGGGCGGTTCTCCCGTACGTGCTCGCGCGCCCGGTGCGCGGCCTGCCGCACGGCCTCCGGTGACCGGTCCACGGCGTCCGCGATCTCCTGATAGGTGAACGCGAACGCCTCCTTCAGCACGAAGACCGCCCGCTCCAGCGGTGTCAGGTTCTCCAGCACGAGCAGCAGCGCGGGCGCCACGTCCGGCGCCTCGCCGGTGGTCAGCACGGGTTCGGGCAGCCACGGCCCGACGTACGTCTCGTGCCGCGCCGACCGGAGCCGGTCCATCGCCAGGTTCGACACGATCCGCACCAGGTACGCCTTCGGGTCGGCGACCTGGGAACGATCCGCCGCCGACCAGCGCAGCCAGGTGTCCTGCACCGCGTCCTCGGCGTCGGCGGCGCTGCCGAGCAGCCGGTACGCGACCGAGAACAGCAGGTTCCGGTACTCGTCGAAAACGGTCACCGGCGCCATCCCAGCATGGTGTGGCGGGGGAACCGCAGGGTGCGGCGGAACGTCGGCCACGGCGCGGAGCTCACCGTCTCCTTGTACCAGACCGCGGCCCGCCCGGTCAGCCGCGCCCGCGCCGGGGACTCGTCGCCGTGCACGAACTGGATCACCGCGTCGTGCCGGCCCAGGCTGATCGGCACGTGCAGGTAGCCGAAGCGGAAGCGCCTGACCGGCTTCCCGTCCAGCTGCCGGACGATCTGCTGGGCGGTGTGCGCGCCGGTGGGCATCCCGCTTTGACAGGTGCCGTGCATGAGGCCGTACTTCTGGCGGATCGCGGCGGCGTCGCCCACCGCGTACACCTCAGGGTGTGACACCGACCGCAGCGCACCGTCGGTGACGATGCGGCCGTGACCGTCGGTGGTCAATCCGGCGGCGGCGGCCAGCGGTGACACCCGCACCCCGCTGGTCCAGAGCACGGCATCGGCCGGCGCGGTCGCGCCGCCGGCCAGGTCGACACCGTCGGCGCGCACCTTGACGATCTCGCCGAGCCGGACGGTCACCCCGAGCCGGCGCAGGGCGGCGTCCAGGTAGGCCCTGGCCTGCGGGCCGAGCATGGCGCCGGGTCGCTCGCGGCCGAGCAGGGTGACCACGAGGTACGGGAAGCGTTCGGCGATCTCGGTGGCCGCCTCGATGCCGGTCAGGCCGCTGCCGCAGATCACCACGCTGCCGCTGCTCATCTCGGCCAGGCGGCGCGCGAACGACTCCGCGTCGTCCAGGCTGTACGCGTTCTCCGCTGCGCCCGGCACCGCCCCGGTGTCCGCGCTCGCTCCCAGCGCGTAGACCAGCGTGTCGTACCCGATCTCCCGCTCGTCGTCGATCCGGACCGTCCGCCCGACCGGATCGATGCCGGTCACCCAGCCCTGCTGGAACTCGGCCTTCGAGCCGGCCAGCAACTCCGGCAGATTCAGCTCGGCGAGGTGCTGACCGGTGGCGACCTGGTGCAGCCGGAGCCGCTCGGTGAACCGCTCGCCGGCGTTCACAACGGTGATCGACACGTCGTCCCGGCGGCGGGTCCGCCCGGCCAGCGAGGTCACCGTCAGCATGCCGGCGTAACCGGCGCCGAGCACCACGATCCTCTTGGCTTCCCTGGTCATCGTCCTGTCCCTCTCCTCGGTGTTCACCGGGGGACGGACAGGACGACGCCGGCGTGAGCCGCAGTGACCTAGGTCACTTGATCATGGATCCGGTCCACTTGCCGCTGTCCGGGGCGACGGCGATGCAGGTGACCGTGCGGTCCACCTTCCAGGACTGGCTGGACGGGTAGACGTAGTAGATCTCGGCGTCGGTGAACGTGCCGATCGCGTACGGCTCGATCTCCTTGTCGCAGCGCTTCTCCGCCTCGGCCTCGACCTTCGCCTCGCCGGGGAAGACACCGGAGGCCAGGGTGAAGACCGTGTAGACCTCACCCTCGTGCGACTGGGTGCAGGCCACCACCGGCAGGTCGTAGACCGTCTCGGAGTCGGTGAGCGTGGCGATGCAGTCGCCGGCCGCGAGCTTGTCGGTCCGTACGTCGGCCGGCTCGGTCGTCACGGCGGTCGGCCGGGTCGCGGTCGTCGTCGAGGTGTCCTTGCCGTTGTCGACGGCGTTACCGACCGCGACGATGCCGACGATCAGCACGATCCAGGCGATCGACAGGCTCAGCCCGGCGATCGCCAGGCCCTTGCCGCGGTCGCCGCGCTTCGGGATCTGGCCCAGGGCGATCAGGCCGAAGACGATGCCGAGCAGGCCACCGAGGATGCCGAAGATCAGCGACGCGATGGCGAACCCGTTGGTCCGGCCGGAGTCGGGCTGCTGCCCGTACATCGGGTAGGGCTGGCCGGGGTAGCCGGGCTGCGGATACGCCTGGCCCGGGTAGGGCTGCTGGGGGTAGCCGCCGTACGGAGGGGGCGGCGCCGGCGTCTCGTAACTCGGCGCGGCATAGCTGGGCGCGGCGTTGTACATCGGCGTCGTCGGCGGTGCACCGAACGCCGCCGTCGGATCACTGCCCGGCTGATACCCGGCCAGCGGGTCCGGCTGCTGCGGAATGGGTGACAGACCGGGCGCCTGGTTCGGCTGTCCGGGGATTTCCTCGTTCACGCCGGGACGCTAACCCACGAACGGATCATCCCCGGGATCACGACGGTGAAGATTGGGTATCGACCCTGCTGGGACCGGCGTTCGGCCGGCCCCAGCGGCCGATCACTTCAGCAGCCGCTTGTCCGCGCGCAGCGACCGCGGCAGCTCGATGGTGATCCACTCGTTGTTGTCCGCCTGGCCCGGGGTGCGGCCGCTGGAGAACGGGAAGTTGTTGTCGTTCAGCACCGCGAGGTGGGTGTCGTCCAGGATCACGACGTCCTCGATGGTCTGGAACGGGAAGGTGAACGTGGTGCCGAACCCGGCGAGCTTCTTCGGGTTCGCGACGTTCATCAGGTCGACCAGCAGGGTCTTGTCCAGCAGGCCGTCGTGGTTCCGGTCCCGCTTGTCGGCCAGGTAGAGCCGCTTGACCACGGCGGTCGCGCCCTGCCCGCCGTCCCGCTCGATGATCAGGAACCGGTTGTCGTCCACCGCGATGGCGTCACCGATCGCGTTCGCCGTCGACTCCAGCCGGTAGGCGTACCGCTTGCCGGTGTACTTCTGGGCGCGGGTGTCGAACTCGTTGAGCCGCAGCTGCCCCGGGGTATCGCCGGCGACGGTGCCCTCGAGCAGGCCGTAGACGTACCGGCCGCCCGGCGAGGAGGCCAGGCCTTCGAAGCCCTTGCTGCTGCCGGTGGTCGCCGGGACGCCGGTGCGGGTCGCGGTCTCCGGCGCGATCACGCCGTCGAGCGGGATCGGCGCGGTGAGTAGCCGTCCGGCCCGGTCGGCGTGCAGCAGGTAGGGGCCGAACTCGTCACCGAGCCAGAACGTGCCGTCCTTCGCCTTGACGATCGACTCCACGTCGAAGTCCGCGCCGGTCAGCACCCGGTCGGTGCGGGTCAGCTGCCACGGCACCTTGCCGTTCGGGTCGGTCAGGTTGATCCCGCCGACCACGTCGACCGTGCCGGTGGCGAAGGCCGGTGCGAGCCGCTGGATCCGCAGCAGGAAGTCGGCGGAGTTGGCCTGGTTGCCGTACCCGTTGTCGGAGAGCACGTCGTAGGTGCCGTCGTGGTTGTCGACGATGCCGGAGAAACCCTGCACCGGCTGGTCCGCGAACGGCGCGGTGAACCCGTGCAGGTCACCGGTGGCCAGCGCGCCGGACGGCTCGCTGCCGGGGACGAACGTGCCGGCCGGCAGCGAGGCCCAGCCGGTCAGCGTCGGCGTGCTGACCTTCGGGTGGCCGCCCGCGTAGGACGAGGTGCCGGTCAGGGCCATGGCGAGCACCAGCGCGCCGGCGCCGGCGAACGTGCGATTGGCGATCTTTCCCATGGGACCGGACGGTAGGCACACCGGATGAACCACCAGCGACATCAACCACGTTCACATTCAAATTCACGATGTCGTGCGTCCGCCGGGGTACAGATCGCCGCTCCCGCCGGGACCCCTGCGGGCTTCGCTGGCCGCTGGCGCGTCCAGAACGCGAAGCCCTCCGGGGCGACGTCCGTGGGTGGGCACGGAAACCCCTGGTGGCGCCGCCGCCGAGCGGGAGAGCCGTTTCCACAGCCAGCCGCAGTCCACAGGCCGCCCATCACCCCCACCCCCTCCCCGCCACACTGTCCAAGGGGGAGCCCCCAGGGAGGGCGGGCTCTGCGCGGCCGGCGGTGATCACACCCGGCCGGTGGCGCGGTCCAGCAGATCGTCGGCGGGGCAGCGGCCCCGGTGCACGTAGGTCTCGGTGAAGTCGGCCACCGCGTCACGCAGCTCCCGGGTCGCGCCGTTGCGGGCCAGCGACGCGTAGGCGGCCAGGAAGCAGGCCCGCGCCGCGTCGGCGAGAACCGGATCGGTGAGCGCGTCCCGGGCCGCGCGTTCCCACAGCCGCGGCTCGCCGGCCAGGTGCGCGGTCGCCGCGTACGCCTCCTCGGCGGCCCGCGGGTCGTCGAGGAGCGCGGTGACCACCGCGGCCGGAACCCGCCACCCGTCGCCGGGCTGCCGATCAGCGACGTCGATCTCCAGGTGCCCGCGGGCGGCCACCGGCGGGTGCAGGCTCAGCAGGTGGCGTTCCAGATCGGCCTCGGTCAGCCGGGCACCGCCGCGCAGCCGGTCCCGCAGGCTGCGCCCGGTGACGGTGGGGGAGTCCAGCACATAGGCGGCCCACGCCAAGCGCGGATCCACCACCCGCCTCGGCTCCAGCACCTCCGCGAGACTGTCCGGCACCCGAGGCCCCGGAAGCCACCCACCCGTCCCGCTCCCGTGCCGTCCCCCGCCGCTCCCGTCCCGCCCGCCGGTGCCGCTGCCCCGTTCCCCGCCGCTTCCGTGCTGTCCCTCGTTGCCACCGTGTCGGGGGCCGACCGTGCCGGGCTGATACCCGGTGCTTTCCTGCCCCGCGCCCTCTTGCCCGGCGCCGGCACTGCGGTGCGGGTCCGGCAGGACCGGGAGGTCGCGGCGCAACGCCTGCCGCACGCTGCGCCACCCGCTCGGCCGCCCGTCCCGCAGCGGCGCGTTCGCGAACGCGGCGGCCAGCACCGGCGCGAGCGTGTGCGCGAGCACCCACCGCCGTTCCAGACCGAGCGGTCCTCCGCCGTCCAGCCCGGCCTCCAGACCGATCCGGATCCCGGCAGTGGTGCTGTCGGAGACGTGCGCCGGCCCGTCCGGGTTGGCGGTGTCGGCCGCGACCGGCAGCACGGTGAGCCCGTACCCGTCCATCACCCGCCCGGCCGCCGCGAGATCGTCGGACATCCGGCGGAGCGCGACGTCGAAGCCCGGCGACGGGGGACCGCTGACCACGGCAACCCGGGGTGACCGCGCGTCCAGGAACCCGTGCCGCAGCGTGCGCCGGCCGGCGGGCACACACGCCGGATCCAGGAGCAGATCCACCGCCACCCCGACGAATCCCGGCATCCCGGGATCAAAAGCCCGCGCCGCGAGGAACTCCTCAGCAGCCTGCTCGGTCAGGGTGGTCACGCGATGCCTCCGCTTGCGTCCGAGGGGGTGGAGCTTCCTGATCGACATCCGTCGTCCGTCGATGAACGATTGCCGGCCAGCTTTTCGCCCGGCGTCGCCCACCGGCCGTCCGCGGGCCGATCCATCGGTCCGCCGGGCAGCTTCCGGCGAGCCGGAGCCGGGAGCGGTCGGCGCGCCCTGGGACGTCTCCGCTGCTCCCGGCCTACCGGTCGCCGTGCCAACGAGCATAGCATTCCTATCTGTCCGATAGGAATAGCGCCGCCAGGTGGAATCCGCCTCCTTGGCCGAATCCCGCCTTCCTCGCCTTGCCTCGCCTCCCTCTCCTGGCCTCCCTCTCCTCTCCTTGCCTCGCCGCGTCCCGTCTCGGCCTTCCCTGCCTCGTCCCGTCTCAGCCCTCCTTGCCCTGACCTGCAGTCAGCGGGATAGCCTCCTAGGAAGCCCTAGGGGTCCTGGCCCGCACCCCCGAGAACGGAATCAGGGCGCTCTCCGGGAAACCGCCGGTCCTCCCGGGCCATCCCGCGGCCATAGCGTCAGCTCATGTCATCGAACCTGGTCACCGTCCGCCGGGCCGCGCTCGCCGCCCCCGCGCTGCTGCTGCTCTACGGGATCCTGCGCTTCGCCGACGGCCTCGACGGCCACCGGGGCTCCGGCCCGCTCTGGAATCTCGGCCACCTGGCCTTCTTCGCCGGCATGGTGCTGTTCGGGTTCCTCGCGGTGGGCCTGCGCGGGCTGGTCCCGCCGTCCGGTCACCGGCTCGCCACGGTGGCCACCGTCGCCGCCCTGGCCGGCGTGGCCTGCTTCCTCTGGGTGATCACCGGTGACCTCTCCGCCGGGTTCCGGACGGCCGCCCCGCTCCCGGCCGAGCTCGAGATGGCCGGCCCGATGCTGTTCCCGCTCGGCGTACTGGTGCTCTTCGGCCTGCTGGTCGCCGCCCGCCGCCTCCCGGTCTGGACCCCGCTGCTGTTCGGCGCGGGTATCGCCGCGATCACCGTCGACCTGGACCTGCTCCCGTTCGCGGCCCTGGTCATCCTGGCCGCGCTGACCCCGCTGCGCCGCGTCGCGGGCCCCCGGCACCTGCGGCCCGGCCTGGCGACCGTCCTGCACTGACCCGTGAGCGGTCCTCCGATCGTCCACAGTGTTGTTCCTCAACCGGGAAAATGTCGGTGGGTACTGGCAGGATTCGAGGCATGGAGATTCTGCCCGGCGAGGGCGTTGGTTTGGTGAAGGTCGGCGAGACCCGAGACGTGGTGGAGTCCAGGCTGGGCCCGCCGGTGCACCCCGGCATCTCGGCCCGCTCGGTCTACGCCACCGAGCCGATGCTCGTCGTCGACTACGACGGCGACACCGTCGAGGTGGTCGAGCTGGGCTATTCCGGCGAGGGCGGCGAGGAGGCCACGCTCGACGGCGTCCAGCTGACCTATCGCTTCATGGACGACGTGCTCGCCGAGCTGACCGCTCTCGGTCACCGAGCCGAGCGCTACGACATCGGTTACATGTTCCGCGCCGGCTTCTACCTCTACTCGATGGCCTCGCTGAGCGCCCAGTCCCTCGACCCGGAGGCCTCACCCGACGACCCCCGCGCCGTCGTCGAGGGCGTCGGCATAGCCCCGGTCGCCCACCTGCTGGGCTCCGCCACCGAACCCCACTGACCCCACCCGCGCGTGTGACGTTGTGGCGCGCTCCGCACCCAAACTTCACACGCGAGGCCCGTTCGGCCCCCGGTGTGGTCAGAAGTTGATGGTGACGCCGACCGACTGGCAGGCCGTGGTCAGGTCGGTGCTGAGCTTCTCGAAGCCGGAGTCCGCGGCGGTGCCGATCGGGTCCGGGTCGGCGGCGGCCTTGGAGACCTCGTCGGCGACCGCCCGGGCCGCGCTCGTCACCTTGCTGTCGGTGGCGAACAGCAGCGCCTCGTCCACCGCCTTGTGGAACTTGGCGAAGGCGTTCTGCACGTCGGCCGGCTCTACGTGACCGTCGGCCTTCTGCCCGTTCGCGATGGTGTTCTTCATGGTCGAGGCGGTCTTGTTGAGCATCTCGCAGAGCGCTTTGTCGTTCGCCGGGGCAGCGCCGGCCGGTGCGGAAGCCGCGCCAGTGGTCGCGGCCGGTGCTGAAGCGGCGCCGGTCGATGCCACGGCGCTCGGTGCGGCACTCGGTGCCGAGCCGGCCTCGGTGTCCGCATCGTCGCAGGCGGCGAGGCCTGCCAGGGCGGCGCAGAGCAGAACGGCGGGAACGATCCGGGAACGCATCACGGGCACGGACGGTAGCCGACGTTCCTGAGAGGGTCCACCAGGGGACCGGCGCGGACCTTCCTATCCTGGGCGGATGACTGATCGGGATCTGAGCGGCGAGCTGCTGGCCGCGGAGCAGCGTCTGCAGCACGCGCAGCGGGCCGGCGACGTCGACGAGTTGGATCGGCTGCTGGACGACCGGCTGGTGGCGATCGGCCCGGACGGCGCCACGCTCGGCAAGAACGACGACCTGGACGCGTACCGGGCCGGCACCTCGGTGATCGACGAGCTGACCCAGGTGAGTCTTGACTCGCTGGTGGTGGACACCACCGGGGTCACGTTCGTGGTGTGCGACGTGGCGGGCACGCTCGGCGGCGCGCCGTTCCGGGCCCGGCTGCGATACACGCGGACATGGTCGTACCAAAAAGAATGGGGTTGGCGGATCGTGGCCGCGCACATCGTGGTCCTCTGATCCGGACCGCTCGCGGGCCGCAATTGGCGCGGCACCTCTGGTATACAACTCGATACACCGCGTGACGGGCCTCGCTCGACTTTGTCGCACACGATGACTGGTTGAAATGTTTCATTCACGGTGCGATGCTGACGTGACCGGGTGGGAGCGTTCACCCTTAGAATGCGTTTCAATCCGCCGTTCAAGTGAGGGGGCACGGGGTTGGCTCAGCAGTCGCGCAACGGCCGCGCGCCGTCGGTCAAGGACGTCGCGGCAGCCGCCGGCGTCTCCCTCGGCACGGTGTCCAACGTGCTCAACCGGCCGGCCGTGGTCAGCACCGGCACCCGCGAGCGGGTCGAGCGGGCGATGGCCGAGCTCGGCTTCGTCCGCAACGAGTCGGCGCGCCAGCTGCGCGCCGGCACCAGTCGCGCGCTGGCCTACGTGATGCTCGACGGCGGCAACCCGTTCTTCCAGGACGTGGCCGAGGGCATCGAGAACGCCGCGGACGCCGCCGACCTCTCGCTGTTCGTCTGCAACAGCGGCGGCCGCGCCGAGCGGGAGTCCAAGCACCTCGACCGCCTCGTCCAGCAGCGGGTCCAGGGCATCCTGATCACCCCGGTCGACCCGGACGCCCCGCACCTGGCCGAGATCGCCCAGCGTGGCATCCCGTTCGTGATGGTCGACCGGCTCAGCACCGCCGGAGACCACTGCTCGGTCGCGGTCGACGACGTGCTGGGCGGCCGGATCGCGGTCGAGCACCTGATCGATCGCGGACATGAGCGGGTGGCGTTTGTCGGCGGCCCGGACAGCATCGGCCAGGTCCGCGAGCGTTTCCAGGGCGCCCGCGAGGTGTGGGCGGAGTTCGGCCGCCCCGCCGAGGACCTGATCCACCTGCCCACCGAGGCGCTCACCGTCAGCGAGGGCCGCTCCGCCGGCGAACGCCTGGCCGGCCTGCCGTCCCGCCGCCGCCCGACCGCCGCATTCTGCGCCAACGACCTGCTCGCCCTGGGCCTGCTGCAGCACGCGGTGACCGCCGGCCTGCGCGTCCCGGACGACCTGGCCATCGTCGGCTTCGACGACATCGACTTCGCCGCGGCCGCCGCGGTCCCGCTGACCTCGGTCCGCCAGCCCCGCCAGGAGCTGGGCCGCACCGCCGCCCGCCTGGTGCTCGACGAGGCCACCAACCCGGACCACGTCCACGAACAGGCAACCTTCGTCCCAGCCCTGGTCGCCCGCTCCTCAACGGGCACCATCCGCCGCTGACTCTCGGCCCGCGGTCGCCTCAAGCCCGCCGACGCACCTTCCAGCCCCAGCCACCGGTCCTCGGCTGGCCGTGAGCGGTGTCTCGGTGCCGTTGAGGCACCTCCCGGCGCCAGCCGCTGGCCTTCGGCTGGTGGTGAGGGGTGTCTCGGTGCTGTTGAGGCACCTCCTGGCGCCAGCCGGCTGGTGGTGGCGGTCGTTTGAACGACGTTCAGGCAGCCGCTAGCGCCAGCCGTCGGGCTTGGGCTGATGGTGATGGCTGCTTCGGGTGGGTTGAGGCAGCCGCTGGTGCCAGCTGCTTCGCGTTCGGTGTTCGAGCCGGGTCAAGGGAATGCTGGGCTGGGGGTGAGTCTGGATTGATCGGGTGTTCGGTTTGCTGGCAAGCTGTCCGGCTGTGGAAGCACTCCGGTTGATCCTGCTGTTCGTGCACCTTGTCGGCTTCGCTCTGCTGCTCGGCGGGGGGATAGCGCAGCTCCTGTCCGGAAAGATCCGGATCAGTCCGGCGGTTCTGTGGGGGTCGATCATTCAGCTGGTCAGCGGCCTGGGGCTGGCCGCGCCGCTGCGAGGCGGCGGTGATCACGAGCCGGACCCGGCCAAGCTTGCCGTCAAGCTCGTCATCGCCGTAATGATCTTCATTATGGTGTTCATCCCGCGCAAGCGGGACGAGGTCAACAAGGGGCACTTCATCGGCATCATCACGTTGACTCTGGTCAATGCCGCGGTCGCCGTTTTCTGGCGCTGAGCTACAACGCCACCGGATTCCGGAGGGCGCTGAACCGCAGGGCCACCGGATTCCGGAGGGCGCTGAACCACGGCGCCACCGGATTCTGGAAGGCGCTGAACCGCAGCGCCGCCGGCAGTGCCGGACGGCGACGGGCTCGTGACGCCGGCGGCCTCCGGAAGGGGAGGCCGCCGGCGTTCTTCACGCGTGCGGGCAGGTGTCGCGGTACTCCTGAATGGCCGTGCCGGACGGCGCCGGGCAGAGGAACTGGTCGTAGCGGGTGTCGTTGTCGATGAAGCGCTTGAGCCAGGAGATGCTGTACTTCGCGATCGTCACGTTCGCCGAGGTCGGGGCGGAGTGGGTGGCGTTGTTCAGCTCCAGGTAGGCCTTGTCGATGGTGCTCGGCAGGCTGGTGTAGAACGGCTCGGCGTGTGACGCGACCGGTGCGGTCGTGTCGTTCTCCCCGCCGAAGATCAGGGTCGGGACCTTGTCGGTGGACCAGCTCTTGGTGCTGTGCCACGGTGCGAGCGGCACCGCCGCCTGCAGGGACGATCGGGTACGGGAGGCCGACAGCGCCCCGCCGCCGCCCATCGAGTAGCCCATCACGCCCAGCCGGGTGGCGTCGATGCGCGTCCGCACCGAGCTCGTGCTGGTCAGGTAGTCGAGGGCGGCCAGCAGCTGGGTGCCGCGGGCGTCCGGGTAGTCGTAGACGCTGAGCGTGTCGATGACGATCACGACGAAGCCCTGTGAGGCGATCCGCGGGCCCAGCCAGGCGACCGCGGACTGCGAGTTCGTGAAGCCGGGCGCCACGGCGATCGCGCCGAACGTGCCCGCGGTGGTGTCGGTCGGGTAGTAGATCGTGCCGCCGCCGAAGCTGCTGGTCCGGGCGACGGTGGCGGTGGCGGTGGCGAACGATCCTCGGGTGGCCTCGATGCTGGCGGTGGTCGGCGCCGGGCCTCGCTCATAGGGATTGGCGGCGGCCTGCGCGGGGCCTGCCGGAAGGGCGATGGAAGCTGCCAGGACGGCAGCGGCCACAACTGATCGGACGGACATGGGTGCTCCCAGAGGGGGATGGAATGGGAGAACCGATCTAGATCGATGCTGGTAAATATTATTAACAAGATCTTTACTCGTGGGTAATCCCGACGGGTACAACCCATCGGCGGTATGTCAGCGCACCGAGCCCAGTTGTTTCACGTGCTTGAGCACCGGCGCCGACTCGATCCGCTCCACCCCGTCGAGTGAGCCGAGGCGCTCGGTCACGTACCGGTAGAAGGCCGGCATGTCCGGGCAGATCGCGGTGACCTGCACGTTTGTCGGCCCGGTGGTGGCCGCCGCGAAGACCACCTCCTCGTGCTCGCGCAGTGCCGCGCCGACCGAGGCGACCCGGGACGGCGCCACCGAGAGCCACATGATCACCGCGGCGCGGAACCCGAACAGCTCCGGCTCGGTCTCCACGTCGGTGTAGAGCGACCCCGACTCGAACAGCTCCTGGACCCGGCGGCGCACCGTCGACTCCGGCCAGCCGGTCCGGCCCGCGAGCTCGGCGTAGCTGAGCCGGCCGTCCCAGGCGAACGCCTCCAGCAGTGGCGCGTCGGCGGCGGTGAGGTGCGCGGCGCTCGCGCCGGAGGTCCGCCGCGGGGTCAGCTCGGCGATCTGCCCGGCGGTCAGGGCGTCGTCGCGCAGGTCCGGGCCGACCGCGCCGCCGACATAGTTGTGGATCACGCAGTGCGCGCTGACCGCGACCAGGCGTGGGGTGCGCGGGAGCTTCTGCAGCAGCAGTGCCTCCCGATCGGCGGCCGCCGGGACGTAGACGCTGCAGGCGATCTCGGTACCGCCCGAGGTGATCGAGACCCAGGCGGTGTCCGGACGGCGGGCCAGGGCCATGGCGATCGACAGGGCCGCGTCCGGCGTGGCGCGCAGGCGCAGTGCCCAGGTTTCGTACCCGAGCTCTATGGGGTTGGGCAGACCGACGACCCGCAGGCCCGCATCGGCGCGCAACCGGCGATAACGCCGGGCGACGGTCTGGTCGGAGACGCCGAGCACCGCGCCGATCTCGCGGTATCCGGCCCGGCCGTTGATCCGCAGGGCGTGCGTCATCTGGCGGTCCAGCTCGTCGATTTCCACAGGATCACCGTATCCCGATGTCGAGATCCGCAGGAAACAGCGTTCTGGTTGGGGAGATCGGAGCCGGGACCGGCATTGTGCTGGGCATGCGTAAATGGTCACCTCTGATCGCCGTCTGTCTCGGCACGTTCCTGCTGCTGGTGGACGTCACCATCGTCGTCGTGGCGCTGCCGGCCATCGGCGACAAGTTCGACGCCGGCTACGCCGACCTGCAGTGGGTGCTCGACGGGTACGCCCTGTCGCTCGCCGCCCTGCTGCTCGGCGCCGGCTCGCTCGCCGACCGGTACGGCCGCCGCCGCACCTACCTGATCGGTATCGGGCTGTTCGCCCTCTCCTCGCTGCTCTGTGCGGTGGCCCCGAACGAGCAGGCGCTGGTCGCCGCGCGAATCCTGCAGGGTGCCGGCGGCGCGGCCATGTTCGCCACCACGGCGGCCCTGCTCAACGTCACCTACCAGGGCCGTGACCGCGGTGTCGCGTTCGGCGTCTGGGGCGCGGTCAACGGCGCCGCGGCGGCCGCCGGTCCGCTGGCCGGCGGGCTGCTCACCGAGCACTTCGGCTGGCGCTGGATCTTCCTGGTCAACCTGCCGGTCTGCCTGATCGCGGTCTGGTTCACCGTGCGCGGCGTGAGTGAGTCCCGGGCGCCGCAGGGTGGCCGCTTCGATCTGCCCGGCACGGTGAGCTTCACGGTCGCGGCCGCCGCTGTCACGTACGGTCTGATCCGCGCCGGAGACGCCGGCTGGACCGACGGCGTGGCGCTCGCCGCGTTCGGTGCCGGGCTTGTCGCGCTGGCCGCGTTCATCGTCGCCGAACGGCGCTCGGACCACCCGATGCTGGACCTGGCGCTGTTCCGGCGGGGGCCGTTCGCCGTGCTGATCGTCGCGGCGTTCCTCACCCAGGCCGCCGCGTTCGGCTACCTGCCGTTCGGCACGGTCTGGCTGCAGCAGGTGCTCGGCAACGGCCCGGTCGACGCGGGCCTGGTCGGCGCCCTGCCGATGGCCGCGGCCTCGCTGGTCGTCGGCGCGGGGGCCGGCCGGCTGCTGCAGCGGGTCGCGCCCCGCTGGACGGTCGGCGTCGGCCTGCTGCTGATCGCGGCCGGTGACCTGCTGCAGGCCCGGCTGGACGCGGACAGCACCGGCTCGGCGCTGATCCCCGGCCTGATCGTGGTCGGCGTCGGGGTCGGCTCGGTGCTGCCGTCGCTGTCGTCGGCGGTGCTGGCCGAGGTGCCGCGGGAGCGCAGCGGGATGGCAGGCGGGGCGCTGAACACGTTCCGGCAGCTCGGGTTCGCGCTCGGGGTGGCGGTGTTCGGCACCATCTTCGCGAACAAGGTCAGCGCCGGGCACGGTCAGCCGGCCGCGTTCGCGGACGGTCTCAACGCCATCCTGCTGGTCGCGTCCGGTACCGCGCTGGTCGCCGGCGTCCTGGTGCTGATCTTCGTCCGGCACCGGGTCACGCACGCCGAGGAGCCGCAGTTGGTAAAAACGGCCTGAGCCGGGACTTTCGGCCCGTCGAGTCGGGTGGTCGGACCCGGGTGCGGCCACCGCTCGGAGAGGAGTGTTCAGGGCAGAGAGATTGATGAAGGAGGCAACGATGACCACCGTTGGACACCACGCGGCGCAGCTCGAGCAGGTCGAGGCCCCGGGTTCGATACTCACCAAGTCAGCTGCCAAGGCGATCGCCGTTCTGCGGGTGGCGACCGGGTTCGTCTTCCTGTGGGCGTTCCTGGACAAGGTCTTCGGCTTCGGGTACGCCACCCCGTCGGCCAAGGCCTGGATCAACGGTGGCTCGCCGACCAAGGGCTTCCTGTCCAGCGTGGAAGCCGGCCCGCTCAAGGGCATGTTCCACAGCCTGGCCGGCACCACGTTCGCGAACTGGGCCTTCATGCTCGGCCTGCTCGGCATCGGCCTCGCCATGATCCTGGGTATCGGCCTGCGGGTCGCCTCGGTCTCGGCGATCCTGATGATGGCCATGATGTGGCTGGCCGAGTGGCCCCTGGCCAGCGGCTCGAGCAACCCGATCGTCGACTACCACGTCATCTACGCGATCAGCGGCGTCATCTTCGCCCTGACCTACGCCGGGCACACCTGGGGCCTGGGCCGCTGGTGGGCCACCCTCCCGCTGATTCAGAAGAACCGCTGGCTGATCTGACAGCCGAGACAACCACCGCCCGGACCGCCGCGGTCCGGGCGGTTCCGTATGTCTTGACCGCGCGGAAGGGTTGTGCGTAACCTGTCGGTAACTCTGAAACGTTTCACGTCGCCATCCGGAGCGGCGCCGTCCGGCGTACCGCTCTCCGGGACACGACCGTCCGGCACCCGGCCTGAAGGAACGCCATGACCAACCCCGCAGTCACCGCGCTCATCGCCCGCTCGAACCGTCTCGGCGCGGATCCGCGCACCACGAACTACGCCGGCGGCAACACCTCCGCCAAGGGCGCCGGCGCCGACCCGGTCACCGGCGCGGACGTCGAGCTGCTCTGGGTCAAGGGCTCCGGCGGCGACCTGGGCACCCTGACCGAGAAGGGCCTGGCCGTGCTGCGGCTGGACCGGCTGCGCGCACTGCCCGGCGTCTATCCCGGCGTGGAGCGCGAGGACGAGATGGTCGCCGCGTTCGACTACTGCCTGCACGGCCGGGGCGGTGCCGCGCCGAGCATCGACACCGCGATGCACGCCCTGGTCGACGTCGCGCACGTGGACCACCTGCACCCGGACGCCGGCATCGCGATCGCCACCGCCGCCGACGGGCCCGCGCTGACCAAGGAGATCTTCGGCGACCGGGTGCTCTGGGTGGACTGGCGCCGCCCCGGGTTCCAGCTCGGCCTGGACATCGCCGCCGTGCAGCAGGCGAACCCGCAGGCGATCGGCGTGATCCTGGGCGGGCACGGGATCACCGCGTGGGGCGCGACCAGCGACGAGTGCGAGGCACACTCCCAGGAGATCATCGACACCGCCGCGGCGTACATCGCGACGCACGGCCGCGGCGCGCCGTTCGGCGCGATGTCCCAAGAGCCATTAACCGCAGGGGTACGACGGAAGCGCGCCGCGGCCCTCTTCCCGGTGATCCGCGGTCTCGCCTCCACGGACCGCCCGCAGGTCGGCCACTTCACCGACGCCGACGTGGTGCTCGACTTCGTCGGCAGTGAACGCCTCGCCGAGCTGGCCGCGCTGGGCACCTCCTGCCCGGACCACTTCCTGCGCACCAAGGTCAAGCCGCTGGTGCTGGACACCGCCCCGGACGCGCCGATCGAGCAGGTCACCGAGCGGCTCCGCGAGCTGCACGAGGCCTACCGCGCCGACTACCGCGCCTACTACGACCGGCACGCCACCGCGGACAGCCCGGCGATCCGCGGCGCCGACCCGGCGATCGTGCTGGTCCCCGGTGTCGGGATGTTCTCGTTCGGCGCCACCAAGCAGACCGCCCGGGTGGCCGGCGAGTTCTACGTCAACGCGATCAACGTGATGCGCGGCGCCGAGGCGATTTCCCGGTACGCACCGATCGACGAGTCGGAGAAGTTCCGCATCGAGTACTGGTCGCTCGAAGAGGCGAAGCTGCAGCGGATGCCACAGCCGAAACCGCTGGCCACACGGGTCGCGTTCGTGACCGGCGGCGGCTCCGGCATCGGCCGGGCGATCGCGCTGCGGCTGGCCGCCGAGGGTGCCTGCGTCGTGGTCGCCGACCGCGACGCGGCCACCGCGGAATCCGTGGCCCGCGAGATCGGCGGCACCGACACGGCCGTCGCGGTGGTCGCCGACGTGACCGACGCGGCCGCGGTCGAGGCCGCGCTGGACGCCGCGGTGCTCGCATTCGGCGGTGTCGACCTGGTCGTCAACAACGCAGGGCTGTCCATCTCCAAGCCGCTGCTGGAGACCACCGAGCAGGACTGGGACCTGCAGCACGACGTGATGGCCAAGGGCTCGTTCCTGGTCGCGAAGGCGGCCGCGCGGATCCTGATCGGCCAGGCGATGGGCGGCGACATCGTCTACATCTCCAGCAAGAACTCGCTGTTCGCCGGGCCGAACAACGTCGCCTACGGCGCGGCCAAGGCCGACCAGGCGCATCAGGTCCGGTTGCTGGCCGCCGAGCTCGGCGCTTTCGGGGTACGGGTGAACGGCATCAACCCCGACGGTGTCGTGCGCGGCTCGGGCATCTTCGCGGCCGGGTGGGGCGCGCAGCGGGCCGCCGTCTACGGCGTCCCGGAGTCGGAGCTGGGCGCGTTCTACGCCCAGCGCACCCTGCTCAAGCGGGAGGTGCTGCCGGAGCACGTGGCGAACGCGGTGTTCGTGCTGACCGCCGGCGAGCTGTCGCACACCACCGGGCTGCACGTGCCGGTGGACGCCGGTGTCGCGGCCGCGTTCCTGCGATGAGCCACCGGTTCGCCGCGGTCGACCTCGGCGCGTCCAGCGGGCGCGTCGTGGTCGGCACGTTCGCCGACGGTGCCCTCGCCCTCGACGTCGTGCACCGGTTCGCCAACGAGCCGGTGTCCGCCGGGGGCACCCTGCACTGGGACATCCTCAGCCTCTACCGGGGTGTGCTCGACGGGCTGCACCAGGCCGGCCCGGTGGACGGCATCGGCATCGACTCGTGGGCGGTCGACTACGGGCTGCTGGACTCGTCCGGCGCGCTGCTCGGCAACCCGGTGCACTACCGGGACGCGCGCACCGACGGGATCGCCGAGCGGGTCAGCGACCTGTACACCATCTCCGGGCTGCAGCGGCTGCCGTTCAACACCGTCTACCAGCTGCTGGCGGCACGCGACACCCCGCAGTACGCGGCCGCGCGCACGATGCTGATGATCCCGGACCTGCTGGCGTACTGGCTCACCGGTGAGATCGGGGCGGAGTACACCAACGCGTCGACGACCGGGCTGCTCGACGTCCGTACCAAAGACTGGTCCTGGCCGTTGATCGCGGACCTGGGCCTGCGCGCGGAGCTGTTCCCGCCGATCCGCCGCCCCGGCGACGTGATCGGGCACTGGCAGGGGACGCCGGTGGTCGCGGTCGGCTCGCACGACACGGCGTCCGCGGTGGTCGCGGTGCCGGCCGCCGGCCGGGATTTCGCGTACGTGTCGAGTGGCACCTGGTCGCTCGTCGGCCTGGAACTGGCCCATCCGGTGCTGAACGACGCGTCCCGCGAAGCGGACTTCACCAACGAGGGTGGCGTCGACGGCACGATCCGCTACCTGCGCAACGTGATGGGGCTGTGGCCGCTGCAGGAGTGCATGCGCGAATGGGGCGCCGCGGACATCACCGTCCTGCTCGCCGACGCCGAGCGTGCCGCACCGCTGGAGTACGTGGTCGACCTGGACGATCCGCTGTTCCTGCCGCCCGGCGACATGGCCGGCCGATTGCGGAACGCCGCCGGGCTGCCTCGCGACGCCACACCGGGCGTGGTGACCCGCTGCATCCTGGACAGCCTGGCGCTCGCCCACCGGCGCGCGGTCCGCCGGGCCGGTGAACTCGCCTACGTCACGCCGGAGGTCGTGCACCTGGTCGGCGGCGGCGCCCGCAACGAGCTGCTCTGCCGGCTGACCGCGGACGCCACCGGACTGCCGGTGCTCGCCGGGCCGGTCGAGGCCACCGCGCTCGGTAATCTGCTGGTGCAGGCG
This sequence comes from Actinoplanes palleronii, assembly GCF_016862315.1. Lineage (GTDB taxonomy): Bacteria > Actinomycetota > Actinomycetes > Mycobacteriales > Micromonosporaceae > Actinoplanes > Actinoplanes palleronii. The sequence continues at coordinate 23,713 of NZ_BOMS01000083.1, read as the reverse complement.
CGCGCCGCGGGAATCGTCCCGGACTCCCTCGATGCGCTGCGCGCGCTGGTACGGCAGACTCAGCAGATCGTGCGCTACGAGCCGTGCGGTGACGACGCCCCCTGGCGGGCCGCCGCCGCGCGAGTGGGGAGGTGACCGTGCGGATCGCGTTGTTCGCGACCTGCCTCGCCGACACCCTGTACCCGGAGGCGGCCAAGGCCACCGTCCGGTTGCTGGAGCGGCTCGGCCACGAGGTGGTGTTCCCCTTCGAACAGACCTGCTGCGGGCAGATGCACATCAACACCGGATACCAGCGGGACGCGCTGCCCCTGGTGAAACGGTATGTGTCGGTCTTCGACCCGTTCGACGTGATCGTCGCGCCGTCCGGGTCCTGTGTGGGGTCGATCCGGCACCAGCACGCGACGGTGGCGGCGAACCTCGGCGAAGCCGGGCTGGCGGCGCGGGCGCACGACGTCGGGTCACGCACCTACGAGCTGTCCGAGCTGCTCGTCGACGTGCTCGAGGTGGAGGACGTCGGCGCGTACTACCCGCACACGGTGACCTATCACCCGACCTGCCACAGCCTGCGGATGACCCGGGTCGGTGACAAACCGCTGCGGCTGCTGCGGCAGGTCCGCGGGCTGACCCTGGTGGAGCTGCCGCTGGCCGAGCAGTGCTGCGGGTTCGGCGGCACGTTCGCGCTGAAGAACGCCGAGACGTCGTCGGCCATGCTCGCCGACAAGATGACGAACATCGTGTCCACCGGCGCCGAGGTGTGCACGGCCGGCGACGCGTCCTGCCTGATGCACATCGGTGGCGGCCTGCAACGAAAGGACGCCGGCGTGACCACCGTGCACCTGGCCGAGATCCTGGCGGCGACCTCATGACGACTTTTCTCGGGATGCCGGCGACCGCGCCGCGCGGTGTGGGCAACCTGCGCGGTGACGAGACGTTTCCGGCGGCCGCGCACCACGCGCTCGCCGACGACCAGCTGCGGCGCAACCTGCGGCACGCGACCACCACGATCCGCGGCAAGTCCGGCCGGGTGATCGCGGAGCTGCCCGACTGGCAGGAGCTGCGGTCCGCCGGGTCGGCGCTGAAGGCGTTCGTGATGGCGAATCTGGATTCACTTCTGGAGCAGCTGGAAGCCCGGGTGACCGCGGCCGGAGGCGTCGTGCACTGGGCCGCCGACGCGAACGAGGCCAACGCGATCGTCCTCGATCTGATCCGCCGGACCGGCTCCGAGCGGGTCATCAAGGTCAAGTCGATGGCCACCCAGGAGATCGGGCTCAACGAGGCGCTGGAAGCCGGTGGGATCCAGCCGATCGAGACCGACCTCGCCGAGCTCATCGTACAACTGGGCAATGACAAGCCCAGCCACATCCTGGTGCCGGCGATCCACCGGAACCGGGCCGAGATCCGGGAGATCTTCCTCAAGTCGATGCCCGGGGTCGACCCGGACCTGACCGACGACCCGCCGGTGCTGGCCGCCGCCGCGCGGAAATACCTGCGCGAGACGTTCCTGTCCACCACGGTCGCGGTGAGCGGGGCGAACTTCGGCATCGCGGAGACCGGCACGCTCGCCGTCGTCGAGTCGGAGGGCAACGGGCGGATGTGCCTGACCCTGCCGGACACCCTGATCACCGTGATGGGCATCGAGAAGGTCGTGCCGAGCTGGCCGGACCTCGAGGTGTTCCTGCAGCTGCTGCCGCGGGCGTCGACCGGGGAGCGGATGAACCCGTACACGACCATGTGGACCGGGGTGACACCCGGCGACGGGCCGCAGAACTTCCACCTGGTGCTGCTCGACAACGGGCGCAGCGCGGTGCTGGCCGACCCGGCCGGGCGGGCGGCGCTGCACTGCATCCGCTGCTCGGCCTGCCTCAACGTGTGCCCGGTCTACGAGCGCACCGGCGGGCACGCGTACGGGTCGGTCTATCCGGGACCGATCGGCGCGGTGCTGTCGCCGCAGCTCACCGGGGTGGCCGACAACGCGTCGCTGCCCTACGCGTCGTCGCTCTGCGGCGCCTGCTTCGACGCCTGCCCCGTGAAGATCGACATCCCGTCGATGCTGGTGCACCTGCGCAACAAGGTGTCGCACCCGGCCGCCGAGCGGGCAGCGATGCGAGCCGCGGCCTACACCATGGACCACCCCAAGCTGTACGCCCGTGCGCAGCGGGCCGCGAAACTCGCCCGGATCGCCGGGCGTCGCGGTCGTGGCCTGCCACCGCCGTTCTCCGGGTGGACCGCGTCACGGGACCTGCCGGAAGTCCCGCAGCAGACCTTCCGCGACTGGTGGGCGTCGCGATGACGCCGGTCGTCCGGGGCCGGAGGACAGCGCGGTGAACTCCTCGGAGGGGCGGGGTGAGCGGTGAACTCCAAGGACCTGATCCTGGGGCGGGTGCGGGCGGCGCTGCGGGACGCGCCGGGGCCGGTCGAGGTGCCGCGCGACTATCGGCGTTCGTTCCCGGCCGCCGACCTCGAGGTGCTGGTGGACCGTCTGGTCGACTACAAGGCCGAGGTGCACCGGATCGGTGAGGACGCGATCGCGGCGACGGTGGGCGGGCTGGTGGGCGGTGCTGTGGTCGTACCGGAAGGGTTGCCTTTGTCGTGGCGCCCGCAGGGTGCCCTGGTCGACGACAACCTGACGCCGGACCGGATCGCCGGCGCCGCAGCGGTCCTGACCGGCGCGGCCGTGGCCGTCGCGGAGACCGGGACCATCGTGCTGGACGCCTCGCCGGACCAGGGGCGGCGGATCATCAGCCTGCTGCCGGACGTGCACTTCGTGGTGCTGCGGGCCGCGCAGGTGGTGGCGTCGGTGCCGGAGGCGGTCGCGCGCCTCGACCCGACACGGCCGCTGACCTGGATCAGCGGTCCGTCGGCCACCAGCGACATCGAGTTGAACCGGGTGGAGGGCGTCCACGGTCCCCGCCACCTCCACGTCCTGCTCCTGGACAGCTAGCGGTCCCCGGCCGGCCGCCAGGGGTGTCTCGCGCTGCTCGGCACACCCCTGGGAGCCGGCTGGGGTCAGGTGGCGTGGGTGAGTTCGGTGGAGAGGGACTCCATCGTGGTGGCCAGGTCGTGGGCTTCGGTGTGCAGGTCGCGCAGCAGGTCGATGGAGTGCGCCGGGTGCTGGTGGGCGCGGTCCTCGAGGGTGCCGCAGAGGGCGGCGAACCGGGTGGCGCCCAGGGTGGCCGAGGAACCCTTCAGGCCGTGCGCGAGGCGGGCCAGGTTGCGGGTGTCGCCGGTGGCGGCGGCGCGTTCCATCCGGTCCAGGGTGCCGGGGAGCCGGTCGGCGAAGTTGTGCAGGATCTGGGCGAGGCGCGCACGGTCGCCGGAGGCACCGGCGAGGTCGTCGACACAGGCGCGGATGCTCTCCGACTCGGTGCGGCCGGTGGCGGTCGCGCGGATCAGGGCGGCGCTGGTGGCGGCGGCTCCGGCGGCGGCAGCGGCCCGCGCGGCATCGGCGGTGAGTCCGGCGCGGGTGGTCTCGGCGGTGAGTCCGGCGCGGGCGGCGTCGGCGGCGAGACCTGCGCGGGCGGCTTCGGCGGGGCGGATCGGGGTGGGCTTGGCGTTGTCGTCGGTGGCGGTGCCCGCGGCGGCTGCGGCGTCGGTGAGGATGGTGTCGAGTTCGCGGTCCTGGATCGGCTTGGCGAGGAAGTCGTCCATGCCGGCGCGCAGGCTGGCGGCCTTGTCGTCGACCAGGGCGTTCGCGGTCAGCGCGACGATCCGCGGCGCGCCGTGCGGCGGGGGATCGGCGCGGATGCGTTCGGTGGCGGCCAGGCCGTCCAGGATCGGCATCTGCACGTCCATCAGGACCAGGTCGTACCGGCGGGCGTGGACCGCGGCCACCGCGGCCGCGCCGTCCGCGACGATCTCGACCCGGTGGCCGCGGCGTTCCAGCAGCAGCTCCGCGACCCGCTGGTTGACCGGGTTGTCCTCGGCGACCAGCACCCGCAGCGGCCGGGCGGCGGGCGCGCCGACCGGGACCGGCGCGGCGGCCGGCAGGGTGGCCGGGCGCAGCCGCAACGTCACGGTGAACGTCGAACCCTGACCGGGCCGGCTGTCGACGGTGATGCCGCCGTCCATCGCCTCGGCCAGCCGCTGGCTGATCGCCAGGCCCAGGCCGGTGCCCTCGTAGGTGCGCGTGATCGACGCGTCGACCTGACTGAACGGCCGGAACAGCCGATGCAGCCGGTCCTCCGCGATGCCGATGCCGGTGTCCCGCACCGCGATCCGCACCGTCATCCGCTCGCCGTCCCCGGGCGCGGTCCGGTCCGCGGCGGGCGCGGTCCGGTTCGCGCCGGGCCCGGTCTGGTTCGGGCCGGGCCCGGTCTGGTTCGGGCCGGGCCCGGTCTGGCTCGGGCCGGGCGCGGTCCGGTTCGGGCCGGGCCCGGTCTGGCTCGGGCCGGGCGCGGTCCGGTTCGTGGCGGGTTTGCAGGAGACGTGCACGGTGACCGCGCCGTGTGCGGTGAACTTGACCGCGTTACCCAGCAGGTTCACCAGGATCTGGCGGATCCGGCCGCTGTCGCCGGCGAGCGCCTCCGGGCAGTCCTCGGTCAGGTGGCTGGACAGGTGCAGGCCCTTGGCGTCCGCGGTCAGCGCGACCAGGCTCACCGCCTGCTGCACGCAGGACCGCAGTGCGAACGGCCGCTCGTCCAGGCTGAGCTCGCCGGCCTCGATCCGGGAGAAGTCCAGCACGTCGTTGATGATCACCAGCAGGGCGCCGCCGCTGGTGTGCACGGTCTCGACCAGCTCCCGCTGGCCGGTGTCCAGCTCGGTGTCGAGCAGCAGGCCGGTCATCCCGATCACGGCGTTCATCGGTGTACGGATCTCGTGACTCATGGTGGCCAGGAACGCCGACTTGGCGGCGGTCGCGGCCACCGCCTCGTCGTGGGCCGTGAGGACCGCCGTCATCGACGCGTTCACCGCCTGCGCCATCACGGCCAGCTCCTGCGGCCCGGTCACCTCGGCCCGCCGGCTGAGATCACCCTCCAGGACGCGCTGCGCGGCCGCGGTCACCTGCCGGGCCGGTTCGGTGATCCGCAGGGTGAGCAGGCGGGCGCCGAGCGCCACCAGCGCGGCGGTGCCCAGCGAGACCCACAGGATCAGCCGCCGGGTGCCCTCGGCGCGATCGCGGTTCGCGTCGATCCAGTCGTTCAGCCGGTGGTTCTCGTGCTCCCACATCTCCTCGACCAGGGTCTTCGCCGGCGCCATGTCACTGCCGGGAGCCGTGGCGGCGCCGACGGCCACCGCCCGCGCGATCGCCGTGACGGGTTCGTCGACCATGGGCTCCAGCCGTGCCAGGTACTGCTGGTAGTCCGGGTCCCCGGCGGACTGCGTCCGCAACTTGTCGAGCCGGGCTTCCACCAGCGTGACGTTCTGGTGGACCGCCACGACCCAGCCCGGGTCGGCGGGATGCTGATAGTTCTGGGTCACCTGGTCCAGGCCCTTGATCGCGTCACGAGCCCCGCCGAGCCAACCGAGCAGGTCGTGCGAGTGGCGCAGCGGGGTCCGGCCGTCGACCAGGATCCCGATCCGGACGTAGGCGCTGGTCCCGACGACGGCGAGGGCCACCAGCGCGAGCAGGAACCCGGCCGACAGCATCCGCCCCACGGTCCACCAGGTGAGCCGCCGGTCCGCGATCCGGTCACCGTTCTCCGCCATGGCGATTACTCTAGGTAGCAAGCGAGGGGGCTGCCGTGACTTCCGTTCTGGTGGTGGATGACGATCCGACCGTGCTGGAGATCGTGGAGACGGTGTTGCGGTCCGGCGGGCTCGAGGTGTCGACCCGGCTGACCGGGCGGGACGGGTTGCGGGCCGCGCACGAGCACGTGCCGGACATCGCGGTGCTCGACGTGACGATGCCGGGGATGACCGGGCTCGAGGTGTGCCGGGCGCTGCGGGACGACGCGGAGACCGCGGACATTCCGATCATCCTGCTCACCGGGCGCGGGCAGTGGCTCGACGTGGCGTCCGGGTTCGACGCCGGGGCCGATGACTACCTGGTGAAGCCGTTCACCGCGCAGGACCTGCTGACCCGGGTGGAAGCGCTGACCGCGCCGGGCCTCGCCTGACGAAGACCCGGCACGACCGGCCCTGCCGGCCCTGCCGGCCCTGCCGGCCAGTGGAGGCAGGCTCACCGCCGGTGAGAGTCCGCGATCGGTGCTGAGGGGGCGGCGGGGGGCCGCGTTCGGTGGGGTTCGGGGGCGGTGGCAGGACGCGATCGGGAACTGCGGACGTCTGGCGCCCACCTGGGGGCGGCAGACGTCCGCGAACGGGCATCGCGGACCCGCACCGCCCCTGCAACGACCGGCCCGTGCCCACTCGTGCCCCGGCGACCGCGCCCGGCCAGGCATCGACCACAAGGGTCAAGCCACGGTCAAGCCACGGTCAAGCCACGGGCAGGACCACTCGGAGGTACGCCGTACCGCCCGCACTGTGCACGCCCACGCTGCCGCCGTGCCGGCCGATCACTGCCCGGGCCAGCATCAGCGCCATCGCGTTGCCACCGGTGCCCGCCGAGGTGAACAAGCGGTCGCTGGCCTGCTCGTCGGGGAGCGGGTAGGACACCCGCCAGTGGTCCTCGACCCGTTCGGCGGTGGCCTCGGCGCCGCCGTCGAGGGCCCGTACCGCGCTGAGCAGCCGGTCGAAGACCTGGCGCAGCCGGTCCCGGTCGCCGAGCACCGGGCCGGCCGGTGGGACGGCGTGACAGGCCGCGCCGGCCACCTCGGTGAGCAGGGCGGGCAGGTCGAACTCGGTGCGGGCCAGCGGGATCGTCCCGCTCTCGATGCCGCTGATGGTGGCGATCTCGGCGGTGGTCCGCTCGATCCGGCGCAGGTTGCGGGCGATCAGCGGGAGCGCCTCGTCCAGCAGCGGGTCGCCGGTGCGCTCCGGGAGCATCTCCAGCATGCCGAGCGCCGCGGTCAACGGGGTGCGCAACTCGTGCAGCAGCGCGCTGACCATCTCGGCCTTGGTCGCGGCGAGTTCGGCCAGCGCCCGGTTGTGCCGGCGCAGCCGGTGACGCATCTGCGCCTCGGGGTCCGGCGGGGGCTCGTCCGTCGTACGCAAAAGGGTTGTCACTCACCCGGCGCCGGGAGCACGTCGCCGTGCGCGCCCACCGGGCCGCGCCGGCCGTAACCGCCCAGGTCGGTGCCGCGCGGGATGAAGCCGGTGGGCTCGAGCTCGATGTCGAACTCGCCGGTCTCGGTGCCGCTGCCGCCGCCCGCGCCGGACGGGCGGGCGCCGCCGCAGTCGCCACCCGGTCCGCCGCCGCCCGGACCGCCGGACGGACCCATGCCACCGGGTGCCATGCCGGACGGGCCGCCGCCACCAGGAACCATGCCGGACGGGCCGCCACCGCCGGGTGCGCCCATGCCCGAGGGCATCCCGCCGGGCGCGCAGGCGGACGGCGACGTGCCGGTGTCGGCCGGGGTGTCCTCGTCGTCGCCGGAGGAGTCACCGCACGCGCCGATCAGGAGAGCCGCAGCCAGCGCGGTGACGGCGACCAGGGCGCGGCGCGGGTGCGTGGTCTGCAAGGGTGCTCCTGGGATTTCGGTCCGTCCGGGTACGTGAACAGCCACAATCTACGATTATGAGCAAGGTATCGGGGCAAAACCGGTCTAAACGGCGCATTCGGTTGATCGGTGCCGGGATCGTCGTGGTGGGCGTGGCGACCGGTGTGGTGCTCGCGGTCGTCCGGAACCGGCCGGGCGCGGACACGTCCGCCGAGGTCGTCGCGGTCGCCGTGGACAAGGGCGCGGTCACCCTGGACGTCGCCACCACCGGCACGGTCGAACCGGCCACCACCCGGGAACTCTCGTTCGCGGTGGCCGGCACCGTCGAGGCGGTCAAGGTGCGCGCCGGTACCAAGGTCAAGGCCGGGCAGCTCCTGGCCACCGTGGACGACACCGACGCCGCGGGCGACGTGGACGCCGCGGAGAGCACCCTGACCGACGCGCAGGACCGGCTCGCCGACGCCAAGGACTCGGCCGCCTCGGTCACCGCCTCGGCCACCGTCTGCGCGGCCGCCACCACCGGTGGCAACGGCGGCAACGGTCACCTGGCCGCGGCCGGCACCGCGGCGGCGCGCGCGGGAGAGGCGAGCGCCGCGGCCGGCACCGCTGCGGCGAGCGTGGGAGAGGCGAGCGCCGCGGTCGACGCCGCCGCGACCAGCTGCACCACCCGCGGCTACCCGGACACCGGCAACGACTCGATCCTCAACGCCCAGCAGTCGGTCAACCGGGCCGCGCAGGCCGTCGACAAGGCCGAGGACGCGCTCGACGGCACCGTGATCAAAGCGCCGATCGCCGGCACGGTCGTCGCGGTCACCGGCAGCGTGGGCGACCAGGTGAGCAGCGGCACGACGTTCGTGACGCTGGCCGACACGTACGCGATGCAGGTCCAGGCGGACTTCCCGGAGGCGGACGCCGGCTCGCTGAAGGTGGGGCAGACCGGCACGGTCACCCTCGCCGACCACGACGACGCGCTGACCGGCACCGTGGTGCAGGTCGACCCGGTCGGCACCTCGGACGGCACCCTGGTCCGGTACGGCGTGGTGCTCTCGTTCAGCTCCCCGCCCAGCGACCTGCTCGTCGGGCAGACCGCGCAGGTGCAGGTACGCGTCGGCGAGGCCACCGGCGTGCTGCGCGTCCCGTCCACCGCGGTGCACGACATCTCCGGTGGCAACGGCACCGTGCTGGTGCGCAACGGCAGCCAGTCCGCCCAGCGCACGGTCGCCGTGGGGCTGCGCGGGGACCAGTACACCGCGGTGACCGACGGGTTGGCAGTGGGAGAGCAGGTCGTACGTTCCTGGTGAACTCCGAATCCGCCGACAGGCCACCACGAACCGGTCGCAGCGGACATGATTGCAGTGTGAAAGCCCTTCGCAGGCCCAGCACGGCAGTGAACGCCCTGCTGGCACTACTGATCGTCGGCGCCACGATCTGGGGCGTGAACCTGATCCGGGCCACCTCGTCCGGCAACCAGGCCAGCGCCGCCGACGTGCGCACCGTCGCCGTCTCGCAGGGCACGGTCACCAAGACCGTCAGCGCCGACGGCACGGTGGAGAGCGCCTCGACCGCCGCGGCCACGTTCACCACGGCCGGTACGGTCACCGGCATCAAGGTCAAGGTCGGTGACCTGGTGACCAAGGGCCAGCAACTGGCCGTGGTCGACCCCACCGACGTACAACGGGATCTTGCCCTGGCCGCGGCGAACCTGGACGCGGCGAACGACGCGCTGGACCGGGCGCAGGCCGCGGACACCGACACCACCACCGCGGAGAACGAGGTCGTCTCGGCCGCGCTGGCCGTCGACGACGCGAAGGCCGCGGTCAAGGGCACCACGCTGACCGCGCCGATGGCCGGCACCGTGACCGCGGTCAACGGCTCGCTCGGCGGCTCGTCGGGCGGGTCGAGCTCCTCGTCCAGCGGCGGCGCCGGCGGCTCGGCGAGCACCACGACCACCTCGTCGGGCGGCTTCATCGACCTGGCCGACCTGACCCAGCTGCAGATCACCGCGGCGTTCTCCGAGTCGGACGCGACCGCGCTCAAGGCCGGGCAGCCCGCCACCATCACCTGGAACGCGCTGGAGAGCGCGGAGACCACCGGCAAGGTGGTGTCCGTCGACCCGACCGCGACGACCAGCAACAGCGTGGTCACCTACGGCGTGACGATCAGCCTGCCGGACCCGCCGGACGGCGCCAAGTCCGGGCAGACGGTCAGCGTCGCGGTGGTCACCGGCAGCGTGGAGAACGCGGTACGGGTCAACTCGGCGGCGGTCACGGCCAGCGGGCGGCGGTCCACCGTCACCGTGCTGACCAGCACCGGGACGCAGGAGACCCGGCAGGTCGAGATCGGCCTGGAGGGCGACGACACGTACCAGATCACCTCCGGGCTGACCGCCGGGGAGAAGGTGGTGCTCCCGACCAGCAGCACCACCACCAGCAACTCGGGCACGCGCACCGGGACCGGCTTCGGCACCGGCGGGGGCCTCAGCGGTGGTGGCGGCGCTCCGCCCGCCGGTGGCGGTCGCTGAGCCATGGCTTCGACCCGGCCGGTCCTGGACGTCCGTGACCTGAGCAAGGTGTACGGCGCGGGCGAGACCACGGTGCGCGCCCTCGACGGCGTGTCGTTGCAGGTGGAGCGCGGCGCCTACCTGGCGATCATGGGATCGTCCGGGTCCGGCAAGTCGACGCTGATGAACATCCTCGGCTGCCTGGACATCCCGACCCACGGCCGGTACCTGCTCGACGGGGTGGACGTCAGCCGGCTCACCGACAGCCAGCTCGCGCTGGTGCGGAACCGGCTGATCGGGTTCGTGTTCCAGGCGTTCAACCTGATCCCGCGGACGTCGGCGGTGGCCAACGTGGAGCTGCCGCTGGCGTACTCCGGGATGCGGGCCGCCGAGCGTCGCCGCCGCGCGATGTTCGCCCTCGACGTGGTCGGCCTGGCCGACCGCGCCGAGCACGAGCCCAACCAGCTCTCCGGCGGCCAGCAGCAGCGGGTCGCGGTGGCCCGGGCACTGGTCACCGAGCCGGCCCTGCTGCTGGCCGACGAGCCGACCGGCAACCTCGACAGCCACTCCACCGAAGAGGTCCTCACCGTGTTCGACGACCTGCACGCGGTCGGCCGTACGATCGTGCTGATCACCCACGAGGAGGAGGTCGGCGCCCGCGCCGACCGGCTGGTGAAGCTGTTCGACGGCCGGGTCAGCTCGGACGTCCGGCAGGACCACCTCGGACGGCACGCCGCGTGAACGCCACCGAGATCCTCCGGTTCGCCCTGCGCGGGCTGTCCGCCAACAAGCTGCGCTCGGTGCTCACCATGCTGGGCATCCTGATCGGCGTGGCCGCGGTGATTCTGCTGGTCGCGGTCGGCAACGGCTCGGCGCAGGCGATCGCCGACCGGATCTCGGCGCTGGGCACCAACACCCTGACCGTGATGAGCACCAGCCGGGGGAGCAGCAGCGGCGGCGGCCTGAGCCTCAAGGTCGCCGAGGCGCTGCAGGACCCGGTGCTGGCGCCCGACGTCAGGTCCGTGTCGCCGGTGGTCAGCACGTCGGCGACCCTGACGTACGAGGGCAGCGACCACGACGTCAGCTCGTTCGTCGGCACCACACCGGACTGGTTCGGCGCCTCCAACTTCCCGGTCGGCTCCGGCGCGCTGTTCACCGCCGACGACGAGGCGCAGGCCCGCCGGGTGGTGGTGATCGGGCAGACCGTCGCCGAGGAGCTCTTCGCCGGCACCGACCCGGTCGGCCTGCAGGTCACCGTCGGCGGGGCGCTGTTCACCATCGTCGGCGTGCTCGACGAGAAGAGCTCCAGCGGGTTCAGCGACTCCAACGACACCGCGGTCGCGCCGATCTCCGCGGTCCGGCAGGTGCTGGCCGGGTACGGCGCGCTCAGCTCGATCCTGGTCGAGGCCCGCGACAGCGACCTGGTCGACACCGCGGAGACCGAGATCGCCACCATCCTCGACCAGAAGATGCCGGCGAGCAGCGACGGGACCACCGCGTACCGGATCCAGAACGCCTCCCAGCTGCTGGAGACGCAGACCGAGACCGCGGACACGTTCACCACCCTGCTCGGGGCGGTGGCCGCGATCAGCCTGCTGGTCGGCGGGATCGGGATCACCAACATCATGCTGGTCACGGTGACCGAGCGGACCCGGGAGATCGGCATCCGCAAGGCCCTCGGCGCGCCCCGGCGGGTGGTGCTGAGCCAGTTCCTGATCGAGGCGACCCTGCTCAGCGTCATCGGCGGCGGCCTCGGGGTGGCCGCCGCGCTGATCGGCAGCCGGTTCTCGATCGTCGGCGTGCAGCCGGTGATCGTGCCCAGCTCGGTCGCGCTTTCGCTGGGTGTCTCCGTGCTGATCGGACTCTTCTTCGGCGGGCTGCCGGCAGCCCGTGCGGCTCGGCTGCGGCCGATCGACGCCCTGCGCTACGAGTGAGGAACGCACCATGAAAGACGACACCGAGGTGCTGCCGCGCACCCCGTCCGAGACCGAGCACCAGGATCTGAACAGCGCCATCGCGCAGGCCGCGCCGAAACGGTGGTGGAACCGGACCACGCTCGTGCTGACCGGGGCGGTGCTGCTGGTCGGCGGGTTCCTCGGCGGCGTGCAGGTGCACAAGCAGTGGGGCGGCAGCAGCTCAGACACCGCGGCGGCGACCGGCGGCTTCCCCACCGGGGCGGGCATGCCGAGTGGCGGGGGGATGGGTCAGAACCAGAACCGCGCGGCGACGCCGGGCGGCGCCACCGCGGGGACCCTCACCAAGGTCGACGGGAACACCCTCTACCTGCAGACCGCGGCGGGTCAGACGATCACCGTACGGGCGTCGGACACCACGGCGGTCACCACGAAGGCGGCCGTCAAGGACCTGACCACCGGCCAGGCGGTCACGGTCACCGGTGTCGCGGACTCCTCCGGGGTCATCACCGCCACCGCGATCACCACCGGGTGATCTTTTTCGGGCACTTCCTGTGGATCGGGGAGCAAATCCAGAGCATCGCCGTCCGGCAGCCGATGAACACCTCAGTCCGGGGCGGCAGGCGCCACGGCGGACCCGAGGAGTTCCGTTGACCTCGATCGGCAGCATCAGCACCAGCGGCAACGCGGCGTTCTACCAGGTGGACCGGGCCCAGTCCGCGGTCGAGAGCCGGTCGAAGCCGAAGGACGACCCGATGGCCCGGGTCGCCGACGCGCTCGGGCTCAGCCACGACGAGCTGAAGTCGCAGCTCGGCACCGGCAAGAGCCTGAGCGACGTGGCCACCGACCGGGGCGTCACCCACGACGAACTCATCTCGGCGATCAAGTCCGGCATCTCCACCTCGTCGACCTCCGGCACCTCGGGCAGCGCCGACGCGATGGCCGAGCAGATCGCCGCCGGCAAGGGCGTGACCCCGCCGCCGCAGCCGGCCCCCGCCCCGCGGGGCGAGAACGCCGGCCTGCAGGACCCGGACAAGCTCAAACAGGTCAGCGACATGCTGGACATGGACACCACCGACGTGACGGCCGCGGCGACCAGCGCGTCCAGCCTGGTCAGCATGCTGCAGACCAAGGGCGTGGACCTGACCCAGCTCAAGGACGTCCTCAACCGCAGCGGCGACCTGCTCGACGTCCGGGCCTGAACAACGCGGTCCGGGTCACCGGGCGGCGTCTGCCGCCCGGTCCCCGCCGGGGGTCCACCAGTTGGCCCGCCCCAGCAGGACCATCGTGGCCGGGACCAGCAGGCCGCGGATGACCGTGGCGTCGATGGCTACCGCTACCGCCAGGCCGACGCCCATCATCTTGACCACCGGGCTCGGGCTCAGCACGAAGCCGGCGAACACGCACACCATGATCAATGCGGCCGAGGTGATCACCAGGCCGGTGCCGGCCAGGCCGTCGCGGACCGAGCGGGCGTTGTCGCCGGTGGCCAGCCAGGCCTCGCGGACCGCGGTGAGCAGGAAGACCTCGTAGTCCATGGACAGTCCGAAGAGCAGCGCGAACAGCATCATCGGCACGTAGGACTCGATCGGCGTCGGCCCGTCGAGCCCCAGCAGCGCGGCGCCCCAGCCCCAGGCGAAGACCGCGGTCAGCACACCGTAGGCGGCGGCGACCGAGAACAGATTCATCACCGCCGCCTTGACGGCGACGACCGGGGCACGGAAGGCGAGATACATCAGGAAGGCGGCGAGCAGGACGACAAGACCGATCACGTACGGCATCCGCGCGCCGACCCGCCCGGCCAGCTCCGCCTTCACCGCCGTCGGGCCGGTCACGTGCACCGTCCACCCGGCCACCGGGGTCGCCCGGAGCGTGTCCACGATCCGCACCGTCCGCGGATCGGCCGGTGCGCTGTCCGGGATCACCCGGATCGTCGCCACCAGCCCGTCGGCGGAGAGCCGGGCCGGCGGGGCCTGCGTGACGCCGGGCACCGCCAGGATCGCGGCCTGCAGAGCCGCGACGTCCGCACCGGCGCCGCGCTCGGCCACCACGGTGATCGGGCCGTTGACGCCGGGGCCGAACGCGTCGCCCAGCACGTCGTACCCGATCCGGGCCGGGCTGCCGGCCGGCTCGTCGCCCGCGTCGGTCTGGCCCAGCGTCATCTGGGCCGCAGGCGCGGCCAGCACCAGCAGCAGCGCCACCGGCGCGAGCGCGTAGGGCCACGGCCGCCGGGTCACCCGGTCAGCGAGCCGCCCCCACCCCGAATCCGGCGCGGTGGTCCCGGCCGCGCCACCGCGACCGGCTCGGCGGCGACCGATCGGCAGGGCGTCGATCTTCGGGCCCAGCACCGCCAGCAGCGCGGGCAGCAGGGTGACCGCCGAGGCCACCGCGACCAGCACGATCAGCCCGGCCGTCCATCCGAGCGTGCCCAGGATCGGCACCCCGGAGACGGCCAGCCCGGCCAGCGCCACGATCACGGTCCCGCCCGCGAACGCCACCGCGCTCCCCGACGACGCCACCGTCCGCACGATCGCCGCGTCCCGGTCGACGTTCCGGGACGGCATCGCCCGGTACCGCGTGATCAGGAACAGCGCGTAGTCGATGCCCACCCCGAGCCCGATCATCGTGGCGACCGTGGTGGCCACCGCCGGCATCGGCGTCAGATGCCCGATCAGCCCGATCCCGCCGATACCGCAGACCAGTGTGATCAGCGCGGTGAGCAGCGGCAACCCGGCCGCGACGAGCCCGCCGAACGCGACCACCAGCACCAGCAGGGCCACACCGAGCCCGACGATCTCACTGGTCCGGGTGCTCGTCTCGGCCCGCGCCAGCGCCCCGCCCGGCAGCACCTCGAGCCCGGCGTCCCCGGCCGGCTGCGCCGCGTCCAGCACCGCGTCGACGAGTGCGCCGCCGACGTCGCGCGGCCCCACGTCGAACTGCACCGCGAGGTAGCCGGTCCGTCCGTCCGCGCTGAGCGACCCGGAGGCCGCGCCCGGCGCCGCCACCGACACGACGTGGTCCAGGTCCGCGATGCGGCTCACCGCGGTCTCGATGCTTTTCCGGTACGACGGGGAGTCCACCCGCCCGTCCCGCGCCCGCAGCACCACCGACCCGCTCGCCCCGTCCCCGCCGGGGAAGTGCGCGGCGATCAGGTCCCGCCCGCGCTGGCCGTCGCTGCCGGGCAGCGTGGTGTCGTCGTCCACCGGCCGCCCGAACCCGGCCACCAGCCCGGCCACGACCAGCGCCGTGACCAGCCACCCGGCGATCACCCACCACGGCCGCCGCACCGCCACCCGCCCGATCCCGGCGAACACCCGATAGGTCCCGCTGCCCTCGTCCGCCGCACTCATCGCTGGTTCTCCCCACAGTCGCGCCCGGCCCTGCCGCCGGCCGTCGCGCCGGTCCCGGTGTCGCGGGGCACGGCGACGTCCGTGCCGTCCACGGTGATCTGGAGGCCGTCCTCGGCCGCCTCGGCGCCCCGGTAGTGCAGCCCGCCCGGCAACTCCGGGAGCGGGATCGTGCGCGGGGCCGCCTTCTCGCCGAGCTGCGCCGCCGGCAGCCGTACCCCGATCACCGGGATCTCCACCTCGACCGGCCGGACCACGAGCGCATCCCCGGCGATCTCCGGCACCGCGTGCACGACCACCGGCACGTCCCGCCCGAGCACCTGCGTGGTGACCGCCATCCGCAGCCGCCCCGCCCCGTCGTAGCCGAGCCCGCTCAGCCCGGCGACCCCGGTGGACGCGGCTGTCCCCGCGTACGACATCGTCGCCGTGACCGTGAGGGAAGCGGCCCGGAACGCATCGCCGGCCGTGCGCACCTGCCGCGCCGTGGCTCGCAACCCGCCGCTGAACCGCCCCACGGTGACCGAGGCGGCCGTCACCCGCACCTCGTCGAAGCGGCCGCGCGCGAGCTGGGTCAGGAACGGGATCCCGCCCAGCGTCACCTCCGGCGGCTCGGTCAGGCCGGCCGCGCAGCGCAGTCGTTCGGCGAGCCGGTCCGCGGCGCTCGTCGCGGCGTACCGGTCACCGGCGGACCCGGCCGCGACCAGCCCACCCAGCACCGCGCCGGTAATGATCAATGATTTTCGCACCCGGTCATGCCATCAACCGCCGGTGACACCGGGGTGCGAGCCGGATGAGAGTTCGTTAGGAACCCCGGGCAGGGCGAACCAGACCGTGGCGCCGGCACCCGGGGACGACACGATGCCGGTCTCGCCGCCGTGGGCGCGCACCGCCTCGGCCACGATCGCCAGGCCGAGCCCGGCGCCGCCGGACCGGGCGCGGGACTCCTCGGCCCGCCAGAACCGTTCGAACGCGTGCGCCGCCGCCTCCGCGCTCATCCCCGGACCGGTGTCACGCACCGCGACCCGCACCCGATCCCCGGTCACCACCACGCTGACCTGCGCGGCCGCGCCCGGCGGCGTGTGGGCGCGGACGTTGCCCAGCAGGTTGGCGAGCACCTGCCGCAGCGTGCCGTCGTCCCCGGCCACGATCACCGGTGGGCCCGCGGGCACGGACACCGTCCACGGGCGGGACGGCTCCACCGCGCTCGCGTCCGCGACCGCGTCCCGGATCAGCGCGGTCAGGTCGACCGGGTCCCGCCGGGCCGGCGGGTCGGCGTCCAGCCGCGCGAGATACAGCAGCTCGTTGACCAGGGCGCCCATCCGCCCGGCCTCCTCCTCGATCCGGCGCAGCACGTCCGGCCGGGCGCCGAGGTCGATCACCCCGGTGCGGATCAGCTGGAGATATCCGCTGATCGAGGTGACCGGGGTGCGCAGCTCGTGCGAGGCGTCCGCGACGAACGCCCGCATCCGCTCCTCGGATCGTTCCCGGGCGGTCATCGCCGCCTGGATCCGGGTCAGCATCCGGTCGACGGCGGTGGACAGCCGCCCCACCTCGGTACGGGCGGCGGCGCTGCCCGCCGGTGGCGCGCCGGCCCGGCGGTCCAGGTCGCCGCCGGCGATCGCGGCGGCGGTGGCGGCGATCTCGTCCAGCGGGCGCAGCCGCCGGTGCACCAGCCAGCGGGCCAGCAGGGTGAGCAGCACCAGCACGACCGCCCCGGTCAGCGCCGCGATCAGGACGAACCGGGCGACCGTGTTGCGGACCGGCGCGAGGGGCAGGCCGACCAGCACCCGGGAACCGCCGGGGAGCGGCACGAGCCGCACCCGGTACCGGGCCCCCGCCGTGTCGGTGATCGTCTGCACGGTGACGCGGGCCGGGTCGGCGCGGTCCAGCAGCGGGTCCGCCGGCAGCGGTGAGCCGCTCGCGAAGCGCAGGGTGCGCCCGTCGGCGCGGCGGTACTCGATCAGGTATTCGGTCACCGACACCACCGAGCGCAGCTCCGGCCCGTCCGGGACCAGGACCGTGGCCCGCTGCCGCACCAGCTCGGCCGCGGCGGCGAGCTGCTCGTCGGTGCGCTCCAGCAGGTACGACCGCAGCGCCACCGCCGCCGTACCGCAGGTCACCAGCAGTCCCGCCGCGGCCAGCGCCACCATCGACGTGACCAGCGAGAACCGCAGGGTCCGGCGGGTCACGGCGCAGCGGCGCGCAGCGCGTACCCGAAGCCGCGATGCGTGACGATCAGCGGCGGCCCGTGCCGGTCCAGTTTGCGGCGCAGATAACCGACGTACGTGTCGACCACGTTGGAGACCGCCGGGCTGTCGAACTCCCAGACGGCGGCCAGGATCTGCGCGCGGGACAGCACCCGGCCGGAGTGGGTCAGGAAGTACCGCAGCAGCTTCAGCTCGGTGGGGGAGAGCGGCACCTCGGTGCCGGCCCGGCGCACCTGCAGCGTCTCCTGGTCGAGTTCCAGGTCCGCGTACCGCAGGACCGGGTCGGGGGCCGCCGGGCCGCGGACCCGCCGCAGCACCGCCCGCACCCGGGCCAGCAGCACCTCCACGTCGAACGGCTTGGTCACGTAGTCGTCCCCGCCGTACGCCAGACCGGACAACTGGTCGGCGCGCGCGTCCCGGGCGGTGAGGAAGATGATCCCGGCGTCCAGCCCGTCGGCCCGCAGCCGCCGGCACACCGCCAGCCCGTCGCCGTCCGGCAGCATCACGTCGAGAAGCACCAGGTCAGGAGGCCGGGCGGCAGCGACCGCGACGGCCTCGGCCGCGGTGGTGGCGGTGTCCACCCGGAACCCGTGGAACCGCAGCACGGTGTCCAGCAGGTCGACGATGTTCGGCTGGTCGTCGACGACGAGGACGCGGGGGCTGACGCTCATGACCCGCCCATCACAGCACGGGTGTGTGAGAACGCGATGAGAATCGGTCAGCGGGCGCGGCGGCGGAGCAGGATCACGGCGATCGCGGCGGCGAAGAGGTCGAGCAGGATCAGCACCCCGGGCCAGCCGAACAGCAGCATCACCAGCGGGACCAGGATGAACAGCAGCGCACACAGGATCGGTACGGCCGGTGACGCGGGTTCCGGCCGGGCGGGCACCGGGCCGGCCATCCGGGCGGCGAAGGCGGAGTCACTCCGCAGCTGGTATTCCAGCTCGGCCAAGCACCGGCGCTCATAGTCGTTCAGCATCGAAGTCACCCCCGGGGGTCTCCAGTGCCCGGCACGTTTACCCCGGTTCCGAACCGCCCAAACGGGTTGCACAATCACGCAAACCCCATGAAAGGGTCAGGCGAGCCCGTCCCGGTCACCGAGCAACGCGGTGAGCAGTGCGACCCGCTCCGCGATGCCGGCCACCGACACCCACTCGGTCCGCGCGTGCGCCCCGCCGCCCCGGGGCGCCAGCCCGTCCACGGTCGGCCGCCCGAGTGACCCGGCGGTGTTGGTGTCCGCGGCGCCGTCGGCCGGCCGGCCACCGAGGTCCTGCCCGATCCCGGCCGCGATCGCGGCCACCCGGGCCAGCAGCCGGACGCCCGCCTCGCCAGGCTGCCAGGTCGGCCGGTGCGACAGCAGCCGGGTACCGACCGTGGCCCGTGGCCGGATCGCCCGCAGTGCGGCCAGCTCGCCGAGCACGACCCGTTCGTCCTCCGGGTCGGCGAACCGCAGCCCCAGGTCGGCGTGCGCCGCGCCGGCGACCACATTGGTGCGCCCGCCACCGGCGATCACCCCGGTGTTGACCAGCACCGGCCGTCCGGCGCCGAGCTCCCGCACCCGCAGCAGCTGGTCCACCAGCTCGTCGATGGCGTTCGCGCCGGCCTCCGGGTCGAGCGCGGCGTGCGCCTCCACCCCGGTCACCTCGATCCGGGCCCGGGTGCTGCCGCGCCGGCCGGTCTTCAGGTCGCCACCCGGGTGCGGCGGCTCCAGCCCGAGCACCGCCCCGGCCCGCCGGGCCTCCGCCTCGACCAGCCCGGTCGCGGTCGGCGACCCGATCTCCTCGTCGGCGACCACCACGATCCGCAGCTCCGGATGCGGCCGGCCGGCCACCGCCGTCACCGCCGCGAGCAGCGCCGCGATCCCGGCTTTCGTGTCGTAGACGCCGGGCCCGCGGATCACGTCCCCGTCCACGGTCCACGGCAGGCCGGCGAGGGTGCCGACCGGCCACACCGTGTCGTAGTGGGTGAGCAGCAGCACCGGCGGGCCGCCGGGCACGTCCCGGGCCGGGAGTGTCCAGATCAGGTGGTCGCCGGTCGGGTGTTCCTCCCGGGCCGTGTGCAGGCCGGCCGCGGCCGCGTCCGCCTCGAGCATCCCGGCCAGCGCGGCGAGCGCCGCCGGATCACCGGTGGGCGACTCGGCGTGCGTGTAACGGTGCAGCGCGGTTATCACGGAAGACGACATATACGAACGCTAAGTAGTGCCATCCTTGTTGTCAACGAGCGGGTATGCCGACAGGATGAGGGTTATACGTTCCCTATCTTGGCGAGGGAGATCGGATGGACGTGACCGTGCGCGACCTGGACGGCATCGCCGAGTGGACGGCGGCGGCCCGGCTCTACCGCGAGGTGTTCGGGTACACGGATCCGGCGTTCGGCCTCACCCCGCGCCTGCTGGCGGCGCTGCGCCGCAACGGTGGCTCGGTGATCGGGGCGCTCGGCGAGGACGGCGCGCTCGTCGGGTTCTGCTTCGGGTTCAGCGCGGTCGAGGACGGCGAGTTCTACCACTACTCGCAGGCCGCGGTGGTCGCGCCGGCCGCACAGGGCAGCGGCGTGGGCCGGCTGCTGAAGCACGCCCAGGCGGCGGTGGCCCGGCGCACCGGCGCGCGGACCATGCGGTGGACCTTCGATCCGTACGCGCTGCGCAACGCGCACTTCAACTTCGCCGTGCTGGGTGCGACCGGGATCCGGTTCGGCGCCGACTTCTACGACGAGCCGGGCACCGACCGGGTGCTGGTCAGCTGGGATCTGGACCCCGCCGGGCGCACGTGCCGGGACGGCTCGGACGCGGTCGTGGTCGCCGCCGGGGACCGGTTCGCCGCGCCCGATCCCGCCGACCGGGCCTGGCTGCGGCAGGAGCTGGTGGCGCGGTTCGCGGCCGGCCGGCACCTGGTCGGCGTGGTCCGGCCGGACGGTGATCCGGCCCGGGTGGCGTACCAGTTCCGGCCGGGGGACGCGGCGTGACCGCGCACTCGACGCCCGCGGACCGGTTCGACCGGAACGTGCAGCGCCGCTCGGCGAAGGTGCTCAAGCAGCGGGTGCTGGAGCAGCAGCGGACCGAGTTCGATCAGGCGCTCGGGTGGGCGGCCGAGCAGGACTCGATCGAACGGACCGCGGCGCTGATCGTGTCCGCGCGGCGGCGGTTCCTGATCGGGTACGGCAAGTCGCAGAGCTACGCGTCGCTGCTCGCCGCCGACCTCAGCGCCGGGCTGTCCGGGGTGCACCTGGTCGACGGGGCGCCGCTGCGGGCGCTCGACGTGCTCAGCGACATCCGCCGAGGAGATCTGCTGGTCGCGGTCTCGCTGGAACGGTACCGGCGGGAGACGGTCGAGGTCGCTTCCGCTTACGTACGACACGGGGGTGAGCTGGCGCTGATCACCGATGCCGAGGATGCCCCGCTCGCCGGGCTGGCCGCCGCGCGGATCGTGGTGGCACCGCGCAGTGCCTCGTACGTCAACTCGCCCACCTCGATCGTCCTGGCGCTGCACCTGCTCGCCACCTTGACCACCGCCAGTGCCAAAGGCGCCGGCCGGCGCCTGCGGGAGCGCGACGCCCTCGCCGCCGAACTCGGCCTGTACGGTCTCCCGGCGGAGGAAGCATGACGCGAACGACGCACGTCGCGCTCCGCCGGGTACGCCTGCCGCTGGTGCACCGCTTCCAGACCAGCTCGCACGCCAAGCGCGACCTGGAGCACATCCTGGTCGCGCTCACCGACGCCGACGGTGTCACCGGCTGGGGCGAGATCGCGTCGCCGAGCGGCCCGTTCTACAGCGCCGAGACGACCGAGAGCTGCTGGGCGGTGGCCCGCGATCACCTGACCCCGCTGGTGCTCCGCACCGAGTGGGAGCATCCGGCCGAGCTGGCCGCGGCGCTCGGCAAGGTCCGCGGGAACCACTTCGCGCGGGCCGGGTTCGACATGGCCGCCTGGGCGCTGTGGTCACTGCGGCGCGGGATCCCCCTCGCGACGGCACTGGGCGGCACCCGGTCCCGGGTCGAGGCGGGCGTCTCGCTGGGCATCGAGCCCACCGTCGACGCGCTGCTCGACCAGGTCGCGCTGCGGGTGGCCGAGGGCTACCGGCGGGTCAAGCTGAAGATCGCGCCGGGCTGGGACGCCGAGCCGGTCCGGGCGGTCCGGTCCGCGTTCCCGGAGCTCGCCCTGCACGTCGACGCGAACGGCGCCTACCCGTCCGGCGAACGCGCGGTCTTCCGCGAGCTGGACACCCGCGGGCTGCTGATGATCGAGCAGCCGTTCGCGCCCCGCGCCCTGGTCGCGCACGCCGCGCTGCAGGCCGAGCTGGCCACCCCGATCTGCCTGGACGAGTCGGTCGAGGACGTCGACGACCTGGTCACCGCGCTGCGGCTGGGCGCCGGCCGGATCCTCAACATCAAGGTGTCCCGGATGGGCGGGCTCACCCCCGCGGTCCGCGCCCACGAGCTGGCCCGCGCCGAGGGACTGCCGGTCTGGTGCGGCGGCATGCACGAGTTCGGCATCGGCCGGGCCGCGAACGTGGCGCTCAGCGCGCTGCCCGGCTTCACCCTGCCCTCGGACGTGTCCGGCTCGGACAAGTACTACGCCCGGGACGTCACCACCGCGCCGATCGTCTGCCGCCAGGGTTTCGTCGCGGTGCCGGCGTCGGCCGGTCTCGGCTGGGAGCCGGACCTGCCGTTCATCGACGAGCACACCACCGGCCGGGCCTCCTTCCCCGGGTGAGGGTCGGCGCAGGTCCGGGCGCTCGCACAGGCTCAGCACAGCAGATTCTGAGGAGCCTTTGAGGTACGGGACGGTGGTCCGTCAGGGGGAAAGCGCTTACCGTAACCATCGAAGTTCACCGATACGTAACCCTGCGGCTGCGAACCGTTCAGGCGGGCTCTCGCGGCCGGAAACCCTCGGGAGGTCGCCCCACTATGCACCGGATCGCGTTGTTCGGGATAGATCTCCTCGCTGTGAGTGTGCTCGTTTTCGGGCTGTACTTCCCCCGGCATCGGCGACGGGACCTGGTGGTCGCGTTCCTCGGCGTGAACGTCGGTGTGCTCGCGGTGGCCGGATCGCTCAGCGGCAGCACGGTCAGCGCGGGCCTCGGCCTCGGGCTGTTCGGCGTGCTGTCGATCATCCGGCTCCGCTCCACCGAACTGGACCAGCACGAGGTGGCGTACTACTTCTCCGCGCTGGCGCTGGGCATCCTCGGGCCGCTCACCGACGGCGAGCTGTGGGTCGGCCCGGCGCTGATGGGCCTGATCCTGCTGGTCATGTACCTCGGGGACCATCCCCGGCTGTTCCCGTCGTACCGGCGGCAGGTGCTGGTGCTGGACGCCGCGTACACCGACCAGACCGCGCTGCTGGCGCAGGTCGAGCGGGTGCTCGGGGCCCGGGTGCACGCGGTCACCGTGGAACGGGTCGACCTGGTCAACGAGACGACCGTGGTCGAGGTCCGCTACTCGGCGATCGGCAACCTGGTCGGGGCCGGCCGATGAGAACTCTCGAACCGATCTCGCTCCTCGAGCTCACCGAGAAGGCCGAGCTGCAGACCAGGGTGGACCGCAAGTACGTGCTGCGGCTGGAGGACGCGCTGGCCCTGCTGCCCGCGCTCGACCCGGCCACCCGGGTGCTGGAGATCGACGGGCGGCGCCGGTTCCGCTACCGCTCCGCCTACTTCGACACCCCGGACCTGGTCAGCTTCCGGCTCACGGCCCAGCGTCGCCGGCGCCGCTTCAAGATCCGCACTCGTACGTATCTGGACTCCGCGCAGTGCTGGCTGGAGGTCAAGACCGAGGGCTCCCGCGGCGGCACGGTGAAGAGCCGGCTGCCGTACCAGGCGGCCGACCAGGACACCGTCGACCCGGGACGCTGGTTCGTGGAGAGCGTGCTCGGCGACCGGGCCGGCATCGTGCTGGTGCCGACCCTGGTCACCCACTACAGCCGGACCACCTTCTACCAGCCCGCGGGTGACTCCCGGGCCACCCTCGACACCGATCTGAGCTGGACCGCGACCGGCGGGGCCGAACTGCGCGCACCCCGCCTCGCGGTGATCGAGACGAAGACCGGCGCTGCCGCGTCCCCGGTCGACCGGCTGCTCTGGAGTCGCGGGCACCGCCCCGCCCGGATCTCCAAGTACGCGACCGGGCTCGCGGCGCTGCGCCCGGAGCTGCCGTCAGCCCCGTGGCGGCGCACCCTGCGCCGCCACTTCACCTTCACCAACTGACCGAGCACACCACTCGGCCGTCTCACCCCGCGCGTGGGGACTTTCGGTGGGCA